>CAZISM010000066.1:0-27346 GCA_964541895.1 uncultured Cytophagia bacterium
ATCCAGGCTGGCGCCGCGGTGTGCGTGATCAGATATGATACGTATAAATTCAAAATCCGGAACCAAACGATGATCCAGGTGTCAGACACCGCAAGGGATCTGACATTTCCTGGTGATCCAAATGCAGGACACCTCAAAGGGGTCCTGCATTTAAAGCAAACTTACCAGCTATACTTTTTCTTCTCGTCCGATTTGGGTGCGTTTTGCACCGGCACCAGTTCACGGCTGTCGCCGCTCTTAACGATGGCGAACACCTGATTCTTGTCGCCTGAAGACATGGCCTGGCCGGCCTTGTCAATGTTCTCGGCCTGTACCATCAGCTGATCCGTGGCCTGGTCCCACTGATCGAGAGTTTTCATCATGGCGTCTTCACTGACCATATCGTGCAGCTCCGGCTCGGCCAGGAACTGCGGCGCCACCTGCATAAAGCGATCGACCTGGCCGGTAAAGAGGGCGATCTGGCCCTGCACATATTTCACCGACATTTCATAGATATCCGAGCGCGGATCGCCGCCCAGCACGCTCGAGGTCGCCTGCGTCGCTTTGGCCATGGCCTGCGCTTCGCGATAGTCGGCCGCCAGGGTATCGGCGAAAAACTTGGTTTTGTCGCGGTAGAATTCGAAGGCCTGCTGCATCTTTTTCATGATCTGGCAATATTTTTCCGCGCGTTCGAACCGCTTGGAGGATTTATCCAGGTTGGACTGCAGCATGCCGGCTTCGCTGGAAATTTTCTGAAACTGAAAACGCTTGTCCTCATCGATCCACTGATTGTTGCGATAAAACCGGCTCTTTAAGGTATCGGCCTGCTGAATGCGTTCGCGGATCTGCGCTTCGTATTTTTCGATATTCTGTTTGATTTCATTGCGAATGCCGTACACCCGGTCCGCCGCCTCGCGGATGGTGTCCAGCTTTTCACCCAGGTATTCATTCACATAGGCATAGATGACATCCAGCGGGCCGGATTTGATCATCAGGCTGGTGAACCAGCGATAGAATTTGGAACGCCAGTACCACAAGATGGCGTGAAACTGTTTGCTGGAAAAAAGAAACCACAGCAGCGCCGCCACGCCGGCCAGCACGCCCAGAACCACCATCTTGCCGACGACGGATATGGCCATGTTGAGCAGATTGATGAGAAAGGGGGCGGCGACGTAGAAACCGGCCACCACGGCCACCACCAGCAGCAGTGCGCCGAAATTACCCCACGTTTTTTCCCGTTTGGAAATAAAAGTGCTGACTTTGTCCGCACCCGGCAGGGTCGGCATGTCGTTCATACGCTCCTCCTGTTACTTTATGCTGCGCAGATTCGTTTGTAATTTATCCTTCAGCTGAGTAAGACGTTGTGCGTGCGCCTGCAGGGCCGCATCAAATCGTTTCGCACGTTCTTCCTTTTTCTGTTCGATCTGGTTCAGTTCGCTCTCCACCACGACGCGCTGTGAAACCAGGGTGTTGCGCTCCTCTTCCAGCTTTTTCTTTTCGGCGTTTTTCGCCGCCAGGAACGCTTCCAGTTCCTGTTGTATCGCCTGCAACCGATTCTCCCTGGCCTTTATTCCCTGGCCGATCTCTTCGGATTTGGCTTTTACCGAATTCAGATTAGCCTGGTAGCCCTGGCTGTTCTGCATCTGGAATTCACGCCTTTCCACATCCAGGACCTGGGTGAGCAGGTCCATCGCCTTGAGCAGATTGCTGAACGAGAGGTTGATGTTTCTCGCCTTCAAGGCGGTCTGGGCGGCATGAAAGGCCAGCTGATAGCGGGTCGGTTCATCGAGGTTGGCGAACTTTTCATTGATGACCGACATCTGGTTATAAAACTCGACGAACTCGCCGGTCATGGCTTTGTTGATCTCTTTTTCGATGCCGCTGTAAAATTCCTGATCCACCGCCACCGGCGTCGATATCATCGGCACCACCGGTTCCGGCGCTGCATAGGTCAGCGGCGGCAACGGCGGCGTCAGCGGCTCGCTCGAGAGTGGCGCTGCAGAAGGGGGTGCGGATTCCTGCCAGAACAGACTCTTGATTTTCTTAAGACCTGACATATTCCATTGTCCTTATGCTAAACCTGCGGGAAGGAAAAGGCTTTCCCAGTTAATATAATATAAATATTACTAGTTATTATCAAGCAAATTCGCTGATCCGGAAAAAATTGTTTGCAGGTTTTAAACAGCCGCTCATTATACGTACCCTGACAGGCAATGTTACTGAAAAGGGACGGTCCCGGACGGGAAAAACAGCTTGCATCGAATCAAAGCATTTGTTATTTTCGACATACGTGTAATCATTCACCAACAGGAGTACAAAAATGTCGAATTTCGTGCAAGAGGTCATGGCCAGGGTCATGAGCAAAAATCCCGCAGAACCGGAATTTCATCAAGCCGTTAAAGAAGTCGCAGAATCGGTGGAATTGGTCTATGACCGGTACCCCGAATACCGCAGCAGCCGGGTGTTTGAACGCATGATCGAACCGGAGCGGGTGATCATGTTTCGCGTAGCCTGGATGGACGATCGCAACGAAATTCAGATCAATCGCGGTTTCCGTATTCAGATGAACAGCGCCATCGGCCCTTACAAAGGCGGACTGCGCTTTCACCCGTCGGTCACATTGGGCGTGCTGAAATTTCTGGCGTTCGAGCAGGTGTTCAAGAACAGCCTGACCACCCTGCCTATGGGCGGCGGCAAGGGCGGCTCGGACTTTGATCCCAAAGGCAAGAGCGACAACGAAGTCATGCGCTTTTGTCAGGCCTTTATGAACGAGCTGTATCGCCATATCGGCGCCGACACGGATGTGCCGGCGGGCGACATCGGCGTCGGCGGCCGCGAAATCGGCTACCTGTTCGGCCAGTATAAAAAACTGGTCAACCAGTTCACCGGCGTGCTCACCGGCAAGGGGCTGAACTGGGGAGGCTCGCTGATTCGGCCGGAAGCCACCGGCTATGGCGCCACCTACTTTGCCGCAGAGATGCTGGCGACGCGCAACCAGAGCCTGCAGGATAAAATCTGCCTTGTCTCCGGCAGCGGCAATGTGGCGCAATACACGGTGGAAAAAGTGCTGCAACTGGGCGGCAAAGTGGTGACCCTCTCGGACTCGAACGGCTACATCTATGACGAAGAGGGCATCGATGCGAAAAAGCTGGCCTTTGTCATGGATCTCAAAAACGTCCAGCGCGGCCGGATTTCGGAATATGTTGCCAAATATAAAAACGCCGTCTATACCCCTCTGGACGCCAAACTGGATTACAATCCGCTCTGGAATCACAAGGCCCACTGCGCCTTTCCCAGCGCCACCCAGAATGAAATCAACGCCAGGGATGCGCAGAACCTGGTTCGCAACGGCGTCTACTGCATTTCCGAAGGCGCCAATATGCCCACCACTCCGGACGGCGTACAACTATTTGTCGATGCCGGCATTCTCTATGGACCGGGCAAAGCGGCCAACGCCGGCGGCGTGGCCACCTCGGGCCTGGAGATGGCCCAGAACAGCATGCGCCTGCCCTGGACCCGGGAGGAGGTGGACCAGCGGTTGTACATCATCATGAAAAATATCCACAAAACCTGCGTGCAGACGGCGGAGCAGTTCAACACGCCGGGCAACTATGTCAACGGCGCCAACATCGGCGGTTTTCTCAAGGTCGCCAACGCCATGATGGATCAGGGATTGATCTAGGCCGGGCGCCACGTCATGCAGGAACAGCAGCCTAAAACCTTCAAGGATGTGCTCACGCACTTTGATCCGAGCTGGGTCGAACACGGCTATGGCACCCGCTTTCAGGGTTTTCAAAACCTGATGCGCCGCCGCATCCGCGACATCCTGCTCGTCTCCAGTTTGTACGATCTGTACGTCTTTGAGGAGGACGGCCGGCTCTACGAGTTGCTGCGCAACGAGTATCAGGAGCTGCAGCTGACGCATGCCCCGGAATTCACCCGCGTGTCCAGCGGCCGCGAAGCGTTGATGCTGGCCAAGGAGGAAAAACTCTTTGATCTGATTGTGACCACGCAGCACATCGAGGACACCACCGCCGCCGGATTTGCCCGCCTGGTGCGCCAGGCGGGCATCACCATTCCCATCGTGTTGCTCACCTATGACAACCAGGAATGGTCCAGCCTGCTCATGAGCGAGGAAGCGGCCCTGTTTGACCGCATGTACATGTGGCAGGGTGATTACCGGTTGTGGATCGCCATCATCAAAAACCTCGAGGATCATCTCAACCTCGATCACGACACCCGCATTGCCGGCGTTCAATCCATTCTCATCATCGAAGACAACATCCGCTACTACTCCTGGTTTCTGCCGCTGATGTACCGTGAAGTGCTGCTGCATGCCCGTCGACTCATCAACGAAGGCATCAACCTGTCCCACAAGAATTTGCGCACGCGGGCGCGCCCCAAGCTGTTGCACTGCACCAGCTATGAGGAGGCCTGCACCTATTTTGACGCGTACCAGGAGAACGTGCTGGGCGTGATCTCGGATGTGGATTTCAGCCGCCAGGGCCGTCTCGATCCCGAAGCCGGCTTTGCCTTTGCGCAACGGGTTCACAGCCGGCAGCCGGATGTGCCGATCCTGTTTCAATCCAGCCAGCCGGAAAACCGCCTTCAGGCCCAGGCGCTGGGGGATTCGTTTCTGCAGAAAGGTTCGCCGGAATTTGAATCGTCGCTGCGCCAGTTCATGGTGGAAAATTTTTCCTTCGGCGACTTTGTCTTCCGCCTGCCGGACGGACGCGAAGTCGGGCGCGCGGCGGACCTGATCACGCTGGAACAGAAAATCGCCCTGGTGCCCGAAGAGTGCATCCGCTATCACGCCGAGCGCAACCACTTTTCTCACTGGCTGAAAGCCCGCACCGAATTCTGGCTCGCTCACAAACTGCGGCCGCGCCAGGTTTCGGATTTTGCCTCCATCGAAGAGATGCGCCAGGACCTCATCACCTCCCTGCGCGGCTATCGCCAGGTGTGGCAGCGCGGCCTGATGATTCCGTTTCGACGGGAAAACTTTGATGCCGAAAAAACCTTTGCCCGCATCGGCGAAGGCTCTATCGGCGGCAAGGCGCGCGGCCTGAGTTTCATCAACATTCTCATCAACAACTATATGGTGCAGGACCGCTTCAACGGCGTCTCCATCCGAATTCCGCCGGCTGTGGTGCTGTGCACCGGCGTCTTTGACGAATTTCTCGAACGCAATGATCTCTGGCCGGTGGCCTTGCAGGAAACGGATAATCAGAACATTCTGCACCGTTTTCTGGCCGCCCCGCATTTTCCGGAATCGGTGCTGGACGAGCTCGCCGGTTTTCTAGACCTGGTCCATGAACCTCTGGCCGTGCGCTCCTCCAGCCTGCTGGAAGACTCGCAATACCATCCCTTCGCCGGCGTCTACCGCACCTATATGCTGCCCAATAATCATCCGGACCCGCTCGAACGGTTGCGCGAACTCGCAGGCGCCATTCGCCGCGTCTATGCCTCCACGTTTTACAGCGGTCCGAAGGATTATATGAAAGCCACCTCCTTTCGCCTCGTGGAGGAAAAAATGGCCGTGGTCATTCAGAAGGTGATCGGCCAGCGGCATGGCGACCATTTTTATCCAGAGTTCAGCGGCGTGGCCCGCTCTTACAATTTTTATCCCATTGCGCCGCAGCAGTCGGACGACGGCATCGTTTCCATGGCGCTGGGCCTGGGCAAGATGGTGGTGGATGGCGGCGCCTCGGTTCGTTTCTGTCCCCAGTATCCTTTGCAGACCTGTCCGTACAGCCGCACCAAGGATATTCTAAACGCCAGCCAGCGTCGCTTTTTTGCCCTCAACCTGGGCCATCGACCCAGCCAGGCCGAAGGCATTTCCGATGCCGCCCTGGAACTGCTGGAGCTGTCCGCCGCAGAACGGCATGGCACCCTGGGCAAAATCGGTTCGACCTTTTTACCGGATGACGAGCGCATTGTCGACGGCATCTCCCGCAATGGCATCCGCCTGGTCTCTTTCGCACCCCTGCTGAAAAACAGGCTCTTGCCTTTGCCGGACATCATCGACCTGCTGCTGGGAATGGGAACCTGGGGCATGGGCACGCCGGTGGAGCTCGAGTTCGCGGTGAACCTTTCGAAACAGCCGGTTGAATTCGGCCTGTTGCAGATGCGCCCCCTGGTGATCAACCGTGAGAACGAAGAACTCTCCCTGGGACAACATGACAAGAGTGACATCCTCTGCGCCAGCCGGCAGATCCTGGGACATGGCCGCATTCAGGAGATCAGAGATATTGTGGTGGTGGATCGTGAAACGTTTGACCGCGCCCGGAGTCAGGAGGTGGCGCAGATACTGCACCATTTCAACAGCCGCCTGCTGGCAGAGAAGCGGCCCTATCTGTTGATTGTGGTTGGTCGATTGGGGAGCATGGATCCCTGGCTCGGCATTCCCGTGACCTGGGATCAAATATCCGGCGTTCGCGCCATTGTCGAAACCAATTTTCTCGATTTCAATGTGCAGCCTTCACAGGGATCACACTTTTTTCAAAACCTGGTTTCGTTCATGGTCGGCTATTTTACCATCACCCGAGAGGATGGCGACAATTTTCTCGACTGGCCGTGGTTGCTGGCCCAGCCGGCGTTTGAGCAAAGAGAACCGGTGCGGTGGTTGCGATGTCAAGAACCGATCACCATCGCCATCAACAGCAGGTTGAACAGAGGCGAGATTTTAAAACCGGGAGCAAAAAGCATTGACCACTACTAAAGAAGAGTTCAAAGTGGACCCGGACAAGGTGATCCGGTCCTGCCCAAAGTGCGGACGTCTTCTCAGCGCCTGGGAGCGGGTGCTCCTGAGCGTGGATCGGGCGCTGATCTGCAAAGGCTGCTGGTATCGAATCCTGCTCAATCCGTACGAAGAACCGGCCAAGCCGGACTCGACGACCCCGTCGTAAGCAGAAAACGATTATTTTACCGTAAACGAGGTTTGCCCCAGGACCGCACCGGCCTCATCCACCACCTCCACACGCCAATTACCCGGTCGAATGTTTTTTGTGCTCCAGGTGCGCATGGAGGGAAATTTGACCGTCAAGGGTACCTCCAGCAGCTTTTCGTTTTCGAGATACCAGATATGTTTGACCTCTTTGGGAATGTCGCCACAGGCGATGCGCATCCAGCAGTATACCTTGCCGGTTCCAGCGTCGAATTCCGTCGCCACGCCGACAGGATCTTTGAGTTCGACCGAGGTGGCGATGGAGATTTTCTCCACGCGACAGACCTGATCGGTTTGCGCCCATACCGCCGGCAACATACACATCAACCCGATGACAACGAGATAGTGCTTTAGCATTTTCTCATCCTCCCTTATGGTCTATAATAATATTTGTCAGAGCTCGTCCGTGTCGCAACAGGGCTTTCATGCGGTCGCTACGCGACGCACTGTTTCGGCCTTAAATTCCAGGCGTTAAAACGCCTGGCTACCTTCGTTCGGCCGCTACGCGACCGCCGGCCTTTAGGTTCGCATAGTATCCCGGGCAAATGCCCGATCCATAATTCCGCCCGGGGAAAAATTCCCCGGGCGATCAGCGACCCATTTGTCATCCTGAGGCCAGCGCTTTTTGCTGGCCGAAGGATCTGTGCGCGTCCGTTGCTCGAGCAAAAAAAATCTTTACCAGCGTCAAATTCCAGCCAGATACCGATGCACGCCGGCGGCGGCCTGGCGGCCCTGATAGATCGCCCGCACGACCAGCGAAGCACCCTGCACGGCATCGCCGGCGGCGAAAATACCCGGCACACAGGTCATGTGGTTGGCATCGACCACGATATTGCCGCGTTTGTCCAGGCACAACTCGGCCTCTTTCACCAGAGGGCCGTGCTCGACATGTACAAATCCCATGGCCAGCAACACCATATCAGCCGGCAGCGTGCGCTGGCTGCCCTGAATTTCCTGGCACTGGCGGCCGTTCCACTGCAGCTCCATCGCCTCCAGACCGGTCAGTTTGCCTTCATGACCGCTGAACCCCTTGGTGGTCAAACTCCACAGCCGTTCACACCCCTCTTCATGGGAACTGGTGGTGCGCAACACGGCCGGCCACTCCGGCCAGGGATTGGCGGGTGTGCGCTCGTCCGGCGGCTTGGCCAACAGTTCAATTTGCGTGACCTGGCTGGCCCCTTGCCGAATACTGGTGCCTACACAGTCCGAGCCGGTATCACCGCCGCCGATCACCACCACTTTTTTGCCGGCAGCGGAAAGCTCCGGAGCCTCGGCCGCTGCATCGCCGGCGATCAGTTTATTTTGCCGCGTAAGAAAATCCATGGCGAATTGAACTCCGCCAAGCTCCCGTCCCGGCACCTCGAGATCGCGGGGCTTGGTGGCTCCGGTGGTCATCAGAATGGCGTCAAACGAGCGCTGCATATATCGCACCGACAGATCGACGCCGGCGTTGACGTTGGCTTCAAAGATGACCCCCTCCGCCTGCATCTGCTCCAGTCGACGGTCGATGACCCATTTTTCCAGCTTGAAATCCGGAATGCCATAACGCAACAGGCCGCCGATGCGATCCGCCCGTTCGAACACAATCACCTCATGCCCCTTGCGGGCCAGTTGCTGCGCCGCTGCCAATCCCGCCGGGCCCGAACCTACCACCGCAACCCGTTTGCCGGATGGCACGGCCGGCTTTTGCGGGCGAATCCATCCTTCTTTCCAGCCGCGCTCGACAATCTGCAGTTCAATATGACGAATGGTCACCGGCTCCTGTTGTATGGCCAGCGTACAGGCGGCTTCACAGGGCGCCGGACAGATGCGGCCGGTAAATTCCGGAAAATTGTCCGTCGATTGCAGCAGATCCAGCGCGCGGCGCCACTGGTCACGATAAACCATGTCGTTCCAGTCGGGTATACGGTTCTGTACCGGACAGCCATAGGCGTGGCAGTGCGGCACACCGCAATCCATGCAGCGCGCCGCCTGCTGATTCAGTTTTTCCGGCAGCAGCGGCTGTTCAAACTCGCGATAGTCGTGGATCCGTTGCGATTTTTTTCGTTTGGACGGCTCTTCACGATGATAGTCCATGAATCCGGTCGGCTTAGCCATGGAACACCTCCTCGGTCACGGCCACCGTTTCTTTATCCTTGTCTTCGTACAATTTCATTCGCTCCAGCGATTGTCTGTAATCGATCGGCATCACCTTGACAAACAGCGGCAAATGAGCGTCCCAGTTTTCCAGCAGCATTTTCGCGCGCGGACTGTTGGTCAAACGATAGTGGTCTTCCAGCATGCTGCGCAGCTGCTCCACATCCTGCCGTTTCCAAACCGGCTCCAGATCCACCATATCGAGGTTGCAGCGGGTGTCAAAGAGCTGGCTTTCATCATACACATAGGCGATGCCGCCGCTCATGCCGGCGGCAAAGTTGTTGCCGGTGGGGCCGATGACCACCACCAGGCCGCCGGTCATGTATTCGCAGCCATGATCGCCCACGCCTTCCACCACCGCTTTGGCGCCGCTGTTGCGCACGGCGAAGCGTTCGCCGGCAACACCGTTTATAAACACTTCGCCGGCCGTCGCGCCATACAGAACCACGTTACCGACGATGATATTATCGTGAGGCTGAAACGTTGCACCGATGGGCGGCACCAGCACGATGCGGCCGCCGGACATGCTCTTGCCCAGATAGTCGTTCGCATCTCCCTCTACGCGCATGCTGATACCCGGGGCGAGAAATGCGCCCAGGCTCTGTCCGGCGCTGCCTTTCAGATAGAGCTGGATGGTGCCGTCCGGCAGCCCTTTGCTGCCGTGCTGCTTGATGATTTCACCGCTCAATCGCGCGCCGATGGTGCGATGCACATTGCGAATGGGCATATCCACACGCACCTGTTGCATGTGCGCCAGCGCCGGTTCACAGCGGCGGATCAGTTCGGAATCCAGCAGATCGCCATGATTGGGTTCCGGAACGCGCACGCATCGTCGCACCGGATTTTCCGGATCCATGACCAGCAGGGGACGCAAGTCCAGTTTGGCCGCTTTCCAGTGGTCCACGTTGGTCTCCACCTTGAGCATGTCAGCGCGGCCGACCATCTCATCGATAGTGCGAAATCCCAATTCCGCCATATACTCGCGCAGCTCCTGCGCCATGAACTGCATGAAACGGACCACGTATTCCGGTTTGCCTTTAAAGCGGTCGCGCAGTTTGGGATCCTGAGTAGCCACGCCCACCGGACAGGTGTTGAGGTGGCATTTGCGCATCATAATGCAGCCCAGCGTGACCAGCAGGGTGGTGCCAAAGCCGTACTCTTCGGCGCCGAGCAAAACGGCGATGGCCACATCGCGGCCGGTTTTCAGCTGGCCGTCCACCTGTACTCGGATGCGATCGCGCAAGCGGTTGCGGATCAGGGTCTGCTGCGTTTCCGCCAGGCCCAGTTCCCAGGGCAGACCCGTATGTTTGATGGAGGTCAGCGGCGAAGCGCCGGTGCCGCCGTCGTGTCCGGCGATGAGCACCATATCGGCCTTGGCTTTGGCGACGCCGGCCGCCACGGTGCCGACGCCCACTTCGGAAACGAGTTTGACGGAAACGCGCGCCACCGGATTAACGGATTTCAAATCGTAGATCAGCTGCGCCAGATCTTCGATGGAATAGATGTCGTGATGCGGCGGCGGCGAGATCAGCGTCACGCCGGGAGTGGTGTGTCGCACCCTGGCGATTTCCGGACTCACCTTGTGGCCGGGCAACTGTCCGCCTTCGCCCGGCTTGGCGCCCTGGGCGATTTTGATCTGCAGTTCATCCGCCGTCACGGCGTATTCGGTGGTGACGCCAAACCGCCCGGAAGCGATCTGTCGGATGGCTGAACGTTTGCTGTCGCCGTTGGCCAACGGCTTGCTGCGGTTGGGGTCTTCACCGCCCTCGCCCGAGTTGCTGCGGCTGCCCAGACGATTCATGGCAATGGCGATGGTCTCGTGCGCTTCCTGGCTGATGGAGCCAAAGGACATGGCGGACGAAACGAAACGTTTTACGATGCTCTCCACCGGCTCCACCTCTTCAATGGGAACCGGCTTGGCTTTTTTGAACTGCAACAGGCTGCGCAACGTCACCCGTTCACGGGACTGCTCATTGATTAACCGCGCATATTCTTTAAACGCGGAATAATCGTCGGTCCAGGTGGCCTGCTGTAATTTATAGAGCGCGTCAGAGCTCCACAAATGTTTTTCACCGTGCTGGCGGACGTGATAATCGCCGCCGGCCTCCAGCAACGGTTCCGGTTCGCCGGCAGTCGGGAATCCCCGCCGGTGCCGCAGCAGCGTCTCTTTGGCAAGTTCTTCCAGGCCGATGCCGTCGAGTCGCGAAGCCACGCCGCCGAGATAGGCATCCACCATGGGTTTGCTCAAACCCACGGCTTCAAAAATCTGCGAGGCGAAAAAGCTGTGCAGCGTGGAAATGCCCATGCGGCTAAAGGTCTTCAGCAATCCTTTTTTCACAGCCGTTATATAGCTGTCCATGGCCTCTTCCGGCTTGAGCGTTTTTTCCAGCAAACCGGCTTCGGCCAGGCTGCGGACCGTGGCAAAGGCGAGATAGGGACAAATGGCGTCGGCGCCGAATCCCAGCAACAGGGCGAAATGCATCACTTCGCGGGGCTCACCGGATTCGACGATGAGGCCGACCAGGTTGCGCAGGCCCTTTTCGGTGAGGTGTTGATGCAAACCGGAAACGGCGAGCAGGGACGGAATAGGCGCCTGTTCCTTATTGACGTTGCGATCGGAGAGCAAAAGAACGTTATAGCCCTGGTCAATGAACTCTACGGCCTGGCTGAACACCTTATCCAGCGCAGCCTGCAGGCCGGCGCCTTCAGCATCGGCCGGAAACAGAATATCGATATGGCCGGCCCGAATATCCTTGTGCCGGGCGGCGCGCAGACGCTCCATGTCGTCCATGGTCATGATGGGATGGGGCAGCTTCAGGCCGTAATTGTTCTTGGGCTGCTCTTCCAGCGTATTGATCTGGCGGCCGACAAAACTTTCCAGGGACATGACCATCTCTTCGCGCAGCGGATCGATGGGCGGATTGGTCACCTGTGCAAACAGCTGTTTGAAATAGGCGAACAGCAGTTGCGGCCGGTTGGACAACACCGCCAGCGAAGCATCGTTGCCCATGGAACCCACCGGCTCCTGTCCGCGCGAGGCCATGGGGGAAACGATCATGCGCAACTCTTCGTCGGTATAACCAAAGGCGTGCTGCTTGCACAGCAGCACCGCCGGCTCTTCATAGGGCACGTCGGCGGGCATGAACAGGCCGCGCAACTCGATGCGGTTATCCATCACCCAGCGGCGATAGGGTTTTTGCCGGGAGATCTTGGCTTTGATTTCATTGTCCGGCACCACGCGGTGCTGCTCCTGGTCGACGAGAAACATCTTGCCGGGTTGCAGGCGACCGCGCCGGAGGATGCGCTGATCCTGAATGGGAATTACGCCCGTTTCCGAAGCCATGACGATCATGCCGTCGCGCGAGATGGTGTAGCGCGCCGGCCGCAGGCCGTTGCGGTCCAGGGTGCCGCCGATGAAGCGACCGTCACAGAACACCATCGCGGCGGGGCCGTCCCACGGCTCCATGAGCGCTGCATGGTACTCGTAAAAAGCCCGCTTGTCTTCGCTCATCTGAATTCGGGGACCGCACGCCTCCGGAATCATCATCATCATGGAATGGGAAAGCGAGCGGCCGGACATGACCAGCAGTTCGAGGGCGTTGTCGAAAATGGAGGA
Source organism: uncultured Cytophagia bacterium (assembly GCA_964541895.1). Classification (GTDB taxonomy): domain Bacteria; phylum Zhuqueibacterota; class Zhuqueibacteria; order Residuimicrobiales; family Residuimicrobiaceae; genus CAZISM01. The sequence goes on from CAZISM010000066.1 coordinate 12,678, forward strand.
ATCGCTGCCGTCTTCGACGAGGATCGGTTTTACCTTTTCTATATCATTGCCGAGAAACGAAGAGGCCAGCATGGCCTCGCGGGCGTGCATGCGGTTGATGTTGCCGCGCAGTGTGTTGATCTCGCCGTTGTGAGCCACATAGCGAAACGGCTGTGCCAGATGCCAGGTGGGCATGGTGTTGGTGCTGTAGCGCTGATGCACCACGGCAAACGGACTCTTGCAGGTTTCCTGAGCCAGTTCCGGGTAATAGGTGGAGAGCTGCGTGCCGGTCAGCAGACCTTTGTAGACGATGGTTTTCAGCGACAGACTGCAGACGTAAAATTGTTTGGCGGCGGCATCCTTCAGCTCGGCCACCGCCTTTTCCACCTGGCGGCGGATCACATACAATTTGCGCGGCAAATGGCTCAAGGCGACACGACCACGGCCGATGAAAATCTGCCGAATGACCGGCTGCGTGGATTTGGCCAATTCACCCAACGGACCGTCCTGCACCGCCACCGCTCGCCATCCCAGCACCTCGCAGGCTTCCTCTTCGACGATTCGCTCAAACATCTTGACGCAACGGTCGGCGACGCTCTTTTTGTTGGGCAGGAACACCATGCCGACGGCATACTGGCCGGCTTCCGGCAGATGAAAACCGAGATGCTCGCTGCGAAACAGTTCATCGGGAATGTGCAGCATGACACCGGCACCATCTCCGGTCGCCGTATCGCCGCCGACCGCGCCGCGATGCTCCAGATTGATCAGAGTCTGCAGGGCGTGCCGGACGATTTCATGCTGCGGCATAGCGTCGAGGCGGGCGAGAAAACCGACGCCGCAGCTGTCATGCTCAAAACGGGGATCGTAGAGTCCGTCGTGCCGAATGGTGGAATGAAAAGAGTTATTCCGTTGCATGGGTTTACCTGTAAATAATAACTAGTCTCCCTTGCGGGGCTGTTTGACAAAAAATAAAAATTGTTGTAAAGGGTGATGATTAAGCGATCGTGACTATAGAGGCGGCGAGATTCGCCCACGGGCGAAAACAGCCGCTACGGCCTCGTCTGAGTGGCCGGTGCCAACGATCCTTGAGGTCGGCGCCAGTGATAGAGTTCCCTGAAGGAAGCAGACTGATATGTGCAGTACGGATAAAGATGTGTAAAATCCTTATATTAAAGCTCGAATATGATGATATTTTTTGAATATGTCAAGGCAATTTTGCGATACAAACCCTCTTGATGTTGACGAATTCCATAATACCGAACAGGCGCGGATAGCATTTAACAACGGCGTTGACAAAACAGCAACCGGCCTGCAGCAGTTGCACCGGCGCAGGTGCTCTGCTTCCCGGTGCAACAGCGGTAAAGGCTCGGCCGGGGTGCAGCCGCGCCGGTCCTGAAAGGCATAGTGACAGGGCGCGATGTTGGTATGGATCTGCGACCCTGTCACTATGCTATTGGTCGCCGGCTCCTCACCGCCAGCCGGGTTGATGGACCGAATAGCCATGCGGCAACACCCAGCGCGGATTTAGTGCGTGGCGATTTCGCCTTCGAGCTTGCGCATTTTCAGCTGCTCGCCGGTGTCGTTGGCAATGCGGCGATACCATGAAGCGGGATAACCGATATGCTTGACGCGGTTCAATTCATCCTTGGTATTGCCGTCCATGTATTTGACCAAAAGCTTTTCGCCCAGCTTGCGCCAGCGCTGAACGGTGCGCTCGGTTTGCGCCACGCTGTATTGCGTCAAATAATCACGGGCCAGCTGCGGCGAGTTCTTCCAAAGCACCAGGGCGGCAGCATCGATTTCCGCCTGATTGGCGACAAAGCTGTTTTCCAGTTCCCGCTGTACGATCTGCACGTCCTTGATCATTTCACTGTAACGCAAATAGCAGAAATTGGCAACCCAGTTGAACACCCAGAACGCCGAATCCCAGGTAAACTGCGTAAAGGAGCCGGTGCCGACGGCAAAATGATAGGGCGCCTTGTCGATGCCGCAGTACATGGGCACATACACCGTGCTGTAGGTGTCGTCCACGCCGAACCAGAACACGCCGCCGATGGCGTCCGGCAGCCAGCTGCGCGCCTGCGCCACAAAGGAAAAGCCGGTCTGTTGGGTGGAAATAGCCCGTTCGTTAAAATATTCGGTGCTGTCCACTTTCCAGGTGAGCGGCCGCCAGCGATAGGGCAGGCCATAGGGGCCGGCGCCGACATCTTTGCTCATGTCCAGAGAGGTGCCTTCGTAATGGTCGCGCATCAGCGCCATGGCGTCCTGCACCGACAGCTTTTTATCCGGCTTGATCCACAGCGGCAGCCGCTGTGCCCCTTTGACACCTTGTACAAAATCCTCGCTCCAGTTCTGCGAGGGCGCGGCGCGGCGGAACATGCTCCAGACGCGGGCTTCGCAAAAACGCACCGCATCGAACGTCAAGGGCGCATAGGCGTCGGCAAAACTGAATTCGGCATCAGCGCCCTTGTAATAGCCTTTCGCTTTGGCAAAAGAGATCACGTCGGCTGCGTACATGCAGTTTACCTTGTCGTTGAGCGGAAACTGCCGGATGCGCGCCTGATTGGCATGGCCGCAGATATAGCCGTCCGGTACCCGCAGCGCCACCCAGACCGCGCCTTTGTTGCCCGGGCCCTTGCCTATCATATCCATGATCCAGACCTCGTTGGGATCGGCGATGGAGAAGGATTCGCCGGAGCTGGCATAGCCGTACTCCGCCACCAGATCGGTCATGACCTTGATCGCTTCGCGCGCCGTTTTGGCGCGCTGCAGGGCGAGATACATCAGGCTGCCGTAATCGACCACGCCTTTGGGATCCGTCAGTTCGCCGCGGCCGCCATAGGTGGTTTCACCGATGGAAACCTGATATTCGTTCATGTTGCCCACCACCTGCCAGGTGCGGGCCGCCTGTTTGATCTGGCCGAGATATCTCCCGGAATCCCAATCATACACATCCACCAGGGTGCCTTCCTGGTGAATGCCGCGGGGCGCGAAAAACAGCTCGCCGTACAAGACGTGCGAATCGGCCAGATAGGTAATAAAGGTGGAACCATCCGTGGACGCGCCTTTGCTGACCAGCAGATTCGTGCACGCCTGCACCACCGGGACAGACAGACCCAGCAACAGTAAAATCCATACCGCCTTTTTCATTCTCGTCCTCTTGTTATCCGTTCATTACGTTTCAGGAAATTAGCCATTTTTTGTAATATTTTCAATACAATCGTGCAGGAGAGCGTGTTCGCCTGGCATTCTTTCGGCGTTTTTCAAAGCTGTTGCTTCCGGTTTGTGTTTTTCTTATCTTAGGGACATACTATCCTGAACGGACGGATCATGAAAATACTGTTGTTCGATATCGACGGCACTCTGATGCTTTCCGGCGGCGCCGGCTTGCGTGCCATGAACCAGGCCTTTTTTGACATCTATGGAATTGAGGAGGTTTTCAGCGGCATCAATCTCGCCGGCCGCACCGACACCTCCATTTTTCGTGACGCAGTAAAAGCCCGTCATCTCCCCGATACGCCGGCGGCGCTGCAGGAATTTCAAAAGCGGTACTTTGCCTGTTTGCCGGCCGAGCTGGATAATCCGGCCGGTGATAAAAAACTGATGCCCGGCGTGGCGGCCTTGTTGCCGGCTCTGCAGCAGAGGGAGCAAGTTTTTCTCGGCCTGCTCACCGGCAACTGGGAGACCAGCGGCTATATCAAACTGGCGCACTTTGGGCTGGACCGCTATTTTTCTTTCGGCGCGTTTGCCGACGATTCGGAAAAAAGGCCGGAGCTGTTGCCCTATGCGATCCGCCGTTTTGCGGCCAAGTATGAGCGCACACCGGCGCCCGATCAGATTTACGTGATCGGCGACACCCCCAGCGATATTTTGTGCGCCCAACCCCACAACGCCAAAGCCGTGGCCGTGGCCGCGGCACATTATAAAGAAAAGGATTTGCAGCCGTATAACCCGGATTTTCTGTTGCAGGACTTGTCGGATTTGCCGCAGGTGTTGTCCATTTTGGGATAGATATTGAGCAAATCAGACAAAGCAGAGCCTTGCAGCAATATCCCGTTGTATCTCGGGCAAAAGCCCGATCCAGGATTCCGCCCGGGGAAACATTCCCCGGGCGATCAGTGCTATTTTCGGGGCGCGGTTCTGCCACCGCCCCGCACCATCGCCGGCAGGAGCCGGCTCCTACAAACGCAATCGATTCTTATTCAGGAGAACATAGATGAACATCAAAACCGTTGCCATCGAAAATCCCGGCGAATTGAACTTTATCCTGGGCCAATCTCATTTCATCAAAACCGTCGATGACGTGCACGAAGCGCTGGTCGCGGCCGTGCCCGGCATCAAATTCGGTCTGGCGTTTTGCGAAGCCTCCGGCCCCTGTCTGGTGCGCTGCAGCGGCACCGACAGCGCGTTGGTGGAACTGGCGAAAAAGAACGCTCTGGCGCTGGCGGCCGGCCACAGCTTTATTCTTTTTCTCGGCAACGCCTATCCCATCAACCTGCTCCGCGTCCTGCGCCAGGTGCCAGAGATCGTCACCATTTTTTGCGCCACGGCCAATCCCGTTCAGGTCGTTGTGGCGCAAACCGAACAGGGGTGCGGCATACTCGGTGTGGTGGATGGCCTGTCGCCAAAAGGTGTAGAGACCGAGGTGGACGTCAAACACCGTCGCGAATTCCTGCAGAACATTGGTTATCGTTTAAGTTAGCCGTTTCCGTTGCATCCGCATCTCATCCCAGAACAGGTGAACCGATGAACTTGTCCCTTTTGGATATTCTCTTTTTTGTCCTGTTTTTTTTAACCGTGATTTCCGTGAGCCTGTATAAAAGCCGGAAAGAAAAAAACGCTGAAGATTATTTCCTCGCCGGTCGCGGCCTGAAATGGTATCTGATCGGCTTTTCCATTGTGGCGGCCAACATCTCTACCGAACAGTTCGTCGGCATGAGCGGCCAGGGCGCCGGTCAGGTGGGCCTGGCTGTGGCCGGGTATCAACTGCTCGGATCCATCACCATCGTGCTGGTGGCGATGTGGTTCCTGCCCAGATTCCTGCGTGCCGGCATCTATACCATGCCGGAATATCTCGAGTATCGCTACAATCCGACCGCGCGGGCGATCATGGCGCTGGCGACGGTCATCATCTATGTCAGCGTCACTACCACCGCCGTGCTCTATTCCGGGGCGCTGACGCTGCACACCGTGTTCGACGTGGATATGATCACCGCGGTCTGGCTGATCGGCGGCATTGCGGTGATTTATACCACCTGGGGCGGCCTGCAGGCCGTTGCCTGGGCCGACCTGTTTCAGGGCTCGGCCCTGCTGATCGGCGGCCTCTTTGTGATGGTGCTGGGATTCAACGCCATCGGCGGCGTGGCTCCGTTTCTGCAGGCCAATGCCGACCGGCTGCATATGGTCCTGCCCAGGGATCATCCGGAAATGCCGTGGACCGTCCTGATCATCGGTTTGTGGATTCCCAATTTCTATTACTGCGGCCTGAACCAGTTCATCATGCAGAGAACGCTGGCAGCCAAAGATCTGCGCCAGGGACAAATGGGCATCATCTTTGCCGCTGCCCTCTGGCTGCTCATCCCCTTCGCCATCGTCTTCCCGGGCATCATGTCCATGCAGCTGTATGGCGACAAACTGGCTTCGGCCGACCAGGCCTTTCCCACCCTGATCCGAAACCTGGTGCCTCTGGGTCTGCGCGGCTTTATCTTTGCCGCTCTCACCGGCGCCGTGATCAGCACCCTGGCGTCGGTTCTCAATTCATCGGCCACCATTCTCACCATGGATCTTTATAAACGCCATTGGCGCAAAGAGGCGTCTCAGAGCAACCTGGTCCGTTTTGGTCGCAGCACGACCGTGGTGTTCATGCTCATCGGCTGCTGGATCGCACCCAAGCTGGCCGATCCGCGCTTTGGCGGCATTTTCCATTACATTCAGGAATTCCAGGGTTATATCTCTCCCGGCATCCTGGCGGCATTTGTCTTTGGTTTTGTCATCAAACGGGCCCCGGCCGCTGCCGGCGTGGCCGCACTGCTGGCCAGCGCTCCCATCTATGGTGTACTGGCCTGGAAGTTCGGCCATATCGCCTTTCTCAATCGCATGGCCATCACCTTTGCTCTCATCCTGGCGATCATGGCGCTGATCACCTGGTGGCGACCTTTGGCAGAAGAAAAAAAGCTGCCGGTACGCGAAGAGGTGGAAAAATCCACCTCTGCCCTGGTGCCGATTCTGGGATCTATGGTGATTGCGGCGGTCGTCGGCTTTTACATACTATTCTGGTAACCATGCACGAAATGTCCATCGCGCAGGCCGTCATCGACACGGTGCTGCGTGAAATGCAGCACCGCGGCATAACACGGGTCAGCAAAATCGCCTTGCGCATCGGCGTCTGGAGCGGCGTCATGGCGGAGGCCGTCCAGTTCGGTTACGAAAGCTTGCGGTTGGATACAGCGTTGCAGCATACAAGCCTGGAGATCGAACAGGTGGGCTTGCAACTCTATTGCCGCCAGTGCCGGCAAACCACAGAGGTGCGCGCCGCCACCCTGACCTGTCCGTCCTGCCGGTCCGATCAAATCCAGGTCAGCGGCGGCGACGAGCTCGATATCGCTTTTTTTGTCGCAGAAGAGTGAGCAGAGATGAGCACAGCCATTCCCATTGAAAAAAAGGTGCTGTCCGAAAACGACCGCCTCGCGGCCGAGATTCGAGCGCGACTGCACCGACACGGCGTTGTCGCCCTCAACCTGGTCAGTTCACCCGGCTCCGGGAAAACCTCTTTGCTGGAACGCACCTGTTCGGCTCTGCAGGGCCGCCTGCGCATGGCCCTGGTCGCCGGCGATGTGCAAACCGAGAACGATGCCCGCCGCCTGCTCAACGCCGGCGGCGCTCTGGTCAAGCCCATCATCACCGGCGGCGCCTGTCACCTCGATGCCAGAATGGTCGCGACCGCCATTGCGGATTTCGACCTGGCAGAGCTCGACCTCCTCATCATCGAAAACGTCGGCAACCTGGTGTGTCCCTCCAGCTATGATCTCGGCGAGGACATGAAAGTCGTGTTGATCAGCACCAGCGAAGGCGACGACAAGCCGCTCAAATATCCCGCCATGTTCCGCCGCGCCTCGGTCATGGTCATCAATAAAATAGATCTGCTGGGCACCTCTGATTTTGAGCTGGAGCGGGTGAAAAAGAACGCCCTGGCCATCAATCCATCGCTGCGGATTTTCGAGCTTTCCTGCCGCAGCGGTGAGGGGCTGGCGGCGTGGTACGACTGGCTGCAGAGCCTGGTTCACTCTGCCTGATGGATCCAGGCAGAGATATGGCTTCAACCATCGCACAGGTATCAACATGAACCTCGAACGTCGACGCATCCGGATTTCCGGTCTCGTCCAGGGCATTGGATTTCGACCCTTTGTATACAAACACGCTCTGGCCATGGGATTGACCGGCTGGGTCCACAACGACGTCGAGGGCGTGCTGGTGGAGGTGCAGGGATCCTCCGCAAGCCTGGATCTGTTCCAAAACAAATTGACCACTGAGCCGCCGCCTCTGGCAAACATCATCAGCCTGCTGGTAGAGTCTCTTACGCCAGAGATCGAAACAGGATTCAGCATCAAAAGCAGCGGTCATGAAGGAAATGCCAGGGCGCAAATTTCTGCGGACCTGGCCGTCTGTCCCGACTGTCTGGCTGAGATGCGCGACGACCACGATCGTCGATTCAACTATCCTTTCAGCAACTGCACCAACTGTGGTCCACGCTTTACCATTGTGCGCTCTATCCCCTACGACCGCGTCAACACCTCCATGTCCATGTTTCCCATGTGCGCCGAGTGCGCGGCCGAATATCATAATCCCATGGACCGTCGCTTCCATGCGCAACCCACCGCCTGTCCAGCGTGCGGTCCGGCGCTGTCGCTGCACACCGCCGATGGCAAACCTGTTCCTGACCAGAATCTTTTTCAACGGGTTTGGCAAACCATCAGCGATGGCGGCATCCTGGCTCTGCGCGGGCTCGGCGGCTTTCATCTGGCAACGGACCCGCGCCATCAGGCCGCCGTGGCTCGACTGCGTCAACGCAAGGGCCGCCAGGAAAAACCATTTGCCCTCATGGCGCGCGACGTGGAGGTGGTGCAACGCTATGCGCATATCAATGACGCTGAAAAAGCGCTGTTGCAGTCGCGTGCCTGCCCGATCGTGCTGCTGCTATCCAGAAGCAGGACGGATCTGGCTGACAACCTCGCGCCGGGCAACCGCTATCTCGGCTTTATGCTGCCCTACACACCGCTGCATCATCTGCTGCTCTCCGGACCACACGATCTGCTGATCATGACCAGCGGCAATTACAGCGAAGAACCCATCGCCATCAGCCCGGACGAAGCGTTTGCGCGTCTGCGGGATATCGCCGATCTGTTTCTGCTGCATAACCGCGACATCCTGCAGCGGTGCGATGACTCCGTCGTCATGGTGGCGGACGGAGCGCCGCGATTTATCCGTCGCAGTCGCGGCTATGTGCCCGGCCCGGTGCCGCTCGGCTCACCGCTGGCAGCGCGAGTGCTTGCCTGCGGCGGGGAATTGAAAAACACGGTCGCCATCGGCCGGGAGCGGCAAGTCCTTCTCAGTCAGCACATCGGCGACCTGGACCACAGCGAGGCGTTTACTTTTTTCCAACACGCCATCGAGCATCTGTTATATATCTTTGATTTCAAACCGGAGGTTGTCGCCTGCGATCTGCATCCGGACTATTTTTCCACCCTGTGGGCGCAGCGCCAGACGCTGGCCCCGGTCATAGGCATTCAACACCATCACGCTCATATGGCTGCGGTCATGGCCGAACATCACCTGGAAGAACCGTGTATCGGCATCATCCTCGACGGCACCGGCTATGGAAACGACGGCACAGTCTGGGGTGGTGAAATCCTCATCGGCGATATTCGCTCTTTCAGCCGCTGGGCCTGGCTGGAGCCGGTGCCCATGCCGGGCGGCGAGATCGCTGTCCGCGAACCATGGCGTATGGCTCTCAGCCAGGTGTGGAATGCGTTCGGCGAAGAGGCGCTGACCTTACCCCTGCCCTGCTGGCAAAACCGTACACTGGAAGAGATAAAGCTGGTAGCGCAAGTCATGGCCAACAACGTTCATGCGCCGCTGACCTCCAGCTGTGGACGTCTGTTCGATGCGGTGGCCAGCCTCATCGGTCTGCGACACAACGTGACCTTTGAAGCCCAGGCGGCCATAGAGCTGGAGATGCTGTGCAGGGAACAGCCGGCAAAGCCGTACGATGTGGATTTAGGCGCCGGATCCGGCCCTTTGCCGATCAGCAGCCTCGTTCGCTGCCTCTCTGGCGCGGTATTGAACAGAGTGCCAGTGGATTTGATCGCGCGAAAATTCCACAGTACCCTGGCCGAGTTGTTCATTCATGCAGCAACCGCGGCGCGGGCCAGGACCGGCATCAACACAGTGGCGCTGTCAGGCGGAGTTTATCAGAATCGGCTGTTCCTTCATATCATGCAGCAGCGGTTGCAGCAAGAGGGATTTAACGCGATCAGTCACCGGAAGGTGCCGACCAATGATGGCGGTCTGGCTCTGGGCCAGGTTGTGGTTGCCGGCTATTCGGCCCGCTGACGGAACACCCGGGGATGCAAAGAACGCAACACCCGGGATCGCTGACGCTTCAGCGACAAACAGGAAAGGACCTCACCATGTGTCTCGCGGCTCCGGCTCAAGTTTGTAGAATAGAAAAACAGAACGGCGTCCTCATGGGCGATCTGGATTTCGGCGGCGTGATCAAAACCGTATGTCTGGAATATCTGGCCGATGTGCAGATCGGCGAGTACGTGATGGTGCACGCCGGCTTTGCCATCAACAGGGTTGATGAAGAAGAGATGCGGCAATTTTATCAACTCTGGCAAGAGGTACTGGATGGCCAGTCGGACCGCCCGAATCAGCAGGAACAGTAGCATGCATCCGGCCGAACCGTACCGCAACCCGGAAATCGCCAAACGATTGCTGGAACAGATCCATCGCGTCACCACCCGGCCGTGGGTGATCATGGAAATCTGCGGCGGTCAGACGCATGCGCTGCTGGCCAGCGGCATCGATCAGCTGCTGCCTTTGCACCTGCAGCTGGTGCACGGTCCCGGCTGCCCGGTCTGTGTGACGCCTCTGGAAACGATCGACAAGGCCATCGCCATTGCCGGTCGGCCCGAAGTGGTGTTTACAACGTTTGGCGATATGATGCGCGTGCCGGGGTCGGCCACAGATCTGTTCACGGTCAAATCCCGCGGCGGCGACGTGCGCATGGTTTATTCGCCTCTGGATGCCATTGAACTGGCGCGCGTGATGCCGGACAAAAAAGTGGTCTTTCTGGCCATCGGGTTTGAAACCACAGCCCCCAACACCGCCATGGCGGCGTATATAGCCAAAAAAGAGGGCTTGAAAAATTTTTCCCTGCTGGTATCGCATGTGCTGGTGCCGCCGGCCATGCAGGCCCTGCTGGCCTCGCCGCACAATCGCGTGCAGGCGTATCTCGCGGCCGGCCATGTCTGCACCGTCATGGGTTGGCAGCCCTATGAAAGTATTGCCCGCAATTATAAAGTTCCTGTGGTCGTTACCGGGTTCGAGCCGGTGGATCTGTTGCAGGGCATTCTGCAGGCCGTCACCCTTTTGGAACATCAGCAGTACAGCGTGGTGAACGCCTACGGCCGTGTGGTGAACAAACAGGGCAATCTCGCTGCCCGGCAACGCATCGCCGAGGTGTTTACGGTGTGCGACCGGTCGTGGCGCGGCATCGGTCGCATCGCCGACAGCGGCTGGCGGCTGCGTGACGAATACAGCGAGCACGATGCCGAACAGGTTTTTCGCCTGCACGACATGGTCGTGCAGGAACCACCAGAGTGCATCAGCGGCCTGGTTCTGCAGGGTTTGAAAAAACCGGTCGACTGTCCTGCCTTTGCCGGTCGCTGTACGCCGCAGCACCCGCTGGGCGCTACCATGGTTTCCGGCGAAGGCGCCTGTGCCGCCTATTTTGCCTATCACCGCTGAGCGACAGATGTCTGGTCCGCCCCCTATCACTTTTTGTCCGGAGCTGTCATGTCTCAAGACGATCAAACCATGAACCTGCAATGTCCGCTGCCGATCGCGCCCAACGAATCGGTGCAGCTGAGTCATGGCAGCGGCGGCCGTCACATGAACGAGCTGATTCACTCGCTGTTCAAAAGCCGTTTTCAAAATGTCTATCTTGATCAGATGAACGACGGCGCCGTTCTGCCGCAACCAGCGGGACGGCTGGTCTTTACGACCGACTCGTATGTGGTGCAGCCGATTTTCTTCCCCGGCGGCGATATCGGCGAACTGGCGGTGTACGGGACGGTGAACGATCTGTGCATGTGCGGCGCCAGGCCGCTCTATCTGAGCGCCGGCTTTATTATTGAAGAAGGTCTGGCTTTTTCCGACCTGGAGCAGGTGGTCCAGTCCATGGCAGCGGCCGCCCAACGCAGCGGCGTCATGATCGTGACCGGCGACACCAAAGTGGTCGATCGCGGCCATGTGGACCGGCTCTTTATCAACACCGCCGGCATCGGCGTGATGGAACAGGACCATGTCCTCTCGGCTGCAAACGTACGGCCGGGAGATCGGGTCATCCTCAGCGGCTCCATCGGCGAGCACGGTTTGGCCGTGCTCGGCAAGCGCAAGGGGCTGGATTTCCAATCGGCCGTGGTGAGCGATTGCGCACCGCTGCACGAACTGGTAGCCTCCCTGCTGGCCGAATGCGGTCCGGCCGTGCACGCCATGCGCGATGCCACCCGCGGCGGCGTCGCCGCCGTGCTCTGGGAGTTTGCCGAATCCAGCCGCGTGGAAATAAAGATTAAAGAGGAACGCATACCCGTACAACCGGCGGTCAGAAACGGCTGCCATCTCCTCGGCCTGGATCCGCTCTATATGGCCAATGAAGGCAAAATGATCGCCATCGTGGCGGAAGAGATGGCAGACACAGCTCTGGCCGCCATGCGCAACCATCCGCTGGGCAGCGAGGCCGAGATCATCGGAGAGGTCGTGGCCGCGAGCGACAGCCGGGTCAGCATCAAAACGGTCTATGGGGCCTGGCGCATGGTGCACTGGCCCAGCGGCGACTTGTTGCCACGAATTTGCTGAATGCATTCACGGAGAGCAATCATGAAAAAAATCGTTTACGGAGTGTTGCTGATTTTGCTGGCGCTGCATTGCAAAAAAGAGGACCCGCGCAACCTTTCTTCCGGCGACAGGGTGTTTCACTTTAACAGAAACGGCGAGCTGCGCTCCATCACATCAGCCAACGCGGATGCGCCGGTGGGCTTCAGTGCGGCCACCACCTTTCCGGGATTTCGCGCTGTGCGCTCGCAGGGCAAGCGCCACGGTCGCAATCTGACCTGGCACACCACCTATCAGGATTCAAGCGGTCGCACGCTGGAATGTGATCAGCTGTTTTCCGCTACGGCGAAAGGATTGCGCTGGCAGGTGGAGCTCTCTTCCGGCAGCGACCAGCCGTTCACCATTCCTCTGCAAACCCGCTGGCAGATCATGGATACGGTCGGCACCCGCTTCTGGACCGCATGGGGTGATCCGTTTCAGGATCAACCGCAGGAAAAAGCATTTACTCTGTGTAAAGAGTGGCAGGATCCGCTGCAGTCGCGGCCGCTCGGCAAACGCTTTCTGCTCTACGGCGGCCATTACTATCTGGGCGGCGGTTTCGCCTTGCCGGTGTTCACCGTGTTACAGCCCAAAAATGACCTCGGCATTACCCTGGTACAATCGCCGGAGGATACCCTGCTGGACCTGGCGCTGGAAACCGGCAGCGACGGATCGTTTCTGCTGTCGCGCCGGGATTATCGGCTGGGTGAACATCGCACCATTCGCTGGAGTATGGATCTGATCGTCCACGAAGCGGATTGGCGGCCGGCCCTGGCCTGGATGGTGGATCGTTATGCAGCCTATTTCAATCCGCCCAATCCAGCCGCTGCGCAGGTGGCTGGTTGCGGATTGTACTCGAGCTATGAAGGGCCGTTCGACGAAGAAAAATATCATCGCATGGGCGGTCTGGTCAATTGGAAGGCCAGTTTTGATTTTCCTTACATGGGGCAGTTTGTCCCGCCGCTGCAGGATCGCGATCAACGCTGGCAACGCTTTAAAATCGATGTAAAAAAGCCCGACACCTGGACCTCCATCAATCAGATGAGCCGTTATGCGACGGCGATGAAACAAAAGGGCTTTCATGTCCTCAATTATTTCAATGTCACCGAATTCGGCGCCTGGATCAAGTACCCGCCGCCCGCGCCTCTGCCGCAGCCGACCGAACTATGGCATGACGCCAACGCGTTTCTCTACAGCCGGCTGAGCGGTGCGATCCTCTTTGGCGCACAGCAGAACGGCAAAGCCGGCAACCTCCATGGCGGCTGGGGCAGCCGCAGCGCCGAACAGCAGAGGTATCCACAGCCCGGCGCCCGCACCACTCCCCATTTCACCTGGGGTGAAGCCCTGGTGATGGATTGTGCGGACTCGGCCTATGCCGATTTTCTTTTTGAACAGGCGCGTCGACATATCGAACTGTTTCCCGATGCCGACGGCATCTGCATCGACCGCATGGACTGGCTCGGCGATTACAACAGCAAACGCGACGACGGCGTCAGCTGGATCGGCGAGCGCCCGGCCGCCAGTCTTTATTTCTCATGGCAGTCGTGTCTGCGCCGGCTGGGCCCGCTGTTTCATGACCACGGCAAAGTCATTTTCTGCAACCCCCATTTGAACCGGCTGGAGTTGATGAAAGAGATCGACGGCATTTATAACGAATTTGGTCAGGTGGGTTTCAATCTGAACATGTCGGCTTTTATGGCCTTGGCCAAACCGTTTCTAGCCTGGACCGCCACGGTCGAGGATCTGCGCCCGGATCCCGATGCTTATCTGCAGCACCATCTCTACATGGGCGCTTATCCCACCGCACCGTTTCCGGAAAATGATCACACCATCGCTCCGGATCCGTGGGCGGAAAAACAGTATCTGGACTATGGTCCGCTCTTTTCTCTGCTAAAGGGCAAACAATGGGTGCTGACACCGCATGCGGTGTCGGTCACCGACAACATAGCCAAAGCCAACATGTTTCATACGGACGCCGGATTTGTCATTCCCGTGATCATGAGCCGGGCGGACACGGTGCAGATCAGCTGCCGCAGCCTGAACGGTAAGCGCATCAAAGAGTGTTTCGCCTGTTATCCCGGCTCTGCGGAGAGGTCTGCCATCACACCCGTAGCAGAGGAAAATGGGATAACCCTGTCGGTTCCGGTGCAGCGGCGTTGTGCGGTGGTGGTGATCCGGACGGAGTAATTCCGCCTCTCGCCGGCGTGGCTGCCAAAACCGGGCCGCGGAGCTCCAGCTCCGCAAGGGTGCCTGGGCGGTCTGGCAGACCGAATCCAGCTTGAAAAAAAATCGCCGATCGCCCGGGGAATTTTTCCCCGGGCAGAACTCTGGCCGAGCTCGCAAACGCACAATGCGGTCTGTGCGCCGGCCCTGGCCGAGCTCGCAAAACACGATGCGCCAACACAGTTGGCGCTATCCATTAAAGATTGACCGGAGCCTATCGATGCAGATCGTAAAGCAATGTCTGGCCATATCACAGCTTCTGTTATTCGCTTTTTTGGCCAATTCTCTTGTAGCCGATACAAAGTATCAAAGTG
>CAZISM010000066.1:27446-29992 GCA_964541895.1 uncultured Cytophagia bacterium
CTGTTATTCGCTTTTTTGGCCAATTCTCTTGTAGCCGATACAAAGTATCAAAGTGCTACCATCCGCCTGGGCCCTGCCGCCAATGGTGTTGAAAAAAAAGTCGCCGGCCTGCTGCGTGATCGTCTTCTGGAAAGCGGCATGACCGACGTGTCCATGGAGGCCGGTCGAACAGGCAACGACCACTTGATAATTTTATTGGGCAGAGCCGACCATCATCCGGACATTCAGCGCTGCATGGGCGAACATGGAATAGCGCCGCTGACAGAGCTGGCGCCGGGGCCGGAGGGATTCCTGCTGCAATGGCTCAACCACCACAGCCAACCCACACTGCTGGCCGCCGGCGTGGACGACCGCGGTTGCCTGTACTGCGTCGGCGAACTGCTGCGGCAAGCGGAAATTTTAGATCACCTCCTGTACCTGCCGACAGGAGTGAAGGTGCGTACCGCGCCCGCGTTCCAGATCCGCGGCACCCAGTACGGTCAGAGCGGCGTGGCCAAAACTCTGGCGCACGTCCGCGATTGGAGCGAAGCAGAGACGCAACGGGTGATCCTGGATTACGCCCTGGCCGGCGCCAATATATTCAGCACCGAACCCGGCCCCCTCTTCGATTTTCTGAAATCGTACGGTTTGATGACCCAGGGCGGATTCGGCGCCAACACGGCCGGCGGTCAGGTGCCGCCGGCATGGCAGGCCTTTGAGTCCATCGGCCGTACCGGCTATGTCTGCCTTTCCGTGCCGGAAGCACGAGCGTACATGTTACAACGTTGCGAGCAGACGTTCAAAAACAGCCCACCTTATGACCTGGTGAAATTTCACGGCGGCGACGGCGGCGGCTGCGAGTGCGATCGCTGCAATCCCTATGGCCTCACCTTTATCAAACTCGTGGAAGAGATGGCTGCCATCGTTCACAGCTGTCATCCGCACACCCGCATCTATTTCACCAATCAGAAATTCGACGACGAAGACGACCAGGCCATTTTCCAATATCTTCAGGAAAAACCGCGCCACTGGCTGTGGGCCTGGGGGTATGGCCCAGGCTCCGATGCCACCTCCTGGCAGCCCGGGCACCGCCAGACCCATCGCATGGACCTGTTCCGCTATCCGGGGTACGGTCCCTACGGCCTGTATCCCAAAGAGATTCTTCATCAGTTGCCGCCGCAGCAGGTGCTGGTCTATTACAACGAAATCACCCACTGGAAATACGCACAGCACGGCTACATCCAGATGTATCCGCGCGCCGATCGCAACGGCGATCAGCCGCCGCACTGGAGCCACGACATTTATGAACGTCGTCCGGATCAATACCTCACCATGGTCTATAACCGTCTGACGTTTTATGCCTGGCCGCGTTATTACCATCGCGTTTTCAACGACCTCATGCCCTACGGCGTCGGCGACATCACCCATTCCAGCGGCCATCATGACCATGTTAACCAGTGGTTGTGGCAGCGACTCCTCTGGTCGCCGCGCCTGAGCGTGGAACAGGTGGTGGACCAATACTGCCGCACCTGGTTCGGCCAGGAAGCTGCGCCGGACATGGCCCGCGCCCTCTTCCAGCTGGAGGAAAACCTGCAGGAGCAACCCGACACACCCCTGCATCACAAAACAGGCATCGATACCTTTTATGCGCGGGTCACCGCCGCCGGCCAAAAAATGCCGGCACCCCGGATGGCGACCAGCTGGCTGTGGCGTCTGTTCATGCAAAAAGCCGCATTGGATAAATACATTCAACTGGCGGTTGGACAACAGATCGAACTGCAGCAGCGCATAGAAAAAGAGACTCGTCGCATTCTGCAACGCCATCCACAGAATACCGATATCAACGAGATGCTGCTCTGGTTAAAAACTATTCAGGAAACGCCGGCGATGGCGCAATTGCGCCAGGAAGCCGGTCGATTGGGTGCAGAGTCCGATCGCCTGTTCGGCGACCGCAACGAAGGCTATTTTAATCTGCAGCACGATTTCATCGGCCTGGGCTGGTTGCAGCGCCAACTTGAGCGGGCGCAAGCAACCGGAGGTAACGAACGGCGGCAGCTCCTGGCCATGATCGTCGACTATGAAGATAGCGGCGACGGCGGCTATTATGACAATTTGGGCACCTCTAATCCGGCCCCGCATGTCACCTTTGGCTATCCGTATGACCACGGCCAGCCCTATGTGAACGAGATGTTGTCGGAAGGCAATCGCCCCAGCCAGCGTTCCATGCATTTTACCCAGGATGAGGAACAGGGCGTCACCCTGCACTATCAGGACCTGGACCCCAAAGCCTCCTATCGCATTCGCTTTACGTTTGTCCGACCCTGGTATCAGCCGCGCTATGCCGACCGCATGAATCAAACCGGACAAGCCATATTTGCCGACGACCATCTGCTGGCTGAACATGTGGAGCTTCCTCTGCAGATGAGCGACTTTTTCACCTTTGACATCCCCAAACGCTGCACGGCGGACGGCGATCTGGTGATCCGTCTGCAGCGCGCGCCGGATGTGGCCCGCGGCGACCGGGTGTCTATTGAACAGTGGCGCAACTCGGGCGGCTGGGGCACGCT
>CAZISM010000067.1:0-29965 GCA_964541895.1 uncultured Cytophagia bacterium
TACAGGCCATGATCATAAACAGCGGCAACGCCAACGCCTGCACCGGCGTGCAGGGAGATCAGGACGCTTTGGATATGGCGCAATGGACCGCGAACGAACTTGATGTAGCCAGGGAAGCGGTGCTGGTGGCTTCGACAGGGATCATCGGCAAACCAATGGCTATGGAAAAGGTGCGCACCGGCATTCCCCTGGCCAAGGCCGCTCTGTCGGCCGTTGGCGGTCTCGCCGCTGCGCAGGCGATCATGACCACCGATCTGGTGGCCAAACATTTTTCCATAGCCTTTGACATCGGCGGCGTCAAGGCTCAGATCGGCGTTATGGCCAAGGGCAGCGGCATGATCAATCCCAACCTGGCCACCATGATCTGTTGCGTCACCTCTGATGTGGCCATCACCCCGGAACGGCTGGATGCCGCTCTGCGTGCGGCCACAGCGGAATCGCTCAACAGCCTGACCGTGGACGGAGAGATGAGCACCAATGATTGCGTGCTGGCCATGGCCAATGGCCTCTGCGGCAATCCGCTCATTGACCACGAGGGTGAGGATTACGACCGCTTTGTGCAGGCGCTGACCCAGGTTATGCAGGCGGTGGCACGGCGGATTGCAGAAGACGGCGAAGGCGCCACCAAGCTGGCGCTCATCACCATCGAACAGGCGGCCAGCAAAGCAGAGGCGGTCACGGCGGCCAAAGCAGTGGCGAACTCTATGCTGGTGAAAACGGCGTTGTTCGGTCAGGACCCCAATTGGGGTCGCGTCGTGTCAGCGGTGGGCGGCAGCGGCGTCCAACTGGATCCGGCCCGTATCGCTGTTTCATTTGCCGGCATTACCGTATTGCAGGACGGACAACCGCTCCCCTTTGACCTGGCGGCCATGAAACGGGCGCTGGCGGAAAAGGAGATCAAGGTACACATGACGCTGGCAGCCGGCCAGGCCCGTGCGACCGTTTTTTCCTGCGATCTGACCTATGACTATGTCAAGATCAATGCAGAGTATCACACATGAACCCTGGGAATCATATGGAGTAGAGATGGCCATCAAGGTTGGTATTTTAGGAGTGACGGGCTATACGGGTGAAGAGCTGCTGCGTCTGCTGAGCCGGCATCCGCACGTTCAGGTTACAGCGGCCACATCTGAGCAGGAGAAAGGGAAACGGCTGGCGGACCTTTTTCCGCACATTGCCGTACCTCGTGAGTTTGAGGTGTGCTCTGCCGAGCACTCCCTGACCGCCGCCATGGACGTGGTCTTTCTCTGTCTGCCGGCCATTGAATCCGCGCAGTGGGCAAAAAAGTTTTATGACAAACAGGTGCGCGTCATCGATCTGGGCGCAGATTTTCGTTTTCCCGATGCGGCTGAATATGCCAAATGGTACAAAACCGAACATCCCTGCCCCGAATTGCTGGACAAATCCGTTTACGGCTTGACCGAATGGTATCGCGAGGAGATCAAAAGTGCGGCCATTGTCGGCAATCCCGGCTGTTATCCCACCGCTTCGCTGCTGGGGATGTTGCCCTTGCTGCAGGCCGGCTGGCTGGCGGATGACGCCATCGTGATCGATGCCAAATCCGGCATCTCCGGTGCGGGTAAAACGCCGAGCAGGACCACCCATTATGTGGAGGCGAACGAAAACGTCAACGCTTACAAAGCCGGCCGCTGCCATCGTCACGTCGGCGAAATCGAACAGGAATTGGCCCGTCTTTCAGGATCGCGCCGGACGGTCGTGTTTACGCCGCATCTGGTGCCGCAATCCCGCGGCCTGTATGCGAGCGTCTACTGCCGGCTCAACAGCCCGCGCAGCACGGCCGAGTTGAATGAACAACTGCAGCGTGTCTATGCGCAAGAGCCGTTTGTCAAAGTAATTCATCCTGCGTTGCCCGGAACCCGCATGGCCATGAACAGCAACTACTGCTTTCTGGCGGCCGAAGCGGTGGCGGAAACAGACTATGCCCTGATTTTCAGCGCCATCGATAACCTCGGCAAGGGCGCCGCAGGCCAGGCTATACAAAACATGAATTGTATGTTTGGTATTGAAGAAACTACAGGACTGTGATATGAGCCGACTCATTGTGATCAAATTAGGCGGCAAGTCACTGGAGGGTGAGGCCGGTTACGCCTCCCTGGGGCGGGCGATACAGGCTTTGGCCGATGTTCAGGTGGTGATCGTGCACGGCGGCGGCGCGGAAATTTCTGCCGCTCTGCGGCTGGCCTGTCGCGAGCCAAAATTTATCGACGGCTTGCGGGTGACGACGCCGGAAGACATGGTGATCGTGGAGCGTGTGCTCTCCCAGGAGATCAACGGACGAATTGCCGACATCCTGCAGCGATCCGGTGTGCCGGTGTTCCGGCTGTCCGGAAAAACAGAGTCGCTGTTTACGGTAAAACAGTGGCTGCGGGACGGTTATGATCTCGGCTGTGTCGGTGAGATCGTAGAGGTGAAGCCGGAGATTGTACAGACCATACTCGACCGCCGGCAGGTGCCGGTGATCTCGCCGGTTTCCGCCGACAGCTCCGGGCAAACCTACAATGTCAACGCAGATACGGCAGCCGGCGCGCTCGCCGGGGCGCTGGCGTGCAACGATCTCATTTACTTTACCGATGTGCCTGGCGTCCGAGTGGGTGACCACGTCGCTTCGACGCTGACCATGGCGGAAGCGCAACGCCTGATCGAATTCAAAGTCATTCATGGCGGCATGGTGGCCAAGATGGAATCGGCGTTCGCCGCCATCGCGGCCGGCGTGCCGCGGGTCCACATCAGCGCCTGGCAGGGCGATGACACACTGTCGCAGATCGTGTCCGGTGCCTACGACTTTGGCACTGCGGTGACCAGAGCTGATTGAGGTCCGGCGCTGCCTTTGGGGCTGAAAAAACATGTTTGAATTGGCAAAAAAACGCATAAATTAGGCCCTGATAATCGATGTAACACACCAATCGAACCAAATCTTGTCGCTGCAACCCCATCCGGGTTGCCCAGGACACAATCAGGAGATGCTTTACATGGACACTTTGGAAGTAATCGATATAGCCAAAACATATCTGCTGCCGACCTACAGCCGCCCGGAGTTTGTATTGAGCCACGGCCATGGCGTTTATCTGTACGATACGGATGGTAAAAAATATCTGGATTTCACCGCCGGCATTGCCGTCAATGCTTTGGGTCACTGTGATCCGGGTGCCATCAAAGTGTTGACCGAGCAGGCGCAGAAACTGTGGCACAGCTCCAATATGTATCACAGCGAACCGCCGCTGCAATTGGCCAAGAATCTGGTGGATCTCACCTTTGCCGACCGGGTCTTTTTCACCAACAGCGGCACCGAGGCGATGGAAGGGGCTATCAAGCTGGCCCGCAAATGGGGCCATGAGGTTAAAGGAGAAGCCGCCGTTGAAATCATTGCCCTGCAGAACTCGTTTCACGGCCGCACCATGGGATCGCTGTCAGCGACCGGGCAAAATAAATTCTGGCAGGGTTTTGAACCCATGCTGCCGGGCATCCGGTTTGCAGAATTCAATAATCTGGACAGCGTGCAACGGCTGGCAAGCAAAGAAAAAACCTGCGCCATCTTTGTCGAGCCCATCCAGGGCGAAGGGGGCGTTCACCTCGCTACGCCGGAGTTCATGAAGGGCCTGCGCAAGCTCGCCGATGATCTCGACATTCTGCTGGTGTTTGATGAAATTCAATGCGGTATGGGCCGAAGCGGCAAATTCTGCTGTTACGAATGGTACGATGTCGAGCCGGATATGATGACCGTCGCCAAGCCGTTGGCCGGTGGCCTGCCCCTGGGTGCCCTGCTGACTTCTCAGGATGTAGCCGACCACATCAAGCCCGGCGAACACGGCTCCACCTTTGGCGGTGGGCCGCTGACTTGTGCGGTGGCGAACTATGTGGTGCAGCGTATTGCCGATCCCGCTTTCCTGCAGCATGTGCAGGACATGGGCGAACATCTTTATAAACTGCTGGAAGTTCTGCAGGATGATCTCGAGGTCATCAAACAGGTGCGTGGAAAAGGTTTGATCGTGGGCGTGGAACTGTCCCTGCCGGCGAAGAAAATCATCGACGCCTGCGCCGACTTTGGCCTGCTGCTATGCAAGTCCGGCGATCATGTGTTACGATTTTTGCCGCCCCTTATCGTCGAGAAGAAGCAGTTGGAAGAGGCGGTGGAACTGTTTGAAGATGCCGTGCGGGAAAGCCTTGATTAGGCGGGCTAAAATACAGGATGGGGCTGCCATCACCGAGCTGATCAATTATTATGCCCGCCAGGGCGATATGCTTAGCCGGTCGCAGGCGCAGATTTATAATCAGTTGCGCGATTTCATCGTAGCCGACGAGAGCGATGCGGTTGTCGGCTGCGGGGCGCTGCATATTATATGGGATAATCTGGCCGAAGTGCGATCACTGGCCATTGCGCCTGAAAAAGTGGGGCAGGGTTTGGGGCGCGCCATCGTCGAACAGCTCCTGCTGGAAGCGGCCGAGCTCAGCCTCACCCAGGTTTTTACGCTGACCTACAAGCCGGCTTTCTTTGAAAAGCTGGGTTTCAGTCGCGTCGACAAAAAGGACCTGCCGCACAAGGTGTGGAAAGATTGCATCCATTGTCCGAAATTTCCCGACTGCGATGAAGTGGCGCTGATCAAAATGATTTGATCCGGTTATATCATCCCCGTCTCTGCCGAGACGATCGAAAACGCTCTCTGCCGCCACCCCGGCTTTTCTTCCACCCTGATCACTGCGAATGCTTATCCCTGTGAGCGGATCCTTGCAGCATCCATATCCGCATTAAATAATCCTCGTGATGTAACAAGCGGCGGCGACGGCGTGATGACGTTTGCTTTTGTTGAGCAGGATTGTGGGCAGATCGCGAGGGAGACGGCAAAACCGTCTCCCGGTGCTTTTGCTATAGAGAGGGATCCAGAGAGAGCTTGTCAAAGGGAACCGGCTCCTGATTTTTCATGCTTTCCATGATTTTCAGAGTTTTTTCGTCCGGATTGAACAGCTTGGCCATGGCCAAGGTCAGGTCCACAGTGGTCACGCCGGCACCCAGGTAAGGCATTTCCCATCTGGAAACAACCGCCATCACGCCAGCCTCCCGGGCCATGGTCTTGATCTCGTCGGATATCTGCGCGGTGATGTGGCTTATGCCGGCGGTGGAAAATACCTGCTGGTGCATACGAACCTGATTCCAGGGGCCCTCTTTTTCCAGTTCCTGCATGCGCTTTTTGTTGTCATCCGCTTTAGCTTTGTTGTACTCTTGCTGAATCCTGGACAATCGCGCCATTTGCCTGGTCGATCTGTAATAGGCCAGGGCTACGACGCGTGAATCATAGACGCCGATCTTTGGATTTGATTGCTCCTCTTGCTTTTCCGCTGCCGGGGCTGCAGCGGTGAGAGCGAGTGCGATCAGGACGAGAGCGCTGGTAACGGTTTTCATTCCTTTTTCCTTTTCACAGGATGTTGGCAGCCATTTCGAATTATTATTTTTGTGCTGAATTAAAGTAATAAAAATATAACAAAATGTCAAGAAAAATATACATAAAGTAAAGTTGATCGAATTTAGCCTGAAATATTCACCGCCGAGATTACGCAGCGAAAATTAAAACATGATGTCATCGCGCTTGCGCTGAGAATAGAACCTAAAAGCATAGGGTCGAGATTTACTGGATAATCCTGGAAGAAATAACTCGGCGACCGCCGCGGCGGTTTATGAATAGATCCCGATAGAGGCACCGTATGAAAATCATAGAGTTAGTCGGTTAAAACCGGATGGAGCCGGTGCCGGTTCTTGACAATCAGGCTTATTTTGCTTACATTACAGTTTCAAAAATGACGAGGAGATCTATGGACCTGCAGACCGCACTCTGTGACGTGACAGTAAAGACGGTGACCGGAGCGATGGAGGGTATTGATATTAAAGGGGTGGTGTACGATCCCCTGCGCGTGCAGCCGGGCTACCTGTTTGTCGCCATCAACATTTACACCCAGATGGACAAAATCGAAATTCCTGACGGCCATCCGCTGGTGGCGGATGCTGTTGGTAAAGGCGCTGTGGCTGTGGTGCTGCAACAGGATGTGCCGGTTCCGGAGCATATAGTCAAAATCCTGGTCCCGGACTCCCGACAGGCGCTCGGGCTGATTGCCACGCGCTTTTACGGTTTTCCCAGCAAAGAGCTCTCCCTGATCGCTCTCACCGGCACCAACGGCAAGACCACGACCACCCATGTGGTGGAGAGCATCTTTATTCAAAAGTATAAAATCGGGCTGATCGGCACCCTGTATTACAAGATGAACGGGGTGATTCATAAATCCAAAGACACGACACCGGAACCTCCGGATCTGCAAGAGATCTTGAGGCGCATGGCCGATGCCCGCTTCGATTATTGCGTCATGGAAACGTCGTCCCACGGTATTGAATTCTTCCGCCTCACCGGCTGTCAATTCAGAGTCGCGGTGTTCACCAACCTTACCCAGGATCACCTCGATTTTCACAAGACCATGGAGAATTATCTCAACGCCAAATTAAAACTCTTCCGCTGGCTTTCGGCTGACGACTATGCCGTGATCAACATCGATGACCGTTACGGCCATCATTTTGCGGCAGCGACGCAGGCCCGTGTCATTTCCTACGGCCTTTCTGCGCAGGCGGATGTGCGCGCGGAGAACATCCGCTATCACATAAAAGGCACCAGTTATCGTCTGCTGACGCCCAAGGGCGCCATCGACATCGAGACCGGGCTGGTGGGCCGTTTTAACGTATACAATGCCCTGGCGGCTGTAGCCGTGGCCGTTTCCCAGGATCTCGATTTAGCCACGATCAAAGCCGGCCTGGAGGCGAACATTCGGGTATCCGGCCGCTTCGAACTGGTCGAGCGCGGCCAGGAGTTTGCCGTAGTCGTTGATTATGCGCATACGCCGGACGGCATGGAAAACGTGCTGAGTCTGGCCAGGAGTTTGAATCCGAAACGGGTCATCACCCTGTTCGGTTGTGGTGGCGATCGCGACAAGGAGAAGCGGCCGATCATGGGCGAAATGGCCGACCGCTTCAGCGATGAAATCATCCTCACCGCCGATAATCCGCGCAACGAAGATCCGGCGCAGATCATTGACGAGATCCGTAAAGGCTGCAGCGGCAAACCGGTGCACAAGATACTCGATCGCGGCGAAGCCATCCGTTATGCGGTGCGCATGGCGGAGGCCGGCGACATCGTCATGATTCTCGGCAAAGGTCACGAGACCACACAGACGCTCCGCGACCGAACCATCGATTTCAACGACCGGGTCGAATCGGAAAAGGCGCTGCAGGAGCTTTTGACTCCCGGACGAACCTCGTAATCCGGTCTTGGGGTGAAGCCAGAACCCGGGCCGCATCAGGCAAGAGTGCAAACATGAAACAATACAGCTGCGTTTCCCGACAGGAAAGGCTCCTGAGAGTTTTTCTTTTGTTGGGATTGGCATTCGGAGACTCGCGAGCGATGACTTTTTCTGCCAAAATCAGTTCTCTGACCACAGTCGATGTCCGTATCCAGGACGGG
The DNA here is from genome assembly GCA_964541895.1 of uncultured Cytophagia bacterium. Lineage (GTDB taxonomy): Bacteria > Zhuqueibacterota > Zhuqueibacteria > Residuimicrobiales > Residuimicrobiaceae > CAZISM01. The sequence continues at coordinate 7,515 of CAZISM010000067.1, forward strand.
TCGGCCAAGCCTGGTGTTGGAGATTTTACCATTCAGCCAGGGGTGTCTGTAAAAAAAGTGGTGGAGCTGCCGGGCGGTTATCGTCTCACCACCACGCCGCTGGATCTCAGCACGAGTTATTCGATGCTCTTTAAAGGAGTGAAAAAGGAGCTGCAGCCGGATGCGGTGCTGGACGGCTTTTATACTCACAAGGAGCTGGGCTGCACCTGGAATGAAGATCGCACTATTTTCAGAGTGTTTGCGCCGCGCGCGATCAAGGTAGAGTTGGTGCTTTATGATTCGCTGCAGGTCGAGCAGGGCCAGAGCCACGACATGTACCGTGACAGCGATGGCGTATGGGAGTGCCTGCTGGCCGGCCAGTACCTGGGCTATTATTATAATTATCGCGTGGCCGGCCCGGCCGGCCCCAGCGAAGCGTTCGATCATACCAGGCTGGTGTGCGATCCCTACAGTCGGGCGGTGGCGACGCAGAACGATCACTGGCACCGCGGCCGAACCCTGATCATGGACAGCGGCCGCTTCGATTGGGAGGGCGACACCTGGCTGGGGTACAGCCTGCAGGACCTGATGATCTATGAGTGTCATCTGCGCGACATGACCGCCCACCCCAGTGCGGGGGTGGAGCCGCGACGCGCCGGCACCTACACCGGTTTTCTCAGCCCGGGGCGGGGCGGCCTTCCTCATCTCAAATCGTTGGGCGTGAACGCGGTCGAGTTTCTGCCGATTCATGATTTCGGCAACATCGAGATTCCGTTCAACGAGCCGGTTGACGGCGTCACCAATACCTGGAATCCCTACAGCCGCAATCACTGGGGCTACATGAGCTCCTATTTTTTTGCGCCCGAATCCTACTATGGCGAGGGACAGACGCTGGCCGCCGCCGGCTGGTGCGGCAGCCAGGGCCGTCAGGTGGACGAATTTAAAGAGGTGGTGAAAGCGTTGCACAAAGCCGGCATCGCCGTCATCCTGGATGTGGTCTACAACCATGTCTCCCAGTATGATCAGAACGCCTTTAAACTCATTGATAAAAAATATTACTTTCGTCTGGACGATGACGGCCGTTACCTGTCGGCCTCGGGATGCGGCAATGATTTCAAGACCGAACGGCCGATGGCGCAAAAGTTGATAGTGGACAGCATTCTGTACTGGATGCAAGAGTACCACATCGACGGCTTTCGCTTTGACCTGGCGGCCCTGATCGACTGGCAAACGGTGGATCTCATCACCCGCGAGGCGCGCAAACTCAATCCCAACGTGATCCTGATCGCCGAACCGTGGGGTGGTGGACGTTATGCGCCGGCGGAATTTTCCCAACACGATTGGGCGGCCTGGAACGATCAATTCCGCAACGGCGTCAAAGGGCAAAATCCGGAGAACGGTCAGAGTTACATCTTTGGGCGTTATTGGGGGGATAACAGCAAGCAGACGGTAAGGCGCTATATCGCCGGGACGCTGAGCCATGAGGGCGGGCTGTTTCAGAAAAGCGGTCATGCGGTCAACTATCTCGGTTCCCACGATGACCATACCTTTGGTGATTTCGTCCGCATCGGTCTGGGCGAGGTCCAGCCGACGCACGTGGTTCAGGACCTGGACCAGCACGCCCGGTTATCGGCCCGTCAACTTGCCGTCAACAAGCTGGGTGCTCTGATCCTGTACACCAGTCAGGGTGGTTTGATGATCGAAGAGGGGCAGGAGTACGGTCGCAGCAAGGTTATCGCCCGCAGCTCGGCGCCGGATCCCCATATCGGCCGCATCGATCACAACAGCTACAACAAAGACAACGAAACCAACTGGCTCAATTTTGACCACGCCGAGCTGAACCGGGAACTGGTGCAGTATTACAGCGGGCTGGCCGCCATGCGGCGCAGCTGTGCGGTGTTGCGGCAGGTGGCCAGGGACGCCCTGGTGTTTATCGATCATGATAATCCGTTGGCACTGGGATTTTCCATCGACCGGCGCGCGGCCGCCGAACAAATGCAGGTGCTGGTGTTGCTCAACGCTCACCCTGGCGAGACCGTTACCTTTGCCCTGCCGGCGGGTCGTTGGGGCGTATGGGTTGATGGAAAGAGAGCAGGGGCTATGGCGCAAAGGGAGGTGACGGGCTCGTCCATCGCGGTGCCGGCGATCAGCGGCATGGTGCTGGTGCGTCAGGAGTAGAGCGCAGGGCCGCGATCTGGCAGGTGTCAGTGAGCCACGTACTTGCTGAGCAACTGCCGGCAATAGGCCAATTTTTTGGCCGCGCGATCTTTAACCTCCGGTCGGACCACGACCGCCAGCGCTTGCCGGCAATAAAGAACGACGTTGCCGGCCTCGCCGTTGTGTTCGGCACACTGGGCCAGCTTCCAAAAGATCACCACCTGATTATAGCCGTTGTCCTCCAGTATCCCCGTTTTACACCCATTCAATCTCGTAAAAGCTTTCTCCGCTTCGACAAAGCGGCCGCTGCGGAACAGGGCTTCGGCCCATGGCCAGAGAAAAAAGCGGCTTTGCGGAAAGGCCCGCAATCCCTCCTCGCTGTATGTTCGTGCCTGATCATAGCGTTTCTCTTCCATACTGATCCAGCAGAGGCTGGAGAGCGCCGCCCATTTTGACAGCTGCGAGCAGCGATAGGCTTGCTCGATCAGTTGAACGCCCTGCTCTTTTTGCCGGGGCAGAAAAGGCAGCCAGCGTGCCAGTTTGCTGCGCCAGTACAGATAATTGCCGATGCCCAGCATCGGTTCGCAGAAGGTGCTGTCCTCCTGCAGCAATCGGTTGAAATCACGCATGGAGCTCAGTGCAGTGGGCAGAGCGGCCAGATATTTTTTTTCCCGCGCCTGCTGATAACTTTTGTAGGAGAGCGCGGCGCCGTGATAGAAGCGAAACCAGCGTTCCTGCGGACGGGCTTGCGCCAGCGCCAGCGCCTGGGCAATGGATTGTGCAAATGGCTCTCGCCAGCGCTCACTTTCCATGTCCAGCATCATGGACTGGTAAACGGCTGCCATTAACAGGGGGCCGGCCGGATGGGTGGGAAAGGAATCAATAACCGTTTGAAAGAGCGCCAGAGCGTGGTCGTACTGGTGCTGCAGGCTGAGTTCGACGCCTTTTTGCAGCGTCGGCAAGGCCGGTTGTCCGAACGGTGTCCGGACCGCCAGCAGGATGAGAAGAAAAGCGATTCGATGTGCCATGAATGAGCCAGGCGACAGGGCTATTCCAGGATAAAGTTGGACGGATCGACCGGTTTGCTGTTTTGCAGAACCTCATAGTGCAGATGCGGCCCTGTCGAGCGGCCAGAGTCACCGACGCGACCGATGATGGAGTGGCGGGCGATACGTTGCCCGACGCGGACGTTGATGGTCTCCAGGTGGGCATAGCGGGTCTGGCGGCCGAAGCCATGGTCGACCAGCACATAGCGGCCGTAATCGCTGTTGGCGCGAAAGCGGGTCACCACCTCTTTTACCACACCTTCGGCGCTGGCGAACACCTGCGTACCACGGGGGGCGGAAAAGTCGATCCCTTCATGAAACATGACGCGGTCGACAAGGGGATCGAGGCGGTAGCCGTATTTATCCGTGATGCGGCCGCCGAACAGCGGTCGGATCGAAGGGGTTTGCCGCAATTGCTGCAGTTTGGCCTGGTAATTAGTGTTGATTTCCGACCGGCTTTGCCTGGCTTTGTCAATCCGTTCCGCCATGGTATCGATCACCCGTTTCATCTGCAGGGCTTCATCATAGCGGTCGATCATGGCCGGCTTTGCCGGTTCGAGCAGCGAGGAGGTCACGGCAGAGGCTGCGTTGATGGCCGGCGCATCGACAAAAACCTTGAGGGTGCTGTCCTGTTCCTCGATATGTTCAATCAGGCCCTCAATGGTGTTGACGCGGCTGTTCATGTCGGAGAGCAGGTTGCCCAGTTTTTGATGTGTTTTGGCCAGGGACATGACCGGCCAATTCTGCGAGAGATGGCTAAAGAGGCCGAGAACAAAGGAGACCAGCAGCAGAAGAAGGCTCAGAGAGACCACGGCCAGGGTGAGGATTTTTTTCCAACCCAGGTTAATCTCTTGCAGCTCGGTGCCGTTATGGGTATAGTAGAGGAGTTTGAGTTGTTTTTGAGTATTGGCTGCCATATAATAAAGGTATCAATTTTTCATCTATTTTGCAAACGAAAACTGGCTGCTGTGTTTGGCCGGCCGCACCTCCTTCCGGGGCAAAAAAAAGGCCTGCTCAACGGCAGGCCCAGGTTCTTCGTGCAGGATCAATCGAGCATATAGATTTCCGGATTGACCGGTTTGCCATTGACAAGGACCTCATAGTGCAGATGGGGCCCGGTGGATTTTCCGGTATCGCCGACCGTGCCTATAACGGTATTGCGGTTTACTTTCTGCCCTTCCTTGACCAGCACGCTTTCGAGGTGGGCATAGCGCGTTTTGCGTCCGTAGCCATGGTCGATAATGACATACTTGCCATAGCTCTGGTTCGGGCGATAGCGGATAACGACCTCAGAGACAATGCCGTAGGCGCTGACAAATACTTCGGTTCCACGGGGAGCGGAAAAATCGACGCCATCGTGATGCATGGTGCGGCCGATGAAGGGATCAAGGCGATAGCCATAGCGATCCGTGACCCTGCCGCCGCCTACCGGGCGAATGGAGGGGGTCTGTTTCAGCTCTTTCAATTTGGCATAGTAGCGGTCCGCAATCTCTTTCCGGCTTTGCGAAGCCAATTCTACGCGCTGGTAGAGGTTGTCGAGCTGTTTTTTAATTTCTACAGCTTGTTCGCTGGTGCCATAGAGGCCTGTGTCCAGCTTTTCGATCACATTAAAGCTGCTGCCGCCGACGCCCAGCTTGCGAACATCGCCGTTGATCGAGGGCATATCCACGAAAATTCTTAAATCGTCATCCTGCTTTTCGATTTGAGCCACTTTATGGTCGATAGAACTCGCCTTCAAGCTTATTTGCTGCAAAGCGGTCTGCAATTGTTTGTTGGAGCGGCTCAGGTGGGCAACCTGCAAGTTGTCCAGCAACGAGGTAAATCCGCCGATGATGAGGGACACCAAAACTAAGAGTGAAGCAAAGCTTATGGCTGCGAGTCCCACAATTTTTTTCCAGCCAAGACTTATCTGCTTTATTTCGCTATCCCCCAAAGAGAAATAGATAAGCTTGATGTGCTTGTTTTGCATCTTTTTTCCCTTTGAGCACTGGTTCATAGCTTTCCCAATTCAGACGCCAAGTTCAAAAGTGTAATTGGGAGGAGGGTTTTTATAAAGGCAGGCCGTCATCAATGAGGTAATATACTAACATAATCAAGTTTTGTCAAGGAAAAAAGTGATCTATTTCACTTTTGCGGATAGCGGGTGGCGGGCAGGCATAGTCCGCCCCGGAAGGCGTGCAGGGGCTTCCTGAAGGCAGAACCAGGGGCGCGCGAGATGTGTTTAATTCTTGTTAATATTCAGTATAAAGCAACTAACAGCCACAGCCTTCAGCCGAGATATTTGCGTAAAAAGATGCTGCGGGACGAGTGCCGCAGGCGTCGCAGTGCCTTTTCTTTGATCTGGCGGACTCTTTCCCGGGTCAGCGTCAGTTTGGTGCCGATTTCTTCCAGCGTCAGCGGCCGGTCGCCGCAGAGGCCGAAATACATGCGGATGACCTGGGCCTCCCGCCGTTCAAGAGACTTGAGGCTGCGATCAATGTCCACATCCAGTGATTCACCCAGGAGCTGTTGATCCGGACCGGCGTTATCCGGCGCTTCCAGAATATCGATCAGTTTGCTGTCTTCGTCGTCATCCAGGGGGCAGTCCAGCGAGACGGGTTTGCCGGTGTTGCGTAGCATATCCATCAGTTCGTGGGTGCCCATATGAAGTTTGTCCGCCAACTCATTTTCAGTGGGTTCCCGTTCATAGCACTGCGACAGCTTGGCCATCATGCGGTCGATTTTGTTCATGGTGCCGACGCGGTTGAGGGGGATGCGTACGATGCGGGACTGTTCGGCCAGTGCCTGCAGAATGGACTGCCGGATCCACCAGACCGCATAGGAAATAAATTTAAAGCCGCGGCTTTCATCAAATCGGGTAGCCGCTTTGATAAGACCGAGATTGCCTTCGTTGATGATGTCGGCCAGGGAGAGTCCCTGATTCTGGTACTGTTTGGCGACACTGACGACAAAGCGAAGATTGGCCAGGGTGAGTTTTTCGAGGGCTTTGAGATCGCCGCGTCGAATTTTACGCGCCAGATCTACCTCTTCCTGGGGAGCGAGGAGCGGTATGGAGTTGATTTCCCGCAGGTACCTGTCCAGGGAATCCATACGGATGTCATTTTTAAATCCGTTAGCAGGTCTCACGATCTAACCCCTCCTATCCATCGTGAAAAGCTGGAAAAATATAAAGAATAAATGGTTATTAGTCAAGATGTTATTTAATTTTGTAAAAAAGAATTGACTTTTTAATTAGAATTGGTATATTTATAAGCATGATAGGTGAGAACCCAGGTCTCCTGTTTACCATACGAATGGATGTCATATGAGTCGGCATGGTTGTGTTATTTTGTTGCTGTTACTTGTCATCGTTGCTGTTCAGGCCGGATCCATCATCTCAAGTTTTACCGGCGAGCCCGGTTATAATCGCGTGGACCTGAAATGGGTGGTAACGGCGGAATCCGGTCTGAGAGGGTATTATGTTTTACGCAGTCTCGATGACACAAGTTTCGACAAGGTGAGTCCGCTGATCGCTGCTGCCAAAACCGAAGAGAGCACGGAGCAGACCTACCATTACAGTGATGCCAGTGTCTTTAAGCAGACCGGCCGTACCTTTTACTACAAACTGCAAATCGTCAACAAGGATGGTTCCACATCGGAATATGGCCATCTGGTGATCAGCCCGCAAATTTCTTCTGCGCGAGAGACCTGGGGGAGCATAAAAGCGATGTTTCGCTGATCGATCACGGCGCGCGCTGCGCTTCATCATCACCCGCCATCACGATACCAACGCTCTTTCAGCAACAGAGTAGGGGCTGTCCGGCCGATGTGGACCGGAAGATCAGGAGAGGCGTATCAAAGCCAGTCTCAACAAACCATGTATCATCGCCATCGCCGGCGGCAAAGGCGGCGTCGGTAAAACCGTGCTGACCGCCAGCCTGGGCATGGCTTTTGCCATGGCGGAGCGCCGGACGGTGGTGGTCGATGCCGATTTCGGCGGCGCCAATCTGCACCAGATGCTGGGCATTCTCAATCCTCCGCAGACCATTCGTGATTTCTTTGAAAAAAAAGAGCGCGATCTCAACGCCCTCCTGCTGGCCACTTTTCTGCCCAATCTCTTTCTCCTCTCCGGCACCACCTGCGGTTTCGGCATGGCAGATATCAAATACGGTTTGAAATACCAGCTCATTCGTCATTTCCGCTCGCTGCGGGCCGATTTTGTGTTGCTGGACATCGGCGCCGGCACCGCATTCAACGAACTTGACTATTTTTTACAGTCCGATTTCGGCGTCGTGGTGATAACCCCGGAGCCGCTGGCCGTGCAGAACGGCTTTCATTTCATCAAGCTGGCGCTGCTTCGCCGATTGATGCGCCTGTTTCGCCATCAGCCTCTGATCGGCCAGATCCTGCAGCGCAACATCGATCCCTTTCAGCCCGACCGAACGCCGACGATCGCCGTCCTGTCGGAACAGGTACGAGCTCAGGCCAATGGATCCTTTCAGCAGTGGCAGGAGACCATCAACAGTTTTCAGCCGCGACTGCTTCTCAACATGCAGGAAACGGAGGACGATCAGGATCAGGCCACCGCGATGCAGATCGCCAGCCGCGACCTCCTGGACGTGGCCATCGATGAAGTGGAACGGGTGTGTTATGACGATCATCTCCGCAAAGCGGTGATGCGGATGCAGCCGGATCTGATCATGAACGAGCTGTGTATGGCGGGGCGGGATGTGCGCCGCATTGTCGCCAAATGGATAAAGACCGCGGCGCCGTCGGCCGTGGCGGTGGATAATCGAACGGTCCATGCCGCAGAGCGCATCGAGGCCCCCAGGCCGCTTATCTGTTCCTGTCATTGTGCGTTATGGGAAACGTGCAGCGTGCAGGACGGCGGCTATCCCTGCCGGATCCGCGTGGTCGGATCCCTGCAGCAGCACGGCCAAATGCGATCCTGACGGGAGCGTCAGGGCAGTTTGATGGTGACGGTGGTTCCGCGCTGCACCGTGCTCTCCAGCTGCAGGGTGCCGCCGTGATCCGTGATGATTTTGTGAACGATGCACAAGCCCAGGCCGCTGCCCTGACGCTTGGTCGTGAAATGGGGTTGCAGCGCCTGCGCCAGGATCTCCTCCGTCATACCCATCCCATGATCCTTCACTTTGATAACGGCTGCAAACGGTTCCTCACCCGCCCGCTCTACCCGCACTTCAATGGTGCCGTTCGATCTGGATGCTTCCAGCGCGTTCTTGAGGAGGTTGTGCAGTGCCCGCCGGATCTGTTCCCGGTCCACCGCCAGCGGCGGCAGGCTCGCATCCAGGTGACCTTGGATGCGGATGTGCGGATGTTCCGCCTGAAAAAGCGAGATGGAGTGGCGGGCGATGTCGCCCAGGTTTTCCAGCCGTTTGTCCGGTTCGGGCAGGCGGGCGAATTGGGAAAATTCATCGGCCAGACGGCGCAGAGAGGCAATCTCTTCGTCGAGCATGCGGAACGCCTCCTTGACATCGTGCTCTTTCGACCAGGCCGGCGGCAAGATCTGTCGCAGGCGATACAGCGACAGTTGCATGGGCGTGAGGGGATTTTTTATTTCATGGGAAATCTGCCGCGCCACGTCGCGCCAGGCGGCGAGGCGTTCGGCTTGTTTGAGTCGGTCGCGGCTGACGGCGAGGTCCTGGGTCATTTGATTGAAGGAGTGGATCAGAAAGGCGATCTCGTCTCTGGCCACCGCAGTGACGCGGCTGCTCAGGTCGCCGCTGCCGACGCGGTGCATCCCTTCGCTGAGCAGGCGAATGGGTTCGCTGAGTCCGCGAGCGGTCGAGCGGGCGGCCAGCACAGCCACCAGCGACATCACCAGCAGCAGCAGAGCCGCCGCGGTCCAAATGACGCCCTGCTGCAAAAATTGATCGCGTAACAGCGACAAGGCCGCATGGCTCTGCAGAGCCCGCAGCAGCTGGTCTTTGGTGTTGCACAGCGCTTCGCTGACCGGCATGCCGATAAAAATCACCGTCGAATCAGGCTGGCCGTAGAGATGTTCATAGATGTTGCGGCCGTTGCGTTTGACCCAGCCGCCGGTCAACGGCTCTTCTGATGCGAAGGCATCGGCGCTGAGGGTGAGGGTGGTTTTCAAGTACAGCAGCTGATACTCGGGGTAGAGGCGGGCATGGCCGAGATAGGCCACCCCATGGGCCTGCAGGTCAATGCGCGAGAGCGGTTGTGTCGTGGCCAGAAGCTGCTGAACCGGCGCCGCCTCTTCTTCGACCTGCCGGCGCACCCCCTCGAGGGCGTCGGTGAGCGCCCGTTCCATGCCGGGCAGGAGGATCATTTCGCTGGTTTTGATCAAGAGTTCGCTGACGACAAACACCAGCGGTACGATGGGGATGAGGACAAAGGCCAGAAACCAGACGGTCAATCGGGCCTCCAGTCGCGAACGCTGCCGGCTTTTGCGCCAGAGATGGGCGCAGTAGGCGGTCAGCAGCAGCAGGATGATGGCGAGCCAGAGGATAAAGACGTTCATGATGAAATGAAAGATCCTTTCGTACACCGCCTCGTACCGGGAGGATTCAGCCGCCGATCCTTTTGCGCTTGATCAGGTACTGCAGCAGCGCACGGTCAAAAGGCTCTGCCGTATCCATGGCGACATAATCGATCTTTTGTTCCCGACACCCTTTTTTCAGAGTTTGTATGAAATCGTCCATCAGGCGGCGATAGGCCTGGCGGATATGCCAGGGCTGGGTGGCCAGTTTTTCCGAGGTCTCGAGATCGACAAAGGTGCCGTCCTGTTTGAAATTAAACAGCCGTTCCACCGGATCCAGAATATGAAACACGATCACCTCGTGCTTGTTGTGACGAAAGTGTTTCAGCCCGGAGAGGACTTCCTGGGGGTGATCAAAGAGGTCGGAGAAGATGATCACCAGGCCGCGACGTTTCATACGCTCTGCCAGCTGATGAAACGTCTGGCCGACATGAGTTTCACCATGGCTTTGCGCCCGCTCCAGTTCCACCAGCAGCGGCGACAGATAGGACTGCATGGATCTGGGCGGCAGATAGCGGCGCAGGCGATCGTCAAAGGTGGCCAGCCCTACCGCATCCCGCTGGTGCAGCATCAAATAGGCCAGGGCGGCGGCGAGAAACGAGGCATAGCGTAATTTGCTCACGCCCGCGGATTGAAAGCCCATGGAGGCGGAGGTGTCCAGAAGCAGGTAAGCCTTGAGATTGGTCTCTTCTTCGAACTCTTTCAGGTAAAAGCGATCGGTTTTGCCGAACACTTTCCAGTCGATGTGGCGGATGTCGTCGCCGGGCATATAGGGGCGATGTTCGGCGAATTCGACGCTAAAGCCGTGATAGGGACTGCGATGCAGACCGGTGATGAAGCCTTCCACCACCAGCCGCGCCACCAGATTCATATTCGACAGTTTGGAAACCGCTTCAGGTCTTAAAAAATGCCGGTAATCCTGTTCGGGATCTGGCATGATCTCCTCGAAAAAAAGTGGCTCATTGAGCAAAACCGCCGTTGGCAAGACGCGCCTGACCTTGCCGCTGGAGGGAACGCCGGCTCAGGCCTGTTGCACCAGCCGTTCGACGATATGCAGGGCATTGACCCCTTCCGCCTCGGCGTTGAAATTGGTGACCAGGCGGTGGCGCAGCACCGGTTTTGCCATGGCTTGCACATCCGCGATATCGGGTGTGGGCCGGCCATCCAGTACGGCCCGGGTTTTGGCGCCGAGGATCAGGTACTGCGACGCTCGCGGTCCCGCGCCCCACGTGATCCAGTCTTTGACAAACGGGGGCGCGTCGGCATAGGCCGGCCGGGTTTTGCGCACCAGTTTGACGGCATAGGAAATCACATTGTCGGCCACAGGCACCCTGCGCACCAGATCCTGCAGGAAGCTGATTTGCCCGGCGTCCAGGATAACCTGCAGATCAGCCTTGTAGGCGCTGGTGGTGGAGCGGACGATCTGTTCCTCTTCCGCCTCGCCGGGATAATCCACCCACAGGTTGAACATGAAGCGATCGAGCTGGGCTTCCGGCAGGGGGTAGGTCCCTTCCTGTTCGATCGGATTTTGGGTGGCAAGGACAAAGAAGGGCTCGTCGAGCTTGTAGGTCATGCCGGCGGCCGAGATTTCGTGTTCCTGCATGGCCTGCAGCAAGGCGGATTGCGTTTTCGGCGGGGTGCGGTTGATTTCATCTGCCAGCACGATGTTGGCGAACACCGGGCCCTGGACAAATTTGAAGGTTTTGCGGCCTGTGCTCTGGTCCTCTTCAATCACCTCGGTGCCGGTGATATCGGACGGCATGAGATCCGGTGTGAACTGGATCCGGCTGAATTTCAGATTAAGCACACGGGCCAGCGTGCTGATGAGCATGGTCTTGGCCAGGCCGGGCACGCCGACGAGCAGGCAGTGACCTCTGCTGAAAAGGCTGACCAACAGTTCATCGATGACCTGTTGCTGGCCGATGATGACCTTGCCTATTTCCTGACTGATGGCTTTATGAGCAGCTTTCAATTCCTGGACGATTTCAGCATCGTTTTTTCGTTCACGGACAGAAGACATGGGGACTCCGCTTGTTACTGATCAAGATGAAACGTGGAACCGGCGAGACAAGTTACGCATTCCCGAATAGAAAGTCAATACAAGGTGTGCGGTCCGCGGCGATGCGGTCTGCTCTTCGGCACTCGGGAATGATGGACGGGAGTGTGCTGAACGAAAACTGAACCATCCAGCCTGAATGAACCGCCGCCGAACGCAGAGGAAAAAAACATTGAGTCGAGACGTAAGCAATAATCTTGACATAAACAACTCGGCGGTTTTTGGATTGATCAGGCTAACCTGGCAGGTGGAATCCCGGAGGCGAACGGAGCGAAAGAGGTCATTGCGTAATGCACGGCGCGGACTTGTATCAGGATGGTCTTCTGACGGTTCATAACACGGCGGACTTGTCATAGTAGACGCGTACAGCCGCTGTTCACTGAAAATTATCCTTGCGAAAGGCCCCCACTTTCGCAAGGATGTTACATAGTCTCTGGCACTACATGGGCGGCCAGAGCGCCTTGCCGGACGAGAAAGGCATCCCCTCACAAACAGAGCAGATGGAGAATGGGACCCCCTGGTCGGATCCTGCTCCATTTTGGACCTGTAGTAACAACAACTTTTGCCAGGCAAGGTGAACAGCAAGCCGACAAATCTGCTTTTCCTGTTTATCCCTGCGCGTGCTTACTTGTTGTTACAATATATGTGCCAAAAAATTACAAATATAGGCGGATGCAAGTTTAGAAAAAATAACAGGGAGAAATATTGCTGCAGAGCGGCGAGAGTACCTTGAGAGTTCTGGCTTCCAATTTATTGGAAGCCAGAAAAATTAATACTGTAAAACATAGAATTATGTTTATTAAAAACTGGAAATGCCTGGTGGAATTCCACGCACCTGTAAGAGGCGCAAAGGGCTAATCATTGACAGTGTTGGCGTTTTCTGCTGCCTCTTTGTAATTTATACCGAGCTTGTGCATTTTATAGTTCAACGTCTGCACCGGAACTTTGAGCCATTTGGCGGCCTGGCTCTGGTTGCCACGGTGCCGGCGCAGTGCTCTTACGATCCACCCTTTTTCAAATTCATCCACTTTTTCCGGCAGGGAAGCGTCCAGCGTCATCTCCAATTGGGTTTTAACCGCTTCGTAATCGCGCACCAGGTCTTTGGGCAGCATCTGCCGCGTCACCGTGGCGGCATGTGGCGGCGCCAGGGCGACGACCCGTTGCATGAAATTTTCCAGTTCGCGCACGTTGCCCGGCCAGGGCCGCTCACGCAGGTACTCGAGCAGATCCGGATGCAGGTTGGTGCAGTTTTTGTTCTGCTCGCCGGCGAATTTCTTTAAAAAGTACACCGACAACAACGGCACATCTTCCTTGCGTTCGTCCAGAGAGGGCATTCGGATCGGATAGACATAGAGGCGATAGAACAGATCCTCGCGGAACAGTCCGGCTGCCACCTGGCGCGCCAGCGACTGGCTGGTGGCGGCGATGACGCGCACGTTAACCTTTCTGGTCTTGTTGCCGCCTACCGGTCGGATTTCGTTTTCCTGCAACACCCGCAACAGTTTGGCCTGCATTTCCAGGGGCAGGTTGTTGATTTCATCCATGAACAGGGTGCCGCTGTTGGCGCTTTCGATCAACCCCAGGCGATCGCTGTTGGCGTCGGTAAAAGCCCCTTTGGTGTGGCCCATCAATTCGCTCTCCATCAGATTGGCGGGAATGGCGCCGCAATCGATGGCCACGAACGGTCCATGGCTGCGATCGCTGAGTTTGTGAATCGCGCGCGCCACCAGCTCTTTGCCGGTGCCGCTGGCGCCTTCCAACAGCACGCGCAGGTCGCAGCGGGAGGCGGCGTCAATGGCCCGCAACATGTCCACGAAGCGGTCGCCCTTGCCCACCAACCCCATGTTGTTGAATTTTTCCAGCAAGGCCGATTCCGTGAGATGGAGCTGAAAAAAGTTGGACAGCTCTTTCACGTTCTGCAGATAGGGCGCCACGATGACCACCAGTTTCTGCATCACCTCCAGGTCCGAGCTGGAAAAGGTCGGCCGCTCCAGCGGGGAGACGACAATGACCGTGCCGATGGTGATCCCCTCCATGCGAATGGGCAATGCCATGACCGACTCTACCGTCAGATCTTTGAACAGCCCGGCCTGAAATCGCGGATCCTCTTTGACGTTTTCGCTGAAAAAGGGCGCCTGGTTGATGACAATCCAGCCGGTGATCTGTTGCTGAAAAAAGCGGAACTCGGCGGGAATATCCTCAAAGCGATGGTGATAGAGCGTCTTTAAGGTTTGCTGGGTGCGCGGATTGAGCATCAGGATCATACACCGTTCCGCTTTAACCTCAGCGGCTATGCGCTGTGAGATCAAGCGGACCATCTCCTGATAATCGCTCTGTTCGTTGAGCAGAGCGGCGAATTCATAAATCGGTTCCATGGGACTCCTTTAGCATAGCCGCCGCATGGCGGCCGGGTTTGGCGTTACTGCTCTAGCGGCGGGACAGCGTGCTGATCTTTGCGCGAGCCCGTTGCACCTCGGGCACGGCAGCGTCCGCCTTGGACCAGAGGGACAACAATTTCCGGTAATGGATTCTGGCCTGTTGCGGCCGGCCCTGGTGTTCGGCCGCCTGCGCCAGCAGCGCGATCGTTTTCGGGTAGAAGGCGGCGCGCAGGCCGAATTGATTTTGATAACTGTTCTGCAGCAGCCGTGCAAAGCGTTCCGTATCCGCCCAATGCCCCGCCAGCGCGGCGCTCTCCGCCAGATGGTAATAGACGGCTACCGGCAACGGCTTGACCTCATAGTGGTTGGGATGACGGGGATGCAACAGGCTGTCGACCGCGGTGGCCAATAGATCGTGATGCGACCAGGCTGTGGTGAGGGTCTGGCGGACGGAGACCAATCTCCAGAAAGGCAGATGTGTTGACAGAATGTTTTCAGCCCGTGCGGGTTCATTTCGCAGCAGCCAGTAGTAATAGTACGGTTCCCAGAACTCTGGCGAACTGATGGAAGGGATGAGTTCTTCCAGACGGCTGTCGTCTGTCGCGGCGTCGGCATGGGGCTCCTGACAGAGCTGGAGCAGGCGCTGCATAACCAGATAGCGCCCCTCATGGGCAAGGAGATGGTTGCTCGAACACCAGTCGGCCATCTCCCGCAGCAGCCGGTTCGCCCGTTGAAAGTGACCCTGATAGATATAGGTGTAGAGCAGCTGTTCCAGCGTCAGCAGGTGGAAGGAGGACAGTCTGGCCGGCGTGCACCAGCGCAACAGCAGCTTTTCCGAGTCGTCATAGCGCTCCTCATAGAGCAGGAGGTCGGAATGGTTGATGGCAAGCGGGTGTTGCTGCTCCTTATATTTTTTGCGCCAGGCCTGGTAGAGCGAATCGCTGGTAGTGCGATGGCCGGCCGCGGCCAGCATGCTGCTGATCCATTCGAACCAGAGGCGGTTATAGCCGGCATCGCCAAAGCGGCGCACCGAGTCCAGCAGCAGCGTGGTATCGCCCTGCGCCAGGGCGGTTCTGGCCATCCCCATCAAGCCGTCCGGCGAGCGGGCGTCGCGATGCAGCTCTTCCAGAAAGATGGTGCGCGCGGCCGGCAGATCGTTGTTGTGAAATTTTTGCCATCCCTGGAGCCGCAGGCCGGCATTGGGGTTATGCAAGGCGTACTGGGCGTGCATTTTTTCCGCCAGGTCATGGCGGTGGATGAGTCTGTAGCAATCGATGATTCGAGAATAGGGCATTTCGTAGGCCGGATCTTTGGCCAGCAGTTTTTCCAGGATACGGATGGTGTCCTGATAGTGGCCGAGGTCGAACGACCAGCCGGCGATCAGGTACTGGACGTCGCGGTCGTCCTGATACTGTTTGGTCACCGTTTGCAGCAGTTCGAGTCCTTCGCGCGGGCCGCGTTCGATGGCAGCCATATTGGCTTTCAGCAGAAGCCTCTGACGGTCGGTCAGATTAAAACCGGCGGCGCGGCGAAAGAGCGCATGCGCTGAAACGGGATCGCCGTCCAGCCACAGGGCGATATTGGCCAGCTGATAATAGGCCTGGCCGAAGGTCGAGTCCAACCTGACAGCCTGCAGGAAATTGCTGCGCGCCTGCACCAGCTGCACTTTTTTCAGTTCCAGTTCGCCAAAGTGATAATACTGATAGGCCTCCAGATTGGGCGACGTGGCCTGGCCGACGTTGGAGGGATTTTTTTTGACATCCCATCGGTTTTCCCGGGCTATGAGCCGGATGGAATCGGCGATGGTATCCACGGCCACATAGATGCTGTCGCGCGAAGGGATGAGGCGTTTGAACGTCCATGCCGAGTCTGTTTCCATGCTGCGCAGGCAGCATTGCAGCCGAATGGCGGCTCCCGAGGGCGCCACCGAGGGCAGGAGCAGCAAAGAGGCTTCGTTTTCCCGGCAGACGGCGCGGCCGATCTTTTCGTCGAACGCGCCGGCTTCGAGCTTGCGCCGGTTCAGATAATCCTGCACCTCGGCGGGCGGAACCACAGCGAGGTTCCTGGATTTTTCCAGCGTCGAGCTCAAGAGTCCGGCGATGGTATTCAGCTGCGGATCCGAGGTTCGGTTTTGTACCAGGCCGACCACCAGCGTAATTTTCTGGCGGTTATAATCCGTCAGCAGCCAATAATCTTTCAGACCTATGGCCAGCAGCGTCAGAACCAAAATGACCAGACCAACGCCGGCAGCGAGAACCTGCCAGGGGAGCAGCCGCACCGGTTGCCGGGGTTTGCCGGCGGCTTGCAGCGCTTCTGCCAACGCCGGCATGGAAGGCCAGCGCTCCTGAATATTTTTCGCCAGGCAGCGATGGATGATATGGCTCAGAGCCGGTGACACGCCCGGGGCAAGGTTTTCTACCGGCTCCGGGTTGGCATTGACGATGTTGTACATGAGGGCAAAATCGATGGACCCTGCAAACGGCTCCCGGCCGCTGACCATCTGGTAGAGGATGACGCCCAGGGACCAGATATCACTGCGGGGATCGGGCGTGGATTCGCCAAGCTCCTCAGGCGCCATATAGGCGATGGTGCCAAAGCCGGAGTGCGATTTTTGGCCGCCGCCATGGCCGACCAGCTTGACGATCCCGAAATCCAGTATCTTTACCACGCCCTCTTCGGTGATAAAAATGTTGTCCGGCTTGATGTCGCGATGGACGATGCCCTTGCTGTGCGCCTTGGCCAATCCCTGCGCGATTTGCAGCGCTATGTTCAGGATTTCGCTTTCGCCGAGACCGGAGGCAAAGACCTTTTCTCCGGCGACGCCGGCGCGGGTCGGCGCCGCCTTTTCCCCGGCAGCAGAAGCGGCTTGCAGGCGCTGCTGCGCCGCCTCCAGGTGCTCCCGCAGAGTGCGGCCGGTGTAGCGGGCCATGGCGATGTACATCTGGCCGCGGCCGGTCTCATTGACTTCATAAATGGTGCAGATATTGGGGTGGTCGAATGCGGAGGCTGCACGCGCTTCCTGTATGAACAACGCTTTGGCGTCTGCGTCTCTGGTCAGGGAGAGGGGTAAAAATTTCAAGACAACGGTTCGTTGCAGATGCAAATCTTTTGCTATATACAACTCCCCCATGCCGCCTTTGCCGAGTTGTTCTACTATGCTATAATGCGAAACCGTTTCGCCGATCATGGGGGCTTACCTTGGCTGACTGTGACGACGCTGAATGATTAAGGCCACCCCTCCGCTCCGCCCATGTTATTTGGACAGCTGTTGAATTTCGACTTTGCGAAATTCAACAGGATGACTTTCCGCCTGCAGCGAGATATATCCTTCCGCAATTCCTTTTTCCCCATTATGGATCAGCTTTTTGCCGTCGGCGTCGTTTTCATCCCATTGCGGCCCTTCGTACTGCAATACCAGTTCGCCGTTGATAAAGTGGCGGATGATGCCGTTGCCGTGCACTTCAAATTCCGCCGTGACCCATTGATCGCCGTGAAAGGTTTTGGAGGTTGAGTTGTTGCAGTGGCGTGTGATCAGCTGCCCGGCCATGACAATGTTGGTGCCGGGCGTACAGACGTTGCCGGTCGAGCGCTCGTCACGGCCGTTGCCGCCGAGCAGCTGCGCCTCGATGCAAGCCGGGAAGCTCTGCTCTTTTGTCATCGTGGAGGGATCCTGGCAATGGAGCATCACGCCGCTGTTGCGAAACGCCCAGGCCGGTCCGCCGGCCACCTGCTCGCCGGTAAAGCGGTATTCCACGCGAATACGATAGTGGGAGAATTTATCTTTATAAAACAGATGACCGAATTCGCCGGCAAAGGTGCCATACTGGTCGTACGACACTTTGAGGAGGCCCTCCTCGACGCGAAAGGTATTTTTATAATTGACGCCGAGATCGGAACCGGCGAATTTGGGCGTCCAGCCGTCCAGGTTTTTGCCGTTAAACAGGGAAATCCATTTGCCCTCCTCGCGGGAACAGGCCGCCA
Source organism: uncultured Cytophagia bacterium (assembly GCA_964541895.1). Lineage (GTDB taxonomy): Bacteria > Zhuqueibacterota > Zhuqueibacteria > Residuimicrobiales > Residuimicrobiaceae > CAZISM01. Next base: position 25,614 of record CAZISM010000067.1, read on the forward strand.
AGGCCAGGACCAGCACGAGCAGTAAAATCGTTAGACGAACTCTGTACATAACCTGATCCTCCATCATATCTTGATCTTACAAAAAATAGGTCTGTTTTGCAAGAACAAAAAGGGCTGCTGGCGAAATGGGGATGCCGGCGGGATGCGGTACGGCGCTGATGAACGTCCCGGGATCTGCCTGCGCACGATCGGCCGTCAACAGCCGTTCACACCGTTTCCTCCAGGCCGCGTTTGATGCGTTCCATTCTTCCCATGGGCACACGGACGTCGCCGTGCCAATCGGCCGGTTCGGCCGCGGATGGCACCACGAACGGCGGTTGTTGCCGGCGTTTGTTGGTGAGAATGTAGAGCAGGAAATGCAATCCAGCCTTCAGAGAACGCCAGCCTTCCTGCGGATGCCGAAGCGCCTGCCACAGTTTGTAAGCGACGTAGCGCGGCCGGAAATGAAAGCGTTTGAACGCTTTTTCACAAAACGCTTCCAGCTCCTGCGGGGTCAGGCCGGGCAGATTCAGCACACAGCGGTGGCCGCCGTCGTCGGTCAGCCATTGGCGAAAATCGGCGGTGGCGAGAAATCCCATCTGCTCATAGTAGGCATAGGCGCCGGTGCCGGGATAGGGCATCACCGGATAGAACTGGGCGCTGTCGGGTTTGATGCGAAAGGCCAGCTGAACGGTTTTTTCCATGGTGGTGCGGGTTTCGCCGGGAAATCCCACCATGAAACAGCCGTGCACCAGCAAGCCGAGTTTATGCGCGTCCTCGACAAAACGGGATTGGATGTCGGTGTTCTGGCCTTTGCGCATGTTGCGCAGGATGCGGTTGTCGCCGGATTCAAAACCGACCGCGCAGTTGCGCAGGCCGGCCGCCCGCAAGGCCTGCAGCGTTGTAAAATCGACCGTGGTGCGCAGGTTGGCGAAAAAGGGCAGGCGCACGCCCTTTTCCTGCGCCAGCTCGGCAAAGCGGCGGGCAAAGGTGCGATCTGCGCCAAAGTTGTCGTCTTCAAAGGTGATCTCTTTGACCTCGGGCATGTGCTCCTGCACCCAGAGGATTTCGCCGACCAGATGTTCGGGGCTGCGATGGCGGTAATGATGGCCATGAATCACCTGCGGATAGACGCAATAAAAGCACATGGCATTGCAGCCACGGCCGCCGATGAGCATGACCATGGGATGATAGGAAAGATTGAAATAGTACTGTTCGGTTTTTAAAAATCGTTTATAGATGGGCGCGATCCACGGCAGCTCATCCAGATTCTGCAGCAGCGGACGAAGGGGGGTGCGAAAGCAGCGGTCTTGCCGGCGCAGGGCCAAGCCGGCCACCAGCGCCGCATCGCCGTCCTGGCTCAGGGTATCGGCGAGTTCGGCCACCGTGACATCGTATTCACCGAGGGCGATGAAATCTATGGCCGGGTAGCGTTGCAGCGTTTCCCGCCACATGGCGGTGACGTGAGTGCCCACCATGCAGAGGACGACACCGGCCAGACCGCTTTTGAGGCGGCCGGCCAGTTCGCAATCGGCTTGCCAGCTGGCGGTGACGCTCTCCATGACCAGCAGGTCCGGCTTGAAGCCGGCGACCATGACCTGCAGCTCTGCTTCGGACACGCCGGCGGCCGGCGCATCGATCAGAAAAATATCATGGCCATGTTGCTCGGCCAGAGCGGCGCTGTGCGCCAGCCAGTAAGGATAATACATGGTGCCGGATTTGATCACACCGGGACTGCGTTGACTGCGGCTGAATCGCCCCAGAAACGGCGGATTGATGAAACAGATGCGCATAAACGTCCTTTACAGAATTCCGACGTTGGAAAGAAACAGGTCGCAACAGCGGTAGCAGATCGGAAACAGTTTGCGTTGTTTCAGCTCCTGGCGCCAGCGCACATACGGGGCTCCGTTCCAGATATCCATAAAGCTGCTTTCGAGCAGGTTGCCGGCGATGAAATCCGGAAAATCCGGACAGGGGGTGACATCGCCGTTGGGCAGCACATAGGATTTGAGCCACACCGAGTAGCAGCGATCGGAAGAAAAGGTGTTGCGGATATCGGTGTAATACGATTCGACCTGATCGGGTTTGATCAGCGGCGACATGGTGATCAGAAATTCTTCCTGGTTGTTCCGCAGCCTGGTCAATTCGCTGCGAATGCCGTCGAATTGCCGGCGTTTCTCCGGATCCATGATCACGTCGGTTTCGAACGGCCGCCACGAGGTCGCTTCGATGTCAAAGAGCTGTTTCATCAGCCGCTGATGCGCCTCGCCCGTTTCGCGGGTGGTGAACCAGGTCCAGTTAAAGTTGAGACTGTCGGCGCTGAACCCTTTGGCGATTTCGCTGAGGCTGTAAATGTGTGCAAAATTTTCCGGACTGATGGTGCCGCGGATGCGGATCACCGGTTTGCGGACCTTTTGCCTGGCTTTTTCCTCCTGCAGCGCTCTGATGCCGGCCTCGACCAGTTTGAAAGTGCCGGCAAGGCCGCGCACCTGATCGTGGACCTGCGCCGGGCCGTCAATGGAGATGATGATATCGTCGAGACCGGATTCGACGATCTGGCGGCTGTATTTTTTGCTGTACATGCCGTTGCTGTTGATCTGGCAGACCATTCCGTTTTTCCCGGCATGCCGGATCAGGGTAAAGATATCCGGGTATAAAAAGGGCTCACCGCCCCATAGATAGATGTTGGGTCGGAAGGCGCTTACTTCGTCCAGCAGGCGCAGATAGCGCTCGATGGCTACGGTTTGCCGGAAAAAAGCTTCCGGCGCGTATTTAATGCTGCCGGCGGGATTTCCTTCGCGGGGCTGGCCGCACATCTTGCAGCGCAAATTGCAGGCATTGGTGAGTTTGATGCACAGCGTCGCCGGCGGCCGGGCACGACCGTTGAGAAGGTGATAATCCCATTTGGCGGTAACGCCGTTTCGCCAGGTGACGGCGATCTTGGCGGCGGCCAGACGTGGATTTTTCAGCGAGAGTTTGGCGACCTTGAAAAGCTTGTTCATAGTGATCCTTGTGCTGACCAAAATACAGGATACCATTTTACTCAATTATCCCATGCCATGCAACTGTTTAATGAGAAGGGAGTGGGATGAAAGGACAATGCCGGCGGCTGCAACATTTTAATGTTTTAGGGACGGAGCCGGGCTGGTTTTCCTTTTGCTTACGTAAAAACCATAGGCAGCGGTAATGGTGTAAAGAAAACTGGCATAAAGCAAATAAAAAATGTAAATTTAATAATTCAAAAAATGTCGGACATCTTTGATGTCCGATATTTGGTTCTGGTTTGTTTTGTGCCGGCTTGTCCGGATTAGGTTTTTAAATTATTTGGGATGTAATGGAAAATTCAGCAAAACAATCTCTGTTGGGTATGTCCGCTGATGAGCTGCAGGTTTTTGTGCAGTCGCTGGGGGAAAAGGCTTTTCGCGGCCGGCAATTGTATCATTGGCTCTATGCCAAACGGGCCAATTCGTTTGCTGAAATGAGCGATCTGGCCAAGTCGTTCCGGCTCAAGCTGGAACACGCTGGTCAGCCGGGATCGCTGCAGCTGGTCAGCCGACAGCTGGCGGGCAACAAAACGGCGAAATATCTCTTTCGCCTGGCTGACGGCGCCATGATCGAATCGGTCTATATTCCGGAGGCGGGCCGGCGCACGATCTGCATTTCATCACAAGTGGGCTGTGGTTTCAAATGCGCCTTTTGCGCCACCGGCACCATGGGATTGCGTCGCCAGCTCAGCGCGGGTGAAATCGTCGAACAGGTGATTGCGGTTGAACGGGACACCAAAACCCTGCTGACCAACGTGGTCTTTATGGGCATGGGCGAACCGTTTCATAACTATGACCACGTTATCAAAGCCTGCCGGCTTCTCAACGATGCTGACGGGCTCGCCATGGCCGGCCGGCACATCGTCCTCTCCACGGTCGGTCTGGTGCCGGCCATCTATCGCTATGCGGACGAAGGTCATCCGTACCGGCTGGCGATTTCGCTGCATTCGGCGGTGGAGGAAAAACGACGCCGCTTGTTGCCGGTCGCCAAGTTGCATTCGTTGCCCGACCTGATGGCGGCGGTGCGCTATTACAGCAAAAAGGCCCGCCAGCGTCTGACCTTTGAATATGTGCTGCTGGCCGGCGTCAATGATGATGAGAGCGATGCGCGCGCGCTGCGCGCCCTGCTGCACGGCATTCCCTGCAAAGTCAACTTGATTCCCTATAACGCTGCCATTTCATCCTTTCATGCGCCGTCACCGGCCCGTGTCGACCAGTTTGCCGGCTGGTTGCTGCCGTTGAAAGCGCCGGTCTCGGTCCGTTGGAGCAAGGGAGCGGATATTCAGGCGGCCTGCGGCCAACTGGTCGTGGAGGCCGAACAACACCCTG
>CAZISM010000068.1:0-11977 GCA_964541895.1 uncultured Cytophagia bacterium
CGGGTCCGGCTCCCAGGTTCCTGTTTCAGGCCAATTAGAACACGGATACCAGCCGGCATCCATCCACCAATAATCCAGTTTCACGCGCTGAGCCGTAAGCGAATCGATAAACTGTTTTTCGCTGGCTTCGCTGACTCTGAGCCCGGGGAAATAACCGCCGCTGCAAAAGGCATAGATCGGGTCTGGCGCATTGCCATGTGGCCTCGGAGTGTTATGTCGAAGCATCCAGCGCCGCCACAGGTTTTGACCGCGGGTCACGTTGCGGCCATGCCGGAACATCAATACCGCCAGCGGGGTGCGAATCTGTTCTCCTGGTTCAAGGTAAAGATGCACCAGCTCCTGCCCGGCCAGGATGCGCACTCCATGCTGATCGTCACGAATAAAACGGCACGACCACTGGCCTGGCCATCCCAGAGCCAATAGCACGCCTTCCTCCTGCATGTCCAGGTGATAATATGGAAAAGCGCCGTTGGTAGATTGACCGCCCACCGGCGCAAAAACTCGTCGACAGCCGGGATCCAGTTCTTCCTGCAACGGCTGATAACTGTCCGGCGTATTGCTGTCCCCCTTGATATAATGCAGAACAAATTCGCGTGCAGACCGGTGCTGTACGTTCATATCCACCGCTTGCACGCGTTCCAGAATGGGAGTAGCGTGCGATCCGGCATTGATAAAATAACAGCTCCATTCCACTACAGGATAATCCGTATACACAACGGCCACGCAGCGGACGATCAAACCTGTTTCAGGGTCATGCCACGAGAGAGTAAATTGTGTACGAAGAGAATCGATAATCTTGCGATCAGACTCTCTTGGCCAGATTGCCAGCAATTCATCAGATGAACGACCATTATAGACAAACGAGAACGGTAGTGCTCCGATTCGTCGCAACAGTGAATCCGGTCCCATGGGCGCCTGCAAAAGCGTGCTGGCCGGATGTTGCTCCTGAAGCAACAAGTGGTTGTTAATCCATTGATCCCGGTTGGCCAGCTCTTTTTTGTTGGTCATCACCTGAGCCGATACAGCGATCGTCATAAAGAGAACGATAAAGCAAATCCACCTGACTTTATTCAAAGTATTCAAAATATTACTCCCGGTTGTCAACATGAGCGATGGCACAGGTGCACGCCTCGCCTCGATTATGCACCGCCGCCTCATTGCACTTTCGGCACTAACCATGGCGTAGATTTTACCATTTTTCTAATATAGGTGTTTAAGGATTTGAGATCAAGTCAATAAGTGGCGCAGCTGTCCGAGAGCGAAACCACGACCGCGAGCACAGAGGAAAGGCAAGATTTTGGGGCAGGGCACAAATCATGGGACTTGGCAAGAATGCGACTGGAACTTGGCAGTTCGCTGCTCTTCAGGGCAACCTGCAGATTGTAGGCGAAAACCGCCGAAATGCAACAGGCTAACGCATCCAAGCAGAGGCTAGTTTCTGACCGGCCATTGCAGCTCCAGTTTCCATTGGCCATCGGCCAGGCGCTCACGGAATATCTTGCGCGGCATGCCGCTGACCGTGTAACCATTCATGGTAAAGTGGAGGGTATAGCTGTACCAGAATGCCAGGGGAATATCCAGGTGCTCGCCTGTATACTCGGCACAGGCGACGCGGCCGCCTTGTTGCCATTCTGTAAACATGGGCGCTTTGGCGTTATGGTCGTGGTCTATGGCAACCGCTACATCCCATACCAGGCGCTCCGTCGGCGTCCACTCTTCGCTATTGTGATAACGGATGTAAATATCATCCAGTGCATTCACACCAGTCTGCGCAATATACGTTTTCAATTGTTCAACCGCCTTATCTTCCTGCGCAGGATCCCCTCGCATCGGCAGCACCAGGATATGTCGCTCCGGCAACGAACGTATTTCCACCCGTAGTTCCGGATAACCAGGATCCACTTTTGCCACGATCATTTCCAGATCGAAACTAGGGATGGGTAGGTTTGATTTGGGGATGCCGTTGGTCCAGCGGATGGTTTGCGGCACACAGGGCCGATAATCGTTATGGTAGAGCCAGGCGGCGAACTTTTTGGTCCAACTGGGGGCGTCCGCCACAGATTTGAAATGGCAGTTCAGAACATGGCGCACGGGGATGCGACAGACTTTGAAAGGAGACTTGACGACCGCACTATCAGCAATGTAATAACCTGCCTCCCACTCGGTGTCGAGCATGCCAACGATCTCTTCGCTGCTGTACTTGCGCGTGATAAGCGGGCTGATCGCCCTGATGCCATTGGCGCTCATGTAATTGTCCAGTTTTTCCGACAGGATCGGCAACTGATCCAGAGTGCCCCTGGCGGGCAGCAGAATCGCCCAAGCGGCTGGAGCCGTTACAACTTCGAACATGGATCGCGTCCCCCCCACCAGGCTCTTGCCGGAAAAAAATGACCATACCCTGGTTTTCCAGCCCATAGACGCCGCATCGAGGATATGCGCAGAATCAGGTGCAACTCCGTCCTGCATCTGTTGGTCGAAAAGATGAATGCGCGACGCATCTGCTGCAACAGGCGGTTTCGCATCTGCCATGGGCATAAAAAAGATGGCTATGCCAAGGGTAATGAGGAGCGCGGCCATCCTTGCCGTCTTTTGTTTTTTCCAGGTCGGCTTTTCCAGCCAACGCAAGCGACTGAGGAGCCTGAACGGTTCTTCAAAGACACCCAGCATTCCCAATCCCGGCTCGACAGACTCGGAGAGCAGGCGGCGAGCCGTGCTGAGCAGCGTGTCGCGATAGCCGCTGGTTTCTTCGCGGAGCACAAAAGCCACACTCATATCACAACAGATTTCACGCACATGTTTCAATTGTCGCCATGCCCAAAGCAACAGCGGATTGAACCAGTACACGACGCTCACCATCGTACAGAAAGCATGCACGATCAGGTCGCCGCGCTTGACATGACAAAGCTCGTGCAGCAACACATGCTCCGCTTCCTTGCTGGACAGCCCATCGAAATAGGGTTTGGGCAGCAGAAGTATGGGCCGGAAAAGACCGTATACCGCCGGCGTGGTCCCGTCTTTGGCGAAAACGATCGCCGGCAATCGGTTCATGTTCAATCGTTGCGCGGTCTGGACCAGCAATTCATGAAACCACACAGGAATGGCTCGCTCATCCTGTGACGAATGCCAGGAACGCAGCCGTGACATTTTCAGAAACAGAAGCAGCAGAAAAACCAGAATACCAACCAGCCAGATACAAAAGGCAACGAGCGGCCAGATGGGTCGATGCTCGCTCCGTGTCAAAAGCGACGTCTGGACGGTTTTAGAAGCGGTCACCATTGATTTTGCCGAATCGGCGACGCTATCCTGAAGCCGATCGATGGTCCCTGATGGCGACATGCTACCGGAGGTGTGCGGCCATGGTTGAAAGCAAGTTTTCAGAGGCGGAGCCATTCGCGAAACGAGGGATGTATTCAGATGCCAGGTCGGAGGAATCAACAATTTGACAAAAACCAGCAGCCAAATGGCCAACCGGACTTGTGGCCAGGCCCATGTTCTGATCAGCCAATCCACGACCGCGATGACAACGATCAGCAGCCCGGCTTGCCAGAACATGGAACTCATCCACTGCCACCAGCTCATAGCCGCGTGATGCATGAGATCAATCACGGCGTGCTCCTTTCTACTCTTTTTCTTTAAGCATGCGCCGCAAGGCCTCGCGTTCCTGCCTGGAAAAGGTGCCTTTTTCAAGAAGAAACAGCATCAACGGGGCTGCAGCGCCCTCAAGGACTTTTTCCAGCAGATGCGACATGGCACTTTTCTGTGCGTGTTCCTGCTCGAGCAGCGGCTCATAATAACTGATATGCCCACGCTTTGTCTCAGCCACCACTTTTTTAGCAACCAGGCGGGTGAGCATGGTCTTGACCGTAGTATACGCCCACCCCGTCGCAACAGGAATGCGCTCCATCACCTCCCGCGCCGTGGCCGGGTGCTGCTTCCAGAGCGCGTTCATAATTTGCCACTCCGCTTCAGATAATTTCATATCCGCTCCACTTTTCTACATCTGTAGACAATCTACTACATTTGTAGCAGATTGTCAAGTTCTTTTTCTACATTTGTAGAAGCCAATCATCTGGTTCCACCGCAAGGTCACGACAGCCGCTGCTCAGGCTATTCTCCTTGATTTTAAGGGCCTGGTTAACTATTTTAGTAAACGTGTTACCTATCAGCTCATGCCCGGCGCTTGCTGAAGCATGTGTCAGACCAACTTTGAGCAGGAAAGGACCCAGCGATTTATGGCAAGACATTCGATCAACAAGTTATTTTTCTTCGTCATCGTCATGAGCTTTGCCGTATCGGCGAAGCCAATGTATCATAACGTTCTCGATTATGGCGCCAAAGGCGACGACAAAACCAACAATACTAAAGCCATTAATGCCGCCATAGATGCCGCCGCCAAACAGGGCGGCGGCACGGTCTATTTTCCGGCCGGCAAGTTTCTCGCCTTCACGATTCATCTGAAAAGCAACATCACGCTGTTTCTCGATCAGGGCGCGGTACTGATCGGCGACAGGGAAAAAGAGGGCGTCGGTTATGATCTGCCCGAGGAAAACGCCTGGTACAAAAAATTTCAGGACTTTGGTCACAGCTACTGGAGGAACAGCCTGATCTACGGCGACAGCCTGCACGACATCGCCATCACCGGCCAGGGCATGATCTGGGGCCGGGGGCTTTACACCTATGACAAACCCGAGATCAAAGGATCCGGCAACAAAGCCATCGCTCTGAAAAAGTGCTATAACGTCACCATAAAGGACATCTCTATCCTCCATGGCGGCCATTTTTGCATCCTGGCCACCGGCGTCGACAACCTGATCATCGACAACGTGCGCGCCGACGCCGACCGCGACGCCTTCGACATCGACTGCTGCAAAAATGTTCACATCGCCAACTGCACCATCAACTCGCCGACAGACGACGGTCTGTGCCTGAAATCTTCATTTGGTCTGGGCTATGCCCGCGCCACAGAAAACGTGACCATCACCAACTGCCTGATCTTTGGTTATGACCACGGCTCCCTGATGGATGGCACGTTCAGGACCGAATTCAGGGACGAACAGCCCAACGCCGGACACTGCATCACCGGGCGATTGAAACTGGGCACCGAATCAAACGGCGGCTTTCGCAACATCGCCGTTTCCAACTGTGTGTTCGAACGCTCGCGCGGCATCTGTATCGAGACCGCGGACGGCGGAGTGATCGAAGACGTGGTCATGAACAACATCACCATGCGCGATGTCCCTGATACGCCGTTGTTCATTCGCCTGAACGCCCGCATGCGCGGCCCGGAAGGCACACCCGTCGGCGTCTGCCGGCGCATCACCATCAGCAACCTCAACGTCTATGACGTCGGTGGACGGATCAGCTTTCCCGAGCTGGGTGCCATCATGGTGATGGGCATTCCGGATCATTATATCGAAGATTTGACGTTGAGCAACATCAGGATTCACTATCGCGCCGGGGCCGCCAAAGAGGCGATCGACAAGGAGGTGCCGCAAAACATCGACATGTACCCGGACCCGTATCGCTGGAAATCCATGCCCGCCTACGGCATGTACTTTCGTTATGTCAAAGGCTTGCGCGTCAATGATGTCGTGTTGCGCTATATGAATCGCGACGAACGGCCGGCGTTTGTGCTGGACGACGTTGAGGAGGCCCGGTTTTACAATATCGATGCGCAAAAAGGCGATGCGGCACCACAGTTCATTCTGAAAAACGTTACCAGTTTCTCTACGCATGAAGTAAATGGAGTCAAAGATACAAAAATAATGCAGACGGAAAAAAGCGAGCTCTAGGCCGTGATCTGATCATTCGCCGGCACGACTTTCACAACAGGATAGGAATACAGCAAAAGACTCGACATCGAAGGGAGGCAACGATGTACAGCTGGAAACCGTATGTATCGACCACCGTTATGATAATGGCTCTGTTTTTTACCCTTTCCACGGCGACGGCGGCCGGCGGACTGATGGCAGCCAAAACTCTGGACCGTGATGAAGATGCGGTCATTGTCAAAGGCTCGGCCCTGGCCGGTTTCGTCGCCGTCCCGCTCAATCAGCTGTTTGTTTATGCTTTCCGCAAAAACCAGTGGCATCAGATTCCGTGGCAGTTTGATGAGAAACAGAACGGCGAATATCGTGCGCTGGACAACGGACAGTTGGACGGTGAGGACGAGTTGGTCGTTCTGGGGCGGGACTGCGGTGATCGGGCAGGCGTCCAGGAGCACATCAGCGACGCCAGTGCCCGCTCGTTTCCCAGATATGAAATCACTATTGTGGACCCGCTGAATACCGCCAAGGTCGGCTGGATCTATGTCTATCGTTCCACCACCCTGGCGGATACGGTCAAAACCGATTATGTTGTATTTGATTTTCCGACCAGCATCTTTACCACTCCCGTCTATAAGCTGGGCTTTATGGTCAAGTATCTGGGCGGCGATCGCCTCGAACTGAACGGCAGCGGCAGTAACGTGCTCGATCGCTCCAAATACCGCTTCAAGCCGACCGGTCAATCCGTGTTCACCGAAGAGTGGGCGGAAGGCGAAGACCCGCAGCCGAAAATAATCGACGGCCGCGTCCGCGCCATCGCCGGCTACCAGGAGCAGGGCCAGGGCATTCTGACCTTTGCCTATCGCTCCCAGTTTTACGATCTCATGACCGTCGATCTGACCTGGGCACCCGGATCCTTCGATTGGGCGCGGGCCAGCGCTGATTTCAATGAAAACATCAAGGGCGGTATCTATTACGATGCCAACACGCCCAACGGTGTGGTGGTAGACGGCAAGCCGGACTCGATCAAAACCACGCCGGCCAGTCTTTGGCAGCAGATCAGCGCCTCTACAGGCACCATCATCCATGCCGCCGATATCGCCCCCATGCAGGGCACCCCCTCAACCTACTACAAGGACGATGCCACCCTGGATCCGCAGGATACAGGCGATAAAAAATCCTTCGGTGATATGGGGGTGACGGTCACCAGGCCGAACAAAAACATCTACCTCTCCGTCACCCATTACATCCTGCCGCCTCAGCAGCCGAATGTGGGTGCCAGGTACTATGCCTGTTTCACACAGCCGCTGCAGTCGCAGGCCAGTGTGACCGCGGTGGCGAGGATGGAAGATCATAATGCACCTTGTTCCTTCACTGTATCACCCAGTTATCCAAATCCATTTAATGCGACAACCAGCCTGCAATACCAGGTGGGGGCGCCGGCCCATGTAAGGATCGATATTTTTGATTTGACAGGTCGCAGGATCCGCAGGTTGATTGATGAGCAACACAGGCCTGGAATGTTTAGGATACAGTGGGATGGTCTAAATGACTCGGATCAGCCGTCCAGCAGCGGCATTTATCTCTGTGAATGTTGGGCTGGGCAGACCAAACTGACCAGGCCGCTTGTGTTGCTGCGATAGACAGAGCCAGCAGGCGAAAAAGACCATGCCTGGCCGGCTGCGAGCATAACTCATCCGCTGCTGCCGCATTTGTCTTTCGGGGCTGGAGAGTCCGAAGCATGGCCCTTCTATAGCGGGTGAGGGCAGGAGGTATGAATGCGCAAGAGTGCCGTCGGATGCACAACCCGCTGAATTATAAACAAACCATACAAGGAATACTATGCGCGTTACGAGGATGATACAATGGGCAGCGGCAACCACGATGTTGAGCTCTATCGTTGGCGCCCAAACGCCGGCATTTCCCGAGGCGGAAGGCGCCGGTAAGTTCAGTAAAGGCGGCCGCGGCGGTGCCGTTTACGAGGTAACAAACCTTGCTGACAGCGGCGCCGGCAGCCTGCGTGAAGCGGTTAGCGGCTTTGGCCCAAGGAGCGTGGTGTTTCGCGTGTCCGGCACGATCAGACTTTTATCGGAGCTCAACATCCGTAATCCATTCATTACCATCGCCGGTCAAACAGCACCCGGCGACGGCATTTGCATTGCGGATCGACAGGTGGTCGTAAACGCCGATCATGTCATCTTGCGCTACCTGCGTTTTCGCCTGGGAGATGAAACCGGAGTGGACACTGATGCCATTTGGGGAAGGTCACGAAAAAACATTATCATCGATCACTGTTCGGCCAGCTGGAGCGTCGACGAGTCCATGTCGTTTTATGGCAACGACAGCCTCACCATACAATGGTGCATCATTTCAGAAAGCCTTTTCAAATCCAACCATCCCAAGGGCGCGCACGGGTATGGCGGCATTTGGGGCGGTCGTAATGCATCGTTTCATCACAATCTCATCGCCCATCACTCCAGCCGGACCCCCCGTTTTTCCGGCGGCGAAACGCAACCCTGCGAAAACGTCGATTTTCGTAATAACGTAATTTACAACTGGGGCTTTAACAGCGCCTATGGCGGCGAAGGCGGCACCGTCAATATGGTAGCCAATTACTACAAAGCAGGCCCGGCCACGCGCAGCACTGTTCGCTATCGCATCATCCAGCCCTCGGATAGCGCCGGCAAGTGGCATGTGGAAAATAATTTTGTCTTTGGCAGTGCGGCGATAACGGCGAATAACTGGGCCGGCGGCGTGCAAGGCTCTTACAGCAGCCAGAGTCGCGCCCGAGCCCTGGCGCCGTTCCCATTCGTACCCATTCGTCAGCAAACGGCGGAGGAGGCGTATGCGCTGGTATTGCAGGCGGCCGGCGCAAACCTGCCGAGGCGCGACGCCGTCGACGAACGCGTGCTGCGGGAAGTGCAGACCGGTACTGCAACCTTTGACGGCCACACCTATGAAAAAGATCATGGCTTTGCCGACACGACTGTTATGCGCGGTATTATCGACTCCCAGCGGGACGTCGGCGGCTGGCCTGCGCTGCTCTCACAGCCGCCGCAGCCGGATTCTGATCACGACGGTATGCCAGACCCATGGGAGAAAGCGCACGGCCTTAATCCCGACAATCCCCTTGACAGAAATCTGCTCAACGATCAAGGCTATACCATGCTGGAACTCTTTCTGAACTCGCTGGTGACAGCCACGCTCGTCCCGGAACGGCAGGATCAGTCACCGCAAGGGTTCGACCTGGACCAGAATTTTCCCAACCCGTTTAATCCAGCGACCACGTTAAGTTTCAGTTTGCCGCGGTCTGGACGAGTGACCGTTCTGGTTTACAATGATGCAGGCGGACTCGTCAAAACCATTGCCGATGAAATAATGCCGACCGGGACACACCTCAAAGCCTGGGACGGTAAAAATCAGCGGGGACAAAACGCGGCATCGGGACTCTATTTTTGTACCGTTGATTTCATGACAGAACGCAGGATCATTAAAATGCATTTACTGCGCTAATCCGCCGTTTTTTGCACACCCTGCCTACACTGCTCCCGGCCAACGCACGCAGCGATGAGCTGATTTCACGGCTGGCCTCCCCGCCTGTGCAAAAGAGGCTCGGTTATGGTAATACGCGTATTCATTCGCGCAAAATGGTTACAAAAAAAATCGGACACCTTCGAGGTGTCCGACATTTGGTTCCGGTTTTTCCGGGTCAGGCTATTGCTCCTGCGCTGCGCGAGAAAAGCGGATATTATTTTCCTTGATAATAATATTCCTTATATGTCGGATGCTCTCCCGCCATCTTGAGAAAAATATCCAGCGGGACCACTTCTATATTCTTGCCCAGTTTGTCGCATATCGATTTCACTCTGGCCACGGCGCTGGATTCGCGCACGTGTACCAGCAGAAAGTATGGCAATTCACCGTTTACCGCCGCCAGCTCCTCCAGATCGGCCACCACCTCTTCTTCCGGTTTTTCAGCCGCCAGATAATAATCGTAGGAAATAAACGGCCGCTTGCCCCTGATCGTAAAGGTATTGGAAGCGCGATAGCCGTTGATAAAACCGATCGCATCAGGCATTGCCTGATAATACGCATCCACCACATCCCTGGGCAGATTGTTGTCACAGGTTTCCGTGCCGCCTTCTGAGTAATCCATGATCTCAAACACATTGAGATCCAGCTGTTTCATCAGCGCCGCGGCCTTTTCGATTTCTTTGGGCAGCCATTTTTTCGGAAACGCCTTGGGATACATGTAAGAAGAGCCGGAGAGACAACCGATAAAAAAGTCGTTCGGCGTCGCCTGGGCATAGTAATACTCCAGCATGGCCGGCGAGAAGTATAAAAACTTCATCGTCACTTCCCAGGCATAGGGAATGGATCCACGCCCGGGTTTTAGCCAGGCCCCGATGCCCAGCCCGTCGGTTTGTACCAGCGCCAGGTAGATCTTTTTCTCGGGAACGTACTGTTTGCCCGGAACGATGTTGTGATTGTTTTTGAATGTGAATCCGGGCGACACCGGCACATGAATCAAAAAGCTGGTGTTGGGCTGGGTGTTGAGCGCATCCGACGTCAGCGCGTAGGAAGAGAGCAGCGTCGTCATCTGCTCTTCCAGGTCCTTCTTGTAGGAATGCCAGCCCCAGACCGTGCCCAGGGGTTTCATCTCGGCAAAGAGCTCGTTGGTCATGCGATATTCCAGCGTGTCCGTCGAGCGGGCGGAGAGGTCGGAAAAGAACCCCTTTTTCATCATGCCGAAATCGGCTGCGGCCGGCATAAGAGCGGTGCCATGAACGCCGCCGAGCCAGACGATGACATCGCGCGAGCATCGGTTCCAGTATTTTTCCCTGGCCCAGGAATAGATTTCATAATCCGACTGGCCGCTGAACCGGCCGCGGAAATCGTCGAGCTCCTTGAAGCCAAGCCGTTTGACCATGGGCAGCATCTCTTCACTGACGACAATGCCCTTTTCCAGCCCGGCCAGCGTATAGGCGACGATCAACGAGGTCCGCTCCTTCTTGTCCCAAACGACATAGCCCTTGATGTGATCTTTGAACACCGTCAATCCCTGTTCCAGGGAGGTCAATTTGGTGAAAGTAAAGTTCTTTTGGGCCTCGAGGAAATTGGCCAAATCCTCGGTATAGTTGAACGGATAGTCGGTGCTGAAGGTGAGATAGAGCAACGGCTTGGTCTCGTTGACGACACCCTGGATGGAAATCCAGCAAGCCTGTTCCGGCAGTTTGGAATGGATGTCCCAGTCATCGGCCATGCGGTACACATAGGCGTTGTTGGCCTCGGCACGCTTGAATACATATTTGGTCTCCGGTCCTTTCTGACGAGTCGGGCGCATGATCCGGCAGATCAGAATATCCTTTTCCGGAGACAGTTCATAGGTATAGGTCATTTCGCCGCGCTTTTTGCCCTGCGACGCGAAATAGTCGAACCGCTCCACCACCTTGAGAACCTGGTTCTTCTCCCAGGTGGCCACAACCTCCTTTTTGCTGCCGACCGGCAATCTCAATCCCATGTGGATGTTGGTGGAAAACGTGCCATCCTTGATCTCGATGAAATTGCTTTTGCCATCGGTCGTAAACGCCATTTTCTCTTCGTACTTTCGTTTGGGCCCCATTTTGGTGACGATCATCGCGCTGTTTTTGGCAATGGCCAGCTCGACGGTCATCTCTGAATAATAGTCCAGAAACGTGCTTTTGCTTCTGATCATGGTCCATTTGCCGTTCATATCGGCGTTCTGGGAAAAGACGGCCGCCATCAGTGACAGCACGAGCACAAAAGTTCTGTTGATTTGTTTCATTTTCTCACCCTGTTTGGTTGTCTTTGGAGTCGTTTTAAAGCAAATGGTCAAGACATGCAGAGCAGCCATGGTGGAGCCCTTGCGGTATCGGGCCGCTGTGGCAGGATGCTCTGCTATTTTTTTTTAGCTTCCGCTTTTTGTAAATTCTCCTTCACTCGATAACGCACAATTTTCCTTATCAGTGCCAGAGGCAACGGCTTGTCTATGGGAAATTGCACCGCGCCTTTTGAGCTTTTGTACTTTTTCAGCTGATCCTGAAACGCCGCTATGCCGCTCGGCGTCGGATAAAAGCCGATATGATGTTCATAAGCGGCAAAATGGACCAGATTGCCGTGCAGGTAAAAAGTCGGCATCTGATAGCTGATTTTTTCTGTAGCCTCAGGGCTGGCGGACTTGATGGCAACTC
>CAZISM010000068.1:12077-29320 GCA_964541895.1 uncultured Cytophagia bacterium
GATCGCTTGCCGCTAAAATCGGCATACGCCGCTTCCATCAGCAAAAAGAAGGCCTGGCCTTCGGTTGCTGTACCGGGTTTGTAAAACTGCGGCGCTCCACACACACCCTGCACCAGGCCGAACGCGTCTACTTTGTCATGAACCGCTTGCCGCATCTTGTCCGCATACCGAATATATGATGCATCGAGCCATCCCGCCCTGACACCGCGATAGATGGTGTAGGCAAACATTTGCGCCGAATTGGTCTCGACAAACGATTTCGGATCATCCAGGATATCATGAAACAGCCCATCTGGTCGCTGATAAGCCAGTGCGCCATCGATGATTTCCCTGGCAAAACCCGCCAACAGGGCTTTTTCCGTCCGCATGTGATCAGGCAATGCTTTAATCACTCGAGCTATGCCGGCCGCCGCCCAGCCGTTGCCGACTCCCCAGAACAGTTTGCGTTCGAATGCTTTCCGATCTTGATCCCAGATATGATAATAAAGCTTTTTTGCCGGATCCTGAAGATATGTGCGATAGCCGATCAGCTGTTTCACGGCCTCTGCATGTTGCCCCATAACCGCCAGGAAGGGCGGCGCCATATATGCACCGTCCACCCAGATGCGGTTTTCAATATAGTTGTGATAAATAATGCCGTCGCGCGTGCGTGGGGCTTTATACATCAGGAACTCGAGCATGCGGTTGGCCGCCTGATACAGACTGCTATCTCCGGTTGCTTTGGCCGCTAATAGTACCGCTTCTCCGTTGGCAGCCGGGTCCGTGACCGCACTGTTGCCTTCGTTCAGTCCCAGTCGACCGTCTTTGATCTGATTCACCACAGCGTCTTTAGCCAGCAGAATGGTATTCTCTTGGTCGCCCAATTCCAATAACGCCTGAGAGGCGGTGCCCTGTTCCCACGCTCGGCGCTGCATGGCCAACATGGCTTTTTTTACTTTATCGATAAGCGCCGCAGTGTATGCGGCCGCCGGCGTCAACGGCTTGTGTTCGTTGAGCCACTCCAACCCCTTGCGATCCTGAAAAAAGTCCATCCACACATAATAGAGCTTGTGGCCTTCCGCGACCACAGCCCCGTGGTTGCTGCCGGAAGGGATGTGGAATAATTCAAACTCTCCCAGTGCCGTCCCGACCTCATCAGCGACCACAGTGATATCATTGTCTGACAGGCCGAGGAAGTATTGTTCGAGCATGGGATGGCGATGGGGCGACACCCTGTCCGGGCCTGTGGTCTCCACCGTGCCGATGGCCATGCGCGGCACAATGTTTTTCGGCAGCAGCGTGCGGCTCACGGTCTTGGCACTCTTGATCGCTTCACCATACGCCTCGCACTCTTTGAACGTCTTGACATAAGCGACCTGGTTCAGATCAGCATGCGCAGCCAAATCTTCGCGGTCAGGCGGTGTCAGCGTCAACGACATCACGAGTACGGCCAGGCCGGAGGCACCGGCATGGATATCAACACTCCATCCTATTGGAAAATGGGCAATGGTTTCGGCTTTGACCTGAAATGTTTGTCCCTTGGCCGAGATCTCGCCGCTGCCTGCCAGGACCAGATAAACCTGATCTTCTGCCTCTGTAGCAGGCTGGTGATGCACGATGCGGCCGGCCAGAGAAATCATGGTGCTGCGAATGCCTGGAATCTCAGCCGGTAATATTTCCTGTATCACCGCCTTCTGGCTATGTGCAGCGACATCCAGTTTGACCACCGGAGTAATGCCGGCAGCAGATTCTGCAACAACAACGGCAGAAAACAAACAGCACAGGGCCATGAGGATCGTTCTTGGGGTTTTCATAGATTATCGGTACCTTTTGCTATTCATTCGCCTATCCCATTCGGTACTTGCGCGGAGCAATCCTTCAGCATGTAATGAAACTATGTTCTCACATAAAAATCGCGATCAGCTCTTCGCCATGACCTCGTTTTCTTCTGATTCTCACTGTTAAATATAATATAGGCAAACCATTTCATACATCAAAATCAAGAAATGGCATCAACGCGGTTTGTCTGAGGATGTGAATGAAGGGAGCCGTGCGCTCAACACTGAGGAGTGGGGGGAACACCGGCGCGGTCGCCGTGGAATCGGTCCGGGAGGTCGTGCCGGTGTCCCAGGAACTCTAAAAAAGGGCCGACCGCTCCGTCAGGGCGCCAATGATTTCGCCACCTGCAGCTTGAACAGCTCACCACTCACCGAGCCAAACAATCCTATCCCGCCCTTCACGCCGCCGTTCAGGCTTGGATTCTCCTTATACAGGTAGTGGTGGTAATTCTCATCAATGGCCAGAATCTGCATGTTGTGGCTGCCGTAAAAAACCAGCATGGATGCATACCAGTAAATCACATGCTGGTCCGGATATTCATCCGTCACCAGATCAGAATACTTAACCAGCACTTGGATGCGTTTGGGTTGTCCGTTGCGGCCGCCGTCATATTCTTCCTGATCGTCCGGATATTTGTGCGGACCGAAGGCATTGATATATTCCGCGTCCTGAAAAGCTTCCTGGCATGAGATGTCCACCAGCATTATTTGCTCAGGGGTTGGACATTCGATACGGACCGGCTTTTCATAACCCAGGTTTTTCGGCAGCACGGTATTGACCGAATCCCGGCTCAATGCCGTCGCCACATCGATTTGGTCAGGAGTGGTCGTCTCTGCTGTGACGAGGCGGCCGTCCTCCTGCACCTGCAACATATACCGAGTCCGGCTCTTAACCAATACACTGTCGTTATAAAAAAATCCCGGCCGGGCCTCATCACTCGTCAGCAGGTAGACGCGTCCGCTGCCCTGCTCGGTAATGGTGACGCGTGCGTTTTTCACCGCTGCTTCGCCGGGATCATAATATTGGTCGATGGGCCGGGTCCAGGTGATGGACAACGCATGTTCTTTGGAGATAGGCTGGCCCACCCACAAATAGCCATACACCGAAATCTCTTTCTGGTACTCCGGCGCTGCCGGATTTTTGCTGCAGGCGCTGATCACCATCAGAATGGCAAGCGCGGCAGGCACGATTCTTTTCTTCATATTCTGCTCCTGATTGGCGATCTTAGAAAGTAAGCGTGAATCCAAACGTCGGCAATAACGGTAATTGGGTATAGTCTTTGACCGTAGCCGGGTTATTGGCGACCTGATAATAGCGATACCAGACGTTTTTATGGTTGTAGGCATTGACGACCTGGATAAAGATCTCGGCCGGAAGCTTGAACAGGCGCGTGGTATAATAGAGACCCAGATCCAGGCGATGATACGCCGGCAGGCGATAAAAATTCTTTTTGCCCTCCAGCACTTCATAATGAGTTGTGCCGTCCGAATTCAGGACCAGGTACCGGGCCGTGGCTTCGGTATAGGGCTGGCCGGAACCGTATTTAAATGCCACGTTCAAGCGCCATTTTCCGCTCAGTTGATAATCTTCGATCAACGTAAAGCTGTGCCGGCGGTCATAGGTTGGGTAATATTCCTCGCCAAAATTGTAGTCGTCCACCTGTTTTTTCGTCCAGCTCAACGAATACCCCAGCCAGCCCTGCAGTCCCCAAAAGGAATTGCGCACATAGATGTCGGCGCCATAAGATTTGCCCCGGCCGGAGTAAAAATTCTGCGCGGTGGTCTGATGTTCCAGCGATTCGTCACCACCGCGAAAGGTGCGGTATTCGGCGATATGATCGTATTTTTTGTAATAGCCTTCTATATTGATGGAAAAGGATCGTTTATTGTCGTAATTCACTCCGATGATGTAATGATCGGCCGCACCCGGTTTGAAGGTGCGATCGACCGGGAACCACATATCGGCAAAACTCATGCCCTCCTGAGTCACCTGATTGAGGAACTGATGGTAACGTCCATAGCTGGCGGTCACATCCCATTGCTCGGTCAGCAGTCGTTTGTAGGATACTCGTGGCCCCAGGCGCATATAGTCGCCGTCGCTGTAATATTCCGCTCGCACTCCGGTCTGAAAAATATTCAGAGCTTTCCACTTGAAATTGTCCTGGAAAAACAGAGCGCCATACCTGCCGGAAAAGTCATTCTTGTACTTGTTGTCGACGATGTCATAGTTCAGTTTAAAATCGAGCTCCTTGCCTTCAAAGCCGAAATCCATGGCATGAACACTGCTGGGCGACCAGGTCAATTGCCCTTTCACGGCCAGATCCTCGATACTGTTGGTCTGGCCAAAACTCACTTTGTCGAATTTGACGTTGGTGTCGCTGGTGAACCGGCTGCCGGCCAGCACAAAGTGGCTGAACAGTTTGGGCGAGAACAGATGCGTCCATTGCGTGCTGAAGGTTTTATTGCCCCAGTCCAGCTTGATTTTCGTATCCCGCTCAGACATGTCCAGAATATCGTTGCCGATGTAAAAACTGGCGCTGGCCAGGTTGTTCTTGTCGATGTCAAAGTTGATGCGGGCATGGCCGTCATAGAAATAGTAGGGCAGATCCTGCTTGACCATTTTCGACGCCGCCTCCAGGTAGGTGCGCCGCCCGGAGATCATCCAGGACCCTTTTTTCCACGGTCCCTCCAGGGTCGTCGTACCACTCAACAAACTGAGCCGGGCCACACCGTGCACCTCTTCCCGATTGCCCTCTTTATTAAATACATTCAGCACCGAGGAGAGACGGCCGCCGTAGACCGCCGGAAAACCACCCTTGAGCAACTCGACCGATTTCACGGCATCGGTGTTGAATGTGCTGAAAAAGCCGAACATATGATTGGGATTGTACACATCAATCTGATCGAGCAAAATCAGGTTCTGGTCCGGGCTGCCGCCGCGAATGTAAAGCCCGGCGGAAAAATCTGAAAGCGTAGCCACACCCGGCAGCATCTGCATGGCGCGAAAAAGATCCGGTTCCGCCACCTGCGGAATATAACGCAATTGCGGCGTCTCCACCATGATCTGGCTGGGCTTGATCTCGCTGTCTCCTTTTTCCCGCTGTGCCTTGACCGTCACTTCCGAAAGCTGGATGGATTCCGGTTCCAGCGAAACATTCAATTCGATGTCGTCCTCCTCGGCGAGCGTCTGCTCGATGGCCGCCATTTTATAACCGATCAAACGAAAACAAATCTTAAACGTGCCGGCCGGTAATTTCGGCAACACATAATATCCCTTCATATTGGTGATGACGCCGATTTTGCTATCCTGCAACCAGACGTTGGCCATGATGAGGGGCTCTCTGCTGCTTTTTTCACGCACAAAACCATGCAGGTTGGCCGCCATAGAACGGCCGGCAAAACCGGCTTGAAGAAGAAAAAGCACCACCATTGCCAACCGGCGCATCTTTGCATTCCTTTTCATGTACTCTCCTTTTTGATCTGTAAACGGCTTGACCAGACTGGCACCAACTCCGCAACTAGCATGCCATTCGCAGTATGAATAACTGCGTTGCTCCAACACGTTAATTTATAAAGCAATAGGTCAGCATCAGCCAATGAGAATCATTTCAAGAGTCATGTTGTTTTTTTTCACACTGTATATTTTTTGCAATAGACAGGCTGAAGAAACCTATGCATAAGATAAATAATATCAATGCGAGAAAAGCGGGCTTTGGCCGAATTTATATCTTATTGCATTATTTATTAATAATATTATGCTTAACAAGTATTGCAAAAAATATACTCTCTCGAAATCAATTACCAAACCAATATTCACAACTATCTGTAAAATATAGGCCGAAACACAACGGCCACCCCCACCATGCTGGCATTGTAGTTGCCTCTATATATCAGAGAACCCATAACACAAACATCTTGCGAAAGGAACGGTTTTCTCTTACATTTATTTGCTTCCAGCCTGGCGTCGGCAATACTCTGGCCCATGAACAATTGCACCGGCTCCATGGAGGAATTGCTCCGTGTCACAAGGGATCACCGTTGTGAAAACGAAAATGAAAATTATGCTGATGCTGTTCGTTGTGCTTTTGCAGATCCCGCCCGGCTTTGCCGGCGAGATGGATTCCGCAGCGAATCATGCCAACCTGGTGGTGGAGAGCATCGAGATCTCCGGCGCTACCAAGACACGGCATACCGTCATTCTCAAACATATGTCGTTCGCTCCGGGCGATTCAATCAATGCCGATATCATCGCGGCTGATTTGCAAACCCTGAAACTGACCAAATTTTTCAAGCAGGTGGATATTTTCACCCGACCGGGAAACGAACGCGGCCATGTGATCGTGGAAATTTCGGTACAAGAACGCTGGTTTCCCAGTTTTCATTTTGAGGGCGGCCACACCGAGCTGGATGGCTGGTATATATCGCCGCTGGCCTTGCGCTTTGACAATCTGCTTGGCCTTGGCTATCACACCGGCCTGAAAACCTATGTCAGCGAAAATTGCGCCGGTCTTAATTTCTTTCACGCCAATGACCGGTTCCTCAATCCGGCGTTGCAATACTATTTCGAAGTATCGGTCGTCGGCCGTGTCTGTCCACACTATGTCGACAATACGCTCTACAGCCAGTTGCTGGCGGTCACGTCAACTCAGCTGAATCTCACCCCGGCCAAAGCCATACCCCGCCTGACAGTAGGCATCGGCGTCCAAAAAATGTATCCGGAAAAACACATGACCGAATTTGCAGGCTCGGAAACGGTGAAATACGAGCTGCCTGCTGAAATCGCCGCCGCCAGCATCACCACCACGGCGTTGCGGCTGAACCTCACCCTTTCCCGCGATACCAGGAACCATACCCTTTATCCGACACAGGGCTTTTGGGGACGCCTGGTGCTCGACCGGGTCACGGAATTGGACCATGCGGCCTATCGATACAGCAAAGGGCTTCTGGATGCCCGTATTTATCGAACCGTTCACGGCCGCAGTGTAGCAGCAGCGCGAATCAAACTGGCGACCACAGAACCGGCGGCGCCGTTCCATGACCGCTTTTACCTGGGCGGCGTCTACTCGGTGCGCGGCTACGAAGAGTATACACTGACACCCGTCGGCTGGGGAACACAACTGGCGTTGTTCAATATGGAGTACCGCTTTCCCCTGCATCAGACCAATTTCCCGAACCATCGCTGGACCGCGGTCTTTTTCCTTGATTCCGGCGCCATTCGCAAATCCGGCAACGAAGACGCTGTCCGGTTTTATCATTCGCTGGGTGTCGGCCTGTGCATTCGGCTGCCGATTATCGGCCTGTTGCGCCTGGATTGCGGCATACCCCTGACCAGAAAACCGGTCAGGTTCACGACCACCAGCGGAAGTATGTTCTGATGATGAAAAAAAACTGCCTCATTTCGCTCCTGTTCCTCGTCACGCTGGTCCGGGCACAATTCTCCATCACCCGGATTGAACCCGGTGTGGACCAGCACCGGCTCTGCGTGACCGTGCGGATGCAAAACGCCCTCTCCATCAAGATTGAAGAAACCATCCGCAGCGGATTGCCGGCCCTGATGGACGTGCGCATCCTGTTGCGCGATGAGATGCGAAAGGACATAAGCAGACAAACCATCACCTACCGGATTCAATGCGACGTTTGGAAGGAAGAATACCGCATCGAACAATCAGAGGAACGTTGGCTCTTTACCTCGTTTGACAGCGTTAAACTATATTTTCAAACCCTTCACCGTCTCCCGGTGATCAACCTCGACGATTTGAATGCCGCGCTGAAATACCAGATATGGATTCAGGCGGAGGTTATGCCCATCTCTAAACACCAGAGCGACAAAATCAGGGAGTGGCTGGTGGAATCCGATGTGGAAGACGCTGAGCGCACCAGGGATCAGCGCAACCCGGCCGTTCACATCAGTCTGTCCAATCTGATCGGCTCTGTGTTCAGCAGAGAGAAAAAACGCGAACTGGAAACCGAATGGCGGCATAGCGAGTTCTTTTCCCCTGCGAGCGTGCGATGAAAAAGCTCAAGACCAAAATTATTCTCCTGTTCATGGTCATCGCCATTTTGCCGGCCATACCCATGGCCCTGGTAGTGAACAGTATGATAAAACGCAGCGTCGGTTTCGGGGTCAATGCCAAGGTGACCCGGGCGCTGCAAGGATCGCTGGGTTTGTACCGCGAGAAGTATGCCTCCTATCGCCGCGACCTTTTGCAGGCCCTGACCGAGTGGCAGGAGGTGGCGGACCAGGAACAACTTCTCTGGGCCAGATCGCGGCAACTGGAGCAGGTGGAAATTCTATCTCAACGCAAGCAAAGCCTGCACCGTCTTTTTCCATCGGACACGACGGACACGCCGGCCTCCGCAGAGTTATTCCTGCGCAAGGATCCGGAAGCCGGACTGTTGGCGCTGGATCTGACCGTCGGCCGCATGATGCAGGTCGGCAGAGCCTATGTGAACAGCAACGGGGACAGCCAGTATGTCGTTCTGACCAGACTGCTGCCGGAAAAATTCGTTACTGACGCCGCCCAGGTTCGTGAGGTTCTGCAGCTCTACCGAACCCTTGATTTTGTGCTCAACGATGTTCATCGGGCCTTTATCCTCTCCTTTCTGATTGTGTATCTTCCAGTACTGGCGGTGGCCATTGCCGCTGCGATTTATTTTTCCAACAGAATCACCGCCCCACTGAGTCATCTGGCCCTGGCTACGGAACAGGTAGCGGCCGGCAACTGGAACAGCTCCATTCCGGAACACGGCCGCGATGAAGTCAGCCAGGTGATACACGCCTTTAACCGCATGGTGGGCCAGCTGCAGGAAAACCAGGAAAGGCTCGTATCGCTGGAAAAGATGGCGACCTGGCGCGAGATCGCCCGCGTGCTCGCCCATGAGATCAAAAATCCGCTGACGCCGATTCAATTGACGATCCAGCAACTTAGAGACAAATACGACGGCCCTGATCCGAACTACCGGCAGCTGCTGTTCGATTGCACGGATATTATCCACGACGAAGTGGAATCGCTGCGCATTCTGGTGCACGAATTCAGCGATTTTGCCCGTATGCCGGCGATGCAGAAAGAAATGGCGCAGATTGTTGATGTGATCAATGAAGCGGTTCGGCTGTTCAGCACCTATGCCATTACCGTTCACCCCGCTTCGGTGCCGGAATTTCCCCTGGATGCCGAAAAGATGCGCCGCGTTTTTATTAATCTGCTCGAAAATGCCGTTGCCGCCGCAGACGTCCAACGCCGCGTAGATATCCGCGTGACCTTGCTGTCCTCACAGGTACAGGTGCAGGTATCGGATAACGGACCCGGCATTGCTCCGCATCTTTTGCAGCGGATTTTTGAACCTTACTTTACCACCAAACATCGCGGTATGGGTCTGGGATTGGCTGTGGCAAAAAAAGTGATCGAAGAACACGGCGGTAAAATATCAGCCGCCAACACAGCGGAAGGCGGTGGCGTCTTTACGATACTTTTGCCGATCCACCCTCCGGCATGATGCACACTCGGGACGCCTTATTGCCATGCCCGGCGGCCCCGGCTGCGCATCCCTCCGCAATATGGGATGAGCGACTATGACCAAAATATTACTGATCGATGATGAAAAAAACATCCGTCGTTCCATCCGCCTGATCCTGGAAGGAGAAGGCTACAGGTGCCAGGAAGCGGCCAATGGCCAGGAAGCCCTGGCACAGCAGGACGAGTGGGAACCGGATCTGGTGGTGCTGGACCTGATGCTGCCCGATATGGATGGTCTGAACGTCCTGCGCGAAATCAGAAAACGTTCCGAACATACGGTGGTCATCATGATCTCTGGACACGGCACGGTGCAGAACGCCATGGAAGCCGTACACCTGGGCGCTTATGACTTTATCGAAAAACCGGTCAGTAAGGAAAAGCTGCTGATGGCGGTGCGCCGCGGTCTGGAGAACCTGGCGCTGCAGACGGAAAATCGGACGCTGCGGCAACAGGTGGACGACCGGCATAAAATGATCGGCACCAGTCCGGCCTTGCAGCGCGTTCGCGACCAAATCGGCCGCGTCGCCCCCACCAACGTGCGCGTGCTCATCACCGGTGAGAGCGGCACCGGCAAGGAATTGGTGGCCCGGGCCATTCATGACGGCAGTGCGCAGAAAAACGGCCCTTTCATCAAAGTGAACTGCGCAGCCATTCCGGAAGAGTTGATTGAAGCAGAGTTGTTCGGCAGTGAAAAAGGCGCTTTCACCGGCTCCGTGGCCCGCACGAATGGTAAATTTCTTCTGGCCGACAATGGCACGCTGTTTCTGGACGAGGTGGCGGACATGAGCTTTAAGGCGCAGGCCAAGGTGCTACGGGTTCTGCAAGAAGGCGAGTTCGAACGCGTGGGCGGCCATGTAACCGTCAAGGTAAATGTACGCATCATTTCAGCCACCAATAAAAATCTCGAACAGGAGGTCGAGGCCGGCCGTTTTCGCCGGGATTTATGGTATCGTCTGAATGTGGCGCCCATTCATATGCCGGCCCTGCGCGAACGCCGGGAGGACCTACCCCTGCTGGTGGAACATTTTATCTCCCGGTACTGTTCGGCCAACGGATTTCGTACTAAAAAACTGGATCCCCGGGCGCTGGCCCAAATGCAAAAAATGGAATGGCTGGGCAACATCCGCGAATTGCAGAATCTCTGTGAACGCCTGGTCATCTTTTCGGGCGAAACGCACATCACCGAAAAGGATTTGCCGTTCAGTGCGCACGCTACCGGCCCTATCGCCGTGCCTGTTTTTTCTGAAATCATGACCCTGAAAGCGTTGAAGGAAAAAACCGAAAAAGAGTATATTCTTCGGTTGCTGCAACAGACAGAATGGAACATAACCAAAACCGCAGCCCTGCTTGGCATCGAGCGCAGCAACCTGCATAAAAAGCTGACAGCTTATGCCCTGGAACGGCCGGATCAGGCTGCTCAATGATTTCCTTTTATAAACGTAAAGATGACTGTTACACGTCGACTAACAGAATGGCGGTGCGATCAGAGCGGCAGCAATACAATACAGCCCTTCAACATATTGATAAGAAAGCGTTGAGCAGAATCAGATACTCCGGGATGCCGGCCCGTAAATCAGGAGGTTGTCAATGAGTCGATCCGTTATACACAAAGGGATGGTTTTTCTGGCTTGTTTTTTTTCCGCCGGCTATGCCGGTGAAAACGGTTTTGATCTCGTCAAAAAGCGTGTAACCGCCGACGCCCTGCCCAAAAGAATCGATGACGCGGCCGTCGAACAGCTTTTAGTAACGTTCCGTCCGGACAGCACCTGGCCGGGCATCAATTATCAGGATGTTTCCCGGGAGGCGTTCGAACACCGCATCCATTACACCAACCTGGTGCTGCTGGCGCAAGCTTACCGCCATCCGGCCGGCGCG
Source organism: uncultured Cytophagia bacterium (assembly GCA_964541895.1). GTDB lineage: Bacteria > Zhuqueibacterota > Zhuqueibacteria > Residuimicrobiales > Residuimicrobiaceae > CAZISM01. The sequence goes on from CAZISM010000068.1 coordinate 23,284, forward strand.
TACTTTAGCAACAAAAAAGTGAAACAGACGCTTACCGCCGCCCTGGCCTTTTGGGTGCGTAACGATTTCATCTGCGACAACTGGTGGTACAACCAGATCGGCACTCCGGATAACCTGACCACGGTGATGCTGCTGATCGGTGAGGAGCTCCCCAAAGCGCTGGTGGCCCGGACACAACCCATTATCGGGCGTGCCCATTTAACGGCGTCCGGTGCGCGACCCAGCGGCGACCGGATCCAGATCGCCGGCATACTGGCGAAAAATCTGCTTTTCGTCGGCGATCGCAACGCCTTCCATAACGTCATCCGCGTGATCGAACATGAAATCAAATTCTCCACCGGCCACCGCGGCATGCAGCACGATTACAGCTTTCATCACCGCGAGGACCGCGTCAACAACACCCTCTCCTATGGCCAGGGCTATGCCGAAACGTTTGCCGAATGGGCGGCCTGGGTGGCCGGCACCGAATACGCCTTTGCCACAGATAAAATCAATCAACTCATCGATTATTATCTGGATGGCATGTGCAAGCAGATGGTGTATGGCAAAATGGACGATCCTGGCACGCAGAACCGCGACATCTCCAGAGAAAACAGCCTGCAGGTGCATGGGACGAGAGTTATCGAACAACTGCTGGCCGCATCCGGCTACAGGCGCGCGGAACTGCAAGAGATCATGAAAATCCGCAAAGGCGAGATGGCCCCTGGCAACGCTTTTGCCAAATTTTTCTGGCAGACCGAACATTACGTGCACCAGCGTGCCGAGTATTTTACGTCCGTACGCATGCACTCGGTGCGCAATCGCAACATGGAAGAGCCCTATAACAGCGAAGGCCTGATGAACCACCATCGCGGCGACGGCAGTAATTACATTTCCGTCACCGGCGATGAATATAAAAACATCGCCCCGGTCTACGACTGGCAAAAAATACCCGGGGCCACTGTTCTGCAAAAGCCGGCCCTGCCGCCGGCGTCGGATATTCAGAAAGACGGTCTGTCGGAATTTGTCGGTGCCGTGACCGATGGCCGCTACGGCGCCGTGGCGTTTGATTTTACCAGTCCGCACGATCTGCTGAAAGCCAAAAAAGCCTGGTTCTTTTTCGACGACGAGTATGTCTGTCTGGGCACCGGAATCCGATCGCAGGCAGAGCAGCCGGTGGTCACCACCCTCAATCAGTGCCTCTTGCGCGGCCAGGTGGTGGTTATGCACGACACATCTTCCATCATCACCTCCGGCGAACACGTTTTGGAAAACGTCAGCTGGGTGTACCACGACAGCATCGGTTACCTGTTTCCTGACCCAGCTGCTGTTCACCTGTCAAACATCCCCGCAACCGGAACCTGGTACGATATCAACGGCCAATCTCATTCCTCCAAACAGCCTGTCACGCGTGAGGTGTTCAAACTCTGGCTGGATCACGGACCAGCGCCCGATTCGGCAACCTATCAGTATATCGTCCGGCCTGCCGTCGCGCTGAAAGATATGGAATCAGCTGCGGCAGGAAAAGAGATCATGATTCTGGCCAACACCCCGGAAAAGCAGGCGGTGCGGCACACCGGACTCGAACTGTGTGAGGTTATTTTCCACCGCTACGGAGACCTCGAGATCTGCCAGGGCCTGCGTATCAGCCTGGACAGTCCGGGCGCAGTGATGATAAAAACCGACGGGGTGTTCGCAACCGAGATCTCGCTGGCAGACCCCTCCCGCAAACTGGCCAGAATGCATCTCCAGCTTTCACAGCAGGTGAAACCCAGCGGCGAACATTTTACCGCCGAATGGGACGAGTCCACGCGGTGCAGCCGGATAACCATAGAACTGCCGCAAGATGTATTTAGCGGAAAAAGTGTCACCATCTCACTCTAGCCGTTTTGCAGGCCGGCCGGAGCAAATCACCTTGATTTTAGCAGTGCCAATGGCTAATTTGGGCCGTTAAAGAGAGGAGCACGTTATGGAAGAAAGAGTTAAAAAACGTTCCTGGGCTGAACCGTTCAAAATCAAAATGGTCGAACTGGTCCACATGACCACCATGGAGGAACGACTAAAGGCTCTGCAGGAAGCAGGTTACAACACCTTTTTGCTTAAATCAAAAGACGTCTATATCGATCTGCTCACCGACAGCGGCACTTCGGCCATGAGCGACCGCCAGTGGGCCGGCATGATGGTGGGCGACGAGGCCTATGCCGGCAGCGAAAATTATTATCACCTGGAAGAAGCCGTGCAATCCTATTATGGCTACAAGTACCTTGTACCCACACATCAGGGCCGTGCCGCTGAACATATCATCTCCAAAATCCTCATCAAACCCGGCGATTTCATTCCGGGTAACATGTACTTTACCACCACCCGCCTGCATCAGGAGCTGGCCGGCGGCACCTTTGTCGATGTCATTGTCGACGAGGCCCACGATCCGGATAACGCGCATCCGTTCAAGGGTGACATCGATCTGCAAAAACTGGAGACCGTGATCAAAAAATACGGGCCGGATAAAGTCCCCTATGTCTGTGTGGCTACTGCGGTCAACATGGCCGGCGGCCAACCCATCTCGCTGTCCAACCTCAAAGCGGTTCGCAGCTTGACGCAAAAATACGGCATCCGCATCATCCACGACATGACGCGGGTGGCGGAAAACGCTTATTTTATCAAGGAACGTGAACCCGGCTACGGCGACAAGACGATAAAAGAGATCGTACTCGAGATCTGCTCCCTGACCGACGGCGCCACCATGAGCGCCAAAAAAGATGCGCTGGTCAATATCGGCGGCTTTCTCGCCATCAACGATTGGGACGTTTTTGAAGAGGCGCGCAATATGGTAGTGGTCTATGAAGGCCTGCACACCTATGGCGGTCTGGCCGGCCGCGACATGGAAGCCATGGCCATAGGCATCGGCGAGTCGGTGGATTGGGATCACATCAAGGCGCGGGTTGGACAGGTGATCTATCTCGGCAATAAGCTGCTGGACATGGGCGTGCCCATCGTCAAACCCATCGGCAGTCATGGTGTATTTTTAAATGCGAAAAAATTCCTCCCCCACCTCAAACAGGAGATGTTCCCGGCCCAGGCGCTGGCGGCAGAGATCTATCTCGACTCCGGTGTGCGCAGCATGGAGCGGGGCATTGTTTCCGCCGGCCGCAACAAAGAGACCGGCGATCACTATTATCCCAAACTGGAACTGGTGCGCCTCACCATCCCGCGCCGGGTCTACACCCAGGCTCACATGGACGTAGTCGCCGAATCCATCGAAGAGGTGTATGTGAAACGGGATAAGGTCAAAGGCTTAAAAATGGTGTACGAACCCAAGTACCTGCGCTTCTTCCAGGCTCGGTTTGAGCCACTGGGCTGAATCAGCACATAACGTGAACGGAATGGCCCTGGCACGTTCGCCTGCCGGACCATTCCCCCTTTTGGGCAAGATCGCAGCGGCAGGCGCCCCTCCTGCATATCACCTTGTATCGCCTGTTCAAGGCGCTCCCGGAGACGTGCAGGAATAATCCAGCAATCCCGTATGATAAATCAGCAGCCATTGCTCGCCGACCCGGGTGTATCCTTTGCCGGCCCTGCCATACCAATGAAAGGACCGGCCGGTTTGCCTGTGTTTCCATAGCGTATCAACGTCAACAACCGCAAACGCGCCATCCTGCTGCTCTGAAACAATAATGCTTACAATGCGGCGATGGTTGTGCACCAGTTCATAGTCGCGGAACAGCTCCTGCCAGTTCGCCAGCCAGCGGGCACGATTAAACCGGCCATAAGGAAACACCCAGGTGGCCGGATCGTGGCTGTTCTCGTCCGGCGGCCAGGGCCACACCATGTCCGGATGAAACAGTGAAACCAGCGTTTCGGCATCCTGCCGGTTCCAGGCCTCGGTTTCGCGATCGACCATGGTTCTGATTTCATTTTCTGTGGCTTGCACAAATTTCTCCGTTCAGGAATTTTTACCCAATCCATCCCAACGCAACGGCAACAAACATCGGCCCGTTGAACAGACCATGAATAAGAATACCGGTGCCGGTGTTCCCCGTTTTTGCAAAAACGTATGGAATGACGATGATCACCGGCAGCAGCACGATCAGCAAATCAAAACCGAACGGCAGATGAAACAAAAGCCACAACACTGAGCAAAAAAGCCAGGCCTGCTTGTGCGCCAGGCGGGACTGGATGTATCCCCGCCACAACAATTCTTCGCCGACTATATTAAAAAAGAACATGGGCAGCCACATCAGCAGCAGCCATCTTTCCGCACCCAGAAAAGGCCTCATCTCCATAAACCAGGGCGTGGTATCCGGCATTCGCACATCCCACAGGCGGTTCAAAAGCATGAAACCGGAAAAAACAGCGGCCGTAGCTGCGCTAACAACAGCCAAACCGATAAACGAAAATTTAATGTCCGAAGCGGTCAGCCTTCCCAGGCAGAGCGCCTCTTGAATTTGCGCTCTGGTCTTTCTGCCTTCTTTCCTCACCCGGATAATCGATAAAGCAAACAGCGGCACAAACAGTGCATAGCCGGTGATGAACCAGTACACGGCCGGGTGGAATCTCGTATGCAACCTGGCATACGGCAAGAGTGTATAGAGCAAAAGGTAAAAATAGAGCGTAAATACGATAAAGATAGATGCGGCGGAAAATAGCGACAATGGTTTCCTGCCATCCGGCTCCAGCATACGGGGTGACCTCCAACTGTTAATCGTAATGCAGCCGCTCGCTCACCTCCCTGCTTTATTTGAGCGGGCCGGAACACCGAACGCTATACCACAACATGTCAGCATTCCAGGACCGATTCATTTTATCATTTCCGCGGCGTGCGTTCACGGGGATCCTGAACGGCCAGGATCTGATGCAAATGATGTGAAAGATGATCGAGATAATCGGTGACGATAAAGTGCAGCGTGACCGGTTCCGGCTTGCCGATGTCACAGAGGTTGTTGATCGCAGACGGGGCAATATGGCGAATGACATGCGCCAGGTGAGCGTTATATCGATACCAGAGTTCAACCAGATCTGTCCAGGCCTCGAGTTGATATTTCTGCGCACCGACCCAGTGCACCTGATTATACCTGAAAACACCGATGTGCGCGGCCTCCTGCATGCGTACGATGCGCTGATGGTTGTTGGCCGCAGAGTCGATGAGGTGGCCGATGATTTCCTTATACGACCATTTTTCCGGGTACGGCTTGGCGCCGGCTATTTCCTCCGACAGGGCGGCCAGCAGCGGACGTTTGGCATCAATGATCTCCAGCAATTGCGCCGCGGTATCTGACAGAGGCATCGCTTCTCCTGATGTGCAGCAAGTTAAAAGCCGGTAGTAACGGTTGCTTAGCCACACATTACAAATTTCATGGATGCAAAGCAATCAGTTTTCAGTGTTGTTGCACACCGGCAGAATCGCCGGCCCGGCTGAAAACCCTTTTCTGTACATCACCTGATCAAACTCATCTTTATGGTCCGTGCATAGCCGCCGGATTGGAGCCGGCCAAAAAACACACCGGCTGCCTGGCGATGGCCTCTGTCATCGGTGCCGTCCCACAGCACCGAACAGGGCCCGGCTGGTCTCGCCTCGTCGATCAGAGTCCTGATCTCCAGGCCGAGGGCGTTATAAATCACTATCTTCACAAGGCCTGGATGCTCAAGGTCATAATGGATACGGGTAGACGGATTAAACGGATTGGGATAGTTTTGCGCCAGGGTGCAGGTCGATGCCGTCTCGTTCGGCAGTCGCTCAACCGGCGAAAGCGCCGGTTCACCGATATGGGCAATCATCCGGTTATGATCAAGAACCACCAGCCGCCAATGCGATTCGATATGGTAGCTGCAGACCCCGGTTTGCTCGCTCAAAGAGATATCCCACAGTCGCACCCGCGGCACGCCGCTTGCGTCCAGAGACGCATACGCGGCCGTGTGCACCAGCAGCCAAAAATCCGGATCGTTCCAGGTCTGCGCCACCTCCAGCACGGCTTGCGAATTCTCGTACCAGTTTCCCATCAGCTCGGCCAGAGCTTCGTGCATATTTTTTTCAAAATAGGCGGTATAATAGCCCTTGCCC
>CAZISM010000069.1:0-29283 GCA_964541895.1 uncultured Cytophagia bacterium
GTAGCCTTGTCTGATTCCACGACGGCGAGAATGTCGCCCTTTTTGACCTGTTGGTTTTCGCTAACGCGCCATTCGACGATTTTGCCGGTTTCAATATCCTGGCCAATTTGAGGCATGATGATCGGTACCGCCATAGCGTACAGACTCCTTGATACGATGAGTAGATATTGGAATGTTCCAGGGGAGGCCGGCTTTTCATGCCGACATAGTCCGGGCTAATCGAGGTAGAGTGCTTTTCGCGCCGCCCGGATGATATCCTCCTCCCCTGGAACACATCTGGTTTCCAGGTTAAGATTGAACGGGATGGGTGTGTTGAGCCCTGCCACGATTTCGATCGGTGAGTCCAGGTAATCGAACGCTTCCTGTTGTATAATTGAAGCGATATCAGAAGCCACGCCGCCGCGGCGGATGGCCTCTTGCACAATAATGACGTGCTCAGTTTTGCGGACAGAGTTCAGGATAATCTCCTTGTCCAGAGGATATAGCGTTCTCGGATCAACCACCTCGACGTCGATGCCCTCCTGCGCCAGGGCGTCCGCCGCCTGCAGACAGCGCGGCACCATGTTGGACCAGGCAATGATGGTGAGGTCTTGTCCCTTTCTTTTTATGTCGCCACATCCCAGTGGAATGACATAGTCATCTTCCGGTACCGGGCCTTTGCTCATGTACAGCAGTTTATGCTCGATAAAGATGACCGGATCGTCGCAGCGAATGCTGGCTTTGAGCAGCCCTTTGGCGTCGTACGGTGTCGACGGCATCACCACGCGCAATCCTGGGGTGTGGTAGAACAGAGCTTCAAGGCTTTGCGAATGTTGAGCGGCAAGACCGTTGCCGACGCCGCCCTGAGTACGGATCACCAGAGGGACCTGGCCGATGCCGCCGGTCATAAATTTATATTTGGCAGCCTGATTTATAACCTGGTCCAGAGTCAGCAACGTAAAGTCGATGAAGAGAATTTCCACCACCGGACGCATGCCGGTAATGGCGGCGCCGATCCCCATTCCGGTAAAGCTGGCTTCGGCGATAGGCGTGTCCATGATGCGGCGGGAACCGAATTCTTCGAGCAGACCGACGGTTACTTTATAGGAACCACCGCGTTCAGCAATCCCTTCACCTATGAGAAAAACAGAGGCGTCACGACGCATCTCTTCGCGCAGTGCTTCGTTCAGGGCTTCACGATACATGAGCGTTCGTTTACCAGAGGTATCCGGTGTGACTGCCGGATTAATAATCGGAAGGGTCATAGCTTTCATTAATACGCCTCGATGAATGCACGAAAAGTTTCCATATCCGGTTCCGGGCTGTTCCGGGAAAACTCGATGGCATCGGACATTTGCTGTTCGATCTCGTTATGGATCGTTTGGATTTCTTCGTCCGTCACCTGCGCCAGGTTACGCAAATAGGTTTGCCCGATTTTAATCGGATCTTTGGACAGAAAGTGGTTCAAACGATCCTGCGGCATGTAAGTGCCAGGATCGTTTACGTGATGGCCGCCATGGCGATAGGTTTTGGCTTCGATCAAAACCGGCCCCTTCTTCTGCCGGCAGAGTGCCGTGGCTTTGCCTGTCATCTCGTACACTTTCAAGACATCATTACCATCCACGCTCCAACTGGGTACGCCATAGCCTTCTCCACGTTTGTACAAATCCTCACCACGGCTGGATGATTCGATAGGGGTGGAGACGGCGAAATGATTGTTTTCCAGAATAAAAATTACCGGCAGGTCCCAAATCGCCGCCAGATTCAGGGATTCGGCGAAAACACCGTTATTGGAAGCACCGTCAGAAAAGAAAATAGCCACGAGGCGATCTTCATTTTTCAGGGACGACGCCAGCGCAGCGCCCAGGCCAATGGGAATACCGCCGCCTACGATACCATTGGCGCCCAGATTTCCGGTTGCCACGTCGGCGATGTGCATCGAGCCTCCCAGGCCTCGGCAATAGCCGTCGGTTTTGCCGAACAATTCGGCCACCATACGATCGAGATGGGCGCCCTTGGCGATGCAATGGCCATGGCCGCGGTGGGTGCTGATAATAAAATCATCCGGCCTTAAGGCCGCACAGACGCCCACCGCAACGGCTTCCTCACCAAGATAGGGGTGGAAGTAGCCGCGGATCTGGCCCTGGCGGTACAATTTGACGCATTGGGTTTCAAAGATGCGAATGCGGTATAGTGTCCGGTAGAGGTCGAGCAGGAATTCCTTTTTATATTTCACGATACGACTCCACAGGGAGCAGCGATAGGTCGTTTCAAGTCGCTCGGACGGTAAAACGGTATTTATCGCCACGATAAATGGATTTTTCCATCTCCAGAATCATTTCCTTGCCGCAAAAGGTGACGCCATCGATAAGGAATGCCGGGATAGGTTGATTAATATCAAAAAATTCACGGATGCCGGTATCCATCATGATAGTGGCCAGATCCTGGACGATTTCCGTCATGCGGATTTTATACACCCGTTCGTAGATATCATACAGCGAGCCGGAGAAATCCTGTTGCTCAATATCCGGGCAGAACTGCATGGCTATATAGCGAACCTCCAGCATCATCGGGGTTTCATTGGCAAAGCGCAAGCGATGAATTTTAAAAACCGGCCCTTTCATGTTGTAGCGACGGCCACCGATAAAAGCCGAATACCCTTCCGGCATGATGCGGGCTTCCAGCACCTTGGTGGTCGGCACGAATCCGGACTCAATCATATTACGCGTAAAGCCTAGAATTCGTGTCGAGGACCGTTCAATACGATTTTTCTGAACAAAAGTCCCTTTGCCTTTTATCTTTATTGCCCATCCGGAATTTTCTATCTCGTGGAGTATTTTGCGAGCCGTTGTATTGCTAACCCCATATTTTTTAATAATTTCATTTTCGGAAGGGATTTGCATCCCCGGCAATAGCTCATTATTTTGAATACGCTCGATGATCTCCCTGCTGATAGAATAATAGAGCGGAATGTGATTCTCATGCGATTTCATAAAAAACTCCAGTCTTTACGCACTAAGTTGTAGTAGTATACTAAATAAATATGTATTTGTCAACTATTATTATTCAATGGAATGAGCGTTTTGGTCAACAATTTCGGCTAATCGTCAGCGAAGTGTAACAGGCGAATGCTTCCCACAGCTGGACCAGCAATTTCAGTATTTCAATTGATCTCCAAATTGAAAACAGGTGCAAGCCGATGATATGGTCTGTAATAAAGTTTCCAGGCCCCATGCATCACGCACGATAAAACCTTTAGCCTGATCTCTTCACAGACCGCAGGACGGCGAGTTGTTTCTTTTAAGATTATAGATTAATTCTCGATTTGATGATTTTTATATTTGATTCTTGGCTTGAACGCGATTATATCATGTTTTTATGTCCTCTGCGTAACCCGGTGTTCGCGGCGGTGAATCATTCAGACTGGATTGGAGAAATTTTTATCGCTGCTCTTACCGCTCAAAGTAGTCTTGAGCGTATGCCGGATAATATCGTCTAATTATAATATTCCTTACGCTCAAAGTCAAGGGCAATATTGGTGCAGATGTGGAGCACAAACATCGATAAGGATTACGCAAAAATAAAAAAACCAGTGAGAAACATAATAATGAAAAAATGCACTTGACTTTCGACATAAAATTAATTAGTATGTTTACGCGTTAACTTTATCGGCATTACTCGCTTCTTTCTGCAAAACGATGCTTCATCACATGCCTGTATAACATGGTGGCATCAGTTAACCGGTCTATCGCTGCAGCAAATGCGTCTCGATTCGGTGGCATTTTGAGCATGAATTGCTTTACTCAGATTAAAAGAATAATTGAATGATGGAGGCGAATACCCCGTACTGGAGCGGCAGCTAACAGGTGTTGCGTCTCCTGGCTAAAGTTTTTTGAATTAAAAATGGAGCAAGCGCCATGTGCACAACCACAAGCAGGGATAAACTGTACAATTCCCCTTTCATCGGCAACGGCGAAATCGGCACCAACATCGGACCGACCGGTTATCATAATGGAGCCTGTCCCGAAGAGGAAAAGGTCAACCGGACCATCTTTTGGGCCGGCCGACGATTCAAGGATGCCCGGGGAGGAAATATCCGCATCCCCAGAGTGGCACCGGAAGAGCTTTTCGGAGCTACGGTTCCTCTGATCCGCTTCGGGCGCTTGGACCGGAGCTGCCTGATTGATGGCGTGAAAACGAGAGATGTGAACTGGCAACAGACCCTGGATTACGACCAGGCCATGGCTGTTTCTGAACTGGACCATGGCGATATCGCCGAAACGACCGAAACGATGGCGTGCATGACGTTTAATATTCTGGTGTTTCATACCAGGCTGGAGAATCACGGTCAAGCTGTACGCAGGATCGAGTACACCGTCGATTATGTCTTTGGAGACGCGGATGGTTACATAGCTCGCGATACCCGTCTCTTTATCCGCAAACCACACCCGGACGACGTGGCCTTTGGCGATCTCGGCGGCGTCCGTTCTACGGTGACCGACTTGAATCAGCGGCCGCCCCATGTGCTGGAAAGTTTGAGCATACAATATGAGATCGATCGGCAAGTGGGAGAGGTTCATATCGGCCGCTATCCGCTCGGCGTCATTCAGGCCACGGAGTGCGGCGGAGCCTTTATCCATGATCTGACTCTGGCACCGGGCGAAACCAAAGAGATCTGGTTTTGGGTCATGTTGAGCGATCGGCTCAAGTACGCCCATTTCCCGAAATTTGAAAAGGTCCTCGCCTTTATCGAAGCGCACAAAAAAAACTGGTCAGAATTCTGGAAAACCAGCCATCTCGAGATGGGACAGCCGCAGTTGGAAGCCATTCGCAAGGCCTCGTTGTATACCATCCGTTGCAGCACGTCGCCGTGGACCATCACCATGGGTAACCAGAGCACGACCTGGGAAGGCCGGATTTTTCATGATGAGTTTTTCGGCTTTATGGGACTGCTCTGCAACAATCAGACGGAGCTGGCGGAACGGGCGCCCAATCACCGCCTGAACACGGTGCCGGAAGCCACCCGCCGCAGCAGAGGCCATGGTACGTTTTATGCCTGGGAGGCCATTGAAACCGGAGAAGAGAGCGCACCCTACGGCCATTGGGTCGATGAACGGTTCATTCACGGTCAATTTTCCGAAGAGGCCTGGCAGTTCTATCTGCGCACCGGCAGCAAAAAAGCGTTGGCCCGTCATTATCCCGTTCTGCGCGGTTGTGCCGAATGGCTCATCTATGATGTTCTGATCCGCGATGACTCGGGAAAGCTAAAAGCGCGCTCCATGACCGATATTGATGAAGGGCTGTACCCGGTTGAAGGCGGCATTTACATCAGCTGCGCCACGATTCGCAGCCTGGAAAATGCCGCTAACGCGGCCAGAATTCTGGGCTGCGATGAGGAAGAGTCGCAGCACTGGCGCGCTCTGGCGGCGGAGTTGAGAACATCGTTGCCCATTGATGAAAAAGCCGGTCATTATATGTATTCCGAACATGCCGATCTTCCCAACGGCGGCGGCCACCTGGGCATGGTGTTTCCCTTTTCAGTGGATATTCACAGCGATGTGGCCAGAAAGACCATTTCCCTGGCGTACCAGAGTTTTCTCGATGGCCGGGCGGCAAAGCGCTCGGATCAGGTATTGGCGTACACCTGGATGTGGGCTTTGAGTCACCTGGCCACAGCCCTTTTCTACCAGGGGCGCGCGGATGAAGGATTCGAGGTACTCGGCCAGGTGCCGGCTACCGTCGGCCCGTTTATGGCCCCCAACGAGCAAATGCGGGATGACATCGGCGCTTATCTGACCTGGTATACGACCGGCGCCGGCATGTACCTGTATTGTTTGAGTGCCATGTTCGTGCAGGTGGTGGATGAGAATGGTGCTATTCTGCTGCCCGCTCTGCCGGCTAAATTACGGGATGTGCGGTTCCATGGCCTCCTGGCCACGTCCGGAGTGTCGGTGGCAGGGGAGGTCAGAGACGGTAAGGTGATCGATCTGAACGTGACGACCGCCACCGCCATGACCTGGAGATTCCGCATGCCGGCCAGCCGCTTGGCCAACATGACATTGCGTCCAGAGATGAAGGTAGAACCGCCGGATCGTCTGGGCTATTGCAGCGTTCAATGCCGTCTCGTGCAGGGCAAGAATTCGCTGCTGGTGCGCTCCTGAAGGTATGGCGGCCATGAATCCTGGAATCATGCGGTAATGTATGGATAAAAAGCACCAACTTCACTTTATCGTTGCTCCGCACCGGCATGTGGCGATCGCAGCTGATTTACGCTATCAGCCACTCGACCTGATTCCTGTTGTAGACTATTAACCGGAGGCTGACATGTCTGATTTTTCTTTAAAGGATCTATACGGGTGGTGTTCTATTTCGTATACTCAACTGGCAACCCATCCGGAGCGCAAAGTGCCGCTGCGCATCGTGTCTGATGCCACCGAACTGGCGCAGGTCATGGCTCGAACTCTGGTGGAGGAGATCCAAACGCACAATCAGCGCCAGGAGCCCACGCGAGCGATCGTCCCCTGCGGCCCCACCGGCTGGTACAAGCCTTTTACGCAGATGGTGAATCAGGAACACGTCAGCTTGAACCATCTTGTCGTTTTTCATATGGACGAATGTCTTGATTGGCAGGGCAAGCTGCTGCCCAAAAATCATCCCTGCAATTTTCGCACCTATATGGAGCGCCATTTTTACGGCGGCATCGACCCGGCTCTGGCCGTGCCGCCCGGGCAAAGACATTTTCCGACTCCAAGCAACATGCGGGAGATGATCAGGGCGGTAACCGAGGCGCCGATCGATATCACCATGGGAGGGTGGGGACAGGACGGCCACATCGCTTACAATCAGGCGCGGCGGAATCCGTACCTTCGCATCACGCTGGAAGAACTGGAACAGTCGACGTTGCGAATACAGGAGAACAATCTGGATACGGTTCTGGCGTTATCTCAGCGCGGTTTCGGCTCCGCCTACCAATTTGTTCCCCCCATGTCCCTGACCCTGGGTGTGAAGGAATGCCTGTCGGCAAAAAAAATCAGAGTATTCAGCGATACCGGCGCCTGGAAGCAGACAGCGTTGCGCGTGGCGCTGTTTGCGCCTCTGACCGTCGACTACCCCATGACGCTGTTGCAGAAACATCCGGATGCGCTGCTAACCGCTACTGTAGAGACCGCACGCCACCCCTTCAGCGAGAATCCGGAATGGGATTTCTTCGGAGACTCGGGTTATTATGAAGAGTAGGGATAGCGAATGAAAAAGATCGAGCGTATTATCGGCACCGGCGGCATCGGCGCCGGCATTATCTATCGACTGATCGGAAACCATGATCTGGGCAGGAACGAGAGCCGTCCCGCCACCCTGCTGGATCAGAAGGATTACTGTAAACTCCATATCATCTTTCACTATGTCGCAAAGCTTTTGCGCGAACTGGGCACGGGTGCAGAGGTTATACCGGTGGGCGCCGTCGGCAACGATGATCACGGCCGGAGGCTGGTCGCCGAGATGCAGCAAGCGGGCATGGATGTACGATATGTCAACGTCCTGGATGACGCCCATACCCTGTTCGGCATCTGCTATACCTTTCCGGACGGCAGCGGCGGTAATCTGACCGAAGACAACAGCGCCAGCAACCGGGTCACACCGGCCATGATCGGAGAGCTGGAAAACGTCGTACGAGAGAGCAGTGACCGCTGCCTGCTGCTTGCCGCTCCTGAAGTGCCCTATGCCAGCCGCCGGACGCTGCTGGAGATGGGGCGACGCTATGGTGCGTTTAACGCGGCTTCTCTGGTGTCCGAAGAAATGGCGAAACCGGAAACGGTGGACTTGCTAAAGTCCATTGACCTCCTGGCTATCAATATCGATGAAGCAGCGATGTTTGCTCAAACATCTGCTGCGGCAGGCGCGGAGCAGATTGTGCGCACCTGCAGCCAAAAAATTGTGTCCGTGAATCCCCTTATCCAGCTGTTGATCACCGATGGCGAGCATGGCGCGTATGGTTTCGAAAAGGGCTATCGGCAATTTCTTCCGGCTCTGAAGGTTAACGTGGTCAATACCGCAGGAGCCGGCGATGCCATGTTGGCGGGCCTGTTGATCGGCAAAGCGTTGGGCTTGCCGTTTACAGGCGACTCGGGTTTTTCCTGTTTGCATCTTGCCCGCCTGCTCGCTGCTTTTTCAGTGCAATCGGCTGATACCATCAATTTTGCGGCGGGCGTCGAGACCCTCAGGGCGTTTGCACAACAACACGGAGAAGAGCTCTGCTTGAAACCAGACTAAGCGCTGCGTAGCGCTTACAACAGCGGAGGCGAATTTGCACTGTGGATCATGGTGGTAATCCGGACGCCGGAAGCGGCGGAGAGATCGCTGTAATTGTTGTTGAACACAGAGGGAAAGGATGTAAGATATGAAAGGCGTCTTGGTACGCCGGATCTGCACCGTTCTTTTGTTTTCCGCCTTGTTGTTTGCTGGTCACCCCCAGGTTGAAGCGGATAAAATCCTGTTAAAAGATCATCGGCCCATCGTGTTGCATAACCTGCCGCGCACGCCTGTTGATAAAGCCCGATATCCGGTCATCGATATGCACACCCACGGCAGTTATGCCAATACCCCGGAACAGGTAAAAGCGTGGCTCAATGTCATGGATGAAACGGGAGTAGAGAAATCTATCGTCTTGACGGCTGCCCATGGCGCCGAGTTTGACCGATTGTACGAACTCTTTGCCCCGTATCCGGCTCGTTTTGAAGTGTGGTGCGGATTTGATTACACAGGATACGACCAACCGGGCTATGGCCCGGCAGTGGTCAGGGAACTGGAGCGTTGCTTTGCCAAAGGGGCGACCGGAGTAGGTGAATTGGGCGACAAAGGCAAGGGAATGTTCTATTGCAAGCCTGAAGCCTGGGGCATGCATCCGGACGATCCGCGCCTGGATCCGCTCTTTACCGCCTGCCACATGGTTTTGATTCCGGTCAGATCATGCCATGAGAATGCGCCGGGCTATCGTGGCTGACGATAGGCTGTGCCAAAAAACACGCCCATGACCTTGATCCATTGATTTGCACTCGCCGTTTCGCAAATTCGCCTATTACACTTGTTTGAGATGAAATCCGGGATTTGTGGTCTCAATGCAATAGTTATAAATATTTGATAATAAAATAAATATATCGCTGATCTTGTGCTGACTTGCCGTTCTTAACCGAAAGGTCGGCTTAGCAGGCCTCTGGACGGACTGGATCGGCTTTAATCACAAAGCACTTGATTTTATATTATTATAATGTTATAATGTTATAATGTTATTTTATGAGCTGATATCCCATTTCGCTATGCCGGCTTGGGCAGGTCGAAAGTCTACATCTTTAAACTGATGAGGCAACTATGCAACAGATCAATCAGTCCAGTGCACTCCCGCTGTATTCGCAGCTTTATGAGATTTTGCATGAACTCATTCTGTGTAAAGCATGGAGGCCGGGTGAGATGATTCCAGCTGAATCGGAATTAATCGAGCAATACAAAGTCAGTCGCATCACCGTGCGCCGGGTGCTGGATATGCTGGTGAAAGAAGGGCTGGTGTATCGGCAACGCGGCCGTGGTACTTTTGTTGCTCATCCGGCTCTGGAGCATGCGCTCACTCGAATCGTCAGCTTTACCGAAGATATGCGTCAGCGTGGTTTTGCCCCGGGCAACAAACTATTATATACCGGATTACTGGCTGCCGATCAGGAGGTTGCCGGCAAGTTGCAGGTACCGCTGGGCGAAGAGCTGGTGCAGGTGGATCGATTACGTCTGGCCGATGGGGAGCCGATGTGCGTCGAGCAATCTTTTCTCATCCATCGCTATGTGCCCGGCATTTTACAATACGATTTTGTTGCTAATTCCCTGCGCGACATCAAGTCTAAATGCTATGGAATTCGCTGGGTACGAGCCATGCAAAACATTCGCGCCATTGTATGTCCTGCACATCTGCAAGTGCATCTGGGCGTGAAAGCCAGAGCGCCGTTGCTGTTCATCGAGCGAATTTCTTTTTCACAACATCATATTCCTATGGAATATCTGAAAGCCTATTATCGTGCCGATCGCTACAGTTTGTATAACGAGTTATCGGGAGGTGAAGGATGAAGAAAAAGTTCAAACTCGGATTGGCGCCCACACGGCGCTATGTTTTTTCCATTGAAGACGCCCATTTTTACAAGAAACGCGTGGAAGCAAAATTAACGGAGTGGCAGATCGATTTTGTCAACATCGATTCGGTGAATGAAGAAGGGCTGTTGATTCATCTCCAAGATGCGGATCGGGCCGTAGAATATTTTCAGGCTCAGGATGTGGATGCGATTTTCGCGCCACATGTTAATTTCGGTACAGAGGAAGTGGTGTGCCGACTGGCAAAAAAAATGGGCAAACCATTTTTGCTCTGGGGACCGCGGGATGAAGCGCCATTGGAAAACGGTACCCGGCTGCGCGATACCCAGTGCGGCTTGTTTGCCACCAGTAATGTCCTGCAGAAATATGGCGTTCCCTTCTCCTATTGTATCAACTCCCGTATCGATTCGATGGTTTTTGAACGGGGCGTGCAAACCTTTATGGCGGCCAGTCGTGCAGCCAACGCTTTCCTCAAGGCCCGCATCGGTCAGATCAGTACACGACCCGGCAATTTCTACACCGTGATCATAAATGAACAGGAGCTGCTTTCTCGCTGGGGCATCGAATTGGTGCCCATCACCCTCGTAGCGGTAGAAAAAGCGGTACTCCGCATGGTTAAAAATGACAAACGGATTCAGGAAGAGTCCCTGGCCATTCGCAGTCGTATGGGCATTACCGAAACAGATGAAGAGATGCTGCAACGCATCGCTGCTTTAAAATTATTTATGCTGGACTGGGCGAAACAGGAGAATCTCTCTGCCATCGCGTTTAAGTGTCATGAAGACCTGCAGAAGGCATTGGGGATTTATCCCTGTTTCGCGAATGGCGAACTCGCCACATTAGGCGTGCCGGTATGTTGTGAAACGGACATCCATGGTGCATTGAGCGCGGTGCTGGTGCAGAATGCCTGCGGACATGATCTTGCGCCATTTTTTGCCGACCTTACCATACGGCACCCTGAAAACGACAATGCCGAATTACTCTGGCATTGCGGCAATTTCCCGCACAGCTTGGCCAAAAATCCTGAGCAGGCCTTTTTGAGCGGCCATTATGTGATCCCTCCTGGTGAGACAGGGCTTGGCAATTTTCAACTCAAAGAGGGTCCAGTGACCATCGCCCGGTTCGATGGCATGAATGGTGACTATTCGTTGTTAATGGGCCAGGGTAAAACGTGTGACGGTCCTTATACACGCGGCACCTACCTATGGTTTGAGACGCCTGACTGGCCGCAATGGGAAGAGCGTATTATCAACGGACCCTATGTGCATCATGTGGCGGGCATTCATTCCCACTGCTCGGCAGCGCTGTTTGAGGCCTGCCGGTTCATACCCGGACTGGAGCCTGATCCGGTGCAGCCCACCGATGGCGAGATCAAAAGTTGGTTGAGGGGAGGCGATTTAGCATAGTACGTCAGGACACGTTCGACCCTCACCAGGTCGCGTGGTCATCGTGTTGGGATGCTGATTCCACGCGAAAGATAACTTGGCGGAGCCGGGCCCCGGGCTTGTTTTGATGACAAGGGCAGTCCTGGCTTTTGCCGGCTGCTGGAGCCGCATCGGTTGAACTAACCAATGTGAAATTCGTTGTCCAGAAACGAAAGGAGCAGGTGGAATGGATCTCGTTTGCTTGGGCGAGTTTATCATGGATATGCTTGCCGTTGAAACAGATTGCGGCCTGGCTGATGTAGCAGCCTTTAAGCCAACCCCTGGTGGTGCTCCTGCCAATGTAGCTGTGGCCGGTTCGCGTCTCGGCTGTTCTGCTGCCTTTCTGGGCATGGTGGGTGATGATGTGTTTGGCCGGCGATTGGCAGATATGTTGGCGCAGGAGCGGGTTGACACCAGGGGAATGCGATTTACACAGCAGGCCCGTACCACGCTCAATTTTATTGCCCTTCCAGAGGTCAATCATCCCGAGTTTTTATTTTATCGCAATCCTGGCGCTGACACCCAATTGTCAACCATGGACCTGGATGTCGATGTATTGACCGAAACCCGAATCTTCCACTTTGGATCCCTCAGTCTGTCGCAAGAGCCGATAAGGAGTGCCACGCTGTACGCTATTGCAGCCGTCAGAGCGGTGGGAGCATATGTTTCCTTTGATGTAAATTATCGCCCAACCTGTTGGTATGATCCCGAGGCAGCGCGTGAGAGCATCTTTTCGGTAATCCCGCAAGCAGATTTGCTGAAAATGAATCAAGATGAACTGTCTTTTCTGTGCAGAGAGCAGGAACTTGATGCGGCTTGTCTGGCGTTGCTGCAGAGAGGTCCTTCGCTTTGTGTTATAACCTTGGGAGCTTCCGGCTGCTATTTCCGCACCGCATCAGGAGGCGGCTTGGTCCCCGGCTTTAGCGTCGACGCGTGTGATGCTTCTGGTTGTGGCGATGCGTTCAGCGCCGCGTTGTTGTACCAGTTGTTACAGGGGGAGCCTGGGTCTGCTGAGGGAAATTTGCAAAGATTGGCTGACAGTCTGCGTTTCGCAAATGCCGCTGGCGCCATCACCGCCACGGTTCATGGTGTCATACCAGCGCTGCCTTCGCTGGAACAGATTCATACTTTTTTAAAGAGGAGTTATTGTTAATTATTGGAGGTCTGATGAAACAAAATACGCCCGCACAACTTGATCTGTCCGCGCTTAAAAAATGGACGCAGGATTTGCGATGCGAGGTTTTGGATATGACCACACGCTACGCGGGACATGCATCCAGTTGTTTTTCTTGCACTGAAATCATGACGGTGCTTTATTTCGCCGGCATATTAAAGCATAACCCCCAAGATCCTCAGTGGCCGGACCGGGATCGGTTTATTCTTAGCAAAGGTCATGCCGCGCCGCTGCTTTATGCGGTGTTGGCCTATGCCGGTTATTTCGACAAAAGGGAGTTGAGCACATTTCGCGAAATTCATAGTGGATTTCACGGCCATCCCATTCAGGGCTGCAAACCGGGGGTTGAAGTAACCAGTGGCTCTCTGGGCCAGGGTTTGTCTTTCGGATTGGGTCAGGTTTTGGCGGCGCGCGTTCAAAAACAGGATTATCATGCCTTTGTATTGTTGGGTGATGGTGAATGCCAGGAAGGCCAGATTTGGGAAGCGGCGATGGCGGCCGGACACTACAGGGCTGATCGACTGTTGGCTGTCATCGACCACAATAAATATCAACAAAATGGACCCATTAGTCGTGAAATGGATCTGGCGCCGTTCGCGGATAAATGGCGGGCTTTTGGCTGGCATGTCGTAGAAGTGGACGGCCATGACATGGTTGCCTTGTATGAAACTCTACAAAAGATCAAGCGGATAGCCGGGCAGCCATCTGTTGTTATCGCGCACACCGTCAAAGGCAAGGGGGTTTCTTTTGTCGAGGCGGATTATACGTTTCATGGCCGCCCCTTGACAGCGGAACAGAATAAAAAGGCGAAAGAGGAGATACTATGCAATTAGGCGCCCGAGCTGGACTCAGGTCCACCAAAACACAGTTGCGTGATATATTTGGTGAAGCGTTATTGGATGCGGCCAAAAGCGATCTCAGAATTGTGGTACTGGACGGTGATCTGGGTAATTCCAATGGTGCTGCGTTCGTCCGAAACACCCTTCCGGATCGTTTTTTCAACTTGGGTATCGCAGAAGCCAATCTGGTCGGTGTCGGCGCTGGCATGGCGGCTGCAGGATTGATCCCTTTTATTGTCAGTTTCCCATCTTTCCTTTTGTGCAACGCCTTTGATCAAATTCGTTTGCAAATTGCCATGGCTTCACTCAATGTTAAGCTGGTCGGCAGCCACAGTGGATTGACTCCTGGACGGGAAGGTGCGCCGCCGATGAGCATTGAGGATTATGCTCTGGCCGGAGGAATGCCTACCATGGTCATTCTGGTCCCCAGCGATCCGGCGACCATGAAAAAAACAGTGCAGGCAGCGGCAAAATGTGTAGGTCCGGTTTATATTCGTTCCAGTCGAGAAGCCTTGCCGCATATCTATGCAGAGGATGATTGTCCCTTTCAGATCGGCAAAGCCATCAGAGTGCGTGAGGGCCAGGACGTCACCCTTATCGCCTGCGGATTAATGGTCAGCGTGGCCCTGGATGCGGCCACACTGCTGGTGGAGCAGGGCGTGCAGGCGCGGGTTTTGGACATGCACACGTTGCGCCCCATGGACGCGGAAGCCGTCATTTCTGCTGCACGGGAGACCGGCGCCATTGTGACGGCTGAAGAGCACCTGATCCGCGGCGGCATGGGCGCTCAGGTGGCGCAAATCGTAACGGCGCATGTCCCGGTGCCGATGCGGTTTATCGGTATCGATGAAAAATATTCGGATTCGGGCTCTCTGCCAGAATTGATGAAGGAGCATAAATTGACGGCAGAAGATATCGCTCATGCCGCCATGAACGCTGTGGCTGCCAAGGAGATGAAACGATGATGTATCAAGAGCTTTTAAAATTGTCAGCTGAACATAAGCCTATCCGCATCGGCGTCAGCGGCGCCGGATGGATGGCAAGCGGCTTTATCAGCCAGGTTCAGCAGATGAAAGGCATGACCGTCAACGTGGTGGCTGATGAAAACGTTCAAGCGGCCGCGGAAGCTTATCTTGCCGTCGGCGTGCCTCGTGATCAGATGGCAGAGTGCAACTCGATTGCCAAAGCCATGGACGCGTTGCGGCATGATAAAAAAGTGGTCACCGGGTCCTACTCGTTGGCAGCACAGTTGCCTTTGGTGGATATTGTCGCCGATGTAACGCCCTGGCCGTCCACGGGAGCGGAGACCGCCTATGCCTGTATACAACACAAGAAGGACATCGTTCTAGTCAATATCGAGGCCGATGTGACCGTGGGGCGTATTTTAAAAAAATTGGCCCATGATGCCGGCATTTTATATACCGTCTCTTCCGGGGACGAACCCGGTTGTTTGGCCGAGCTTTGGGATTTTGTCGTCGCGCTGGGGCTTGAACCTATCGTCATCGGCAAAGGCAAGAACAATCCCATGAATCCGTCCGCCACACCGGAGACCGTTGCAGAGTCTGCTGCCCAGTCCAAGAAAGATCCTTATCAAGTAGCCTCTTATGTGGATGGTACCAAAACCATGTTTGAGATGACCTGCGCGGCCAATGCGCTGGGCTGCCGGCCTATGAAGCGAGGTATGGTCGGCCCCGTGGCCACCTTTGATACTGTGACGGAAATTTATCGGTTAGTGCAAGATGGTGGCATTGCCCCATCACCGTCCAGGATCGATTTTGTTCAGGGCAAATCCATGTCCGGTGGCGTGTTTATCACGGCGCTGGCGCATAATCCTCGCATCGCAGCTGATTTGGCTTATATGGGAACCAAAGGCAAAGGCAACTATTTTACGTTTTTCCGTCCGTATCATCTCTGGTTTCTGGAAGCACCGCTCTCGGTGGCAAGAGCTTTTATCCGCAAACAGCCGACGCTGGTGCCCAGGGATGAGCCGTTTGCGGATGTGTTTACCATTGCGAAAAAAAAATTGCAACCTGGAGATACATTGGATACTTTTGGCGGCTATACGTTTTATGGTCAAACCGATCTGGCTGAAGAGGTCAAGCGGTTAAACGGCTTGCCGGTGGGCCTGGCGCCAGGCGCAAAGCTCATCACGACGGTTCAAGCCGGAGAGATCATTACCTGGCAGGATGTGAAGCTGGATGAGACCAGTACGGTGGTAAAACTGCGACGTCAGCAGGATGCTATGTAAGCGGACGGCGGCGACGCCACTTTTAAGCCAATCGGCATTATTGAAACAACGACACATTTTTCAGAACGCCAAGGCAGGAGTTGCACTTTTTCTCAGCTCTGCCGTGATTACAAAAGGAGGTTAGTACTATGCCGCTTTCCCCGAAGGCACTTGTAGGCTTGGGACTGTGTCTGTCCTCAATGCTGCTGGCCCAAACCCGCCAGTACAAATGGCAGCATGTGTCCAGTACAACCGGAGAATTACCAGTACCCAACAGCGGTGGTCAGCAGACATCGTGCACGGTTTTTGACATTGATAAGGATGGATACAAAGATATCGTCATCACTGAGCGCACACAGACACCAACGGTGATCTGGATCCGTCATACGGCCCAGGGTTGGACCAAACAACCTATTGAAACTGGCTATGTGCGACCGGAAGCTGGCTCTGAGGCCTTTGATATTGACGGGGACGGGGATTTGGATTTTATGACTGGCGGGGATGGCACCAGCAATCATATCTGGTGGTGGGAGAATCCCTATCCCCACTTTGACCCGCAGAAAGGGTGGACCCGTCGTTTGATCAAGGATTTTGGCGGCAACAAACAGCACGATCAAATGTTCGGCGACTTTGATGGCGACAACCGCCCAGAGTTGGTTTTCTGGAATCAAAAAGAGTGTAAACTGTACCTGGCGGATATTCCGGGAAACGTGCGCGGGGCCAAATCCTGGGCGTGCAGTGAAATCTACTCATGGACCGAATTTGGAGAAATGCAGCAGCGGGGCTGGTATCCTTCTTTCAAAGCGATTAATGAACACGAAGGATTCGCCAAGGCTGATATCGACGGCGACGGCAAATTGGATATCATCGGCGGTGGCCGTTGGTTTAAGCACATCACCGGTACTCAATTCCAGGAGAATATCATCGACGCCGGCTATGCTTTCAGTCGTGCCGGTGTCGGACAACTTGTTGAAGGCGGCCGACCAGAGGTCGTGCTGGTCGTCGGCGACGGTATAGCCCCCCTGATGATGTACGAGTGGATCCATGGCACATGGGTTGGAAAAGAAATTATCAAAGAGATCGATGGCGGTCATTCTTTGGCATTGCTGGATTTTGATGGAGACGGTCATTTGGATATTTGGAACGCTGAAATGCGGTTGGGCGACACCAATCCGGATGCGAAAAATCAGGTTTTGTTCGGCGACGGCCAGGGGCACTTTGTGCCCATGTTGATTTCATCCGGCATCTGCCTGCATGAATCAAAAGTGGTGGATCTTGATGGAGACGGCGATTACGACATTGTCGGCAAACCATACTCTTGGAACGCGCCACGATTGGATATTTGGCTAAATGAAGGCCAAAGATGACCAACATCCATCCATGCTTTGAACCTCCCATGGACCCTTTGCAGAGGAGAATGTCCAAATGAAGATCAGAATGATTCTAGTCCCACTACTGGTATTGATGCTGGCGGCTCCTGCCCTCCCTCAACCCAAAGCGTTGGCTTATAAATGGAAGCATTTATCTACAGTCAACCAGGATCTCGACCCCCCTAACGCCGGCCAACAACAAACATCATCGACGGTGATGGACGTAGACAAAGATGGCATTAATGATTTTCTCATCACCGAACGCACGTTGACCCCTTCAGTCGTCTGGTATCGTTACAGTGCACAGGGCTGGAGCAAATATGTGGTGGACGAGGAGCCATTGCACATAGAGGCCGGATCCGTGGCTATGGATGTGGATAAGGACGGGGATCTGGATTTTATCGCCGGCGGTGACTGGCTGAGCAATCGGGTTTGGTGGTGGGAAAATCCCTTTCCAAAATATCATCCACAGAAAAGTTGGGCTCGTCGTGAAATCAAGAATTTCGGATCCTGTAAACACCATGACCAGATGACCGGAGATTTCAACGGTGACGGGAAGGATGAATTGGTGTTCTGGAATCAGGATGCTCAAAAGCTCTATCTGGCCCTGCCGCCCGCTGACCCGCGTTCCGCGCGTTCCTGGGAATGTCTGGAGATTTATGCTTGGAGCATGGACAGTGAAATGCAGCAGCGCGGCTGGTATCCGAGTTTTAAAAAAGTCAATGAACATGAAGGTTTTGCTAAGGCGGACGTGGATGGCGATGGTGTTTGCGATATAATCGGAGGAGGCCGCTGGTTTAAGCACATCGCGAACAACACATTCAGTGTGAATCTCATCGATGCATCATATGCGTTCAGTCGAGCGGCTGCCGGACAATTGATACAGGGCGGCCGTCCGGAAGTCATTTTGGTGGTCGGCGATGGGATCGCCCCGATGATGATGTATGAATGGCAAAACATGACCTGGGTAGGCAAAGAGATCGCCGCCGATGTGGATGGCGGGCATTCTTTGGCCGTGTTGGATTTTAACGGCGATGGGCATCTGGATATATGGAGTGCAGAAATGCGGTTGAACAACGGCAATCCGGATGCGAAAAATAGAATTTTTTTCGGTGACGGCAAGGGGCATTTCGGTGAAATGCTCATCTCCAGCGGCCTATGCTTGCATGAATCGAAAATGGCCGACCTTGATGGGGACGGCGATTTTGATATTCTCGGCAAGCCCTATTCCTGGGGAACTCCCCGACTGGATATTTGGCTTAATGAAGGTCCGATGATCGGCAAAACACCATAACCGGTATAATCGTAATTACCATAACAGGATTGTATTTCAAAAGGATAGGAAATGATATGAACATCAGAACCGTGGTAGCTGTGTTGCTTTTTTCAATTGAGGTGCTCTTTGCTCAGGGCGTTTTTTTCCGTGAATACTGGAATGTGTTTGATGGCGCCATCAATAACAATCTCAGGGAAACCAGATTACGAGCCAATGATCCGGACATAACGCTGCATCCCAATTTCGGCAAAAGAGCGGATAGCTGGCAGAACGGGTTGGCGCTGGTGCAGGTGACGGAAGATCTGTTTCAGCTCGAGTCCGCGGCCGTGTACCTGGAACTGTGGGGCGGCCATCCGGGTGTAAGCAACAAGCGATTTGTACTGAACGGCAAAGGTACCTATGCCATTCCGGAACAGGGTACCGTGGAAAACAATTGCGTCTATTCCTACCCGCTCATTCCCATAAAGATCCAGCATTTGGTGCCCGGCACGAACGCGCTGCTGTTTTCTGTTGATCGAGGACGCTCCTTTTGGGGCAATATGATCATCGATGAAGCCGCGGTCCGCTGTTATCTGAAACCGGACCATCCGGATCTGGCCCGGTTGGGCTTGCAGGGCTTTGCCGCCCTTGTGCAGACGCCGTCCAGTCAGGTCACGGATCAGACGCCGCTCTCGGTAACCATTCCGGCGTCCCTCATGGATTCAGTGGCATCCGTGGACTATTTCGCCCGCTATGCCGGTTATGATGAGAATTCCGATATGATCGAGAATGATTGGCACGGCTATACCCATGATAAAAAATATCAGGGTCATATCGGCCACTCGACTATGGCGCCGTTTGCCCTGTCCTGGGACACTCGCTGGATCCCGGCACAAGGGCAAGCGATGGCGGTCATGGCCCGCATTAATTTTAAAAGCGGCCTCTCCTATTTTACCCCGGTCCAGGATGGACTGTTTTTTCCTGCGAAACGTAAGCGGGTCCTGATGGTCACCTGTGCTGATCTTCCACATCCTTTCTGGGTACGGGCTCAAAAGGAACAAAAAGCGCATTTCAAAATTCCGTTTGCGATCTCTGAGATAGAATCCGTACGCTTGTTGGTGCGCATTTGGGACGGAGGCGAAGGCACCGTAACAAATCCGTTTACCATCAACGGTCATAATTATCCCATTACCTCAGGCAAGGCCAATCATGATGTGGTGTTTACCGACTGCCTGGTGCAGTTGTCCCACCTGAAAAGCGGCGACAACGAAATCCGCCTGCTGTCAGACACGGAGCATCATGGCATCGAGATGCTGCTGCCGGGGCCTGCGCTGCTGGTGCGGTTAAAATAATTTATAAAAAAAGTAGTTGACAATTGAGAAATAATTGTTAACTTAGTGCGTTAACCAAAGACGTTTTCATTTCTTTATGCACAGCACATTATTCATCATGTGCTGTGCCGTACACGAGCATAGCCTCAATATCATTGAAAACAACCAATCTTCGACACGGATGATAACTCTGCTATCAAGATTACAGCCACGTGGAAATGCCGTCAAAGCGATGGTATGTATCGAGTATGCATTTCTTAGAGCGTTATCATCCCTGGTCGGGATGATGGACGTTTCAGATGCATGATGCCTGCGACATTATGGTCTATTATGAGAAAAGGTTTATAGCGGTACCCGCCATGTTTGCAGCAGCATGGCGTCTTTTGTTCCTATCCTCCCAAAGCGCTCCGGTGTCGGCAATATGGGCATCGGAGCGCATATTTTTTTAAGTTCGATCTGATTCTGTGCGGTGGCGAAGGGTGTGAATCGTCTCTGCCGGGCACTATGGGCACCACATCGCTCAAATCAGCTAAATGAATCGAGAACAAGATGAATGGTCAAGCTCACCCGGCTCTCCGATGCAGATACCGGGTGTATGGTTTTGCCATCTTTATGTTACATGTGGTAATGCAGCCGGCAGCGGCACAGGAAATGCTTTTGTTTGACAGCACCTTTACCGCTACCGCGGCCGAACATGGTTTTCACTATTTCCGGGTTGATTCCGGCTTTGCCGATAACTGGGTGGAGCCCTTGAATTATTTTGAAGGGACGTTTCATTTCAGATATGAAATTCTGGATTATCCGAGTGCGGATCCGTTCATGCTGAGCGTCTGCATCTGGTCCGACGTACAGCGCTCCTCTCAGGGCAAGTGGGAAACCTGGAGGGAAACCTGCGCGCCGAGATGGCCTATCTCCGGCCGCGGTGTCTTCACCACCTGCTCTACGCCTGCCGGGTGGTGGCAGATCAATAAACAAAATCCAGTAGATTTCACCCGGGTTAAGGATTTTCTCAAGCTCGGTATCGTTTTCTGGTGCGCCAATGGGAAAAATCTAAGTGATTGGGTTCCTGCCGACAAGGGGTGCTGGCCGTTAAGAGACGCCTTGTTGCCGATGAAGATGCGGGTGACGGTTGTGGCCGTGGCAAAAGGGCACAATTTTTCGGGGTGGAGCGGCCGCTAGCAGGTAACAGGGGCTCCCGGTTTTCGAAAAATTGTTTTCAATGCAACGATTGAGCGAACGTTACGAGGTATGCCATGGTCAAGATCATAATGCTGGCTGTCCTGTTCTGTGTCATTGCCGTTTTCGCCCAACCCGGACCTGGCGAAATTTTCAAAGAGTTCGTCTATGACCCTTCTCCCGGATATCAGTTTGACGAACTGGATCCTGACGCAAAATATGATTTCAGTGATGAACCCGGTTTTGCCAACAGGCCGCGCCGGGTTCCGAGAAAACTGAATCTCGATTTAAACGACGCCGTTCGAGCCGAGGTCAGTGTGGAATATTGGGGCGGGCACAGCGGCACAGCGGAGCAAAAGTTTCGTGCCAACGCTCATGACTGGATCATGGTGCCTCAGCCTCATAACACGCCGACCGCACCGCAATGCTACTACCGGACCATGCTGGGCAACGAATCCGTGCCCATCCCGCTCAGCCACCTCAAACACGGAGCCAATGAATTCCAGTTTACGTGTGGCGGTCAAATATGTTATAATTTTTACTGGGGACTCCATTCCCGTCCCGGTTAAATTGCTCAGAAACGGCGAAAATTCATTTTTTATCTATGCTGAAACGGACGAGCACGCAGCTGAAGTAAACTGGCCGGGTCCGGTTTTGCTGGTGGAATACGCCAAATAGCAAAAGATGCGGCGGTATCAGGCCGATGTTCAACAGGGTTGAATGGCTGATACAGGTTTTATCACAGATCGGCAATAAACGACTGCCTAACACCAAACTCGAGGTGGTACCTATGAAACGAAATGCGGTTTCTCTGACGGTTCTTTTTGTATGTGGCATCCTGGCGACGGCGGCTATGGCTCAGCCTGTGCCTGTTCCCAATGTGCAATGGCGCCATTTTTCGACGGAAAAGGGAGTGATCCCGGCGCCCAACGCCAGCGAGCAACAAACTTCCTGTGCGGTCCTGGATATCGATCAGGACGGCATGCTTGATATCGTGGTCACAGAACGGCAAAAAACACCTTCGGTGGTTTGGTATAAAAAAACCGGCGAGGCCTGGACAAAATACATAATCGACAACACGGTGCAAAAAATTGAAGCCGGCCACGCCGTCTATGACGTGGATCGGGACGGCGACACCGATGTTATATTCGGCGGCGAAGGCAACAGCAATCAAATCTGGTGGTGGGAAAATCCATACCCGGACCTCGATCCGCAAACCCCCTGGCAGCGACACCTCATCAAAAATTCCGGCAAGAACAAGCACCACGACCTGCTGCTAGTCGATTTCGACGGCGATTTCAGGGATGAATTGGTCTTTTGGAACCAGGGCAGCAACGGTTTGTATTATGCGGAATTCCCGGAAAATCCCAAATCGAATAAGGAGTGGCCCTATTTCCCCATCTACACCTACTCTTCGAGCAGTGAAATGGCGCCTCGTGGCACCTATCCTTCCTGGAAAGGCGTGAACGAGCACGAGGGATTGGCCGCTGCGGATATGGACGGTGATGGCGTCAATGACATCGTCGGCGGCGGCCGCTGGTTCAAACATCTGGGCAGCGGCAAATTTGCCGAGAACATTATTGACGCCAGTTACACCTTCAGCCGCAGTGCCGCCGGACAACTCGTAGAGGGCGGGCTGCCTGAGGTGGTGCTGGTGGTCGGTGACGGCCTGGCTCCGATGATGATGTACGAAAATCAGAAAGGAACCTGGAAACCCAAGGTTCTGGTGCCGGAAGTGGACAACGGTCACTCCCTGGCTATCCTTGATTTCAACAACGACGGCCATCTCGATATCTGCAACGGTGAAATGCGCTTCAAGAAAGACCATAATCCGGATGCCAAGCTGCGTATCCTGCTGGGCGACGGCAAGGGAAATTTCACCGACTATGTGATCAACGAAGGCTTCAGCCATCATGAAAACCAGTTTGTCGATCTGGACGCCGACGGTGATATCGACATTCTCGGTAAGCCTTATGCCTTCCGGGCTCCCGGATTGGATATCTGGCTGCAAAATGGCACCGGCGAACAGACCTCCCTGCGCAAAGGCTCTTTTTCGGGTGAGATCGGTTTGCAGCCCTACAGCCTGCGCTTCGAATTCAAAAAAGATGTTCCGGCGACCGTGGCCAAAATCAAGGAATGGGGCATCAAGCAGGTGGAAGTCTCCGGTTACTATGGTAAAACCCCTGCAGAGTTTAAAAAGCTGCTCGACCAAAACGGTTTGAAATGCCCGGCGATGATTTTTGGGTATGAGCGGTTCTTGAACGATATGGATGCCATGGTTAAAGAGGCCAGGATGTTCGGCGCCAAATATGTCGGCATCGGCTGGATTCCTCACGATGCCGGCAAGTTTGACCTGGCCAAAGCCAATGAGGTGATCCGTGATTTCAATCGGTTTGCCGAAAAGCTCAAAGCCGCCGGTATGACCTTCTTCTATCATCCCCATGGTTACGAGTTCAGCGCACATGAAAACGGCACCCTGATGGATTATATCATCCGCAACACCAAGCCGGAAGTCAAATACGAGCTGGATACCTTCTGGGCGATCCTCGCCGGCGCCGATCCGCTGGGGCTGCTGAAAAAGCATCCGGGGCGGTTCGCTCTGGTTCATATTAAAGATCTGCGCAAAGGCACCCCCCTTTCCGGAACCGGTCATGCCGCGGATGAGACCAGCGTAGCGGCCGGCGCCGGGATTGTAAATTTTCCGGCCGTGTTGCGCGAAGCGGCCAAACAAAAGATCAAGCTTTATTTTATCGAGGATGAAGCCAAAGAGGCCGTCGAGCAGATTCCGTCAAGCCTGAAATATCTAAAATCACTGAGCGAACGGTAACATACAGCAGGCAGATCGAATCCAGAGATCAGCAAAGACGGTCGACGTCCGAGCAGCTGCACCGCTCGCAGCGGCTCCAAATTGGTCGTTACCGGAACAAAAACCCTCGTCTCGGACGAGGCAGCCGAATTTTCCTGATACCCAAAATGAGCGCTCATAACCGTGCGAAGGTTTTCCAAGCGAGATATCATGTTGATTATATATCAATTAATCTATCGAGGCAAACCATCGCAAGGCTAGCCATGGAGTGCGCCGCATTGGATAGGTTCGCTCAACGAGTAAAGCCGGATGCGCTGGTCCTTATTTTTCGGAGATAATATGTCCAATAAAAGGATCTACTTGCTCTTTGTCTGTCTCGTTTCCACATTGGGTGGATTCTTGTTTGGATATGACACGGCAGTGATTTCCGGAACTCTTGCGTTCGTAAGAACTCAATTTAATATGAATGCACTGCTGGAAGGTTGGTTTGTAGGATCCGCTTTACTGGGTTGTATCGCAGGTGTATCGTTCACAGGTTTTATTACAGATTTTTTTGGACGGAAAAAAGCATTGTTGTTATCCGCAGTGTTCCTGGCTGTGTCTGCCATTGGTTGCATGCTTGCAAAAAGTCTTACCGCACTGATAGGATACCGTCTGCTTGGTGGAGTGGGCGTTGGGATCGCCTCGATGCTCTCGCCGCTTTATATATCTGAAATATCACCACCGCTGATCCGAGGACGGATGGTATCACTATACCAGTTTGCGATAACACTCGGTATTTTGTCCGCCTATTTTGCCAATGCCAAGATACTTTCGTTTGGACAAACCGTTTCGGCAGACTTTGGGCTTTGGACATGGGTTCTCTCCAGCGAGGTGTGGCGCGGCATGTTTGGGGCCGAGATCGTGCCAGCGGTACTGTTTTTTCTATTATTGTTTTTTGTGCCTGAAAGTCCCCGCTGGCTTATGGCGAAAAACAAACGGGACAGGGCGAAGGAGGTGCTGCTCAAGTTTGTGAGCAAAGAAGCAGCGGCTAAAGAAGTCGATGATATTCAACAGGTGTTATCCGAAGAAACAGGTGATTGGCGACAACTTTTTCGCCCTGGAATCCGCCTGGCTATGTTTATAGGAATCTCTCTTGCTGTTTTGTCCCAGCTGACCGGAATTAATGCCATCATCTATTATGGACCCAAAATATTCGAAATGGCTGGTTTCACCACCGGAGGATCATTAGGTAGCCAGGTCATCATCGGTGTCATCAATGTGCTTTTTACGCTGATTGCCATTTGGAAGATTGATCACCTAGGCAGGCGAGTATTGTTGATGGCCGGCTGCACGGGTATGCTGATTTCCCATCTCCTCATCGGTGTACTCTTTTTCACGGACAAATCAAACGGCATCCTTCTATTGTTGTTCATGTTGAGCTTTATCGCCTTCTTTGCCTTTTCCTACGGACCTGTCATATGGACGTTGCTCTCAGAAATTTTTCCTACCCATATCCGCGGGAGAGCCATGTCGGTCGCTGTGCTGTCACTATGGATGGGCACCTATTTCATCGGACAAATGGTACCTTGGTTGTTTGAAAATTTAAAACCGTATGGGACGTTTTGGCTGTTTGCCGTTATGTGTCTTCCGGCGATCTATATTGCACTAAACGTGGTTCCAGAGACAAAAGGAAAAACACTGGAAGAGATCGAACGCTATTGGTTAACAAAAGGAAAGCAATAATAATCCCCGGCGCAAGCCAGGAAGGAGATGGCCGTTATCTTTTCATCGACTTTTGATCAGATATCCTTTTCAATTCCTGCGGTTATTGCCGCATTGTCATTGCTCCGTTTTTGCTTCTTTTTAAAGAGATAAAAGGCCTGTTGAATTCGAGGATGATAAATAGGAGTAATCCATGTCCAAAATTGCCGGAATCATATTCCTGTTTGCCATGGTGGGAACAGCCATACAGAGCGCTGTCGCTGGTTCATGGGACTATCTGATTCTCGATCCCGATCCACCGGTGGATAACCTGGGCAGCCAATCCATCGGCGACGTCGATGGCGACGGCCGTTACGAAATCATCTCCGGCGGCAGCGGCGGCCTGGTCTGGAATCGGCCGGCTACTTTTGCGCGAGGGATCATCAGCACGGGTACCTATCAAGTGGGTTCGACGCTGTCCGACCTGGATAAAGACGGACTGCTGGAGGTAGTGGTAGCGGAGAATAATCCATCCACGAAAACATGGGGCATCACCTGGTTCAAACCGGATAAAGATTTGGCCAAGCCCTGGAAACGATATGTATTGGACCCGCAGACACTGGCCGGCGCCCATGATCTGGTCTTTGCCGATCTCGACCAGGACGGCCAGGATGAATTGATCGCCAATAATACCTACGGCGCGGTATGGGGTGTTTTTGCCTACAAGCGTCCGGCCGATATCACTCAGCCCTGGACAAAGTATGAGATTCATACAGGATTTGCTGAAGAAGCGCTGGCCGTAGCTGACCTCGATAATGACGGCAAGCCTGAAATCATTTCAGGCCCCTCGATTTATACCAGGCCGGCTGCAGGACCCTTTTCCGGGACCTGGCAACGAACAAACTATGCGCTGAATTTTCGCGAAATGGTACGGTT
Source organism: uncultured Cytophagia bacterium (assembly GCA_964541895.1). Classification (GTDB taxonomy): domain Bacteria; phylum Zhuqueibacterota; class Zhuqueibacteria; order Residuimicrobiales; family Residuimicrobiaceae; genus CAZISM01. The sequence continues at coordinate 26,326 of CAZISM010000069.1, forward strand.
AGCGCCTGTGGATGTGAATGCCGATGGCCGCCTGGATATTGTTATAGCCGAGTCTGAATACCCGGATGGGTTGCTTTCCTGGTTTGAAAACAAAGGCGCCAACACCTGGCTGGAACACCGAATCGATCAGGGCTGGAATTTCGCTCACTCGCTGACGGCACGAACGGATGCCAAAACCGGAAAGATCTGCATCTTTATTGCAGAAATGATGAAAGGCGGGTGGGACGCACCATATAATTATGACGCCCGTTTGGCCGAATTCATCAGCCATGATCAGGGCGCAAGCTGGCAAAATGAAATTCTTTATCGAGGCGCCGGCACCCATCAGGCCGTCGAATTTGACATTGATAAGGACGGACAATACGAGGTGGTGGGCCATATTTGGGGAGCCAAACTTAAAGAACCAAAAATTCAAATTTTTAAAAAACAGGCCATGTCCTCGCCCTTGACGCAGGTACGGCACACGCTGTTGGATAAAGACAAACCCTATACCGGCACAGACATCATCGCCACCGATGTCGATGGCGACGGCAAACAAGACGTGGTATGCGGCGCCTGGTGGTATAAAAACGGTTTATGGGAAAGATACACCATTCCCGGTATGTACCAAATTCATCTCGCTTATGATCTGGATGGCGACCATCGGGATGAACTGATCGGCACCAAAGAATTTCCTTCTGGTAAGCCTGATTGGTATGGAAAAAATTCCGGGGAGCTGTGTTGGCTCAAAGCCGTGGATCCTAAAAACGGCAAATGGGAAATCCATCAGTTTGGTCGCAGTCCAAACGGCTGGCCTCATGGCGTCGGCATCGGTCCGGTCCTGCCCGGTGGACAATTGGCGTTTTTTGCCACCTATCACGGCGGCGGTTATCCGCTTTTTACATTGGACAAGATGTTGAAATCAGATATCGAAAACGGCGTTTTGACCGCAGCCGTTCGTACCGCATTTGCCAACAACACATTTCCCTTGTCGGCTTCGGCTGTTCTTTCTCAGGACGAGGAAAAGAAATGGGAGATAACAGATAAGGCCAATCAGTATCTGTATCTGTTGTGGCCCAATGGGGATGTTCTTGAAGTGCGCGGCGGCTATCCTGAGATTTTCGAAATTCCACGGGATCCGAAAAAAGTACCATGGCCGAAGCGAGTGCTGGCCGAGATAAAATATGGCGAAGAGTTCATCACCCATGATCTGGACAAAGACGGCAAACTCGACATTATGGCCGGCTGGTATTGGCTGGCTGGCCGCGGCGACGGCACGTTCGAACCGGTGCAAATCATGGACCCGGCCCTGCGCTTTCAGTCCGCTCGATTCCGTTTGATGGATGTGAACCGGGACGGGTTGCAGGACATCCTTGCCGTTGAAGAGGATTTGAGCTATGTTGTCCATGAAGCGTATTTTGCACGCGTGGCCTGGTTCGAGAATCCAGGTGGGCTGCGAAAAGGGTATTGGAAGATGCATCTCATTGACAAGATGCGCTCACCGCATTCCCTGGATGTGGCGGATTTCGACAAGGACGGCCATTTGGAATTTGTCTGCGCCGAACATGATCCCTTTAAACCGTACCGCAGCCGCTGCCGCACTTTTATCTACAAACAAGCCAATGACAAAGCCGACGGCTGGTATCGTTGCCAGATCGACGGCCGCTTTGAACAACACGATGGCACGAAGGTGATAGAGCTGGCGCCCGGCAAACTGGGCATCATGAGCCATGGCTGGAAAGACAGTCGGTACGTCAGTTTGTGGGAACTTTGGTAAAGAGTCGGTAGATGGCGCCCTGTCGGCAAAAAAAGACAGGCATGGCCTTCCCAGCAGCTTATGTTCGCGGATGTAACACGGAAGAATAAATCCGTGTTTCACCTGCGACAAAATTTAAGTCTGATCTGTAACTCGGTCGTCTCAGCGAACTCGTATGGTTATGAACTAATTCAAGATCATGGCCTGTATGGCAATAACTAAGGATTCAACATGAATCAGGAAAAAGCGTTCTCACGTCGAAAATTTATGGGCACGGTTTCCGCCCTTGGCGCCACCACAATGCTGAAAGGGGATGCCCGGACCCAGGCTGGCAAGACAGAATCGATTCCGGCACAGGACAAACGGTCGGACATGATGCTGAGCGAACCGAACGGCTATAATCTCATCGTCATTATTTCTGATTCGTTTCGAGCGGATTATCTGCACTTTAACGGCAATGAGCGTATCCGGACGCCCAACCTCGATGCTCTGGCACAGGAATCGATTTACTTTACCAACTGTTATGCCGATGGGTTGCCGACCATTCCGGCACGACGCGTCATGCATACCGGGAAAAGCATCCTGCCGGAGAAACAAAAATGGCACGCCCTGGACAAGGGGGATACCACTTTGGCTGAGATCCTCGCCGGCAAGGGCTTTACGACCGGGTTTATCGCCGATACACCGCACTATTTTGCTCCGAATATGAATTTTCATAAAGGCTTTGACAGCTGGCAGTGGATTCGAGGCCAGGAAAATGAAAAATACAAGAGCGGCCCGAAGAAAGCGGTACAGCCGGGCGATTACATCTGGTCCTATCTGCTGGAAAACAATAACACCTATCAGGACCGAATCATTCAGTATGTATTGAACACCCGGGATCGGAAAAGCGAGGATGATTATTTTTGCGCCAAAACCCTGGCAGCGGCCGGCACCTGGGTGGAAGAGAACAAGGATAACGACGGCCCCTTTATGCTGTTTGTCGATATGTTCGATCCGCATGAACCCTGGGATGCGCCCGTGCGTTTTCAAAAGATGTATCGCGAGGCCTATCCCTTCGAACGCATGATCTTTGGCTATGGGGTTCGGCCAAAGGATGTCAGAAAGGAACATATTCCGATCCTGATCGACCTGTATTCCGCCGAGATCACTTTTACGGATTATTGTATCGGCAGATTCATCGACCGGCTCAAGCATCTCGGTGTATGGGATAACACCATCGT
>CAZISM010000070.1:0-5423 GCA_964541895.1 uncultured Cytophagia bacterium
AATCCAAAAAATTATGAAAGCGACCTGTTTCTACATCAAAGGCGTACCAGAGGAATGCAAGATAACGAGAGGCCAGTTCGAGGGCATCTCGTTCTTCCAACACCTCCAGGAGAACACTGACGATCAACGCGCGCGCATTATCGTCGGTGGCATACCCTTCCCGATAGTTGGGTACTGCAAAAATTGCGTGTTGCAGCATGCCGGTTGCATCCGTCATATGATGCAAGTGATCGAGCTTGAGAGGGGGTAATTCTCCCAGATGCTTGTCCAGCGCCTTTGCCGTGAATCCTGGATGGGAGAAATGCCGCCGCTCCGCGCGAGCCCGCTCATAACTTTCCATGTATTTGCGCGCCACGCGGGGCCAAATCATGGCACGCCCATACAGATAGGCCCGTTTGCGCATGGCGTGGCGTTTAGCCTCGTTCTCCAACAGGTGGATGACCTGTTCGGCCAGGGCAGCGGGTTGGTGGAATGGCACCAGCGTCCCTCTGGCGTCGGCCAGCAGCTCTTGAGCGTACCAATAGGGTGTAGAGATCACCGCCTTGCCAGCCCCCAAGGTGTAGGCCAGAGTCCCGGAAGTTATCTGCGCCTCATTCAGATACGGCGTGATATAAATATCTGCTGCACTGATAAACCTGACAAGTTCATCCAGACTGACAAAGCGATTGTAGAAAACGACGTGCCCCTCCACGCCCTGCTCCTGTGCCAACCATTGCAGCGATAAACGGTAGGATTCGCCTTCACGCTGCTTGACGTGAGGATGTGTGGCCCCGAGGACAATATATACAATATTCGGATAGCGTGCCGCAATCGCGGGCATGGCGGAAATGACGGTTTCGATTCCTTTGTTTGCAGAGAGCAGGCCAAAGCTGAGTAAAACGATTTTGCCCTCGACACCAAAGAGGTCTTTATGAAAGCTTGGATCCACAAAGGGCACATCGGGAATGCCGTGTGGAATGAAATCAATTTTATCCGACGCGACTCCATAGATCTCGTGTAGAAAGCCGCCGCCCCGTTCACTCATCACCACCAGGCGATCCGACAACGCCGCCACCTCTTCCAAAACCCGGCGCTGGTCCGGATCGGGATTTTTCAGAATGGTATGCAGAGTGGTGACCACCGGCATGCGCAATTCGCGCAAGAGCGCAAGGATGTGGCTGCCCGCTCGTCCCCCAAAAATGCCATACTCGTGCTGCAGACAGGCGATGTCGATGTTGTTGATATTCATGAAATCAGCGGCACGGCGATACGATTCGATGTCTTTTTCCGTCAACTCAAACCGAACCCGGGCAGGGTAGGCATAACCGGTCTTGACGTCATTGACGGGAAGGGCGATACAGGTCGTGCCAGGATATTGGCCAGCAACAGCTTCACACAGATCGGTAGTGAAGGTGGCGATTCCGCATTGGCGCGGCAAATAGTTGCCGATAAAAGCGATCCGATTGATCGTTGAATCGGCTGTCGTGTCTTCCATATCGTTTTGCTCCTTGAGGATCGGAATGATATTTCAGGAAGAGTCGGGCCGGGCCCTCGCCGTCCCAGCTGACGTTTTCCCCTGATCGCTATATGGCGCTAGATGGGCTTGATCATACGGTGAAAATGAAATCCATAGAGCATTAAGGTTATGGTCAAAGACAGGTTCCTTCGATTTTTAAAAATACTGGACTGCAGCAATTTCCAAAAATAGCGTTTATCGCGGCCCACGATCCCCAGCTTCCAGACGCAGTGCAGCAATGAGGATACATGCAGACAGGTCAGTGGGTGTGCGGTTCCATGAGGCCAATGATATTCCGATGTAAATTGGATGCTTCGTTCATAAAATTCTCTCGGAGAAGTTATTTTTGTAATAACCCGAGTAAAACCCTGACGAAAAATATCATTGCTTGGTGTCAAGTGCATCAAAGATGCCAGCATGATGTGTACTTTTTCCTTATGCAATATGTATGCGTACAAGGTGATCACAGACGCTGCCACGTTGCCTTGTGTCCTGTGTTCGATTTTTACCCCTTACACTGGAACGGCTTACGGAGCAAGCTCTATTTCAACTGTGTTCATCATCGACTCAATAACATGGCCATTCTCTGAAAAGACTCCAGTGCGCCTTTATTCACAAAAACAACCTTTCCTCCCACGGCCAACACCTGGTTTATGACTAGATCTACGGCATCATTGTTAATATCACGTATGTCCATTTCTTCAGATATCGTCAGAGCATAATCGATTTCTCTGAATCGTCCCTTGACATGATAATCTTCCTCGACGAATAAAGTAGATCCTCTTCCAGAATGGGCCCACTGCCCGACGGCTTCAATGCCAACGGCGACTTTGCTGGCATCCTGCACTGCCAAAAGATCCTGAATAGTTTTTTGGTTCGCTCCGGCTAACGCTTGCTTTACAACAAGCCAGATATTTTCTCCCAATTCATCCGGTTCGGTTGCTTGTTGATCCACGTTCACTGTGCCGATGACCGTTTCTTGGTAGGCGCTGATCGATTTAAAAAGTGTCGTGTGTTTCGCTTTGCCGAGCAAAATCAAACAAAGCGGATCCTGTTCGTAAAACTGTGAGAAACGTTTGTCCACTTCGATAAAATACTCCTGTAAGGGAGAATCTGACGTGGTGGACCTGATCCCCTTCGGACCTGCCTGCAATTCGAACGGGAAACCACCATTCTGAATATCAATGAGGGTATCCCGGAATCCTTCATAGAGCCGACATATCTGTTGGTTTAATGAAAGCACATAATAATGCGTGGACAAGTGCATGGCGGATCTTTCGTTAGATGGAGATGGCATGATCTGAGCATGAATCTAAAAAAACGGTTTCTCCACTCCCCGGAGCGACAAACCTGCTTCAAGCGTATCGATATGACCTGTCTGCTAAAGCAATTGCCCTTGCGAGGAAGATCGGTGGATTTTCGGCAAGATTCGGCTGATTTGAATAAGAGGCTGTACATTGGTAAAATTGGGGATATCTCCCATTATTTCCGAGCCGTGTCGTGTAAATCCGCGCTGCAGTTCATCGACCGAAGTAAACGTCATATAGCCGATGGCCGCAAAGGGAGCCGGCATGTTGGGGACCGCATCCCCAACGCCCTCTTCAATGTGTATTCTTTTTAAACCCATATGCTTGAGCTTGGCTATCACCAGGGGGATGTGCTTGTTGATATAGTACTCCATGCTAAAGTGGCTTTCTGCCGTTTGCGGATATAAAATCGATAAGCGGACCATTTTGAGACTCCTTTTTATTTTTGCGGATCTTTTACATAGTTAAGATAAACCATTTAGCCACATTACCTATAGCTCCAAAGGATGAAAAAGGATCCGGTCCTTTTGGCTCATACCGATGCCCTGTTTTCCGGGTCACTGGTTTACCTAAAGGAGCCAAGCAGCCTCTCTTTTTCCACTTGATTAAATAGTACTATAAGCCTAAATTGCCGTTACGCTTCGACAGAGCGGTTGTCCGCTTTTCCCTTTACTGTTAAACAGTCTGATCGGGCACGACCGGCAGGACGTTGACTCTGGCGCACATGAGAAGGAGCAGGTAGACAATGAAATTGCTGATGCTGGTTAATCCCATGGCTGGTAAAAAGCAGGGGCGACGCGTTGCGGAACAGGCTCTGACTGAATTCAGACGACACCACGTGGAGGTGGAGACGATTTATTCCGAGTATCATGGTCATCTGATCCAGGTGGCGGAGCGCGAGGTGAAAGGCCGCTGGGATGGCATCGTCGCTGTCGGCGGCGACGGCACCCTGTTCGAGGTCATCAACGGTATGATGCAGGGGAACTCTAACCTGCCGATACCGCTGGGCGTGATCCCGGTGGGCACCGGCAACTCGTTTTCCCGCGATTTGAACATTAAAACCCATGAAGACGCCATCGCCAAAATCGTGGCCGGGGTGACGCGCAAAGTCGATTTGGGATTTTGTCAAGCGGCTGATCGCTCATTTTATTTCATCAATATATTGGGATTTGGTTTTGTCGCCGACGTAGCGCAAACGGCCTCATTGTACAAGCAATGGGGCGCGCTCAGTTATGTCATCGGCGTTTTTATCATCACGCGAAATCTGCGCTCCTATCCCCTGGAATGTGAAATCGACGGCCGTCAATTTCAACGAGATAATATTTTTGTCGAGATCTGCAACTCTACCAAAACCGGCGGCGATATGATCATGGCCCCCAAAGCGCGCATCGACGACGGCCTTCTCGATGTCGTGGTCCTGAACAAGGTGACGCGCCGACGCCTTCTCTCCGCATTGCCGAAAATTTTTAAAGGCACCCATGTCGACATGGCTGAAGTGGAAGTGTATCAGGCCCGTGAAATGACCTTCCGGCCCGGTGAACTCAAAGTCCTGACTCCGGATGGGGAGATCATCGGCCAAACCCCGATCACAGTTACGGTTCTGCCCGGACACATTCAGGTGTTCGACTCGTGAGCTGCCTTATCATTCTCTCGAGAATTCAATCCGCTGATAAACGCGACGGTCAAAATCGGCGTTCACCCGTATCTGTTTGCAGTTTATAAACCTCAATTGTTGCGGCTTGACCGCACAAGGGTGTTGCTATGAAGAAATGCGTACGCAGAGCAGCGCTGAGCAGATTGTGCTGTCTCGCAGCCCTTTTTTATGCCGGTTCGGCAGATGCAAAGCACATCATAACCATCGACGGCAGCAAACAGGGGCGAACGTTTGAAGGCATCGGCGCCCTGAGCGCCGGCGCCTCTTCGCGATTGCTGCTGGACTATCCCGAGCCATATAGAAGCCAGATCCTCGACCTGCTGTTCAAGCCCCGTTACGGCGCAAGCCTGCAACATCTCAAAGTCGAAATCGGCGGCGATGTCAATTCCACCTGCGGCACCGAACCCAGCCATGCCCATACCCGCGCAGAACTGCAGCATCCGCAGGCCGATTTTTATGATCGAGGCTATGAATGGTTTTTGATGAAGGAGGCCAAAAAGCGCCATCCGGCCATTTTTCTCGATGCCCTGGAATGGGGCGCGCCCTACTGGATCGGCAACGGGCAATTCTACTCCCAGGACAACGCCGACTATATCGCCGCTTTTTTTAAAGCAGCCTGCGAGTATCATGACATCGACATCGATTATGTGGGCATTTGGAACGAAACGCCCTATGACATCGAATGGATCAAACGGCTGCGCCGAACCCTGGATCGAGAAAAGCTGGATAAGGTCAAAATCATTGCCGCCGACCAAAGCCCCGGTCAGTGGCGCATAGCGCAGGATGTGCTCCAGGATGTGGAACTCGATCGCGCTGTGTATGCCCTTGGCGATCACTATCTCCGCTACCGCTCCACAGAGCAGGCCAAAAGGAGCGGCAAGCCGCTGTGGGCCAACGAAGAGGGGCCCTGGCGCGGCGACTGGATCGGCGCCACCAAACTGGCCAAACTCTTTAACCGCGATTACAT
>CAZISM010000070.1:5523-16992 GCA_964541895.1 uncultured Cytophagia bacterium
CCCTATACCAGCAAACACACCACGGGCCAGCAGGTCAGGTTTGAATTCTCGCCAGAGTTCATTGATAAAGAGTTGTACGTGTGGCAATCCAATGAGGAGGAACAGTTCATATTGATTGATACGGTGAAAACCGTCGACCGTTCTTTCACCATAGTGCTGGAAGGGGAAAGCGTCTATACCTTGACCACAACGACCGGACAACAAAAAGGGCGGCCGTCCAGTCCGCCGGCCAGGCCATTTCCTTTTCCATATTCGGAAGATTTTGAAAGTTACGGCCATCATAAACTGCCGCGCTACTTTATGGATCAGGCCGGCGTGTTCGAAACAGCCGAACGAGCGGATCGCCGTGGCACCTGTCTGCAGCAGGTGGTACCGCAAAAGGGAATCGAGTGGCACTATCACTGGAATCCTCTTCCTGAAACGGTGATCGGCAGTGAACAGTGGACGGATTACATTGTGAGTTGTGACGCGTTGATTGGCGACGGGGAGATGGTGTCACTGTTTGGCCGCATCACCAAAATATTGCAAAACGCCGACCCGCCGCTGGGCTATGGACTGCAGGTACACGCCGATGGAGAATGGTCCCTTAACGCGTATAAAAAAAGGGTGGCGCAGGGGCGCACCAAGCCGCTGGCGAATCAATGGCACAAAATGGCCTTGTCGTTTTCAGGCCCAACTATTCGCATTATGATCGATAACGATCTGGTACATGAAATCAGCAATACGGAATATACACATGGCATGGCCGGAGTGGGTTGCGGTTGGCATACGGCCTGTTTTGATAATTTTTACGTTGGACCGGTTCACTAAAAGCCGAAGGACAGAACAGAGATCAGGCTTCAGAGGAGGAATTCATGCAGAAGCAGACCGGCTACAATGTAACCTATTTGTGGACCACCTGTCTGGTGGCCGCCATGGGTGGGCTCTTGTTTGGCTATGACTGGGTGGTCATCGGCGGCGCCAAACCGTTTTTTATCCAGTTCTTTCACCTGGAAGCCGATCCGGTTATGGTCGGTTGGGCGATGAGCAGCGCTCTGGTCGGCTGTCTGATCGGCTCTGTGATCTCGGGCATGCTGAGCGACCGGTTTGGACGCAAACGGCTGCTGCTGGCGGCAGGCCTGATGTTTGTCGTGTCGGCGATCGGCACCGGTATTGCCGACCGCTTTGCTATATTCGTCTGGTACCGCTTGCTGGGCGGCATCGGTATCGGTCTGGCTTCCAACCTCTCGCCCATGTACATCGCTGAAGTGGCGCCGGCCGAGATGCGCGGCAAGCTGGTTTCCATCAATCAGTTGGCGATCGTGATCGGCGTGGTTTCGGCGCAGGTGGTGAACTGGGCCATCGCCCGAACCATGCCCGAGAACCTGTCCCAGCAGCAGATTCTCGACTCCTGGTACGGCCAGACCGGCTGGCGCTGGATGTTTGCCGCAGAGACCATGCCGGCGGCGTTGTTCTTTTTCATGATGTTCCTGGTGCCGGAGAGTCCGCGCTGGCTGGTGAAAAACGGCAAGGATGATCGAGCTCGCAGCATATTCAGCAGGATCGGCGGCCCCGAGTATGCGATGGCGCAGGTGGCGGACATTAAGGAAACGCTGGTCAACGAAATTCAGCGGGTGAATTTTCGCGATCTGCTGCAACCCAAACTTTTAAAGATTATCACCATTGGCGTTGTGCTGGCGGCTCTGCAGCAGTGGTGCGGCATCAATGTCATCTTTTACTATGCGCAGGATGTGTTTGCCGCCGCCGGCTATAGTGTGAATGCCATCATGATCAACATCGTCTATACCGGCCTGATCATGTTCGTGTTTACCTTTGTGGCGATTTTTACCGTGGAGCGGCTGGGCCGCCGTTTTCTGATGTTGATCGGCAGCGCCGGCCTGGTGGTGATGTATGCGCTCATCGGCGCCAGTTTTTATTTGGGCGTCAAGGGGCTGTTCGTGATGATTCTGGTGCTGGCGGCCATTGCCTGCTATTCGTTTTCGCTGGCGCCGATCGTCTGGGTGCTGCTGGCGGAACTGTTTCCTAACCGCATCCGTGGGGCGGCCATGTCCATTTCGGTGTTTACCCTGTGGACTACCTGCTGGGCGCTGGCGCAGCTGTTTCCGCTGATGAATGACCAACTGGGCGCGGCCGGCAGCTTTTGGCTCTTTGCGCTGATCTGCCTTTTGGGATTTATCTATGTCTGGCGGGTGTTGCCGGAAACAAAAGGCAAAACCCTGGAGGCGATTGAGCGGGAACTGGTGGACTGAAAGGTTGCCTCATAAGGGTTTACTGCCAAGTTATCGATATTCTATGCCAATGAGCTTGGATAATAAAAGCAGACACGATTTCGAGCCGGAGTGTCAGGGCACACAAATAATGAGCTGCGCAGCAGCGAACGGCATAAGCCCAGGCCGCCAGGCTTGGGATTAAAATAAGAAAATGCAAAGCCCTGAGGGGCGACCGACAGAATCTCATAATGAATCAGGAATTCATACCCCAGATAATCTGGAACCAAATGTCGGACACCTGCAAGGTGTCCGGCATTTTTTGACCCCAGATATTTAAATTTTGCTGTGAGGGAAAAATGTCGCTATTGGCCCGATCATTATATATATCGCTCATGATCATTTGCATTGCCCTGTCTCAGGAAAACAAATTGCCCTTTTATTTCACGATCAAGGAACGAACCGAGAATCTTCCCGAATTCGTATCACCACCCCAGGTCAATTTGTATAACGGCGATCCCAACTTTAAAGTCGGTTGGGGCATCGACTCGCCCACCGGCCTGGTGGTGATGGACGGCGAAGTCTGGGTTCTGTTCAATCTGGGCAACCAGTACGGCACCACGGTCAAAATTGCGCGCTACAAAGGCGCTGATGTTGAACATACGGTTCGCCAGCCGGATGGCACGATCCAGGTTGAGCCCGGTATTTCCACCCATTTTTGCGGCGGCATGTGGTATGATCACGACACCGGCACCCTCTATGCGCCCCTTCACTGTGAATATTATCGCGATATCAGTCCGCCGGCCGGCTGGACACGCAAAAAGACCCGCCTCGCCACCAGCACGGATAAAGGCTTGACCTGGAAGCTGGTGGGCGATATCATCACCGGCTATATGCCCGGAGAAAATGAATGGCTGAAATTTTCCGGCTCTTATTTTGAAGCCGGCACCGGCGATTTTGATTTTTATGCCGACAGTCTGGGCGGCTACTTTTATATCTATTCCTGCAACGCCTATGCGCCCAAGAACGGCAAAATGAACAATTTCCTCTGGTACAACGAAGTGGCCCGCTGCGCCATCAGCGACAAAATGGCGCCGGGCAAATGGTTCAAGTTCTGTAACGGCTCCTGGGACCAACCCGGACTGGGCGGCAAGGCGACCCGTGTCACCATGGGCTCCCATGGCATCTATGGCCGCATTATCTACAGCCGGCCTCTTAAAAAATATCTGCGCATCGGCATCTCGTTGGGCATTGCCGATCGACGATTCACAGACACCGGTTTCAGCGACGGCTCAATTTATGTGGCTGCCTGCGACGATCTGGCCAACCAGATATGGACGCCGAAAGCAAAGCTTTTCGATATACCGGCAAATGACAAATACGGCTTTACCGTTACCGATGGGGATGGCAAGGATCCATTTGTGTGCGATCAGACTTTGCGCGCCTACAACTATTGGCTGTACAACCTGCCATCCCGCGCCGTTGATGTTCGTTTTGAGCAGGGTTCGACTCCCTTCGCCGTTACGCCCGCTTATGGCTCCTATGCTTATGAACCGCTACCGGAATCCGCTGACCCGGTGATGAGCCGTCAGACCAGAATGGTCGGCTGCACCAGCCACGAGATCGCCTGTTTCGGCAAAGGGTGGAGCGACCTGAGCGATCCCAAATATTATGAGGGCCGTGCCAAAGCGAATCAAACCGCTGGTGACGGTGTGACCTTTTCTTTCAGCGGCAGCGATATTTATTGGCGAGCCGCTGCCGGTCCGGATGGCGGCAAAGCGGACGTGTATCTGGATGGAACATGGGCCGCCACTGTAGATTGCTATTACCCCGAGGCCTTGCCGTTTCAATTCGCTTACATCAAGACCGGACTCGCCGCTAAGAAACACACTATTCGTGTCGTTATTCGGCAAGATCACAATTCGGCCTCCACAGGGACGACGGTTCGTCACATCGCCTTCGAGTGCTCGGCCGTAAGCTATCGCGCGTCTGCCGGCTTTAGCAGCGTCATGGCTAAAAACAACTGGTTCTATGAAAAACGCGATGAAAAAGGCTTTGGTCCGCTGGAGTTTACCGTTGCCAAAATGGTGGTCACCGATCAGGCTTCCGGAAAACAGAAAAAGAGTTATATGAACTATTGGGGTGATGAACAGGAGGCCGTTGTCGGTAACCAATTTCAGATAGCCGGCCGCCATGATGCCGTGCGAACCTGGCGTGCGCCGCACCGCGGCAAAATCCGCATTGAAGGAGCGGCTGAGGCGGACAAAGATGGCCCTGGCAAAGGGATGGTTCAGATAATCAAAAACGATCGTATGGTGTGGTCGTCTCTGCTGATCGAGCCTGGAAAACAGGTTTCGCATGATCTTACCACCAAGGTTGAAAAAGGTGATTCGATGCGTTTTCTTGTTCAAAAAAGTTCGGCAGGAAAAGCAGGAACAAGAATTACATGGGATCCAATTATTACATTTCTTGAATGACGTTCCGGGAGGTGGGTATGAAAAAGTTCATGTGGCGGCGATTAATTCTGCTGTTGTTGGTTTTTCTGTGCGCCTGCGGCGGCAAAAAAGCGGATGGGTTGTACACCATCGGCATGGTGCAGATCACCGAGGATCCCATGCTGGATCTGGCGCGCAACAGCGTCATCGCTGCGCTCAGGGAGGAGGGCTTTGAGGAGGGCAAAAACATTCGCATCGAGTACGAAAACGCTCAGGGTGAAATTCCCAATATAACCCTCATACTCAAAAAATTCGTTTCGCAAAAAGTGAATATGGTCATCACCAACAGCACCCCCTGTATGGCGGCCGCGGCGCACACGGTCAGAGACATACCGGTGGTGTTTACCGTGGCGTTCAGTCCGCAACAGATCGGCATAACGAATCCGCCGGCCAATCTCACCGGCGCCTACGATCCTTTTCAGATGGACGACTTTGTTGGTTTGATGCGTGAGAATATAGTGGGATTACAGAAAATTGGTATTCTCTGCAACTCGTCCGAGCCCAATGCCCGCTATGGCGCCGATCGACTCAAAGAAGCGTGCGCCAAACAGAACATAGAGGTGGTGGAGGTAGCGGTCTTTTCATCCAACGACGTTCTGCAGGCTGGTCAAGCCCTGGCGCAAAAGGGTGTGCAGGCCTTTGCCATTGCCGCCGACAACACGGTCTATCTCGCCATGGACGCTTTGGCTAAAGTGGCGAACAGCCAAAAGATCCCGTTATTCGTAACCGAGCCCAGCCAGGTGGAACGCGGCGCCTGCGCCGGCATGGGCATCGATTTCAAAGAGTGGGGCAGAGAGAGCGGCAAGATGGCGGCCGCCATCATCAAAGGCGAGAATCCGGCCAACATCCCCATCAAGGCGTTGCAGCACAAGATCCTGTATCTGAATCTGAAAGCAGCCGCCAGTCAGAACGTGACGTTTCCGGCAGAGCTGATCGCCAAAGCGGATGTGGTGATCAAATAGGTAGAGCGTGGCAACCGTGTTACTGCCGGCCACACGCAGATAGTCATTCAAGTGCATTCGCGGGCCCACGACTTGATCAATTTGCACCCCTTTAATATGGAGTGCAGCAACCGTGTTGCTGCTGGCCGGGGCGTTCTTTGCGCCGGCCAGTCTTGTCATTGCGAACTAGGCAACCATCGCTGAGAAAGAGCAAAGAGTCGAATGGAGTGACGCAATCTCCATATCTCCTGTCATTGCGAACGAAGGAATTGGTGCTGTGAAAGAGCAATTGCCAGAATGGAGTGAAGCAATCTCCCTCGACGCAGATCATACCTCTCGCCCCCCAATTCTCTCTTGCAAATGTCCCTCCTGATTCCTATCATATAGCCGGAGCCAAACAGCTGTATATAGAGCCGGGGCGAAGGTCTCAAGCAGCCTGTTCCGCACATCGTCCTCCGTAGCTCACCTTCCGTATTCCATTCTTTTTTTGAGGGGTCTTTAATGAATAATCAAATAATCACGATTGATCAATGCTGTGTTGCGATGATCCCTGCTTTGGGATGATGAACGTTCCTGGCGACGCGCTCAACCTATTTGAAAGCGCAGCGCAGGTGCCGCCTCAGCGGCGACTTTTTTCACACAACCTGTTGTACATGATATTCGGACCACAACTTTTCCTCTGGAGGGGTTATGCCGGATCTTTACCCTGTCAACGTTTTCCTTTCCTGCCCTGGAGATGTCGTCAAGGATAAAACCATGCTGAAAAAATTCCTTGAAGGGCTAAACGCAGAATTCGAACGAAAATATAATGTCGAACTGCAGATCATCACCTGGGAAGAACAGGCCCCACAGGGACCGGTCAGCCGCGGGCAAAAGGGTATAGATGATCTGGTGGAAAACAGCGATATCTATCTGGGATTCATGGCTAACCGGTTCGGCGGCAACACTGGTCTGTTCCTCTCCGGCACGTATGAAGAATTTGCCATGGCATTTCGACAGTGGGAAAAGCGGAAAAAGATCCATATGCGGTTCTATTTCAAGGATGTTGCTGTTTCCCCTGCTAAATTGTCGCAGGATGATTTTGCGCAGCTAGCACGTGTTCGTGAATTCCGCGAAATGATCCGCCCCAATTTCATCTATGGAAATTATAAAAAACCCGCTGAATTGTGCGAGCAGGTTAGAATCGAGTTGGACAAGATATTGCCGACCTTGAAACCAGCCGGCAAAAAGCGAAAACCTGCAATTACTCCAGTCACGGCAAAATCACCGGCAGACGCGCTGACGGTCTATTATCGCTATCTGCAGGATAAATACAACCGCATCCAAGTGTTTCAAAACGCCGATTTTGAACTGGAAAAAATCTATGTCTCCCTGCGCCTGGAAGCCAATCCTGAACTGCTACAGCATCTGGGTGAAACAGAAGCGCGCCGCAAGGGTATAAAAGCTGAGCCTGGCGGCCGGTTGCGCGAAGTGGCGCCTGCGGAATGGATGGCTGGCCGGGAAGCGGGCGCGCAAGAAACCGGGCACAAGCCAAAGGAGCTGAGTATTGACGATATTTTGGCGTCCACAGCGCAGGCGGTCATCCTGGGCGAGCCAGGCGCCGGCAAAACCACCCTGTTCAAACATCTGATCGCCAAAAACCGCGAACCCGATGATCCCTGGTTACCGGTATTTCTGCCGGTTAAATTTTGGCTGCAGTGCGGTTATTGCAGGCCAGTGGAGGCGTTTATCCAATGGCTGCAGCCGGAAAAAGCGTTTTTTAATTCCGCTCTGCTAGCCGCTTTGCTGTCTGAACTCGACAAGGCCTGGCATGACAATCGAGTCATGCTGTTGCTGGACGGTCTGGATGAAATCGGCCAGGACGATTTTAATACGGCGTGTGAACATTTGAACGGGTTGACGGTGCATGACAACAAAGTGCTGCTCAGCTGCCGCCGGGCGAGCTATCAGCATCGTCTAAGCAGAGAGCGCTGGGCGGTTTTCAGCATTAATCCCTTTAATCAGTGGGAACGCCGTCAGTTCATGGACAACTATTTTGTCAAGCAGCCGGCGCTGGCCGATCAGTTGTACGGCCTCGTCGAAGGCCGGCCGCGGTTGTGCAGCCTCGCCCAGATCCCGCTTTTACTGGGATTGTTGTGTTATATCTATGAAGAGAGCAAGCAAAAGCTGCCTGAGGATCGTATCGAGCTGTATGAGCGTTGCGTGGATGAGTTGTTGCGCCGCCGTGCTGATCAGCGATTCGTCTCTTTTCAGGATTTCAAAAAGCGATTTCTGGCGACGTTGGCTTTCCATTTCTTTTCATCCGCCAACGTCAAAGAACGGGAGTGGTTCAGCGCCGAGGAGATTCTGGAACTCTTGCGCCGCGAGATACAAGCACGCCGGGATTTAGCGCCGGCATTGTCTGTAGAGCATGCCGCTCTTTTGCTGAATGAACTGGTGGAAGCCAATGGCCTGCTCCTGCCGGCCGGTGCCGATCATTACTGTTTTCCCCACCGCAGTTTTCAAGAATACTTTAGCGCCCGCTATCTGGATCAGGTTGGCGATGGACAAGCACGCATCATCGCGACCCTCTGCAAGGACGATTTTTGGAATGAGACCATCTGTCTCTATGCCGGATTGCAGCCCAATGCCACGGCCTTGATCAATGATCTGGGAAAAAAGGACAGGGTGGACCTGGCCATACGGGTCATTCCCGAGGCCATTCGCATTGATTGGGACAAACTGGATGAAAAACTCAACTGGAAAATCCGGCGCAGCGCCGTAGAACGGCTGGTGCTGCCGGAGCCGGACCGCAGCAAAATTGAAGATACGGTGGACTTGCTGCGCGGCATTCTCTTGCGCAAGCCGGACCCCAATGCCAATGTCCGTTACAGCGCACTGCTCGCCCTGGAAAAGATAGGCAACGAGGAAGCCAAGGCAGCGGTTGCAGCGGCCTGCATCATTCCGCCGAAAATACTGCAGGAAGCCAAGCCATTCACCTATGAAGCGCGCGGAAATCAGTTCGAGATCAATTTGCCCGGCATGCCGCCCAATATGGTGCTGGTGCCGAGCAACAGGAAAAAATCACAAAAAGATTTTTTCCTGGGTATTTTCCCGGTGACCAATTGGGAGTTTCAACGATTTATTGATGATAAAGGCTATCAAAAGGATGAATATTGGAGCAAAGAAGGCCAGAAAGCAAAAAAAGCGGAAAAATGGAAAGTGCCTCGCTGGTGGGATGACGTTCGTTTTAATCATCCCTGGCAACCGGTGGTGGGTGTGAGCTTTTATGAAGCAGAGGCCTATTGCCGCTGGCTCACAGAATCGTCAAAAGCAGATCGGCCGTTTCGAATACCACGGGAAGAAGAATGGGAACATGCCGCCAAAGGAGCGGACAATGACGAGTATGCATTCGGCAGCCAATGGAATCAGGACATACCGCGTTGGGATTCATTCAATGATTATGAAAAAGGATTGACCTATGGTTCCAGTCGAGTGAATACGGTTTACAAAGAGTGTGTCAGCGGTTATGGCCTTTTTGATATGGCAGGCAATGTCTGGGAGTGGACGGATAGCCGAGTGTTGCGGGGCGGCTCCTGGTACGACGACTTTGAGAGCAACCTGCGCTCGGCGTACCGCAGCGACTTCGATCCGTTCATCAGGGGCGACATCATCGGATTTCGTTGTCTCCAGGACTCTCGGTAAATTTTGAGCCCTTTTAGGCTTGGGCTTTGGAAAGAGCATACACGTGACATGAACGAGCCAAATCTATGATAATGCAACCTGCAAAGCCGACCGGCGGTTCGCGACAAAAATCGCCGTTGATCAGCCAATATTATCGGCTGGTGATCTGGATTCAGGATCGACTGGTGCGCTTCCCCAAAGTCGAGCGTGGTGCCCTGGTGCCGCAAATCGGCAACTTGGCTACCGGCTTGCTGCTGGTGCTGGTGGAAGCCTATTACAGCAGGCAAAAGCTGGAATTATTGCGCAAAGCAAACCTGATGCTGGAACAGCTCAGGTTGGTGCTTCGCCTCAGCAAGGACAGAAAGCTCTTGACTCTAACGCAATATCAATATGCATCAAAAGAGATGGTCGAAATTGGCAAACAGTTGGGCGGATGGATCAACCATCAAAAAGGTGTTGAAAAATGAAAACCTTTAAGCGTCTTTATGGGCAAGAATGCAGCTTTGAAAATCTGCTGGCAGCCAGTGAATCGGCTCGGAGAGGCAAAAATCGCAAACACACGGTGGCACATTTTTTCCTAAATCTCGAGCACAATCTTTGGCAGTTGCACGAAGAATTGGCCAGCCAAAGCTACAAACCAGGTCCATACAGAACCTTTACCATTTATGACTATGATAAAGCGCGTCAAATCAGCGCCGCACCGTTTCCTGACCGTGTCGTCCACCACGCCTTGCATAAAGTCATTGAGCCGCTGTTCGATCGCACGTTCATTTATGACAGCTATGCCTGTCGTACCGGCAAAGGCACACATCGAGCCGTGCAGCGCTTTCAGCATTTTGCGCAGAGAAACCGCTATGTGCTGAAATGCGATATAAAAAAGTATCATCCAAGCATCGATATCGACATCCTGAAGCAGATTTTGAATGAAAAGATCAGGGATGAAGGTACACTGTGGCTGTGCCATATCATCCTGGACAACGGCAATCCCCAGGAAGCGGTGATGCAATATTTTCCTGGAGATTCGCTTTTTACGCCTCTGGAGAGGTCTCGCGGCATTCCCATCGGCAATCTCACCAGCCAGTTTTTTGCCAATGTCTATCTGGATGGGCTGGACCATTTTATCAAGGAACAATTGCGCTGCAGGTACTATATTCGTTATGTGGATGATTTTGTCATTTTCAGCGACGACAAAGGCCTGTTGTGGAAAATTAAAAACCTGATTGAAGAGCATCTGATTTCTCTTCGCCTGAGATTGCATGAACATAAATGTCATGTCTTCAAAACGGCAGAAGGCGTGGCTTTTCTCGGCTATCGCATATTCCCCGATCATTTGCTGTTGCGCAAGGAGAACGGGTTTCGATTCCAAAGAAAGCTAAAGCGCCTGATAAAGCTATTTCACGGATCAAACGAAGAGCAAAAATTTGCCGTACAATCCGTTCAAGCCTGGATCAGCCATGCCGGTCATGCCCACACCGGCGGGTTGCAGAGATCTCTGTTGACGAACACGCCCTTTGCGGCCATGGTTCGTTGATAAGAGCGGGTATGGATCGCCATGCCGAGTGTTGCGGGGCGGCTCCTGGAACAACAACAATGAGAACAACCTGCGCTCGGCGTACCGCAACAACAACAATCCGAACAACAGGAACAACAACATCGGATTTCGTTGTCTCCAAGACGCTTGTTTGATTCGCAAAGATGAAACAGATTCCGTGTCTCCAAGGACGCACGGAGCGAACCGAGAGTCCATGCAGATCCATGTCCGGTGTCGGTATATGGCATGATGGCGAATTCTTGTATTATGCCGGTAATGCCGAACGAATAACAGTGAAGCCGGCTGGCGCTGGTAGGAAGTTTCGAACGCGGCAGCCGGTAAAAATTTTGGGTTTTTTGTTTTGAATTCATAACGCGGATAAACCGGAACCAATAAGTTAAAACTGCTTTTGCCGCCGCTCAGTGCGAGCTTTTATTTACTAGTTTAAAAATAAATAATTTTTTTGACCTTTCTCAGGAAACACTATGGTATCCTTGACGGAACGCCATACGGGTAAAACGGTCGGAATTGTATCCTGTTATGATAAAGAGGATTATTAACCGCGAATGGACGCGAATGAACGCCAATAAGGACATTCGCTGTTTGAAATTTTGTACCACCTGTCGGACCTG
>CAZISM010000070.1:17092-29235 GCA_964541895.1 uncultured Cytophagia bacterium
TGAATTTCTTGTCCCTTTTTGTATAAAATACAACTCGTAAGACACTGCGATTGTTGTGGCCGAAGCGTCTCGCTTCGGCTGCATTTTGTGCACGAATCGATCTACTCAGGAAATTGTTAACAGCGTTCCATTACGAGCAAAATATGCATATGGCGCATATTGTTCGATGAGAAATGACTTTTAAAAAGGCAAAAACATGGCCAATTCCAATACGTTGAGTTTTTCTCCCGCTGACCTCAAGAACCTGGTCGCCGCCATGAATAATGGTAAACTGCTGATCGTCGCCGGCGCCGGCTTATCCATGGCCAGTGGTTTGCCCGGATGGCGACAATTGGTGCTGGAGATTATGCCCAAATGGCTGGAAGATCATAATCGGCAAAAGCCGGCTCAGCAAATGCGCGTTTTGGATGATTTGCCTATTGCCGCGGAAATATGGCGCAAAAATGCCTTGCCCGCAGAGCGAGCAGATTTTTTTCGCACCGTGTTCAATCCGCAAGATGTTGCGCCATCGGAGAACCATCGTCTGATCGCTTCTTTGCCGATCGCCGGCATCATGACCACCAATTATGATCGTCTTTTTGAACTGGCATGGCCGCAATTAACCGTGAAGCTCCACTCTGACGATGATTTAGGTCAGATTTTTACCTACCAGCCGTTTCTTTTAAAATTGCACGGCACGTGTGACAAAGAAGAGTCCATTATTGTAACCGAATCGCAATATGCCGTGTTGCGACAAAACCGGGCTTATGCGATGCTTTATGAAGCCAATCTATTGCAATACACGCTGCTCTTTCTCGGCTATGGCGGCCAGGATCCGGATATCGATTACATGCATCAGGAGATGAACCGGATTTTCAACGGTCGGCTGCCTTGCCGTTATCTGCTGCTCAATAATCCGGCTTCTGAATTGAAAATTCGACTTGAACAGGCGGCACCATGCATCGTTGCCGAATATGACGGCGACCGGCAGGGGCACGGCATAGTGACCGGGTTGCTGCACTATCTTGCCGGCCAGGCATCGGCCGGCGCGAGCCAACAGATCCGCAGCCGCAAAGAAATGGCAAATATCCAGCAATACTACAAACAGCTGCTAGCTCACAGCGCCTTCAACAGCATGCGCGTGCTGGGTCAGAAAAAGGCGGTGCCCATAGCCGGCAGTCTCTATATCAAGCTGCGCATGGTTGCGCAGGCTGAGGTAAAATCCAGCCGGCGTGAAAATCCTCCTGAAATAGCGGAGGTAATGAAAAAAGACATGGAACGGCCAGTAGCACTTTTGCCGGAGAAAGCGCTGTTGGAGTACAAGCGTTTTTTGGTCCTAGGACCTCCCGGCATGGGCAAAACCACCATGCTGCGCTATCTTGGTTATATGTTGGCCGGATATGCTCTGAAAGTAATAGAGCCGAAGGATCCCGATGCGCTGTCTCCACGTGACCTGGTTCCGATATATTTCCCGCTGGCTGAGGCGATGCGTTTTTCCGGCGACCTGATCAGCCGCATCAGCGCTTATTTGACCGAATCCTTTCCAGGATTTGACTGGCCTGAGCTGCTGAATGAAATTTCAAAGCAAGGCCATGCTGTGCTGCTTCTGGACGGATTGGATGAGGTGGCCTCTGAACAGGACCGCACGCAAGTCCGTGGCCTTATTTCCGGTTTTCTTGCCATTGAAAAATGGAACGCCAACAGGCTCGTCCTGACCTGCCGCGAGGCGGCCTGGCGCCAGGAAGACACAACTTTTCCACTCCGTACCGTGCTGAAGATTGCCGAACTCGATGACGACGCCATTGGTAATTATCTGCTGGGATGGTACCAGGCTCTGGAATTGGAAAAGGCGGTGGACAAAGCCATTGACTTGAAAGGGGCGGTGGACAAAGCCATAGGCTTGAAGGATCGTGTTGTCAGTAATCCTCGTTTCAGGGAATTGGCTGTTAATCCGTTCTTGTTGTCGTTGCTGGCCTATATTTCTGCCAAAAAGGATCTTCCTAATCGTCGCGTGGAACTGTATCAGGAATGCTCCTATTCGTTGCTCACGGAGCGCCATAAACATGAGTATCATTACAAATCGACTCTTGAAGCCGAGGCCATGGCGGACTTGCTGGCGGACATTGCCTGGCGCATGCTGCAAGAAAAAAAGCTTCGCGCTGAAAAGAGCTGGTTGCGCCCGCTGGTGGAGGGTTATTTAAACAAGCGATATCCGCACAAAAGCCATGAAGCCAGCCTCGTTCTGGATGACTTGTGCAAAGGCAGCGGCATCTTGCAGGAATCGATCGAAGAACATGTGTATGAATTCAAACATAACACGTTTCGAGAGTATTTCGCTGCTATTACCCTTCAAAAGTTGTGGGAGGAGCAAACCTCCATCGATGCACAGATAAAGGAAATTACCGTACCGCCGGATATTTCAACATGGGTATTTAACCAGGCATGGATTGAGGTTTTTCGGCTGGCGGTTGGGATGATGTCCGAGCCCATGCCCATGTTGGTTCGTTTGTTTGATATAAATCCGCCCTTAGCAGCATTGTGCTATCTTGATGCCAAGCCTGAAAAAGTCGATTATGGCATATTGCACAAGAGCTGGAAACAAATTCCAAATGAGCAACGGGTCAAGCTAGTAAGAACAGTCCAGGCCATAATTGCAGAGCCGCAAAGCCAAATTGAATTTATCGAAGCCATATTTCGCACCGCGGAATCCGATACTGAAGTGCTTTATCATTGTGACGAAATTCTTTCACATATTGGCAATAAAGCAGCCAAGAAGTTAAGCGAGCGCATGTTTGATTGGTGGCCTCACGAACGACAATTTTCGTACCACCAGAAAGCTTTTAAGCAGGACGACCCATGCTGGACGTTTGCCGATATTCCAGCCGGCGAGTTTGCCATGGGCAGTGAGGAAGCAGATGATGAACAACCCATCCACCAGGTAAAATTGTCTGCTTTTCGGTTGGGGCAATATCCGGTTACTGTTGAGCAATTTGGCAGATTTGATCCGCAAATTATTCAGGAGCGATTAAATGACGAATTCGGCAAAAATCCTCATCAGCCGGTAGTGAGAGTTAGCTGGTATGATGCATATATTTTCAGCAAATGGGCAGGATGTCGTTTGCCGACAGAAGCGGAATGGGAATATGCCTGCAGTTGTGGGGGGAAAAATAAATGGAGCCTGGGCAACACGTTTGACAAAAAACATTATTGTTTTGATAAAGAAGCGACTTGTCCGGTGGATAAAGGATTTAAAGCAAATAAGTTTGGTTTATTTCATATGAGCGGCAATGTATGGGAATGGTGCCGTGATTGGTATGACAGTACCTATTATCAACGCTGTGTTAAAGAGAATATTATAGAGAATCCTTCCGGACCAGAATCTGGCAACTCGCGAGTGTTGCGGGGCGGCTCCTGGCTCAACGGCAATGGGAACGACCTGCGCTCGGCGTTCCGCGGCTACAGCAATCCGGGCGACAGGGACAACCTCATCGGATTTCGTTGTCTCCAGGACTCTCGGTAGTTTTGAGCCCTTTTAGGTTTGGGCTTTGGCCTATACAGCGTCAGCTTGTCCGGTCGATTCTATTCGATGCCGTCGCTATGCGACGCCATCGAATTCAATTTTTCTCCAGGCGTTGAAACGCCTGGCTACCATCGATTGGTCGCCAGGCGACTAATATCCTCATCTTTCAGCCCCGACAGGGGCGAAGCGGTTACAGCCCAGGCCGCCAGGCCTGGGTTCCATAGCAAAACAAACAGAGCCCTGCAAGGGCGGTCCGAAGGATATTTCACCGCACCCGCGACATCTTTTTGATTGCCACAAAATCCCCGGCCTGCAACCGATAAAAATAAATCCCGCTTGCTAGAGATTTGCCGTTCTCATCACACCCATTCCAGATCGCCTGATGTGTTCCTGCCGGACGCCATCCGCTGACCAAGGCCATGATCTTTTGACCGTTGACGCTATAGATTGCCAGATCTACGTGCGCGGCGGACGGCAATTGATAGCTGATCACAGTAGCCGGGTTGAACGGATTTGGGTAATTCTGACTCAGATCAAACTGTTCGGGAATTTGATCGGCCTGCTCCACTTCTGTCGATATCGGCGATGAAAACGGCGATGTGTTGCCATCGGCGTCTGTTGCTGTAACGGTGATGGAGGGCAAGGTTGGCGGGACCTGGAAATTAAATGCAAATTTGCCGGAACCATTTGCGATCGTTGAGCCCAAATAATTTTCTCCCTGGCCGGCGCGATCGGCAAACACTTCAACGATCTGGCCGGCTTTGGCTGTACCTGTGACCTGCGTTTTGGATAACGTGGTGATGAGCGGGGCTGCCAATTCGCCATTGCCGGTGCGCACCGTATTGATACCCAGCCCGGTATTGGCAAAGATGCTGTTGGCGGTGATCCTGTGGCCGATGGTGCTTTTCAAGGTATCGTTGCCGTCCACTGTGACGCCGTCCCCGCCGTTGAAGGCAATGATGTTGGCCGGGCCGATGCTGTCGCGGCAGGCACCGTTGAACACCAGCACACCGGAGGATTTGTTGGGGATCGCTTTTGTTCCTGTGAGGTCGGTGCCGATATTATTTTTCCTGATAATATTATGATTCGCGCCGGCGCCATATATATCGATTCCGTTCATGTTGTTCCCCGAGATCACGTTCTGTTCGATGATGCAATCGTGAACGCCAGCCTGGATCATGATCCCATCATAGCCGTTATGCAGTTCCGCAAGTCCGTCGGCCTGGGTGCCGATGCGGTTTTGTCGAATAATGATCCCGGAGGTACTTGCGCCGAACATGCGCAGGCCGCTGCCGCGATTGCCGGAAAGCAGGTTGCCTAGAATAAGGACCTTGCTGACGCCGTTGGCGATGAGTATGCCGTCGCCATTATTGGGTTTCGCCGTTTTGCCTGTTGCATCGGTGCCGATATAGCAGGTCTGAATGACTACATTGGATTTTGATAGCCAGATGCCGTACTGCCAATTGGTGATGATCAGGCCGCGTAATATATTGTTTTCATTGGTGCTGATGCCGGACACCCCTTGTTTGTAGAGATTAGTGCCGTCAATTTCAATGCCCGGTCTAAAGCCACCGCCGGCCAGCGGTAACCTGCCATCTATGGTGACTTTGACCGGCACAATCACGGTACCGGTCGGTTTGATGACCCAAACGCCGTTGGCGGCGTCATAGCCGGGATCTGATGTCGGAATTTTGAAGCAGATGGAATCCGCGCTGGGCGTAGTATACGTTAGGGAAAGGGCATCGCGCAAGGATCCGGCACCAAAGTCTGATGTATTGGTGACGATAAAGGTGTCGGCGCTAAGGCTCAACCACCAAAGCAACATCACAGCCAAAAATAATCGCGTTCCTGTTCGAGACATGATTCACCTCCCTGATCTGAGAGCCTGTGATTCGGAACAATTGGTTTGTTACTGACCGCCCATCTGTGAAATGAATGAATGACGCAAGACATGAACCGCATGCCAACGCATGGGCTTGTGAGATAATACCCTGGTAACAGCTGTTTCGTTTAATGCAATAATTATAGGCAATCTTTATGTATCCGGCAAATGTTTTGTTTTCAGTGAAGGATAAAAAGAGTCGAACTTGGGGGCGAGGACGGTCCTCTTGAATATAGCCTGTCGGGGTCAGCGAAAGATTAAAATGCTGGATTTTAATTGAAAAATCGCTGATATTTGATCGTTGTCGTTCACCCGTTGCAGGAGGTTTCGACTTGGCTCAATTATATCCCGATTCCCATATAGAAATTCACGGTTTTCTGGCGCGACATTACGACCTGGTCATGAACGTCTTGAGCGGCGGATTATATTCCAGATTTATCTCCGCCGCTGTTTCGGCCATGCATATTCGTCCTGACGATCGGGTGCTCGATCTCGGCTGCGGCACAGGTCGGAATGCGTGCCTGATGCGCCGCTGTTTGAGTGACCGGGGCTATATTTTAGGTATGGATGTATCCGAAGAGATGGGCGCGCAGTTTCGCAGAAAATGCCGTCGCAATAACAATGTCGCCTTTATGAACCATCGCGCGGATCTGCCCTTTGCGCTGGATGACCCTTTTGATAAAATCGTTATGAGTTTCGTGCTGCACGGATTTCCCCATGACTCGCGCCTGAAAACCCTGGAAAATATTTACAGCAACCTAAAGCCGGGAGGCAAGTTTTTGCTGCTGGATTTTGCCGAGTTTAAAATGGCGGAAATGCCTCCGTTTCATCGCAAGGTATTTACGATGGTGGAATGTCCTTACGCCTTCGAGTTCGTGGAAATGGATTGGAAAGAGATTTTACGCGGCGTCGGTTTTATCACCTTTGCAGAACACCATTGGGTGCGAAATTACGTGCGCCTGCTGGCGGCCATGAAATAGCTGCAACGATACGCTATGATCCTCTATGGCGTCCGGACGAATTATTCTTTCACGTTCCCTATCAGTTGCACATCGCCTTTCGATTTGTTGATCACCTTGAGACGGCCGCCTTCGACGCTGTTGCCCATGATCACCGCCGAGTGCACGTTCTCGCCAAGGTAAATATGCGCGTCCGGTGTGTTGCCGTTGTCCAGAAAGCGGCAGTTCATCATCTGCAGGGCGCCGTTCTCCATGCGGATGTAAGGGATCTCCGGCGTCCAGTGACATTCGATCCAGTTTTTGGCATTGAAATGACAGGCGGTCAGAAAAACCGCGCCCGGGCCTTTATTCACAATGTGCGTGCCGTTGAGCGTCTCGGCCCAGCCCCAAAAGCCGCAATTTGTTAATTTGATCGGCCCCTGATTTTCCGATTCAATCAACACTCCATCCATGAATTGACAGTTTTCAAAAGCGATGCCGCAGTGGTACTGGGTTTTTTCCACGATCACAGCCAGCGGCCCGACGTCCGAGCCGCTCTGGGTGATGAGGATGTTGGCCTGCGGATCATGACCCACCGGGTCGCCTTTGGTTTCGATAAAGCGAAAGCCCACCTTGGGCCAGATCACAAAGCAGTTGGTCATGTATTCCCAGTCACAGCGGCCGATGATAAAGCCCTCGAGATGGGCCATGCTGTAATCGCGCAGCGCATCACCGTCAACGCCCAGCTCCAGCCAGCTGCTGGGATGGATATGAACATTTTCGATTCGTCCGATGTCGGCCGTGCGATCAATGTAGACGCCGCGGCGCAAGGCGCCGAGATAGATGTTGCGCAGATAGTCCTGGCCGTGATAGACGCTGCCGCAGTCGATGCCGTTGTAGGAATTGACCATAGTGACATCGATGATGTTGCAGCGGCTGCCGTTGACCTGAATCGTATATGGATAGGGGCGCACATCCTCGATGACCTGCTGCGGATAATAGATTGAGAGACCTTTCACCGTGCTGTTGTGCTGCAGGGTGATGAACGGTGGCGACCCTTCCGCATCGCGACCGGCGTGGGCCAGGAGCATGGTGCCTTTGTCCATTCGCGCCGAAGTCGGACCCTCAGCCGCTCCTTTCAACGTCACGCCTTCCGGGATGTTTAGCACACCATCAAAGCGGTATTGCCCGACCGGCACTGTGACGGTCAATCCTTTCGCAGAAGCATGATTCAATGCCGCCTGAAACGCCCGGGTGTTGTCGGTTTTGCCGTCAGCGACGGCGCCAAAGTCCAACACGCCGGGATTTGCCAGATCAGCGGCCGGCGCATCGGCAAAGGAAAACAGGAATAACAATAGCAGTATCATCGGACTCTCCCTTTGCAGAATGAGGCGCTAATCTTTGACACAGCGCACTGAAAAACCAGAGCCTTTGCTCATGGCGTCGAGGTAGACTTTGGTGTCGCCATGGCTCAGGTGTCTGGCCCAGGCGCTGTGCGGACCACTTTCTGTTGCGGTCCAGAAAACGGCGAAATTCCCCAGCGTAAAAAAGCGACCGTTAGTATCGCACAGGCCGCCTGGCCGTGCCGTGAAGCCAGCGCTATTGACAGCGCCGCTGTTCGGACTGCGCCAATTCACTGTTCCGCTCTCTTTTAATTTTCCGCCGGCGCTGTTGCCTCCACCAGAAGCGTCCACCAAAGTTTGCCATTCGTTCGCATCAGCGATATGCCAGCCCGCCGGTGCGAGATTACGGCTGTCGTGCACCGCATACCAGTTGTACAATTTGCCGAATGTTTTGCCGTTTGCCGGATCATTTTGATAATAGCACCAGGCCGGTTTGCCCAGTAGTCCGGCTTCCTGCCATGCTTGTGCGGTTTTTGCTTCAGGAATGGCTTCGCCATTGCGAAACGTGCTCACCTCCAGATTCGCCGCCAGCCATTGCTGCTTGCCGATCGTCACCGAAGTGATAGTCTGACCAATACATGCTGTGACAAATCCGGCCAGGAGCAGCGCTGAAAAGGAAACCTTGATTTTTGTCATGCTCAAATCTTTTCTACTTTGATGTGCTGTTTTCTGCCGGCACACCTGCCTGCCGCCGGAATTCATCTTCGTGTCTTTGCCATTGCGCAGACATGGCCGTCACCCGCTCCGGATAGAGCTTGCTCAGATCCTGCTGTTCACAACGGTCGCTGTTGAGGTTGTATAATTCCCAGGGGCCGTTCTCGCCCCTGGCCACCAGCTTCCAGTCCCCTTGCCGGATCGCCCGGTTGGACAAATGGTGAAAATAAATATACTCATGTTGGGTCGCATGATCGTGTGCAAAAGCAGGGGTCAGGTCTATGCCAGGCAAAGGCGCGGCTGTTTGACCGTTCCATTGTCTGGGGATCTCCTGCCCACCGGCCAGTTTGATGACCGTCGGCAGCAGGTCGATGAAATGGCAGGGATCGTGGCGCAGTTCTCCGCGGGCCTCTATGCCTGCCGGCCAGTGGACGATGAGCGGAGAAGAAATGCCGCCTTCGTGCACCCAGGATTTATGCAACCGGAACGGCGTGTTGGCTGCGCTGGACCATCCCGGTCCCAGACAGAGATAGGATTCGGCAGAACCGGGCTCGGCCTTGATATCGTTCATATCGCCGCGGATGATCTGTTCGGCGCTGGCGCCGTTGTCGGAGACGAAAAAGACTATGGTGTTTTCCTCCGCACCCATGGCTTTTATCTGCGCCAGCACGCGGCCGATCTCCTGATCCATGCGATCGATCATGGCGGCATGGATGGCCATTTTCGTTGCCTGAAATTTTTTCTGTTCTTCGGAAAGATCGTGCCAGGGCAGAGCGCGGTTGGTTTCGCCCGGGCCGATCTCTTTTTGCAGTCTCTGCAAATCAAAACTCCAATCGGCCGTCACCTCGGGCTCCAGCGGCGCCAGGCCGCAGCTAACCAGGCCCATCTGCCGCAGGCGCTGCCAGCGCTGCTCATGAACGACATCCCAGCCGGCGAGAAAGCGTTGCCGGTAGCGGTCGATATCCTCCTTGAGGGCTTGCAAAGGAAAGTGCGGCGATGTGAAAGCCAGATAGGAATAGAAAGGCTCGTCTCTGTGAACGGCGTGATGTTCTTTCAGGAAATCGATGGCGTGGTCGGCAATGGAGGTCGTGACATAAAAATTTTCATCCGCATCCACCGCAGGCACTTCATGATCATCCAGTTCATGATGTTGCGGTGCAAAGAAACGGTTGTGATCATGCAGTACGTAAGAGCGGTCGAAATGACCGTCGGCGATAACCTTGGGAGCGCCCATAAGGTGCCATTTGCCGGAATGGTAACAGCGATATCCCAGCGGCTTGAGGTAATCCGGCACCGTGCGCACCCATTCCGGCAAGCGGCCCTGCGGCGGATCCATGCCCACCTGTTGCGGGTAATAGCCGGTCAACAGACTCGTCCGTGACGGCCAGCAGCGTCCGGTGGAGTAGCATTGCGTGAAACGCAAGCCGTTGGCGGCCAATCGATCCAGGTTAAGAGTCTCTATTTCACCGCCGTAGCAGCCGGGATCAGAATAGCCCATATCATCGGCGATGATGAGAAGGACGTTGGGTTTTTGGGCAGGTTTGCGGCCGGACCTGCAGAACAGTCCCAGTCCGGCCGTGCCGATCATGGCCTGGCGGAGAAAATCGCGTCTGCAGAGAGGAGTGGCTCTCATGATGCTGAGGCTCCCTAGGTTGGTTGAATGGAAAGCTTGTTGACAAATTAGCAAATCGAAATGTGAGAATCAAGCAAGATGTGGCCTTACGTGAGAACAGGGTGAGGCAGCGGCAGGACGGTACATTGAATTCAGGTTACTCTTGTCATGCGCCGTATTTTTTAACCATGTTGCCAGCATGTGCCTGCGCCCCGGCATGCCTTTCGTTTTCATTTGCTGCAGGTACTTAAAAGAGACCGGAGAGTATCTCTCCATCCTGGCCACGAATTCCGGAGCATAGTACGATGCGTTCATGCCAATGGCCTGAATCAACATCATTTCGGTGTTCTGTACGATGCTTTGACGAAACGAGTCGGCCGCAGCGGACTGGAAGCAGCGCGCCAGCTCCATGATGTTTCTGCCAAAATGAAATGTTCGATGGGCGAGGTTGGCCCTGGCGTGCCGTCGATTTTCCACAGTAAACAGAGTTTGGGTCCCTGTGCCGATATCCTCAGCCAGATCCTGGATGTCATCCACTAGCTGCAGCCAGATGCCAAAACCGAAGCAAAACCTCTGCACCTCTGAAGAGAGGGTCCCGGACAGCAGCAAGCCGTCTGCAAGCACCGAGGCGCCGCCCTTGTCAAAGCAGATGGATAAAACATCGTTGTCGCTGAGCTGTTGTTTTTTATCGTTCAGTGCCAGGCTGCGTGTCTGCGCCTGGTGTATGGCCAGCAACCCGGCATAGACCTCGGGGAAATGCGTTCGCGGATATTGCTTTTCGATGATGCCGACAAGCTCGGAGATTTTCGTCTCCCGGTGGTTTTCCGCCATCTCCCCAACGGCCTGAAGACGTTGCTCGAACCTGCTGCTGAACGCTGCTTTATCTGCAGGAGTGATTTCAGGATCGTCAAGTAGGTTGTCGGAATAGGGATAGAGCAGGCTATAGGCCAGCAGGGAGGGCGTCAGCTCGACCGGCAATCCCGTCAACAGTTGCAGCCCGTTCGTGATCCAGAGATTGCGCATGGCCTGAAAAATCTCTTCCGGTTTCAGCTGCGCATCGAACCATCGCGACCGCGTGTAAAACGTTCTCGAGGCATCGACAAGTTCCGGGGAGAGCAGGACAGCCAGCGTGTCATCGGAATACTCATACACCTCTTTCATAAAGCGGCGCAGGTCCTGAAAGAAAATATCTGAATTACGTGGTTCTGCTCCGTTCGCGAATGTGTGCTGATATTTTTCAAAACACGCCTGATATTCGGAGCAGAGTCGCTCTTTTTCTTTTTTCTGAGAGGCCGAGGATTCTCTGCCCAGCACAGGCACGTCGTCGCTGCTGTCATTCCATACGTCTGTGAAATAGGCTATGAGAGGTTCTGTGTCCATTGTGCACCTTGCCGATTCTGTTTATGCAGTATACGTACTATTTCACAAAGAGTAACTGGAATCGACGATTTTTTTTCAGCAGGGCTGCGCGATATTTCTGGAGTTTACGCTTGCATTGTGCCATGTTTTTTATCAAATTCAGGTATCAACAGACAAGGCATTGTAACAAACCGGCAGGAGATGGTATGCCATATATTTCGATAGTTCTGGCAATGATAGTAATGGTTTTGCCGTTCGTGGCCTGCACGCCGTCCTCCCAGGCACCGTTTCCGGCCACCTACCTGGAAGAGCTGACCATTCCGCAGCTCCAAAAGGGGTATCGTCAAGGCCGATACACCATCAAACAGGTCGTCGCCGATTATATCAGCCGGATCACTGCCATAGATAAAAATGGTCCCAGGCTGAATTCTATTATCGTGATAAATCCGGATGCTCTGCAGATCGCAGAAGCCCTGGACCGGGAATGGCAGGCGAAAGGATCCAGAGGGCCGATGCACGGCATTCCGGTGATCATCAAGGATAACATCGACACCCATGACAAAATGCCGAACACGGCCGGTTCGCTGGCGCTGAAAAACTCTCTGCCGCTGCAGGACAGTTATATCGTAAAAAAATTGCGCCAAGCCGGCGCTGTCATAATCGCCAAAGCCAATCTGAGCGAGTGGGCCAATTTTCGCGCCGAGACCTCGTCCAGCGGCTGGAGCGGCGTGGGCGGACAGACAAAGAATCCTTATGTGCTGGATCGCAACCCCTGCGGTTCAAGTTCCGGATCCGC
>CAZISM010000071.1:0-3011 GCA_964541895.1 uncultured Cytophagia bacterium
TCGATGCGGGAGTTGTTCATGCTTTCGATGGAAAATCCGGAGGCAAAGCCGGTGTAGAGCACGGATTTTGAAACCCAGGTTTTGGGCTGGTTCATGGTCAACAGCATGACCAGCAGGATCAGGCCCAGCGGCAACGCCAGCAGAAATAGCCGGTGTTTCCAGATGAGGTAGAAAAAACGTGACGCGTTCATGGGACTCTCAAGGTTATTCCGGCCGTTTCCTGTAACAGAGCGAATTTCAATTCAAAATCAGCCACAGCCTTTTGAAAGTCCGACATGGTCTGATTGTGAAATTCGATTATTTTCGAATATTCGATAAAATCCATCTGATTGTTCTGAAACTTTATGTCAGCCATCTGCGCCTGCAACAGCGAGGATTCTTTCTGTTCGTTTCTGGTGTTGAGGATGTCGTAAGACAGTTTGGCGTCATAATATTGGGTTATGACCAGTTGGCGCAGGGCCTGGATGAGCTCCTGTTTTCTCTGTTCGGCCAGCACCTGTTCCTGGCGGGCGATCTGAGTGGTTTTGCTGCGCTTGGCCAGATCGAAGAGGCTCAGCTGCAGGGAAAGGCCGACGCTGTAGCGTGTGACTTCATACGGTTTCGATTCGAGATTGTACCCCGAGAATTCCTGAGTCAGAAAAAAGTAATCGTTGGTGCCGTACATGACGTTGGAGGAAAGTTTGACATAGGTCAGCCATTCCTGCCCCGTCAGTTTGCTTTTCAGGCGGGTGATCTCGATGGCGGCGTCTTGGCCTTTTAAAATCGGCGAGTAAGCTTCGGCCGCCGCCAGCACGACCGGCAACGGCGGCAGCGTCACATGACCGCTGTCCATTATGGCCGCAGGATGGGATGGCTTGGCGGTTTGATCCGCTGAAGCGGTGGTTAGGAGGGCGCCGGCCAGGAGCAAGACAGCGGGCCCGGTCCAGATTCGGTGGCACATCATCATACCTCACTACACATTTTCTCTTTGTAACAACACGGGGATCGTTCGCAAAATCAGCTGGATATCGCCGAGAAACGAATTATAGGCCGCGTAGCGGTTGTCAAGATGGAAGCGCTCTTCTTCGGACATAAAGCCGCCACGGCCGCGCAGTTCAACCTGCCACAAGCCGGTCAGACCCGCCGCAGCACGAAAACGCCGCGCCCAGCGCATTTTGGTGATCGAGTTGGCTTCAGCGACCGGCAAAGGCCGATTGCCGACGATCGACATATCGCCTTTGAGGACGTTGAGCAGCTGCGGCAGTTCGTCCAGGCTGGTGTTGCGCAGAAAACGGCCCACTTTGGTGATACGCGGATCGTTGGGAATTTTCAGAAATGCTTTTTTCTGATTGCGCCGTTTGCTGGCCAGCCTTTCGCAGATGCGCTCCTGATCGTAATAGACCACCGGCGAACAGAACTCGTTGGCCGGCAGTTTGGCGCATTCGCTGCACTGAAATTCGATGGGTTCTTCGTTGTACTGATTAAGGTGTTCCACCTCTTTCAGGCGTTGATCCGCATCCGGATACATGGAGCGGAATTTGTAAAAGTCAAATATCTTGAAATTGGCCCCCACGCGCTTGGCAATGTAAAAGACCGGGCCGCGGCTTTCCAGCCAGAGGGCGATGATGATGATCAGGAACACGGGCAACAGACAGATCAGGGCCGTGCCGGCCACGATCAGGTCAAAGCTGCGTTTGATCAGACGGGTTCTGTAGGGCGTGACGTTGGTGTCCCAGTGCAGCTCTTCCAGATTATGCCGCTGCCGTTTGTAGGGAATGAGGAACGACAAGCGTTCGTAAAATTGCGCTTCCTGCAGCGGTTTGTCGTAGAAATCGTCAATGCCCAGCAAGCGGGCCCGATCCCGATGGGAAAATTTAAAGTTGGCGGTGATCAATATGAACGGGGTCGCGTGCAACAGGTTGCATTTTCTCATCTCCCGGTAGAGATCAAAGCCGCTGATGCCCGGGAGGGTAATCTCGCATACGATGGCGTCCGGCTGGTTTGGACAGAGAGGCGGTTGCTGGAACGAGCCGGCAAAAGGATAGAAGGAACCGCCGGTCAGCCAATTCATGGCCAAGAGGCCGTTTTTCTCCGTATGCACTTTGAAGCGATGACGGCTCTCCAGCGAACGGATGCTTTCGTCTTCGCCGATGTAAAGGACCGAAAATATGTTCTGGGCCTGATCCATGGTATTAAAAGCCACCCCGGGAGATATATTTTGCTCTGGCGGATAACCGTCGTTTTACTCGGGCCAGCAGTTCTTTGGGATTGAACGGCTTGACCAAAAAATCGTCAGCCCCCAGCTCGAAACAGCGGATGCGGGAGTTGCTCTCCTCGCTTCCGGATAAAACGATGAGCGGGATGTCGTCAAAAAACCCGCTGCTGCGCAATTTGACGATGAACTCGTAGCCGTCCATTTTAGGCATCACCAGGTCGCTGATGATCAAATCCGGCAGCTCGCCGCTTTGCAGGTAATGCAGCGCCTCTTCACCGTTGGATAGCGTTACCACCTCAAAATCGTTTTGAAAGGTGCTGTTGATGATGAGGCGAATGCTGATCTCGTCGTCCACAACCAGAATCTTTTTCATCTAGTGTACTCTTCTTTTCGCATACCGCAGCAGCAACTGGGTGATATCCTGCTGGCGAAACGGTTTGGACAGGAATTCATCCATGCCTGCCTGAAAGCACCGTTCCTGTTCGCCTTTCATGGTGTCGGCGGTCAGGGCGATTATGGGTGTATGCCGTATGGAGCCTTCCAATTCACGTATTTTGCGTGTGGCTTCGATACCGTCCATGATCGGCATGTGCACGTCCATGAGAATCACGTCCAGTTGTTGCTGACGGAATTTTTCCACGGCTTCCAGGCCGTTTTTGGCAGGCACCAGGGTGAATCCCATTTTGTTGATGATGTGTTGTACGATCATCATGTTGATGGCGTCGTCTTCTGCGACCAATACTCTGCAATCGTGCCCGTTCGGCTGGATCGAACCCAGCGATTTATGATCGATGGTCGGCGGCGCCGGACGGGGTGA
>CAZISM010000071.1:3111-24294 GCA_964541895.1 uncultured Cytophagia bacterium
GCTGGATCGAACCCAGCGATTTATGATCGATGGTCGGCGGCGCCGGACGGGGTGAAGCCAGAGCGGTAAGGGTGTTTGCGAGTTCGTTCATTTTTACCGGTTTAGTGAGAAACAGAGAGATGCCGGCTTCGCGGCACCTGGCTTTGATGCCGGGCGGTTCCGCGGATGACATCATGAGAATGATAGGTTTTTGATGCGTATGTTCTTCCAGGTTCAGCTTTTCCGCGAGCTGGAGACCATCAAAGTCGGGCATCTGCAGATCGAGGATGATGGCGTCGTACGGCTGCTGCTTCTCCGCGGCCAGCCTGATTCTTTGCAGCGCTTCGATGCCGTTATCGCAGGTGTCGACCGGTACCGACCAGTTGTGCAACATGTCTTTGAGGATGCGCAGATTGGTTTTGTTGTCATCCACGACGAGCACATGTCGCAACGGCACCTGCGGTTTGATCGTTTTGAGGTGGTTGTTTTTTTGCGGCTCCAGCGGCAGCCAAAAGGTGAAGGTGCTGCCCAGGCCCGGACGGCTGGTCACGGAAATTTCCCCGCCCATCAGCGAGGTCAGGCTTTTGCAGATGCTCAGCCCCAGGCCGGTGCCGCTGTAGCGTTTGCTGGCGCTGCTGTCCAGCTGGGTAAAACTCTCAAAGATATAGTTCAGTTTTTCCGAAGGGATGCCGATGCCGCTGTCCTTGACCGAGAACTGGATCGGCAGTGTTTTCACCTGCCCGGCCACCAGCTGCATGTCGCCCTTTTTCACTTCTACGATGATTTCGCCTTTTTCCGTGAATTTGACCGCATTGCTCAACAGATTGGTCAAAATTTGCCGGATGCGCACCGGATCTCCTTTGAGCAGGTCCGGGACTTTGATGTCGATCTCGCAGATCAGTTCGATATTTTTCTCTTTACACTTGGTCGTGAGAATGTTGACGCTTTTTTCCACCAGATCACGCAGGGAGAACATGGTATTGCGGATGGCCAGTTTGCCCACTTCGATTTTGGAGAAATCGAGGATATCGTTGATGATGTCCAGCAGGGAATAAGCCGCCTCTTTAACGTTTCGCATGTAATCGTATTGCGTAGCGGTCAGCTGTGTGGTCAGGGCCAACTCGGTCATGCCGATGATGCCGTTGAGGGGGGTGCGTATCTCATGGCTCATGTTGGCAAGGAAGCTGCTTTTCGTGGTGGTCGCGGCCTCGGCCTCTTCACGCGCCTTTTGCAGTTCTCTTTCGTATACCCAGCGGTTACGGATGCTCCACACTTCATCCATGTACACCTGCATCTCGAGTACATCTGTTTCCGTATAATCGATCGATTTGTTGGCGATTCCGCAGATCGCGCGCACCTGATCGTCTGCGATGATCGGGGCGCTCATGTGGCGGACGATGTGGAGATGCCCTTCCGGATATCCTTTTGCTTCTGCCAGGTTCTGATAATCGTTGTGAATGGCCGGTTTTTTCAGCCGGATGGGATCAGCCCAGATGCCGGCGTTGATCAGAGGGTGTTTGCCCTTCTGGGAGGCGCGGCAGCCTTTACGCGCCTTTTTCGACCAGATGAACGATTCATAGACTTGCTGATTGGGGTGCACCAGGTGGAAATATCCGATCTGGCTGCCGGTCAATTTCACCACTTCTTCCAGAGCATGCTCAAACAGTTCCTTCTCGTTCTTGAGCGGCATACGACTCAGCATATAGAGGGAACGCATACCGTCCGTGCTCAAGCGCAGGCGCTCCTCCATGTGCCTTTTTTCCGACAGCTCTTCGCCTGAACAGAGCAGGCCACAGGGTTGACCGTGACTGTCTTTGAGGGCGCGGGAGAACCAGCGCACCAGCCGCTTGTGCCCCTTTTGACTGAGCATGCGCAGCTCGACGAATGTTTTGGCCGATCGCCGGCTGCCAAGCGCTTTGGTGAAGAAGTGTTTCGCCTTGCTGCGTTCCTGGTCGTCGGCAAACAGCTCCAGCCAGGAGGTGCCGATCACCTCGTCGGCGCGGCATTCAAAGACGTCGCAGCCGAATTCGTTCAACAGGGTGATACGTCCTTCGAGATCCAGCGAGACCACCACGCTCGGTACAATTTCCAGATATCGCTTCAGTTTTTCCTTTTCCACAGCCAGCTCGCGGGCGGTCCTGGAATAATCGGTGATGTTGCGGCCGATGCCGAGAATGCCCTGGATTTTGCCGTTCCCGTTATACCACGGTATTTTGGACGACAGCACCCATCGTTCCTGGCCGTTCTTGTCCGGAATGTTCTCCAGCCGGTTCAAGACGCCCCGCTTTTGCTGGAGGACGACGTTATCGTCCTGCTGAAAATGCTCGGCCAATTCCGGCGCATACACATCAAAGTCTGTTTTGCCGATCGCCTCTTCGCGGCGATCCAAACCCATGTACTCGCAGTCGGCGAGATTGGACAGAATCTTTCGACCATCGAGGTCTTTGATGTAGATCGAGTCCGGGATGTGGTCAATCACCGAATAGAGCAAGTGGTTGTGTTCAGGAGTAATATGTTTGGCAGGAAGCCCCAATGCGTTATCGTCAAACAACATGCAAACCCGATCGGAATCAATGGCGATCAGATGGCACTTTATTGGTTGGTCATGCGGCGGCGAATAAAACTGGGTATAGAGCCCTCGTTCCGTTCGCAAGGTGTGTAACAGCTGTTCTCGTTCGGCAAGGTTCGGCGCCCATTCCGGCCAGAGGTCGAACAAATTTCTGTTGCGAATTGCATCGGCCGGTTGAGCAAGCAGACGTACGGCGACGGCGTTGGCCTCCAGAACCAACAGCCCTTCCTGTTCAGACGCCGCGGCCAATTTGAGCAGTATAAACCCACAATGCCCTTCTGACGATGTGGTGATAACAGGTGTGGGTTTGGTTTCCTTCATGATGTCCATCTCGCTGTGTTGGTTAGCTGCTGAGCTATGATCGTGTGTATTCGGTTTATGAGCCGCTCGAGTCAGGACAGGGTCATTCGTTTTATGACGTCGTTATAATTCTCGTAGGCGCTTTCCATCATCACCAGGTTATCCATGATCTGGGGGCGCTCTGCTTTATCCCTCGCCAGCGTTTCTACCGCAGCGGCCAGATCGCGCAATTTGATGGCGCCTACCATGCCGCAACGTCCTTTCATGCTGTGAGCGACAAACTGAATCGTCTTGAAATCGGAGCGCTGCACGCTTTCCCGCAAGGATTGGATCTGCCGGGGAAATTCCTGGGTAAAAATGGTCAGAAGCGCACGCACCAGCTGCATGTTACCGGCCGTACTTTCCATTAATATGGATTTGTCGAAAACGGGGGCTGTTGACACGGTGGTCGGCGTCGCCACTTCTTCGATTATATCATGTTTCATTTCCGCTCTGGTGAACATTGTTTCCTCCCATTCGCTTTCGGCGGTGGCCCGTCCGTTAACTGGCTTGCAGATCTACACAGCTTCGCCATCTCAGTTACAGGAGGCTGCAATCCTGCGTGAGGTGAATGATGGTGATGAGCATGAGTGAATGCCTTTTGCTGTGATGCCAATTCATAGCAGTTTCAAACCAGGTGTGTAGCACGTGTCATAAAAAAGTTCTACACCTATTCAGGACACAGCTCGTCAGTATCTGTAAATAAAGAAAATAACGCAAATTCTCTTTTTTTCTGCATTATCATAAGCAAATAGTGTACCATAAACGGCTGCTCTCTGGAAAAGAAAAATCTGTGGCGAGCCCGTCATTGTAAATGCAAAAAAATTATATGTCTAATTGTTTTTCTGCAGCAGCGGCAAGAGATTTGCAAGTACGGACCGTTATGGTGAGTCCAGGCGAGTGTGGCATGGATGACATTTCAATTTGAAATGGAGGATTGCAAATTGAAGACTGGCTCCTGGACCGGGAGATATCCCAATGGAGCGCCATGCGGGTTATGCGGTTGTAATTTAATAATATATATCTTTTCTGTCTTATGGGATGGCAGCAAAGCAGCAGAGCCGGCAATCGGCTGCAGAAATTCTTTTGCATTGAGGAAATAATTCGTATTTTTCAGCGTCGTCGATTTTGGCGATTATGAATTGCGGTGGAACTAAAATTTGACAAGTGTCGCCCTGGCTTGTCACGAGTTTTTGACTGGATGGCGTGGGAGGACTATGGTTCACGAAATCAAAGAAAAAGCACTTCAAGTAGCTGAAAAGGCCCGCTTTTTTGGTATTGGCAAAAGCCGTTGGCGACAGAACCGGCTGCTTATTTTATGTTATCATGGGGTCTCGGTGCTGGACGAACACCTTTGGCATCCTCAGCTCTATCTGAGCCGCGAGTACTTTGAGCGACGGCTGGATCTGATCCTTGAGCTCGGCTATCGCGTGCTGCCGCTGGCGGAGGGGTTGCGGCTTCTGTACGCGGGTCACCTGCCTCCCAAGAGCGTGGTCATCACATTTGATGACGGCACTGTTGATTTTTATCAGCACATCTATCCGGCTCTGCAAAAGCGCGGGCTGCCGGCGACCCTCTACCTCACCACTTATTATGCTCTGAACCGCTTTCCTGTTTTTGACATGATGCTGTCCTATTTGCTCTGGCGCGGCCGTGGCAAAACGGCCGCTGCGCTCGCTTTAGGCGAGGAGCGCGAGCCGGTCCTTATCCCCATGGAGCGGCGCCTGCGGGACGAGCGGCATTTGCAGATTCGCAGATTCTGCAACAGAGAACAATGGAGCACGGCTGAGAAAAACGAACTTTTGCAACAGCTGGCCGGCGATCTGGAGGTGTCGTATGACCGGCTCCTGGAGCAGCGAATGCTGCAGATCATGTCGCCGCAGGAGATCGCCGCTCTCGACCCAGAGCTGGTGGATCTGCAACTGCATACCCATCGCCATCGTACGCCCAACGATCGCGATCTGTTTCTCAAGGAAATTGAAGACAATCGTCGCGCCATCAAAGAGATAACGGGTCGGGATCATCTCCTGCGCCATTTTTGCTATCCCAGCGGTGAGTACATCGTTCCGTTTTTGCCGTGGTTGCGGGACGCCGGCATCGAGTCAGCCACCACGACCGAGTTGGGCATGGCGAGCAAGAGCTCTGAGGTTTATTTATTACCGCGCTTGACAGAAACCATGACGCTGAGCTCGACCCATTTCGCTGCCTGGTTGAGCGGAATGGCGGCCTGGTTGCCGAATAGAAAATAGGGAAGGTATTGCTTCAGGAGTGGGAGCGGTGAAGGGGACAACCGGCCCGACGAATCCTCTTCGTCGAACCGGTATCGGGCGGGTTATCCTTTGACCATGGGCAGGCCGTACTTTTTCGCTTTGCGATAGATGGTCGCGCGGCCGATGCCCAGTTTTTTCGCTGTCGCGGAGATGTTGCCTTCGCATTCCAGCAGGGCCTGGCGCAGCGCCTCTTCTTCCAGCTTTTCAATCCAGCTGGCCAGGGTATTGTCAGATTCATAAATTCGTTTTTCGCCCAGTGAACGGACGGCAGCCGGCAGGTCTTTGGCCGAGATATCGTTGCCCGTGGCCAGCACAACGGCGCGTTCCATGGCATTCTCCAGCTCGCGCACGTTGCCGGGCCAGTTGTAGGCCATCATCAAATCCAGCGCGTCCGGAGAGACGCCTTCGATCTGCTTCATTTCCTGCTGATTGAATTTGTTCAGAAAGTGTGCGGCCAGGAGCGGAATGTCTTCCTTGCGTTCGCGCAACGACGGCAGCTTGATGGGAAAGACCGAGATGCGATAGTAGAGGTCCTCACGAAACTCACCTTTTTTCATCTCTTCTTCCAGATCCTTGTTGGTGGCAGAGATAACGCGCACGTCCACTTTGATGAGCTCGTTGCCGCCGACGCGCTCGAACTCTCTCTCCTGCAAAATGCGCAACACTTTGGATTGCGTAGCCGGCGTCATGAGGCCGATCTCGTCGAGGAAAATGGTGCCGGTGTTGGCCATTTCGAATTTGCCGATGCGACGTCCGGCCGCGCCGGTGAAGGAGCCTTTTTCATGGCCGAACAATTCGCTCTCCAGCAGAGATTCCGGCAGCGCCGAGCAGTTCACGGCTACGAACGGTTTGGCGGCGCGGGCCTTGGAGTGAAAATGGACGGCGCGGGCGATGAGCTCCTTGCCGGTACCGCTCTCCCCCTGAATGAGAACGGTCACGTTGCTGTTGATGACGCGTTCCACGGCTTTGAACACATCCTGCATGACGCCGCTCTGGCCGATGATGTTTTCAAAGGTGTACTTGTTCTTGAGTTCGGAACGAAGCTCGTCCACCTCTTTTTTCAGGGAGCTGCTGAGCAGCGCGTTCTGCACCGTGACCAGCAAACGCTCACGGGCGAACGGTTTGGTGATAAAATCATAGGCGCCCAGCTTCATGCTGGTGACCGCGCGTTCGATGGTGCCGTGCGCCGTCATCATGATCACCGGGATGCGGCTGTCTTCCTGCTTGATCTTTTGCAGGGTTTCGATGCCGTCGATGCCCGGCATCTGAATGTCCATCAGGACAAGGTCCGGGCATTCTTCCTGAATGCTTTTCAAACAAGCTTCGCCGTTGAGCGCGGTTTCGATTTCGTACTTGCGCTCTTTTTTGAGCGAAGCCTCTATCATTTTACAGATATTTTTGTCGTCGTCGACAATAAGAATAAGGGGCTTCTTAATGCGTTCTTCCACGATGTTACTCCCTTAAGAGTCCGGGGGTTGGTGCAGAGTCGTTGCTGCCAAGAAAGTCTACATAATTTCTTTAAAAATAGCAAGCAATATTTTGTAACAAAGTGATACACCTGCCAAAAGGCCCAACACCCTTCCGGCTGACGCACGGATGAGCGGCTCTGCTTCAGAGCAATGGCTGCAACACCTGCTGCAGGATCTGATCAGCCTGTGTCGGATTTTCCGGAACCAGCTGAACACGCAGGCATTGCCAACGGTCGTCCACCTGATCAAAGCCCGTCACTTTGATCCAGTCTTTTTCCGTGGTCAGCAAGAGGCGGTTCGAAAACGTGTTGAGAAAGTCGATGTCCTTGGACTGATAGACATAGTGATCCGGATACGCAATCATCTTTTCAACGTGCACGCCCAGCGCCTGCAGAGAAGAGTGAAAATTGAGCGGACGGGCGATGCCGCAAAAGCCGACCACCTTTGTGCCGGATTCCGGCAGGGCGCGGGTGCGACCGTAACGATCCACCACGTCTAAAAGCTGATAGCGGCTGTGCAGATGCGGCATGGTGCCGGCGGCAACTTGCTCTGCCTCACCATCACCGTTGAACCATAAGAGATGACAACGGCGCAACCGCCGCGTCGATTCGCGCAGCGGACCGGCGGGCAGCAGAAAGCCGTTGCCCAGCGGTGCGCGACGGCGAAAGGTGACAATATCAAGATCGCGATACAGACGGCGATGCTGCAAGCCGTCGTCCAGCAGGATCACATCCGGTTTGAAGAGCGACTGAGCGACGCGACCACCGCGGACGCGGTCGGCATCGACAACAACCGCGGCCCCGGCAAGCCGGTTGGCGATGAGCACCGGTTCATCGCCGGCCTGGGTCCAATGAGCCTGGACCGACTGGCCGTCGGATACTACGACCGTGCCGGCACCCTCCCGGCCATAGCCGCGACTGAGCACACACACTTTTTTGCCGCGCTGCTGCAGCCATTGCGCCAGAAATATA
The DNA here is from genome assembly GCA_964541895.1 of uncultured Cytophagia bacterium. GTDB lineage: Bacteria > Zhuqueibacterota > Zhuqueibacteria > Residuimicrobiales > Residuimicrobiaceae > CAZISM01. Next base: position 10,709 of record CAZISM010000071.1, read on the forward strand.
ACCGTGGGCGTTTTGCCGGTACCGCCGACGGTGATGTTGCCAATGCTGATGACAGGGGTATGCAAACGGTGCGTTCTGAGGATGCCGAAGGAGTAGCCAACATGGCGCAGGCTGATCAGGGCGCGATATAGTTGCGCCAAAGGCCAGAGCAAAGCCGCCGGCCATTTAGTTTCGAAAAACCGCATCCGCCTCGGCCTCCAGTGAATCCATACGCTGCTGCACCAGGCGTTGCCAGTAGGCCAGGCCGGCGTCATCCAGGTTGGCCGGCACGGCGATCGGCGCCCCGTAGAGCATGCACAGCCGGCTGAACGGCCACCACAGTGTGAAGCGGTCCCAGCTTTTGGTGATAATGGGTTTTTCTGCCGCAAACGTCATCGGCAACAACGGCCGTTGCGACCGGCTGGCCAGCAGGACGACGCCCGGCTTTAATTCATGCCGGGGTCCGCGTGGGCCGTCCGGCAACACACAACCGATCACTCCTTTTTTTACCTGAACCAACAGTTGCACGAACGCTTTGACGCCGCCGCGCGTGCTGGAGCCGCGAACGGTCGTGTAACCCAAGCGTTCTACTGTCTGCGCGATCATCTCGCCGTCAGCGTGCTCGCTGACCATAGCGCATATACCCAGGTTGCGATGTACATAGATGGGGAACAGCATTTTGCCGTGCCAGCAGATGATGATGAATCCCCGGCGACCGGCCATGACTTTTTGAAAATAAGAGCGGTGTCGGGCGAAAGCGCGACCGCTGACACCCAAAAACAGAATCAACACCCACGTCAGGCGGGTGGCCAGATAAAAGAGAAAGCGCTTTTTGGTCTCTTTATTCATAAGAGTATACGGAAATGTATGGTTCGTAGCTGTGCGAGCGGTCACAGATTGGCATATCTCCTGCCCCAGCCCAACGGGCGATACTAATGTACAGATTTTTATCCAAGGAGGAAAGAAAAAGATGGAGTCTGCATTCCATCGCGGCCTAAAATGAATCTGTTCAAAAACTGTGCTTGTTGGAATCAGCATAATTGCGTACAATGTCTGATGACTAGACCTGCTCAGGCCTTGACGGGTTTATGCAACTGCAGGGAGCCGGCGTCGCTGCGTGACCATCACGCAGCGCACCCTGTGAACAAAGCCGCTCTCCGTCACGGTACGTTACTGGACCGCCATAACCGAGGTGCATCATGAAATCCGTTTTCCTCTGGCTATCCTTTTTTGCCTGCACGATTTTCTCCGGACTCGCCACCCAAAGCGGCCTGGCCCAGCCCAACACCCTGCCGGTTGTCTTTGAACGCGTTTGTGACGACGCGGCGGTTGGGGATGGCGGCAATGCCTGGGGCGGACATCAGTGCCGGATCGTCCGCACCCGCTACGGCGTTTTTACGGCGTTTACCAGAGAGGGCGGTGGCTATTATGATCGAGAGTGGTACGTCGCCCACCGTAGCGCAGACGGTTGGCAAGAAATAGCTCACGGGACGGCTGGTCGGGAGCCGGTAAATCTGCTGGCTGCGCCGGATGGCGCACTGTATGTCGTCGGCTGGCCGAAAGGCAAGGCGAGGATGTGGCATCTGACCCCGGACACGGCTGGTTGGAAGATTTCTCAGCTGGCCATTGCCGGCCAGAGTGAGGGGTACTGGCCATACCATTCAGCCGGAATCGACGCCGCCGGCAACTTTTGTGTGCTCTCCAGTGAAGGGGGCGAAAGCCCGGGCGGTGCGTTCCGCTGCTCTTACTTTCAGGCGGCGCAAAAAAAATGGATCTACCGTAAATCCACTCTCGATTTTCGTTACTGCTATACCTATGTGTTTCCTCAGGCGCCGGCAGGGTTGTCTCTGGTTTCGACCCGCGATGTGCGCTGGCAGGCGCTTGGTTACCTCAAGCCTGCAAACGCGGGCGATTATGCTTTTAATGCGTTTCGTTACTGGTATGCCGACAGCGCCGCTGCGCCATTGACGACCAAAGCGTCTGTCGTTGAGCCGCCGACGAGTGAATTTCCTAATGTCGTGTGCAACGCGCAGAAAGATGCCTACCTCGATACGCAAGGCCACATGCACGTCCTCTACATTAAAGTCGGCTCGAGTACCGGCGGGATGGTCCAACACCGTCACGCGATTTTTTCATCGCAGGGCGAATTGCTCTTTGACGGCATGATGCCGAATGCCGCCGGATGGTACAGCCGCATTGTTCAGGATGCGAACGAGCGTTTTTTCCTGTTGGGCGATTCCGGGTTGCTGTACCTGCTTGCCGGCGACGGCTCTACCGCGGTGGATTCGCTCCGATTCGATTTGCAGGGCTATCGAGTTGAATATTCCGGATTCGGCGTTTCCGTCCCCCGAACCGGCACGCCGTTACACGATGTTATAGACGTGGTCTTTCCATGCAATAACGGGAAAGAGTGGATCTATTTCTCTCTGCCGCTGGCCAATCTGTTTCCCGGCACCTTGGTAGCGGCAAAGAATCACCCCCGGCCGTCGCAATGCGCATTAGGGCACAGCTATCCCAATCCCTGCAATGACGAGACGCGCATCAGCTACACCCTGGGATGGCCTGGTGACATATCGCTGCAGGTTTTCAATACGGCAGGCGAGAAGGTTGCCACCCTTGCTTCCGGGCTACGCTCCCCGGGGGACTATGAGGTTCGCTGGGATGGAAAAAACGATGCGGGGCAGAGCATGGCGACCGGTGTCTATTTTATCCGCTTCACCACCGCCGAGTATCAGGCGATGCGCAAGGTGCTGCTGATCCGCTGACGCCTGTCATCAGCTCCTCGTCAGTGGGCTGCGCTGACACCCCACCCGGGTGATAGGGGTTAAAAAAGCATAACGGCCTTGCTGATATAGAATCCTGCGCTATCCTGCCATTCTTTCCTGCTATCGCGCGGAAGCGCGGTCAGCCCTGACCATGTTCAACACCAGCCTGGCTGTGCGGGCCGATGCGCCCGCTTCTCCCAGGCTGTTTCTCACCTGCGTCAACTCCTCGTGGATGGATTGCCGACTCGTTTTGTCAAACAGCAGCCGCACCACCTCTTGCTTCAGCGCGGTCGCGTCGGCCGCTTCCTGCAAATATTCATTGACGATTTTTTTACCAGCCACCACATTGACCAGGCCGATGTGCGGAATTTTTACCAGCCGTTTGCCGATCGTAAAGGAGAGCGGTGATACTTTGTAGACTATGGCAAAAGGAACGCCAAAGCAGGCGGTCTCCAGCGTAGCCGTGCCCGATGCCACCAGGGCGGCAGAAGCGGCGTGCAAAAGATCGTAGGTGGCGTTGTCCGCTATTTTAATCCAGGGCTGCGCCAGGATATACTCTTCGATGATCGGGCGCGGGATGGTGGCGGCGCGACTCACGGCAAATTGGACCTGCGGGTGCTCTTGCCTGACCAGGCCGGCGGCCTCGACCATGACCGGCAACAGCGACCGCACCTCCTGCATGCGGCTGCCGGGCAACAACGCTACCAAGGGCCGGTCCGGATCCAGGCCGAGCCCGGACATGAACGGTATCACATCCTGCTGAACCTGCAGGCCTTCCACGAGCGGATGACCGACAAAATGGGTGGCAATGCCGTGGCGCGAGAAAAAAGGCACCTCAAACGGAAAAATCACGGCCATGCGGTCGATGAAGCGAGCCATTTTTTTTGCCCGGCCTTGTCGCCACGCCCACACCTGCGGCGCAATATAATAAAAGGTCTTGACGCCGAGCGCCTTGACTGCTTTGGCAAAACGCAGATTGAAACCGGGATAGTCGATCAGCACCACCAGATCCGGGTTCTTTTCTCTGACCGTATCCAGGAGATGATGAAACACGCGCCGGAAAAAAGGATAGTGTTTGACCACTTCGACAAAGCCTATATAGGCCAATTGGTTGACATGATACAGCTCGCGGACCCCGGCCTCGGCCATGGTGTCGCCACCCACGCCAAACAACTCCAGCGAGGGATCCAGCTGTTTCAGGGCCTGCACCAGTTTGCCGCCGTGTAAATCGCCGGACGCTTCGCCGGCTATGATCATGATGCGAGTCGGCATGTTTTCTTTCTGCATGGCGTCTGTTACATTTTAGAGCGCAAAATCCAGATGATGACGATGAGCAGGGTCACGGCCGTCAGACTTTGCAGGGAATTGCGCTCGGTGCGCAGAGCCTTGTGCAGAGTCGTCGGCACGCGATCGCCTTTGCCCCAGGAGGTCCAGCGCGGGATCATGCGCGGGACCGCGGCTTCATAGTCCGCATAGACGGTGCCGAATTTGTTGCGTAAAAAATCCTCTTCCAGGGTGATGATGGAATAGTATTGAATGCAGAACAACACCACGTGAATGATCAGCAACCACGGCATCCACGGCCAGGCCATGATCAAGGCGCCAAAGCTGAGAAAAAAATTGCCCAGATACAGCGGATTGCGCAGATGGCCGTAGGGACCATTGGTGACGAGTTCATCGGCGCCGACGCGGCCGGTGGTGCGAGTTGCCGATCCGGAATAGCGCAAAGCCCACAACCGTACGGCTTCGCCGCACAAGGCGATCGCCAGGCCGGCGACCAAAGACCACCAGGTGGTGCGGGCCAGAATCAGGGCCGCGACGATAAGGGGAATCGGGGTAAAGCTGCGATATTTGAAAAAGAATTCTCGGCTGGTCATGAGCATCTCGATTCGTTTATCTATTTGGAAATGACGTGCGTGATTTCCTGGGCGATTTTCAGCGCCTTGAGACCGTCCTCGCCGCTGACCGTAGGCCTGGCGTTGTTCCTGACGGCGTGAATAAAGCTGTTCCATTCCGCGGTCATGGCGTCGCCCTCCGGAATGGCGGCTTGTTCGTACACGATGTTGCGTTTGCGCGAGCCCTTTTCGATCTGCCCCAGCACCACGGTGCTGGGCAGGCCGTCCTCGCCTTCACTCAGCTGAAACACCTCGGTCAGGCGTTGCAGGAAATCGATCGAGATGTAGGCGTCGCGCTGGAACAGTCGCATCTTGCGCATTTTACGCTGTGAGATGCGGCTGGCGGTGACGTTGGCGACACAGCCGTTGGCAAAGGTGATGCGGGCATTGGCGATGTCCACTTCATCAGAGACTACAGCCACGCCGTTGGCGTGCAGGTCGACCACATCGGCCTGGACCATGCTGAGGATGATGTCGATGTCGTGGATCATCAAATCCAGCACCACGGCCACATCAGTGCCGCGGGGATCAAACGGCGCCAGCCGATGCGATTCGATAAACATCGGTTTGAGCGGGCGGCTGTCGAGCGCGCGAATGGCGGGATTGAACCTTTCAATATGTCCCACCTGCAGCGCCACTTTTTTTTCCCTGGCCAGCTGCACCATCTCTTCTGCTTCGGCGATAGAGCCGGCGATGGGCTTTTCCACAAAGACCGGCTTGCCGGCCGCCAGAGCCTGCAGGGTTACAGGGTGGTGCAGCGTGGTGGGCACGATGATGCCGATCGCCTCCACCTGCGCCAGCAATTCTTGCGGGGAAGCAAAGGCCATGCAGTGGAATTTGTCCGCTATCTCGCGGGTGCGCGATGCGTCGGCATCGTGCACGCCGACCAATTCCACGTGCGGGTTTTGCGATAAAGAGTTGGCATGCATGGCGCCGAGTTTGCCGACGCCCACCAGGCCGATTTTTATTTTAGACATGACAAGACCTCAAATGAAAATGTGCAGGTTGATGTTCTGTGTTCAGCGATATTCCTGGGCCGTGTCATAGAGAGCCACAATACGGTCCGCTTCAATTTCCTGCTGAATGTTGTGCACCTGGGTAAACACATAACCGCCGCCGGGCGCAAAGGCACGGATGTTGTCGCGGACGTGCCGCCGCAACGTCTCCAGGTCGGCGCGCGGCAGGATCTGCTGCGTGTCGCAGCCCCCGCCCCAGAAGGTGAGATGCCGGCCGAACTCTTTTTTCAATTTTTCCGGCTGCATATCCGGTGACGAAATCTGCACCGGATTGATGATGTCGAGGCCGATGTCCACAAGATCGCCGAGAATGGCATGAATGGCGCCGCAGGAGTGGAGAAATATTTTCGCGCGGCTGTGGTCGTGAATATAGCGGAATATTTTTTCCTGCCGCGGTTTGAACAGCTCGCGGTACAATCGTGGCGACAACTGCAGCGCTTCCTGCGTGCCAAAGTCGTCGCCCAGCTGGATGACCTGTATGCGATCCTGGACGCAGCGAAAATAGATCTCGAGATTGCGCAGGTGGCTCTCCACCAGCCGGTCGAGATAGCACTCTACCAGTTCACGTTCGGTTACGATCATTTCCATGAAACGCGCGTAGCCGAAATCGCCTTGTCCCGATTCCAGCAGGTTGCCGCCGAATTCTCCCAGGATGGCAAAATCGGTTTCGTCATACAGACGTTTTGCTTCCCTGCTGAGAAACGACTGTTCTGCCGCAGAGATGGTGCCGAAGGTATGGGCGTTGATCTCTGCAGCGCTGGTGGCGTTCTCCAGCGCATGATAGACCGAGTCGTACCAGTAACCGCCGGCCGGGCGACGGGCACTGAGGCGGCTGTTTTCCCAAACTTCCAGAGAGCCGTCTGCTGCGGTTTTTGGTTGAAAACCTGTCGGCACCTGGCAGGGAGAGCCGTCTGAGAGCGTGTCCGCCCGCCAGGCGTCAATGGCCACGCCAAAGGAGGGGCAGAGCCGGTGCAGCTGCACGACGTCGGCGCCGAACCGTTCCAGAATATCCAGTTCCGGCTCAGCCAGCTGTTGAAACAGATCATACACGCGCGTATTGTTCAGCGCCAGGTTGAGATGACGGCGCAGCCGGTTGTAGGCGATGGCGTTGATGCCGGTGGAGCGCATGGCGCCGAAATCAATGGCCATCTGGTCCGGTTGTTCATGTTGTAATGCGCACAGCACTCGTTCACGATGATTCATAACATCTCCTTGAGAGCGGCGGTCACAAAGACCCGCCCTCGCTGTTATCGGTTTGCAGAGCGGATAGTATGCCGTTTAAAAACGTTTTGTTGTCCCAGCCTTTGGCCCTGGTTGTATATCCTAAACGGACCACTACGAGCTGTTTGGACGGAATGATCCAGACGTATTGGCCTTCGTGGCCCTGCATGGTAAAGAGATCGACGGGCAGGTAGGGCCGCGGCCTCTGTTCCGGCCGGCCGGCGGGACCGGCGTTGAGCCAGAATTGAGCACCGTACTCGCCGCGCGCGGCGCTCGTATCCGGGGTGACGGTATAGCGTACCCACCCCTCCGGCAGAATCCGCTGTCCCTGCCAGACGCCGTCCTGCAGGTAGAGCAGCCCGAGGCGCGCCCAGTCGCGGGCGCTGGCATACATAAATGAGGAGCCGACAAAGATGCCGCTCGCATCCGGCTCGATGACCGCGCTGGTGATGCCGAGGCGGTCAAAGAGACGTCGTCGCGGCAGCGCCCAATAGTCGGGCAACGATTTTCCAAGCGCGTTATACAGGGTGCGGGCCAGGATATTGCTGGTACCACTGGAGTAGGCGAAATGAGTGCCGATCGAAAAGGCCAGTTTTTTGTTCAACGCATAAGCGGAGGCGTCCGCTGTACCAAAGAGCATATAGGTGACATCGTTGACGGTGGCACCATAGGTTTCGTTGAATTCCAGGCCGCTGGCCATGTGCAGGAGATGGTGCAGGGTGATGTGGCAGCGCGGATCATGGCGGCCCTGCCACTGTTCAATAGGGGCAGGGGCCTCGATGTTCAAGACGCCGTCTCCTGCCAGAATGCCGGTCAGCGTATTGATGACGCTCTTGGTCATGGACCAGCCAAGTTGCGGCGTCTCGGCGGTAAAACCGTCGCCATAGCGCTCTCCAATAAGCCGACCCTTGTAAACCACCACGATTCCGCGAGTTATGCGGAGGGCCTCGGGATTCTTTTCTGCAAATGCGTCGTCCAGCGCCTTTTTTAATTTGCCTCTGTCTACTTGGGCAGGAATGGAGAGGCTATCCACCCTGTTGCCAAACGGCCAGAGTTGATCGGCCTGCAGATGCGGGCGCGGCGATAGATCCATCGTAAGCTGATTCTGCAGCTCTTTAACCGTGCTGCCGATGACCAGGGTAGCGCCCAGTCCGGGGCGATAGAGCGCCGTGCGGTCGGCTAATCCATAGATGGAAGCGGTGACGGTTTTGTCTGCCGTGTCGACCTGCGTCGAGATGTAGGAATAGGCGGCCAATTCGTTTTTATACACCGCCATCGGGTCGCGTTTGCTGACAAATACGGCCGAACACATGGTTTTGGCCGCATAGGCGGAGGCCAGCCGGGCTAATTTATACAGAGTGATTCCACCCCAGACAAACGCCAGCGCCAGGATGAACAGAATGATTTTTATGACGAGTTTCACCTTGAGAATCCTCAACTCAACTGGGCAACAACGGCGAGTGCGCGGGCCCGGTTTCGTTCCCGGCAGCATCACCGTCAGAACGACCGTCCTGTCGGCGCCGCCTCCGGCAGCGGCTACAGGATCTTTTGCCCGATTAAAACCAAAATCACAATTCCGAGTATCACGCGGTAGTAAGCAAATGGTTTGAAATCGTTTTTACGAATATAATTCATGAACAGGGCGATCACCGCCCATGCCACCAGAAACGAGACCACAAAGCCCACCAGAAGGAGCTGCCATTCCAGGACGCTGAGTTGGAAATTCGATTTCAACAGCGTATAGGCCGAAGCGGCGGCCATGGTTGGAATGGCAAGGAAAAAGGAGTACTCGGCGGCGCTGGCTCTGGACAGTCCCAGCAGCATGGCGCCGATGATGGTGGCCGCAGAACGGGAGGTGCCGGGAATCATCGCCAGGCATTGAACCAGGCCGATGAGAAGAGCCATGTTGTAGGACAAGAGTTCTACGCTTTCGATTTTGGCCGTACGGTTCCTGTTTTCCATCCACCACAGCAGCAGGCCGCCCAGGACGAGCGCCCAGGCAACGACCGTGGGGTTGAACAACAGCTCTTCGACCTTGTCGCCGAGCAGGCCGCCGATGATCAGGGCCGGCAGCACACCGACCACGGCTTTTTTCCACAGCATCCAGGTCCTGTCCCTTTCCGCGCCCGCCTGCAACAGCGCAAACGGATTCAGACGGCTCCAGAAATAGACCACGACCGACAGGATGGCTCCCAACTGAATAACTACATCAAACATATTGGCAAAATCGCCGGTGAATTCAAAGAAATGATTGGCAATGATCAAATGCCCGGTGCTGCTGATGGGCAGGAATTCGGTGATGCCTTCAATGATGCCGAGAATAACCGCTTTGATGAAAACGTCCATTATTTCTCCCTTGCTACGACCCGTTCCATGGTCTGATTTGGTATGAACTACAGGTTGTCGTTGAGACGCAATTCTGCCACTACTTCGATATGGCTGGTATGCGGAAACATATCGACGGCCTTGACGCGCAGCAGGGTATAGGCTGATTCGCACAAGAGGGCGAGATCGCGTGCCAGACTGGCCGGGTTGCAGGAAACGTGCACAATGCGCTGTGGCCGCAGGCGCAACACCGCCTGCACGGTTTTGGGATGCATGCCGCTGCGCGGCGGATCGATGATCATTACATCCGGTTTGCCGAAGGCGGCGACGATCTCTTCAGTTTGGTTCAGTTGATCGCGCAAATCGCCCAGCACAAAGCGGCAGTTGTGAATGCCGTTAAGGATAGTGTTGCGTTCCGCATCCTCTACGGCCGCGGCGACCGATTCGAAACCGATGACCTCTTTTGCCGAACGGCTGACGAACAGGGAAATCGTGCCGGCGCCACAATACAGGTCATAGACCCGTTCATGGGGTTGTATCCGCGCCCAGTCGGCCACCACCTCGTACAACCGTTCCGCCTGCAGGGTATTGGTCTGAAAAAACGAATTGCTGGATATATCAAAGCGGAGCGAGCCCAGATGTTCGCGAATGGTCGGCGTCCCGTAGAGCAGGTGCTCTTTTTCGCTGAACGCCACGCCGGCCACATTCTGCGTCGTGCTGAGCAAAAGGCTGGTGACCTGGGGAAACGAGGATACCATCAGCCGTTTAACCGCTTGCGCCACCTGTTCATCATATTCGTAGGTCACCAGGTTGACCATGAACTGGCCGGTATGCTTGGCATGACGCATCACCAGAAACCGCCAAAAGCCGCTGTGGCTTTGCGTGCTGTAGGCCGGCAAGCCGCTGGTGCGAGCCAGTTGACGTACCGCGGCCAGAATATCATTGGCCACCGGCGTCAACAGATGACACTGTGCTACATCGATCACCTTGTTGAAAAAGCCTTTGGCGTGCAGGCCCAGATAGAGTCCTTCGCCGCCATCGCCGCTCCCTTCGAGCTGCTCCCTGGGCACATAAGCCAGATCAGCGAAGGAGAACTCCATTTTGTTGCGGTAAAAAAACATCTCCGGCGCCGCCAGAGGGGGTTCCAGATGCAGATCGACGAACTTGCCGATGTGTTGCAGCGACTCTTCAACCTGCCTGGACTTTTCCTGCAGCTGGATGTCATACTGCAAATGCTGCAGCCGACAGCCGCCACAGTCGCCGAAATGACGGCAGATCGGCGACTGCTGATGGGGAGAAGCGCTGACCACAGCCTGCAGTCTGGCTTCGGCAAAATTTTTTTTCTTTTTGCTGATGACCGCCTGGATGGTTTGCCCGGGCAACGCCTGCTCGACAAAAACCACCAGATCTCCATAACGGCCGACGCCGGCTCCGCCAAACGCCAGGCTGGAGATCGGCAAGGTAATAGTATCGCCTTTTTTTAAAGACACGTCTTGACCCATGTACAGTGGATATTCTAACCGGGTGTGTGATCCTTCAGTTCAGGAAACGACGAGCGCCGACGTAGAGCTCTTTGTAGGGCGGCTCACTCAGGCGAGACAGTCGAACTCCTTGTGAAACAGAGGCATGGATAAAAAAACCACGATCGATGTACAGCCCGACATGGCTGACCCTGCGGTTGCCATCATCACTGAAAAACACCAGATCGCTGAAACGTAGATAACGGCTGGGGATCGGCACCCCCTGTTCGTACAGATCGGCCGTCTGCCGGGGTAGTCTGACGCCGGCCGCGCGCTGATAGATGATATAAACCAGACCGGAACAATCGGTACCCATCGGGGAAGCGCCTCCCCACACATAAGGAGCCTGCCAGAAGCGGCGAACCTCCTCTTTGAAACGTTCCATCAACTCGGGGCTAAGCGGGGTTTGCTGTAGAGTATCCACTTTGACCCTGCCCCATGAAGTGGAACCTGAACCATAGCGCGGATCAGCCCGGAAGGCACAGGCACAGAACAGGCTGACAAACCCGATCAGTCCAAGTAATGATTTTTGCATGAATTAAAAATAAAGTAAATAAAATCAAGTTTCAAGCTTTTTCTGGCCTAAAGACAGTTTTTACTTGACTTTTGGTTGCCATAAACATAAATTTAGCAATAAGAAATCATTATTTTTCAATTGTATGGCAGGTGTTGGGATGAAAAACAGTTCGACGAAAATATTTCTTCTGCTTCTTGTCCTTGCTGCAGGTTATTTTGGCTATAAAAAATATGGTTCAAAGGCGGGTGAGTATCTTCCCGATGCCCTGAAGCCAGGATTGGTGCAACCTGAACAGATAGTCTATGATACCGATCCCAAAAACGATCGTTTCATCAAGGGCAAACTTAATGCCAAGCAGATGAAGCTGCTGGATAAGGTTTTGGAGGAGGAAGAGCGCCACGGCGGCATGCGGCTGAGCGCCGGAGAGGTTCGCGAATTGGCGGGTGATGAAAAGTTGGTTCTCGAAGCGTACGAGCGTTGGCGACGCTGCTGCAATCTGATGCGCAGCGATGATCGGGTGGTGTATCCCAGCGAACGCACAAGATAATTGGATGTCACGCCCGGATAGGCCGGGCCTACAACATGATTTCAGGGCGAGGGGATGTGTTGCGCAAGGTGATGACATATTTGGCTGGCGGGTTCCTGTGCTGGTTGTTGGTGACTATTCCGGTTCAGGCCACAGAGCCGGATACGCTGCGGCTTCGTTTCGTCAGCGCCATCGGCGAAGAAGGGGACCAGCCCGGGCAGTTTCGGCAGCCGCAAGCCGTATCGACGGACAACAAAGGCAACCTCTACGTAGCTGATACCGGCAATCATCGCGTACAGAAATTCGATGGGAAAAATCGTTTTGTCGATATGGTTGGCGGCTTTGGCTGGGACCAGGAGCAGTTTCAGCGTCCGATGGACCTCTGCGCCGACAACGGCCTGGATGTCTTTGTCGCTGATTATGAAAATCGGCGGATCGTGCGCTGCGATAACCAATTGCACTGGATTTCCACCTTTACCGCCCGGGCAGCGGCTGATGAACGGTTACAATTGGGATTTCCGTCCTCTGTCAGCATCAGCATTCACTCTGACCTCTATGTCGTCGATAGTGAAAACAGCCGGGTTTTAAAGCTGAACAGCCTGTGGCAGCCGGAGCTGTCGTTCGGCAATTATGACTGGGGGGAAGGCGGCCTCAGCGAGCCGGTATCGATCTGTGTGGCACGTGACGACCGCATTTATGTTTCCGATCGTCAGGCCGGACGGATTTCGCTGTATGACTATTTTGGCACGTTTTTGCAGCATTTGGGCGAAGGGGTGTTAAGGCGACCGGCCGGCCTCTGCGTGGATGCAAAAGGCACTATCTGGGTGGCAGACAGCGAACGTCAACAGGTGTTGGCGTTTTCGCGCTCTGGCCGTCTGTTGCTGCAATGGGGAAGCGCCGGTGCCAAGCTCGGTGCCTTGCAGAATCCGACGGATGTGGCGGTTCATCAGAATCGGCTCTATATCGCCGACCGTGATAACCATAGAATTCAACTGTTCGAGATTGAGTGACGTGTACCCTGGCGGTCCTCGGCAGCACAGCTCCGGGGAACAGATGCCCTTCCCTGGAACGAAGGTGATGAAGCGGTGGTGGCTTTTTCTTTTCCTATGTTGTCCTTTCTGCATGCCTGCCGCGACGGCGCAGGTCACCGGCAAGGTGGAGCGGATCTCCCTGTATGATAAAGATCTGTTCATCCTCGGCGAGGGCCGCCGCGGGCCCTATCTCTTGCCAGACAGCCTCATCATCAAAGATTCGGAACGGATATATATCAACGAACAGGCGATTCCCCAAAACGCCTACGAGTTGAACTATATCAACGGCGAACTCCGTTTCGTTTTTCCTGTGCCGGAAAAGGCCTCGATCCACATCCAGTATACAAAATCTCCCCTGGCCTTGGCCAAAACTTTCAGCCACCGTCCTGTTATTCAGCGTGTGCCCGGTGCTACGGCAGAGCTGACCGCTGTGCCCACCAGCTCCGGCAAGCCGGCGGAAGAGGATTATGCCGGTCAATTGAACAAGAGCGGCAGCATCACCCGCGGGGTGACCGTGGGCAGCAATCGGGGTCTGAAAGTAAACTCCAGCCTCAACCTCAACGTCTCGGGCAAGGTCGCGGAGGATGTGGAGGTGGTAGCGGCACTGACCGATCAAAGCACCCCGTTGCAGCCGGAAGGGACAACCCAGAATCTGCAAGAGATCGACAAGGTCTTTGTGCAGGTGAAGGCGCCGCATCTGTCGGCCACCATGGGTGATTACAATCTGGAGTTGGGTGAGAGCCAGTATGCCCGCTACAGCCGCAAGCTGCAGGGCGCTATGGGCAAAGCCG
>CAZISM010000071.1:24394-28761 GCA_964541895.1 uncultured Cytophagia bacterium
GCCGCCGGCCAACTCTGGCGCGACCGCATCGCGATCAGCGCTACCTTTCTGCGCGAAGCGGACGACAAAAGCAATCCGCTGGATTTCACGCTCACCGAGGACAAGCTGGCGACATTGCGCGCCGCCGGCGACGATGCCGGCAAAGCCGTGCAAAACGGCGCCGCCTATGTCGGCCCCGGCAATGGCGCCTATGTGCAAACAGCGGCCGGCTATTTTCGCTATACCGGTACGGATTCGGGCGACTATCGGGTGAGCTTTTCCGATGTCGGCGAAGGCTTGGGCTCGTATCGCTATCGCAGTTTTGGCATCTATGACTATGTCGGCGCCGGCCAGGGCCGCTATGAGCCGGTGATCCTTCTGGCTACGGCGCGAAGCCATAGCTTGGCGGATTTTACCATGGCCATAAAACCGGTGTCGGGGGTGACGCTTCAATCCGAAGTGGCGCTGAGCTCTCTCGACCTCAACGCTTTTTCCAATCTGGACGATCAGGATAACGACGGCATGGCGCAGAACTGGCAGCTGTCGATCAAGCCGGATTCGCTCCGTTTTTTGGGTCGAAAGTGGGGTACCCTGGAGATGCAGGCCCGCTATCGTCGCGTCGAGGATCGCTTCCAGGATATTGACCGCACCACCGAGGTGGAATACAGCCGTCGCTGGGATCTGCCGGCCTCGGCGCAGCGCGGCGAACAGGTTCGCGAGTGGCTGGGGCGTTATCAACCCTGGGCCGGCTATGCGCTCAGCGGCGAATACGGCAGCATTCAAAAGGGCGACTATTTCAATTCCACACGCTGGCAGTTTGAAAACCGTTTGAATCGCCGGCGCTGGCCGGATGCCCAGTTTCGCATGGAACGCATCGTCAAGGATGAAACCTCGATCGCTCGACGAGGAGACTGGCTGCGACAGCGGGGATCTTTAAATTACCGCCTCGGCCGATTCACCCCTCTGCTGGAATATGAAGCGGAGGTCAAGAAAGAAAACTGGTCGGATTCCCTGCACACCGGATTTCGTTTCTACAGTTATAACGGCGGCCTCGAGTTCAGGCCCTCCTCCCGCATCAGTACCGTCGCCAAAGTGGCGCTGCGCGACGATGAGGATTATACCGGACTCGATGCCTTTGCGGAAACATCCCAGGCTGTCACACAAAGCCTGGCGGTCCGCCTGCAGCAATGGAAGGCGCTGTCCGGATCCGTGGAATTCACCCATCGTGAACGTATCTTTGCAGATTCGACAGAGGAAAACAAGAATACCGACCTGGCCGAGGTACGCCTGAATTTTTCTCCCTGGCGCAATGCGGTGACCAGCGATGTAAACTATCAGATCTCCAACACCGCCACCGCCAAAAAAGAACCCGTATATATTCAAGTCAGCCCCGGTGACGGCAATTACCGCTTTGACAAGGATCTCAATGAATATGTCAACGATCCGCTGGGCGACCTGGTGATGCGCACCATCGTGACCGATGAATTGATTCCGGTGGTGGAACTGAAAGCCAGCACTCGCCTGCGCTGCTCGCCGGCGCGATTTTTTGCGGCTCGCGGTGCCGGCGCCAAAAAGAGTCTGAAAAACTGGCAAAAGGTGTTGAGCGCGCTCTCTTCGGAAACCTATGTGAATGTGGAGGAGCGCACTCAGGAAAAAGAGGTCTGGCAGGTGTATCTGCTCAATCAGAGCAAATTCCGCCAACCGGCTGCGAGCATTTACGGCAACCTGCAGGTTCGTCAGGATCTGTTTCTGTTTGAATCGCGCCGCGATTTTTCCCTGCGGTTGCGCTATCAGCAGCGTGATGAGACCAACAATCAGTATGTCGAAGGCGGCCAGAATCGCCTGGAACGGGAGTATAACGGTCGGCTGACCAATCGGTTTTCAGAGCGCTGGAGTTCGCAAACGGAAATCGCGCACAAACGCACGGCGCGTTTTTTCGGTTTCAGCGGGCGGCAGAATCGTGACGTCTATGCCAATCAGGCGCGCTTTGACCTGTCGTTCCGGCCCCGTTCAGTGCTGGAGCTCGCCCTGGAGAGCAGGCTCTCCCGCGAAGAGGATCGTTTTTACGTCGACCCCACTCGTGTTACCTCGGTGGCGATAGTGCCGCGCGTTACCTACGCGGTCAAGTCCAAAGGTCGGCTGCGCGGGGAGGTAGAGTACAGCAGCGTATCGGCGCAACCCAAGGGGCGCGTCATCCCGTACGAGATGGCGAACGGTCGCAGCATCGGCCAATCGTTCAATTGGGATTTACGCTTTGACTATCGCGTTTCCATAACGATTCAGGCGTCGGTATCTTATTCCGGACGGAACGAACCGCAGCGACGCGGCACGATCCACACCGGCCGCGCCCAGGTAACAGCCGCTTTTCGCTGATAAAAAATTCGATGGACATGAGAGATATGGCCCGTTGGCGTTACATAACCGTGTTCTTTTTTGGCACACTGCTGCTGTCATGCGGACTCGCCGCAGCGAAAGAGCCCATGATCCGTCGCATCGATTTTCGGGGCTTGAAACACATCTCGGTGAACGATGCCCGCACCTGGTTCGGTCTGAAGGTTAACACCCCGTTGCGCATCGCGGAACTCAGCCGAGCCGGTGAAGCGTTGCTGGCGGCTATGGCCGCCAGCGGCTACTCCTTCAGCCGTATCGATTCCATGGTTTATGCTATTACCGCCGACAGTTCAGCCGCGCAATTGAGCGTGTATATCCATGAAGGCACCGAGCTCAGGCTGGGTGAGGTTGCGTTGCAGGGCCTGGACAGCCTGCAGGCGGCGCAGATCAGGAGCCGGTTCAACAGCAGGCGCGGCCAGCCGCTGGATCCGGAACGGCTGCAACAGGATTTGGATGACGCGGTCACTCAGCTGGAGTTGCGCGGCTATCCCTTTGCCCGCTTTGATCTGCAGTCGGTGCATCTCGACACCTTGCCCAAAAACATGCAGGGGCTGGCGGTCACCTTTAACGGCGTCACAGGCCCGCGGCTGCTGATTCGCGATATTCAGATCGTCGGCAACAAGGTGACTAAAAAGCAGGTGCTGTTACGTGAAATCCGAATCAAGCCAGGCGATTTTTATGATCAGGGCAAAGTGGGCCGGATCCGCAATCGCCTGATGAAACTCCATTACCTCTCGCACGTGGAAGAGCCGGAAGTGTTCTGGAGCAGCGGCCAGGAGGGAGGGTTGCTGGTGCGGGTCAAAGAGGGCAACTCCAGCCGCTTTGACGGCATTCTCGGTTATGTGCCGGCGACGACCGATGAAAAGGGCTATTTTACCGGTCTGATCGATATCTCGCTGGGCAACCTGCTCGGCACTGGCCGGGCCCTGGAAGCGCACTGGCAGAAACGGGATCAAAAAACCCAGGATATAAAATTGTCCTTCTGGGAGCCCTGGGTGGCCGGCCTGCCGGTCAACGCCGGACTGGCGTTCAGCCAATTAATCCAGGACACCACGTATGTGCAGCGGGACCTGCAGTTCAATCTCGCCATGCCGCTGCTGGAAAACCTCTCCATTACCGCGCAGCTGGCCAGTCAGGCGATTACGCCGGATTCGGTGGGCAGTTACGTCTTTGCTTTGCTGCGGTCACGCAACGAAACCGCCGCTATCGGGTTCGAGTACGACAGCCGCGATGATCGCATCAATCCCCGGCGCGGCGTCTTTTATGGAACCGCCGTGCAGGCCGGCAGAAAAAAGAACCTGGGCCCGGCCGAATTGATCGAACAGCAACAGGTGCGGACGAACAGCTCCAATAAACGGATCCTGCTGGATGTCGAGTTCTATGTGCCGCTGTGGAAGCGACAGGTGCTGGCCTGGACCTTGCATGGCCGGCAAGTTCAGAGCAACGAAGGCGTGATTCCGTTGCCGGACCAGTTCCGGCTCGGTGGCGCGCGCTCCCTGCGCGGCTATCGCGAAGATCAGTTTCGCGGCAGCAGCGTATCCTGGTCTGCTCTGGAGTGGCGATACATCCTGGGTCGGCGCTCCCGGTTCTTCTGTTTTCTCGATGCCGGCTATTTCAGCAGCAAAGACCAGGAGATCAGAAACGAAGCCTACAAAGTGGGATATGGTTTCGGATTTCGTCTGGAAACCGGTTTGGGAATGATGGGTGTCGACTATGGCCTGGGCCAGGGCGATACCGCTTTTGCCGGAAAGGTGCATGTGGGTTTGGTGAACGAGTTTTGACGGGCTGAAGGGAAACATGCTATTTAATTCTCTGGCGTTTCTGATATTTTTTCCGCTGGTGGTGATCGTCACCTTGCTGCTGCCGATGCGGTACCGCTGGCTGTGGCTGCTGCCGGCCAGCTGTTTTTTCTACATGTACTGGAAAATCGAATACGGCTTTCTGCTCCTTTTCACCGCCAGCATCGACTATCTTGCCGCCCTGGCCATGCCAAAGGC
>CAZISM010000072.1:0-28742 GCA_964541895.1 uncultured Cytophagia bacterium
AACGATGCGACGACAAAGACGCCGTTGCCTGGCGTCAATATTATGGTGGCCGGCACCACCCTGGGCGCTGTTTCCAACCTGGATGGCGAATATGCCATAACTAAAATTGCCGTTGGCGCTTATACGCTGCGCATCAGTATGGTGGGCTATACAGCCCGCACGATCGCCGATGTCATTATCAAATCGGACCGGATCACGTTCCTGGACATCCCCCTTTCACAAAAACCGGTGGAAATGGCCGGCGTCACGGTCAAAGGGGGATTTTTCAGTAACATTCAGGATCAGCCTGTCAGCAGCCTGAGTATGTCTTTTGAAGAAATCCGGCGAGCGCCCGGTTCCGGAGGTGACATCAGCCGTATTCTGCTGGGATTACCCAGTGTGGCCAAAGTGAACGATCAAACCAACAACCTGGTGGTTCGCGGCGGCAGTCCCATTGAAAATGCCTTTTACATCGACAACATTGAAGTGCCGAATATTAATCATTTCCCGACGCAGGGAGCTTCGGGCGGGCCCTTGTCGCTGGTAAACGTGGATTTTATAAATAATGTATATTTTCATGCCGGCGGCTTTAATGCGCTTTACGGCGATAAGCTTTCTGCGGTCATGGAATTGAGCTTTCGCGAAGGCAATAGAAAAGAGTTTGACGGCCAACTGGATTTCAATTTTGCCGGCGTGGGCGGCGTGGCCGAAGGCCCTCTGGGCACCAAGGGGTCCTGGTTGGCGTCGGTTCGTAAAAGCTATTTGGACCTGTTGGTCAAAGCTATCGATGTGGGATCCACTGTGGCGCCGAATTACGGCGATTACCAGGGCAAGATTGTCTACAACCTTGGCGCCCGACACAAACTTAGCCTGTTGGCCCTGTGGGGCTATGATCACAATAATCCCGATCACGAAACCGCCGTGGAAAACGATATGCAGTATTATGGCCGTCAGGATATCTACGAACGCACCACCGGCCTTAATTGGCAAGCGCTGTGGAGCAAAAACGGATTTTCCAACGTTTCCTTATCCTATACCCGCAGCCGGTTTCAGGAGGATTTCAGGGAGACCAATACCCAATCGCCCCTGGTGGCCAACCATTCCACCGAATCGTCGATACGGTTTCGCAACGTCAACACCTGTCGGTTGCATCCTGCGCACACGCTGGAATTCGGAATGGATGCCAAACTATTGCGCGACCGCTACGACAACACCTATGCCGGCATCAGCAACGCCACCGGTGCCGCCATGCCGGCCCTGCGGCTGCAAAAGAGTCTGAATTCGTTGAAAGCGGGAACTTTTGTTAACTATAACGTCAAGCCCTGGCCCTGGTGTACCGGTCAACTGGGTGTGCGCTATGACTATTTTGCCTACAACCAAACGGGGCATGTTTCTCCGCGCGCGTTGTTGACCCTGCAGGTGTCGGAGCTGGCATCGCTTCATGCCTCAGCAGGCGTTTTCCATCAGAACATGCCATCGATCCTGCTGGTGCAGAACCCGGATGCAAAGACCATGTCTGATCCCGCGGCGACCCATTATGTGATAGGTTATTCGCGGCTCTTGTCAGAAAATACGAAATGGACCGTGGAAGCCTACCTGAAACAGTACCGCCATTTTCCCATGGACCCAGCACAGCCAGGGCTGTTCATGCTGGACGAGATCTTTTATCGCTACGCTTTCTTCTTCAGCCATGCGCAGCTGCTGGACAACGGCAAAGCCGAAACCAGGGGCATCGAAATGACGTTGCAGAAAAAGCTGGCTGATAAATTTTACGGCCTGCTCAGTGCCGGCTATAGTATAGCCCGCTATCAGGGACAGGACCGGATATGGCGAAACCGGGTCTTTGACAACAGGTTGCTCTTTTCCTGTGAAGGCGGCTATCGGCCGAACAAAAGCTGGGAGTTCAGCGGTCGCTGGATCTTTGCCGGCGGAGCGCCCTATACGCCGCTTGACCTGCAAGCCTCCGCGGCGTTACAACGTGAAGTGCTTGACGAGCAGCGCATTAACGCCGAGCGTTATCCGGCTTACCATGCGCTCAATCTGCGCTTTGACAAGCGCTTTAATTTCGGCCAGTCCAATATGATCTTTTATCTCAGCGTATGGAACATCTATAATCACAAGAACATTGCCACTTTTTTCTGGAACGAGGCGGAAAAAAGGCAGGACACGATTTATCAGTGGGGTGCTTTACCTATCTTTGGCCTCGAGTATGAATTTTAATTTTTCTTGCCTTTCTGAGCAGGTATTTGTAATATACGTAAAGATCCTTTAAGAAAAGGCTTTTCAGTTTGATGTCGCCTGCTGAATATTTGCAAACATTGCATCAGGTTCCACGGTTTCCTCTGGCGCTGACACCGACGCCGCTTCACCCGTTGCGGCGTCTTAGCGGCCATTTAAACGGGCCGGCTGTCTGGATCAAACGGGACGACCAAACCGGGCTTGCCACCGGCGGCAACAAGGCACGCAAGCTCGAATTTCTCATCGCCGAAGCGCTGGACCAGGGTGCTGATGCGGTCATCACCGCCGGTGCTCTGCAATCCAACCATTGCCGGCAGACCGCAGCAGCCGCCAATCTGGCCGGGCTTGGCTGTGAGCTGGTTCTCAGCGGCAGCGAACCGGATGAGCCGAACGGCAATCTGTTGCTGGATCGTTTCCTCGGCGCCAGGCTGCATTTCACCACCAGACAACTGCGGAACTCGGCCATGCAGAAGGTGGCGGAGCAGCTGCGGCAGGATGGGAAGCGTCCTTATATCATTCCCATCGGCGGATCGACCGGTTTGGGCGCCCTTGGCTATACCCTGGCCATGGCGGAACTGATGGAGCAGATGCAGCAGCAAAAGATTTTTTTTGACCGTATCGTGGTCGCCAGCAGTTCAGGAGGCACCCAGGCCGGCATGGCCCTGGGTGCGCGACTGTTTGGTTTTCAGGGTCAGGTGCTCGGTATCAGCATAGATAACGAAAAACTCGACGGCCGGCCTTTTCAGCAAGAGTTGAGAAACATCGCCAATGAAGCGGCCGAACGCATCGGTGTGCGTTCGACCTTTTCCATTGAAGATTTTTCGCTGCAGTATGATTATCTGGGTGAGGGGTACGGCGTGGTCGGTTCACTTGAAAGGGAAGCGATACGGACGGCGGCTCAGCAGGAGGGAGTGATTCTTGATCCTGTGTACAGCGGCCGTGCCTTCGGGGCCATGTTGGACCTGATTCGAAAGCACGAACTGGATCAGAGTGAAACCATCTTGTTCTGGCACACCGGCGGTTCCGCGGCGCTGTTTGCGTATAACCGTGAATTACTGCTGACCTGATTTCTTCGCCAATCGGAATACAGGTCAAGGCAGTACGGTCGCATCCTTTTTGAACCTGCAGGAGATCATGCGGCTTATAAAGACCATATCGCAGCAGGTATCACGCGTGCGGCGTTTTTTGACGCATGATATCTGGCATCTGGAATTCTACCATTTTCCCCGCCTGCAAAAGTATTTCCATCGCCAATTCATGCTGGTGATTCTGGTGACCCGCAGTTTTATGCGCGAACGGCTCTACGACAGCGCTGCGGCGCTGGCATTTACATCGCTGTTTGCCTTTGTACCCTTTTTGGCTGTCATCTTTACCATCATGAAGACCCTGGGCTGGCATGAAAATCTGGCCAAGGTGCTCTACTATCTTCTCAGCCCTCTCGGCAAGGCCTCTTCC
The DNA here is from genome assembly GCA_964541895.1 of uncultured Cytophagia bacterium. Lineage (GTDB taxonomy): Bacteria > Zhuqueibacterota > Zhuqueibacteria > Residuimicrobiales > Residuimicrobiaceae > CAZISM01. The sequence continues at coordinate 3,673 of CAZISM010000072.1, forward strand.
GATTACCTGGTGCCGGAAATCACCACCTTTGTGTTTAACACCAACATCAAAACGCTGGGCCTTATCGGTTTCGTTGTCCTGGTGGTGTCGCTGCTGATCATCATTTCCTCCATCGAGCAAGCCTTCAACGACATCTGGAATGTCAAAAAGCATCGTCCCTGGCGCCGCAAACTCGTGGATTACAGTATTATCTGCATCCTTGGCCCGCTGTTTACCTTTATCGTCATCGGTTTTACCATCACCAGCGAAAACAAACCACCCATTCTGACCATTCATTCCAATCCGCTGATCAACAACGTTCTCTCGGTGCTGTTGCCGCTGATCATCACCTGGTTTGCGCTCTGGTATATCCTCAAATTCATCCCCAACACCCGCGTTCGCAATCAACCGGCTGCCATTGGCGCCTTGATCGGCAGCCTGCTCTGGAGCGTGGTGAACGGGGTCTTTTCCGGTTTTGTGGTGGATGTGTACATCACCGGCATGCAGGCGATGATCTATGCGCGCCTGGCCGTGTTGCCGCTTTTTCTGTTATGGGTTTTTTTCGGCTGGACGGTGCTGCTGTTCGTTGCCCAGCTGGCCTATGCCCGCCAGCATTTCGCCAAGCTCATCTGGCAGGAAAAGCACCCGTTTGTCGGTCCGGCGTATCACGAGATGATCGGTTTGAAAATCCTGCTGCGGGTGGCTCATCAATACCATGTATTTCATAAAAGTACGTCGGAAGAGAGCCTGTCCGACTATTTTAATATGCCGGAAAACGTCATCCACATGACCGCCCAGCGTCTGGTGGACCTGCATTATCTGGTGGTGCTGGATGAGCCGGAGCGATCGTATCTGTTGTCGCAACTGCCGGGTTCGATTCGAATCTATGATGTGCTCTTTGAGTTGCGGCTCACCGGCTGCGATCAGAAAAAGGCCGCCAAAAACATCGATCGCCTGGTGGAACGGCTGTGCAACCGGTTCAATCGGCAAATTGGTCAATCGTACAGAAAGATGACGTTGCAGGATTTGCTGAATCGATTGTGAACGTGCCAACGTTGCAGGGTGAGAACGCAAACGCCCGAAGCGCATCGCTTCGGGCGTTTGATTTTTACATCAGACCGGTCTGGCTATTTTTTTGCCATGGTCAACGCCTGGGTGGTGGTCCAGTATTTTGCCAACATGTTGGGGACTTCCCAGGCCGGCAAATGGCCGTCGATCAGGTACTTTAAATAGCGCTGGGCAACCTGGCCAAAATGGGCTTCGTGGCCGATGCGGTATGTATCCGGGATGGTGATTTTGTACCTGGTCGCCTGTGCTTCGAGGCCGATGCCCGGGTAGCCAACCTGCAGAGCAGCAACCGCTTTTTCCAGAGCAGCGCCCAGAGCGGTGAGCTCCACGCCTTTGGCCGGAACCAGGTACAATTCCGGTTTGTATTTTTCCTCAGCACCCTGCTGGATAATGGCGTCCGCTTTGGTGCCGCGCATGATGGAATAGTGGGTGTCGCCGCCGCCGGGAGGCGCCTGGAAATTCCAGATGACCGACACTTTAGCGTGCACGCCTTTCAGCGTGTAGTTGATCTCACCGTTGCAGTATACGTTAAGAACTCCCTTGTTGTCTACATACGGCTTCAGGTATTCGGGCCATTCCGTTAGTTGTGTGGAGCGTGCGAACTGCTCCGCGTCGATCAAAGTCGGCCAGCGTTTGGCGGTCGTCAGCTCGATGTCAGATTTGTAATCAATAGCCTGATCCGGGAAGGCCTCCCACATCACCAGATCGAGCAGGTGGGTGGTGACATCGACGATGCCTTCTCCCTGTTGGGTAACGTCATAAAACCAGGCCGGCCGTTTCAGCGGCTTGCCCGAAACTTCCTTGAAATAGTGGTGCACGCTTTCCTTGGTGATCGCCGGCTGCTCGGCTGTGCCCACGGTGAGCTCGCCGAACACCTCAGCCGTCTGCGACAGCTCTTTTTGCAGGATGGTGGTGATTTCGCTGCGTTCCGTCATGACATCATACAGGAGCACGCCGTTTTTCTGAGCCGCCGCAAAGCACTCTTTGAGGAGTTCAAAATCGTTCTCGTCGATGCACATGGGCTTGTCAGCCAGCACGTTGATACCGGCGTCCACCGCGGCTTTCAGGTATTCGGTCTTTTTGGCGTTATTGCCGGAGGTGACCATCACATTGCCGGGTTTTTGCTGGATCAGCTTTTGCAGAAAATCCGCACCGGTGTAGACTTTTTCCTGCCAGTGCGTCGGATTTTCGGCGCGTGTGTTGTACTGCTCGACGAGCCTTAAATGCGCGTCCAACTCGGCGCCGGCTGGTGCAAAGACATGCACCTCGGGCGCCACCTGGTCGTACATGACCTTTTGTATAAGCGCGGCGTGAAAATGGCCCGGATCCAAAGTCATCAGCTTTACTTCGCCTTTGGCCCCTGTAAACGGCTTGCCTGCTTTGGGCCCCGTACAGGAGGTCATGAGAAGGGGAACGGCGATAAACAGAAGCATTACTACGGCAGTGCGAGTCATAAAAATCTCCCAAATGGATACAATGTTGATCAGCCTCTTGCTGAAAATAAACGAATCATTCCGCCTTAGAGGGCGGCCATCAAACCGCGCATATAACCGATGGATTCAGAAGCACCCGGCAGGGGGTCATCTTCATCTTTCTCATATTCCAGGGACAGCACGCCGGTATACCCTTTGGACTGCAGCAGGCGAACCAGTTTGACCATATCGATCACGCCGCGGCCGATTTCGACCGTTTTTCCCTCTTTGGCAGCCGCCGAGACATCTTTGATGTGTACGTCATACAGCCGGTCGTAAAATTTTGCCGCTGCTTCTGCCGGATCGACGCCGATGCGCATGGTGTGACCGATATCCATACACAGGCCGATCCGCTTGTCCAGCTTTTGAACCCGCTGATACACATCAGCCGGGCTGGGATAGAGGAGATCGCCGGGACCATGGTTGTGAATCGCCAGCATGATGCCGGTCTCTTTGACTTTTTTATCGCACAGCTCCAGCAAGTCATAGCCGGGAACGCCGATGATCATTTTCATCCCGGCCATGCGGGCATAGCTGAAGGCCTGCTGGACCTCCTGTTCGCTCTTCATATAGATGACACCGCCGCTGTACAGATCCAGGCCGGCGGCTTTCACCCGGGCGACCGTCGCTTTGATATCCGCTTCGCCGGCGTCGAGAGCCAAATGCATGCTCTTGAAACAGATCTTGGTCAGGCCGAGCCGACTGGTCATGGCGATGGTGTCATCGGTATTGAATTTTCGAAATGAATAAGAGGCCAAACCCAGGGTCAGCGCTGTTTTTTTGCCTTTGGCAAGCACCCGGCTGGCTGGTAAAGCGCCGACCACTGCTGCCAATCCTGTCGTTTGGAAAAATTGTCTGCGATTTTGTTCCCAGGACATACCGTTCTCCTTGTCTATGAATAATGTCCGTATTAGCCGAGCTATCAACAAGAAAATGTTAAAATTTATCCATAATGTCAACAAAAAATATTGCGCCGGCCGGTTTCGCCCGGCCATATTAATGGTGTTTTTCTGGGCAAAAGTATGTATATTGTCGATCATAAAGGCAGGAGCCGTGATGCAAACGTACAACGGAACGATTTTGCTCGTGGATGACGAAGCCATGGTGCGCGATTCCTTGAGTGAATGGCTGCAAATGGAAGAGTACCAGGTCCAAACCGCTGCGAATGGTGAGGAAGCGCTGCAACTCTGCAAGGCTCGGAGCTACGATATCGGCGTCTTTGATGTGCGCATGCCGGGCATGGATGGCATCACGCTGCTCGGCAAGGTGAGGGAGATCTGCCCGGACATGCCGGTGGTGATCATGACCGCTTATGCTACCATCGAGAGTGCGGTGGAGTGCATTCAAAAGGGCGCTTATGACTATGTGATCAAGCCGTTTCCGCCGGAAAAGCTTTCCCTGCTGGTGAGCCAGATCCGTCAGCTGCAGCGGCTGCAGGCTACCGAAAGCGGCCGGATGCAGCAGCTCGAGCGCATGAAGGAGGTATTGCAGGGATTCCGGGATACGATTAACCTGGGGATTTATCTGCAGAGTCTGCCGTTGCACCAGCTCTCTGCCATATTGGGAGTAGAGCGGCCCTTGTCCGGCTGGGGGACACCATCAACCACCGGCTTGCATCTGCCTTCGTTCCTCTATGCTATCGGCGAGCAATACCGGGCCGAGGTGCAGGTATCGCAGCTGCTGCCGAACGTCCTGGCTGATCCTGTTGCCCTCTATTGGGTGGTTCATAACGGCTTGGACAACGCCAGGCGTGCTGCCGGCGACGGCACTGTTGCGATCGAGTCGGGAATGGTGGATACCCGCAGATTATTTATTAAAGTCAGCAACAGCGGACCGCTTGTCGGTGATCCTGAACAGGCCTTCCAACCCTTTTACAGCAAGTGGCAGGATGGGCAAGGACAGGGTCTGGGACTGTGGGTGATGCGGCATCTGGTTCAGCAAATGAACGGCAAAGCGGAAATAAAAACCACTGCAGACGGTACGATCCTGCAGGTTATTTACCTTCCCATCGACCACGAATAACCGGCATCCGACCATGCGCACTCTGACCTTACCGGTTTTGCTCATCGACGATGATGATGCCTTGCGTGAAGCCTGCCGACGTCTGCTGGAAAGTGAAGGCATGCAGGTGAGCGCCACCGCCGACCCTTTCCAGGGGCTCGAATGGGCGCAACAGAAATTTTATCCGCTGGCGCTGGTGGATTATCGCATGCCGGGGATGAGCGGACTGGCACTTATTCAGAAACTGCGCGCGTTGTCGCCGCCAACGCGGATCGTGATGATGACCGGCTATGCCACCATCGAAATGGCCGTGGAGGCCATGAAAAGCGGTGCCAACGACTATATCGCCAAACCGTTCGAACCTCAGAACCTCCTCGAGATCATTCAGCGGCTCACCATGGACCAGACCACGCCGGCCATGGCGGATGGTGATTATTACACCTTCCCGTTCAATGGGCAAACCATCACCATGGTCGCAAAGAGTCAGGGCATGCGCCAGGTGCTGGAGCTGGTTGCCAAAGTAGCGGTGACAGAGAGCACGGTGTTGATTCAGGGCGAGAGCGGCACCGGCAAAGAGCTGGTGGCGAGAGCGATTCATGCCGCCAGCCTGCGCAAGGACAAGCCGTTTTTTGCCATGGACTGCGGCACGCTCGTGGAATCCCTGTTCGAAAGCGAACTCTTTGGCCATATCAAAGGTTCCTTTACCGGCGCCCATGCCACCAAACACGGCGCCTTTGAACTCGCCGACGGTGGCACCTTTTTCTTTGACGAGATCGGCAACATTTCGCTGAACGTACAGGCGAAAATCCTCCGGGCCATCCAGGAAAAAGAGATTCGTCGCGTGGGCGATACCCAGAACATCAAAGTGGATGTGCGCGTCATCGCTGCTACCAATCTGGAATTGCAGCGAGCCGCTGCACAGGGACAATTCCGCGAAGACCTCTATTACCGGCTGAGCGTGTTCCCCATCCATTTGCCCTCATTGCGAGAACGGCGGGAAGACATCCCTTTGCTGGTGGACTATTTTGTGCAACGGCATAATCTGCGTCGACGCAAAGCGTCCCTGATGGGTGTGACTGAAACGGCTATGGCCGCACTCTTGGAATATCATTGGCCGGGAAACATCCGTGAGCTGGAAAACGTGCTTGAGCGCGCTGCTATAATTGAGGAAACCCCCATGATCGGTTTAAGCAGCCTGCCCACTCCATTCCGCAGTGAAAAAAAGAATCAAAGCAGCGGCGGTGCTACAACGCTGGAAGAGATGGAAAAAATACATATTGAAAAAATTCTGCAAAGTAACGAATACAATATCAGCCGAACCGCCAAGGCGCTCGGCATTGACCGCAAGACGCTCGCCCAGAAAATCCGCAAATACAACCTTTCAGATGAGGAATAATTCCCCGCTCCATTCTCTCAAAAATGATAGATTTAATGACTCCCGGTATTTTATAGTTCGTAAATTTAAAATTATCAATGTTTGGATTGTGCCGCTTTGTGGCACGACTTTTGATAACTCTTGTTCAAACATCACCATTACAGCAAATAGCTATGAATTGTCTCATAATTAACAATCCGTTTGATGATCTGCCGCCGGCTCTGGACCGTTTTTTGCGGGATAAAAAGGTTGAGACCATTACGCTCAGCGACCCGCTCATGGGCATCCAGAAAGCGCAGGAGCGTCATTTCGATCTGATTTTGCTGAACGCCAATACACCCGGCATGAGGATCGACAGTACCATCCGGCTGCTGAAAGGATGTGATCCCATGGCACGCATCATTGTTCGCACCGACGAGAACACGCGCGGCCTGGAAATGACGGTGCGCAGTGAAAAAGTGTACTATTACCATGTAGATTCGCTCGGCGATCAGGAACTGTTGCTGGCCATGGCGACGGCGCTTGGCCTGCCAAACTATGTCTCGTCGGTCGGTTCCTGATCGACCCTTGTTTCGGACTATTAATCAACTGCTTCCAAAAAGATGAGGACGCTATGCAGGTGGAACACGTGTATGAAAAGTATCCTGGAAACGATCCTTCGGTTTTAATTCCGATATTACAGGATGTACAGGAAATATTCGGCTACTTGCCCGAAGAAGAGTTGCACAAAATCGCCAGGCATACCCGGTTACCGGTCAGTCGGGTGTACGGGGTGGCGACATTTTATAACCAATTTCGACTTACGCCCCTGGGCAAATATGTGATTCGGGTTTGCCGCGGCACCGCCTGTCACGTCAAGGGTTCGCAGGACATTCTCACCACTCTTGAAACCGAACTGGGCATCAAGGCCGGCCAGACCAGCAAGGATATGCAATTCACCATCGAAACCGTGGCCTGCATGGGCGCGTGCAGCATTGCGCCGGTGATTTCCATAAACGAAGAGTTTTACGGCGGACTTTCGGTCAAACAGGTACAGAAACTGATTACCTCCTACAAAGCCAAGACAAGGGACTGAGGACACTATGAACGCATTTACCGAATTATTTACAAACTGCTGGCATACCTCCGCCAATCCCTGCAAGTACTTTGTCACCTGTGTGCAGAACGGGCCGCAGTGCAATCAGTCTGCGGAGAACAAACGACGGCTGGATGATTTCAAAAAATCGCTGTTGCTGGAGGAACATGAGCATCCGGTGATTATGGTCGGCATGGGCACCTGCGGCCTGGCCAACGGTGCACAAAAGGTTTTTGACACCATCAAGGCGGAATTGGCGGCGAGACATATTCAGGCAGAAGTGGTCGCCACCGGCTGTGTCGGCTATTGCTCCCGGGAAGTGATTGTTGATGTTAAAATGCCCGGGCACGGCCGCATCAGCTATGCCGAGGTCAAACCGGAGGAGGTGCCGGCGATTGTGGAAAAGACCCTGGTGGAACAGAGCATTTTGACGGAAAAAGTGTTAGGCGTTTACACGGACGGCCCCCACAACGGCTGGCAGGGAGTGCCCTCGTTCCAGAACATTCCCTTTTTTGCAAAACAGAAAAAGATGGTGCTGGAAAACTGCGGCGTCATCGATCCGGAAGATATCGATCAATATTTAGCCCGTGGCGGTTATGGCGCGTTGAGCAAAATTCTCAGCACCGGCAGTCCGGAAAACGTGGTCAAGGATATACTGAAATCCGGCTTGCGCGGTCGCGGCGGCGGCGGCTTTCCGACCGGCAAGAAATGGGAATTAGCGTTCAAATCCAAAAGCGATCAGAAATACCTGATCTGCAACGCGGATGAGGGAGATCCGGGCGCGTTCATGGATCGCGCCGTTCTGGAGGGCGATCCACACCGGGTGGTCGAAGGTATGATCATCGCCGCCTATGCCATCGGTGCCAGCGAAGGGTATATTTACTGTCGCGCGGAATATCCCCTGGCCATCAAACGGCTGCAGAAAACCATCGCCGATGCCGAAGCGTACGGATTGATGGGTGATAACATTCTCGGCAGCGGTTTCTCGTTTCATTTAAAGATCAAAAAGGGGGCGGGTGCGTTTGTTTGCGGGGAAGAGACCGCTCTGATCCATTCCATTGAAGGCAAACGAGGTATGCCCAGACCGCGGCCGCCCTATCCGTCCGATGCCGGTTTGTGGGGCAAGCCCACGGTCATTAACAATGTCGAAACCTTTGCCAACGTGCCGACGATCTACAAATACGGGCCGGAGGCCTATGCCGCCATGGGAACCGCTGGTTCCAAGGGCACCAAGATATTTGCCTTGTCCGGCCGCATCACCAACACCGGCCTGGTGGAAGTGCCGATGGGCACCACCTTGCGGGAAGTGATATTCGAAATCGGCGGCGGCGTTCCCGACGGCAAGCGCTTCAAGGCCGTGCAAATCGGCGGACCATCCGGCGGTGCTTTGCCGGAATCGGTGCTGGATACGCCCATCGATTACGAGTCACTGAAAACCGTCGGTGCGATGATGGGATCGGGCGGATTGGTGGTTATGGATGAAACCACCTGTATGGTGGATGTGGCCAAATACTTTATGACCTTTATTCAATCCGAATCGTGCGGCAAATGTATCCCCTGCCGGGAAGGCACCAAGCGGCTGCTGGAGATCCTGGAACGGTTGACCCACAGCCACCGCACTGAAAAGACTCCGGAGGAATCCCTGCTGCGGTTTCAGGGCATGGTCTACATGGAACGACTGGCAGACGTCATCAAAAATACCTCTCTGTGTGGTCTGGGACAGAGTGCCGCAAATCCGGTGCTGAGCACGTTGCAGTACTTTCGCGAGGAGTATGAGGCCCATCTCTACGAACGAAAATGCCCGTCTGGCAGTTGCCGGGAGCTGTTGACCTATCGTATCGACACCGACGCGTGCACCGGCTGCACCGTATGCGCCAAAAAGTGTCCGCAGAATGCCATTGTGGGCGAGAAGAAAAAAGCCCATTATATAATCGATGAAAAATGCATTCGCTGCGATCAGTGCCGGGCCAACTGTAAATTTGATGCCATCCTGGTAGAATAGCTGCAGGGTGCGATGTGATTCCGGACCGGGTTTTACCTGCCAAGCAAGCATCGCACCTTGCCAGCTGTTCGCTGCTGTTCCGTTAGGTGTTGGAGGCGCACGTCTCCTCTCATTCATTCAAATTGAGGATATCATGACGATAACCATAAACAACAAGCAAGTGTGGGCCAATCCGGGTGAAACGATTTTGACGGTGGCGCGACGGGAAGGGCTGCATATACCGACCCTGTGTTACTTGAAGGATCTCACGCCGACGGGATCGTGCCGGATCTGTGTCGTGGAGGTGGAAGGTCAGAGAAACCTGGTGCCCTCGTGCGCGTTTCCGGTGCAGGAAGGCATGAAAATCGAAACCAATTCTCCCAAAGTGCGGCGGGCCCGCAAGACCATCGTCGAATTGCTGATCGCCAACCATCCCCAGGATTGTCTGGTGTGCGTACGCAACGGCAATTGCGAACTGCAGACGCTCTCCGAGCAGTATGGCGTGCGCGATCATCGTTATGCCGGTGAGCGCCGTCACGCGAAAATCGATGTCGCCAGTCCGTCCCTGGAACGTGATCCGGAAAAGTGTATTTTGTGCGGCCGCTGCGTGCGTGTGTGCCACGAAGTGCAGAACGTCGGCGCCATCGACCTCGCCCGTCGCGGTTTTCAAACCGCTGTGGCACCGGCCATGGATGGCAGCCTCAACACCATCGCCTGCGTGTTCTGCGGCCAATGCGTGGTGGTCTGTCCGGTAGGCGCGTTGCGTGAGAAAAGCAGTCAAAAGGTAGTATGGGAAGCCATTAACGACAAAAGCAAGCACGTGGTGGTGCAAATTGCGCCGGCGGTGCGGGTCGCCCTTGGGGAAGAGTTCGGCATGGAACCGGGCAGCATCGTCACCGGCAAGATCGTGGCGGCGTTGCGTCGCCTGGGCGTAGACCGGGTGTTTGACACCAACTTTGGCGCTGATCTGACGATTATCGAAGAGGCGCACGAACTTTTGAACCGCATCAACAACCGGGGCGTGCTGCCGCTGTTGACCTCGTGCAGTCCGGGCTGGGTAAAGTATGTGGAGCATTTTTTCCCGGACCTGTTGCCGCACGTATCCACCTGCAAATCTCCGCAAGAGATGGAAGGTGCGCTGATCAAAAGCTATTATGCGCATAAAGTCGGGGTGGATCCCAAGGACATTTTCGTTATTTCCATCATGCCCTGCATCGCCAAAAAGTTTGAATCGCAGCGGCCTGAGCTGGCCGGTGAATATGCGGATGTGGATGCCGTACTGACCACCCGGGAACTGGCCCGCATGATCAAAACGGCCGGTATCGATTTTGTCCGCCTGGCGGAGGAAAACTTTGACGATCCCATGGCAGAGGCAACGGGCGGGGCGGCGATTTTCGGCACCTCAGGCGGCGTGCTCGAAGCGGCCCTGCGTTCGGCCCATTTTTATCTGACCGGTCGCGATATGGAGCAGGTGGAGTTTACCTCGGTGCGCGGCATGTCCGGCGTACGCGAGGCGGATGTCACCATCAAGGGCGTTACCCTGAAAGTGGCGGCTGTCAGCGGCTTAAAGAATGTGGAGAAATTTCTCGAAGGCATTCGTCGGGGAAATTCACCCTATCATTTTATCGAAGTCATGGCCTGTCCGAACGGATGCATCAACGGCGGCGGTCAGCCGCAGCCTTCGGATCCCGACAAAATTCGCAAACGGGTCGAGGCCATCTATGCCATCGACCGCTCCCTGCCGAAACGGGCGTCGCATCACAACGAATCGGTAAAGAAACTGTACCAGGAGTTTCTCGGTGAACCCAATGGCCACAAAGCGCATGAACTGCTGCACACGGAATATATGGAACGCGGTGTCTGATCCATGGCGGTAATCTGGACGGTACAGGAGCACTGTAAACGCTGTTACAGCTGCATCCGAGAATGCCCGGCTAAAGCGATCAAGGTTGAAAAAGGCCAGGCTAAAGTCATCGACGAACGCTGTCTGGCGTGCGGACACTGTGTGCGAGTCTGTTCGCAGCAGGCCAAAGGCGTGCTCAGCGGTGTTGAGGGTACGCTGCGGTTTTTACATGACAGGGAAACCGTCGTGGCCATGCTGGCGCCGTCCTTTGTCGCTTCGCTCAGCGATTTTACGCCCGAGATGATTGTGGGCGCGCTGCGGGCCGTGGGATTCAGCCGGGTCGTGGAGGTGGCATACGGGGCTGATCTGATCAATCGGGAATATTACCGGCTGATCAACAGCCAGGGCGCAGCCGAAGCGCCGACCCGATTACCCATGATCACCAGTTCCTGTCCGGTCATTTGCGAGCTGGTGGAAAAATACGTTCCCGAGCTGTTGCCCCATCTCGCGCCGGTCGTGTCGCCGATGATCGCCATGGGGCGCACTGTACGCAAAATGTACGGTCAAAACGTGCGTACGGTCTTTATCGGGCCTTGCACCGCCAAAAAAGTGGAGGCTCGGGATCCGGAAGTGGCGGATGCCGTCGATGAGGTGTTGACCTTTAAGGAACTCATCGAAATGCTCGGTTTTCTCGGCATTGATCCGGCCGGAGAGCCGCCCTCCGCCTTTGATCCGCCGCAGGCCTATCTAGGGCGTCTGTATCCCGTATCCGGCGGATTGTTGCGCAGCGCCGGACTTCCCTATGACATCATGAACAATGAAGTGATTGTCACCGAAGGAAAAAGCAGGGTGTTGCGCCTCCTGGACAGCATCCGCAACGGTGAAATTTCTGCCAAGCTGGTGGATGTGCTGTTCTGTGAAGGCTGCATCAACGGCCCGTTCATCGATTCTTCGCTGAATTATTTCATGCGCAAACAAAAAGTGGTGGAATATACCGATTCGCTGCGCACGCGCACCAACTATGTGGATTGGAAAAAAACCATTCTCAATAACCAGGATGTGATCGTTGACCGCCAGTTTCATGCCGCTCCCATACCGACGGTGCAGCCGAGTGCGGAGGACGTCCGGCGAATACTGGCCGGCATCAACAAGCACTCCCCGGAGGACGAGCTGAACTGCGGTGCCTGCGGCTACGAGTCGTGCCGCGAGTATGCGGTCGCCGTCTTTCAGGGCATCGCAGAAGAAGAGATGTGTCTGCCGTTCCTGATCGATGAATTGCAGCGGACCCAGCACGATCTGCGCCATTCCCTGCAGGAATTGGCGGAAGCGCAGGAGCAGCTCATTCAACGCGAAAAACTGGCATCCATCGGACAGCTTGCGGCCGGCGTCGCCCACGAAGTCAACAATCCGCTGGGCTCGATCATGCTGTACGCCCATCTTTTGATGCAGCAGGTGAGCAGTGAAGATCAAAAAGTACGCGACCTGAAGTTCATCATGGAGGAAGCCAAGCGCTGCCAGAAAATCGTAGCCGGCCTGCTGAATTTCGCCAGGCAGGGCAATCTGAATTTGAGACCGCATCCGTTGTCCGCCATCGTCAAAAAGCTGGTGCACGTGCTCAGCCTGCAGCCGCTGTTTGCCCAGGTGGCGGTAAAGGTGGAATTGCCTGAGCTGCCGGATCTCAATGTGGACGATGATCAGATCTATCAGGTATTTCTTAACCTGGCGGTGAATGCCGCTGAAGCCATGCCGCAGGGTGGTACGTTGACCATTCGCGCTCAACACGATCCGGAGCGTCATGTGGTGGCCATCCGCTTCGAGGATACCGGTGTCGGCATTCCGGCCGAACATATCGGCAAGCTGTATACGCCGTTCTTTACTACCAAACAGATCGGCAAAGGCACGGGCCTGGGTCTGGCGATCGCCTATGGCATCATCAAAATGCACAAAGGCAACATTCAGGTCAAGAGTCAGGTTGGAATCGGAACCACCTTCACCGTGGAATTGTCGGACGCGGCGTTGTGACGGCCGCGGGCGGACTCTGGGCGGAACGAAACTTTGCGGAGTGACATGAAAAAGAAAATTCTGTTGATTGACGACGACGTCGACCTTATTGAGATGAACCGGGCGCTGCTCTCGGTCATGGGGTATGAGGTTGACTTTGCCTACAATGGCGAGGAAGGATTGGCCAAGATCAGGAGCTGGCACCCGGATCTGGTGATTCTCGACGTCATGATGAACTCACCCGGAGAAGGATTCGAGGTCGCCCGCCGGATTAAAACGGATCAGGCCCTGGCCGCCATTCCGGTCGTGATGCTGTCCGCCGTGAACAACGAGTCCGGCCTGTCTCTGCGGGTGGGTCCGGACCGGCAGTGGAACCCTGTGGATGCATTTATCGACAAGCCGGTGCGAAAAGAACAGCTGCTCAAGACTATTCGAAACTTATTGTCCATTTAAGATGAGAGAGAGTTATGAACAAAAAAATACTTATGATCGACGATGACGTCGACCTGATCAATATGATGAAACCCGTCCTGGAACGGGAGGGGTATGAAGTAACGGCCGCTTACAACAGCCAGGAAGGCTGGGAGACGTTCGAAACGAGTCAACCGGACGTCATCCTTATGGATCTGGCCATGGAGCATTTTGATTCCGGATTTGTTCTCTGCCACAAAATCAAAAAGACGGATAAAGGGCGGCAGATTCCCATTATCATCATGACCGCCGCCGGCCACGAAACCGGCATTCGCTTCTCCACCCAGACGTCGGAGGAGCGCAAATGGATTCTGGCCGATGACTATCTCGAGAAACCGATCCGGCCGAAGGATCTCCTGGTATACCTTTGCGATAAGGTGTTCAAGCAGAACGAAAAACACGGCTGAGTCCGTAACCGGCACGGCCTACTATCCCTATGAAAATCGAATCAGCAGACATACTGGTCGTCGACGATGAACTGGGCATGCGCGAGGGCATCAAGCGGCTCTTTGAGGCATCGGGTCATCGTGTCGACACAGCGGAAAACGGCGAGCAGGGCATTGCCGCCGGCACGGCCCGTGAGTATGATCTCTATTTTCTGGATTTAAAGATGGGTGATATGGAAGGCTCGGTGGTTCTCGATCATATCAAGAAGAAATTTCCCGAAGCGATCTGTGTCATCATCACCGCCTACGCCTCCATCGATACCGCGGTGGAGACCACGCGGCTCGGCGCCTATCATTATGTGGCCAAGCCGTTCACGCCGGAGGAGATCCAGTTTCTTGTGGATCGGGCGCTGGAACGGCGCGCCTATATTCTTGAAGCGAGGCAATTGCGCGAGGAGCAGGAGCGTCGCTTGCTGGAAGTGGCGCAGGAGAAATCCCGCATGCGCACCATCATCAACGCCATCGATGACGGCATTCTGGTCATCAATCAACAGGGCGAGGTGGTGCTGTGCAATCCGCGTTTTCTCACCATGCTGAACATCGCCGAGCATCTGGTCCCCGGCCAGCCGGTGTTGCATCTGTTGCCGGCCGTGCTGCACGAGCAGATTTTCGAAATATTAAGCAAAAAAGAGGCGCTGCACGGCATCGAACAGGAACTGGTGATCCAGCCGCCGGCCAAACTGGTGCTGATGGCCAACACCGCCTCGATCACCGATGAAAACGGCCGCTTTCTCGGCGTCGTGTCGGTACTGCGCGATATTTCTGAATTGAAGAAACTGGAAATCCTTAAATCCCAGTTTGTCAATATGGCGGCGCATGAACTCAAAGCGCCTTTGTCGGCCGTGCAGGGGTATCTGGACATGGTGATCGAGAAAACGCTGGGGGATGCGCCGGAGACCTACGAGGGCTATCTGCGCCGCTCCTCGGAGCGTTGTCAGGCCCTGATCAGCCTGATCAACGATCTGCTCAACATCTCGCGCATGCAAAGCGGTACGGTAAAGCGCGAGATCGAACGGATCGATGTGGTGTACGTCATCCGCACCATCACTGAATTCTATCAAAACGAAATCGATAAAGCCGGATTGACTCTGACGGTCAGCCAGGACGGGCCGCTGTGGGTAGCCGCGGATCGCGACGAAATCCAGCGAATTTTTCAAAACCTGATTTCCAACGCCATCAAATACAACCGCCGCGACGGGGAGATAGAAATCAAGGCATCGGCCGCGGGTCGATTCGCGCAGATTTCCGTTCGCGACAGCGGCATCGGTATGACGCCGGAAGAGCAGGAGCGGTTGTTCGAAGAATTCTTCCGTGCAAAGAATGCCTTCACCCGCCAGATTTCCGGAACAGGATTAGGATTGACCATTGTGAAAAAGATCGTGGATGCCTACGCCGGCCGCATGGACGTCCAAAGTACGTACCAGGTCGGTACCACGTTTACGGTGTATTTGCCCATCATACAGGTGCCGATGTGATAATCTAGAGATGAGAGGCTTGCGGGTTCAACCCTCAACGACGGCGACGACAGGATCGGCCCGAATAAAATTGATTTGATTTTTACAAAAAAAAGGCTTAATATAAAATCTTTATATAATCAACCGATCTAGTCGTCAACCATGTCATTTTCCGCAAGGGAGAGGCTGGTTTGTTAAAGACCGTAATCAACCACATAGGCTCCTGGCGGTTTACGCCGAACCTGAACTTGCCGAAATCTCTATACGCCGCCAACGGCCATCCTGTACCGCCGCGTGACCGCGGTCGCGGCATGGCCATGGCCTGCCCGGAAGCGGCCGCGGCATCCATCGTATCGACGCTGTTCAAGCCGTTTTGCCCCTTTGAACGGCTCCCGCTCGTAACTATTGTTTTAATCCCCCTGGATCTTGCATTCGTATGGTTTCTTTTCCGCTGTTCTATATTTTTTTCTCATTCTGAATATCGTTTGTCTGAGCTCGCCCCGAAAGCCGTTGGCCCATGGGGTGAGCGATACGATGTTAAGGGGTGGCCGCCGCGGCGGTACGCCCTGGCGATTTGGGCCAAGCGGGCCGTCTGCGGTCAGGAAACCGGACGATCCGCCTCGTGGACTAACAGGTGAAATAAAA
The DNA here is from genome assembly GCA_964541895.1 of uncultured Cytophagia bacterium. Taxonomy (GTDB): domain Bacteria; phylum Zhuqueibacterota; class Zhuqueibacteria; order Residuimicrobiales; family Residuimicrobiaceae; genus CAZISM01. The sequence continues at coordinate 19,484 of CAZISM010000072.1, forward strand.
CGGCATGCAGCTAGCAAGCGTCATCACCCAGCTCTCCCTGAACATACTGACAGCCGGTGCGCCGGAGGATCTGCAGAAACCGGTCCGCAGCGGTTGTGTGTCCGATATGCTGAGTGAAGTTATGGCCCGCGCTCCGAAAGGGTGCCTGTGGATCACGCACCAAAGCAACGAAAACATTGTTGCGATTGCGTACTTTAAAGAGTTGTCGGCGATCGTGTTGCCCAACGGACTGCAGCTGGACGCCGAGGTGCTGGAAAAAGCGAGTCTGAAAAAGATCGTTGTGCTGGGCAGTTCCGAAAACGCCTACGAACTGGCTGGAAAGCTGTATGCGCTGGGCATCAAGGGTACTACCTAAATGTTAAGCTGGTATCGGGCTGATTTGCACATCCACACGGTGCTGTCGGCGTGCGCAGAGCTCAACATGGGACCTCGAGACATTGTTCTGGCGGCCGGCGAAAAGAACCTGGATATTATAGCGATCACAGATCACAATTCGGCTGAAAATGCCCGCGCGGTGATGCTGGCGGCTGTAGGACGTGAACTGCTGGTGATTCCCGGCATGGAGGTAGCCACGGCGGAAGACGTTCATCTGGTCTGTCTGTTTCCCCGGCTGGAGAACGCCCTCGCGTTTCAATCCTTTGTCTATCACCACCTTCCCGAAGGTGAATACGATGAATCGCTGTACGGGCCGCAGATCGTCTGCGATGAGGATGAAAATATTCTTCATAACGAACGCCGGTTGCTGGCGTTTTCGACCAATACGACGATGGAGCAGATTTTCGCCAAGGTGAACAGGTACGACGGCATCTGTTATCCGGCTCATGTGGACCGGCAGGCCTACAGCGCGCTGCATGCGCTGGGGCACATTCCGGTGCACATTCCGTTTTCGGCCGTTGAGATATCTCATCGCATGCTGGTGGAGGAGGCGCTGAACAAATTTCCGGAGCTGCACCGATACAAACTCGTCACCGCTTCAGACGCGCACGACGCCAGGGATATCGGCAAGGCCATCACCTTCTTTTTTCTGGAACGGCCCACGTTTGCTGAAATAAAATTGGCGCTGGCCGGTCAGGAGGGACGAATGGTTTCGGTGCTGCGGCCGGCCATCCCGGTGCAGACGTTATAGGACCCGCTATGCGCGAACTCTCTTTACATCTGCTGGATATCGTCACGAATTCGATTGAAGCGCAGGCCTCGCGCGTGATCGTCTGCATCGAAGAACGGGCCGCGCAGAATGAATTGCGCATTCGCATCAAAGACAACGGTCGCGGTATGAGCCCTGAACTGATCCGGCGCGTGCTGGATCCCTTTGTCACGACGCGCACCACCCGGCCGGTGGGCATGGGGCTTTCGCTGCTGCATCAGGCGGCGCGGGATTGCGACGGTTCTCTGAATATCGAATCCGTGCTCGGCCGGGGCACGATGGTCGAAGTGCGGTTTGCATTCAACTCGCTGAACCGCATGCCGCTGGGTGATATCGGTGAAACTCTGGCCAATGTGTGTATCGGTGCGCCGGACGTTCATTTTGTCTACATGCATGCGACGGCGCGGGGCGTATTTACCTTTGACTCGTTCTGGTTTTATCGACATATGGCAGAAAGAGAATGTTCCATGTACCAGCTGGCCGCGGAGGCCGTGCAGCATATCCAGGCCGGCTTGAAACTCATAGCTGCGCAAGCGTAACCAACTCTATTATGATTACCTAATCAACGCAGGAGGATGTTTGTGAAGACGTTAGCGGATCTAAGAGAAATCAGGGAAAAAGCGAAACGGGACATGGCCCAGCGCGAGCAGTCGGCGCGTTACCGCATCGTCGTGGCGATGGGCACGTGCGGCATTGCCGCCGGCGCCCGCAGCGTTATGTCAGCGATCCTGGATGAACTGAACAAACGCAACATCACCGATACGGTGGTGACGCAGACCGGTTGTCTGGGCTATTGCGATCAGGAACCCCTGGTACAAATCGTCCAGGCTGATGCCTCGACCATCACCTACGGCAAAGTAACGCCGGAGGTGGCCAGAGCGATTGTCTCGGACCATGTGGTCAACAACAAGATCATCACCAATCATGTGTTCATGCAAAAGTGATGATTTCGTCCAGACCTGTAATCAACCATTACTCAAGGAGGTAAGGAATGCCTGAATTGGCCAGAATTCAACACATTGTGCAATCCTATGCGACCACGCAAACGCCGCTCTTGTATATACTGAAGGATGTGCAGAAAGAGTTTGGCTGCCTCGACGAGGCGGTATTGACCGAAGTGGCCCGGGCCACGAATCTGCCGCTCAGCGAGATCTATGGCGTGGCCACTTTTTATAGCCTGTTCACGACCAAACCCAAAGGCAACCATATCGTTCGTTGCTGCAACAACGCCCCTTGCCATGTCAAGAATTCCAAAGAGGTGCTGCAAAAAATCAAAGAGTACCTGCAGCTCGAAATGGGTGAAACCACGCCGGACGGAACGTTTACGCTGGAATTCACCTCCTGCCTGGGCTTGTGTGCAGTAGCGCCGGTCATGATGGTGGACAATGACGTGTATGGAAATCTGACGCCGGAAAAAGCCGTTGCCATTTTGAAGGACTATAAACTGAAAGGGTCGTCCAATGCATAGATTGCACATCATCATTGCCATGGATCCGCATACGATTGCTCAGGGCGCCCGATCGGTCAAGGATGCGCTGCAGCGGGAACTGGCGTTGGCCGGCTTGAGCAACGAGGTTAAGGTGGTAGAAACGGGAAGTCTTGGCATATACAATAAAGGCGTCGTGCTGGTCATATTTCCGGATGCCGTCTACTATGCCGGCGTCAAGGTCGAAGATGTCTCTGAAATCATTGCCGAACATCTGCTCAAAGGCCGCGTGGTCGAACGGCTGCGCTATCTGGACATGCCGGCGGAAGAGACCGCCGCGGACGCCAGAGCGCCGCGCTTTGGCAAGCAGGTGCGCGTGGTGCTGAAAAACGCCGGTGCCATTGATCCGGAATCCATCGAAGAATATATCGCCGAGAACGGCTACGAAGCGCTCGGCAAAGCCCTGGCGGAGAAAAAACCTGAACAGGTTCTGGAAGAGGTCAAAGCCAGCGGCATCCAGGGCCGCGGCGGCGCCTTTTTTCCGACCGGCCTGAAATGGGGGTTTGCCGCCAAAGAGAACGCGGAACAGAAATATATCATCTGCAACGCCGATGAAGGTGAACCCGGCACGTTCAAGGACCGGCTCATCCTGGAGGGCGATCCGCACGCCGTCATCGAAGGCATGGCCCTGGCCGGTTATGCGGTGGGAGCCAGCATGGGCTATGTGTACATCCGTGGTGAATATCATATGTCCATTACCCGTATGCAACACGCCATTGAGCAGGCGCGCAAACACGGCCTGCTGGGCAAAAACATTTTCGGTTCCTCTTTTTGTTTTGATCTGGAAATTCGCGAAGGGGCCGGCGCCTATATCTGCGGTGAAGAGACCGCGTTGATCGAATCCATCGAAGGCAAGCGCGGCGAACCGCGCAACAAGCCGCCTTTCCCGCCTTCGGTCGGTTTGTGGGGAAAACCCACCATCGTCAACAATGTCGAGACGCTGGCCAACATTCCGCAAATCCTCCTCAACGGCGCCGCCTGGTACAAGTCGCTGGGCACGCAGGCCAGCCCGGGCACCAAGGTGTTCACCATGGTGGGCAACATCAACAATCCCGGGTTGATCGAAGTGCCCATGGGGATCACCCTGCGCGAAATCATTTATGATATCGGCCACGGCATCCCCAACGGCAAAGGGTTTTTGCTGGCGCAGTTGGGTGGCACCACCGGCGGTATTCTGACTGCTGAACATCTCGATCTGCCGCTGGCGACCGACTCTCTCCGCGCCATCGGCGCCGGTATGGGATCCGGCGCCCTGCTGGTGGTGGACGACAATCAGTGCGTCGTGGACCTGGTGAAATCATTTGTGGAATTCTTCAATCACGAATCCTGCGGTATCTGCACCATGTGCCGGGAAGGCAACGGCCGCCTGCTGGAGCTGCTGGAAAAAATATCGGACGGCCAGGGCCGGGACCAGGATATCGAATTGATGGAAACGCTGGCCAACACCATGATGCGCGGGGCGTTCTGCGGCCTGGGCCAGGCGGCGCCGGTACCGATTCTCGGCTGCCTGAAGTATTTCCGTCAGGAATTCGAACAGCATGTCAAAGAACATTTTTGTCGCGCCGGCAAATGCGAGATGAAAAAACAGATCAAGGGTGCGGCCGCCTGATGGCGGGCGGTTGCCAATGAAAATGGAGGAAATTCCTTTGAGTAAAATCACTTTAACCATAGATGGACAGAAGGTCACGGTTCCGCAGGATACCACCATTCTGGACGCAGCGGAAAAAATCAACATCACCATTCCGCGTTTGTGCCACCATCCTGATCTTCATCCGGTATCCGCCTGCCGCGTGTGTGTCGTCGAAGTCAAGGGCGATCGCCTGCTGCGCACGGCCTGCTCCTGGAAAGCTCAGGAGGGCATGGAAGTCATGACCAACACCAAGGCGGTGCGTGATTCGCGCAAGATCGCGATGGAACTGCTGCTGTCACGCCACCCCATGCGCTGCACCGAATGTGTGCGCAACGGCAGCTGCGAACTGCGCGCCTGCGCCGACCAGCTCGGCATTCGTGAAATCAGTTTTGAATATCATCAGCGCAAGGGCGAACTGGACTACTCCAGTCCGTCCATCGTGCGCGATCCTTCGAAATGCATCCTCTGCCGCCGTTGCGTGCAGACCTGCACCATGGTGCAGAGTGTCAGCGCCATCGGCATGGAAGGTCGCGGTTACGAAGTATGGGTTGACACGCCGTTCGGCAAAGGGCTGGCGGAAGTGGCCTGCGTGGCCTGCGGCCAGTGTATCGACCGTTGTCCTGTGGGCGCCTTGTATGAAAACAGCCATATCGACCGGGTGTGGGCGGCCCTGGATGATCCCGGCAAACACGTGATCGTTCAGACCGCACCGGCTGTACGCGTGGCGGTCGGCGAAGAGTTCGGCCTGGCACCGGGCGCTCTGGTGACCGACAAGCTCGTGGCCGGTCTGCGCCGCATGGGCTTTGACAAAGTGTTTGACACCGATTTTACCGCCGACTTGACGATCATGGAAGAGGGCTTTGAACTGCTGGGTCGAATCAAAAACGGCGGCCAACTGCCGCTGCTGACCTCCTGCAGTCCGGGCTGGATCAACTTTATCGAACACTTTTATCCGCAGTTGCTGCCGCACGTTTCCAGCTGCAAATCGCCGCAGCAGATGTTCGGCGCTCTGGCCAAAACCTACTATGCGGAAAAAATGGGCATTCCGGCCAAGGATCTGTACGTCGTTTCCGTGATGCCCTGTACAGCGAAAAAGTTCGAGGGCGAACGACCGGAAATGACGGCGAGTGGATTCCAGGATGTCGACGCCGTGCTTACGACCCGCGAGCTGGCAACGATGATGAAACAGATCGGTATCGATCTGCCCAATCTTCCCGATGAAGAGTACGATGCGCCGCTGGGTATCTCGACCGGCGCGGCGGTCATTTTCGGTGCCACCGGCGGAGTTATGGAAGCGGCCCTGCGTACGGTGTACGAGGTTGTGACCAAAAAGACCCTGGAAAACGTCGATATCACGGCCGTACGCGGCCTGGAAGGCGTCAAAGAGGCGGAAGTGGATCTGGACGGTCTCAAGGTGCGCGCTGCCGTAGCCAACGGCCTGGCCAATGCACGCAAGCTGATGGATAAGATCGTTTCGGGTGAGGCTAATTACCATTTCATCGAGATCATGGCCTGTCCGGGCGGATGTATCGGTGGTGGTGGTCAGCCCATTCCCACCTCGATGGATATCCGTAAAAAGCGATCGGATGCAATTTACAAGGCCGATCGCGGCCTGAAAATCCGCAAATCGCATGAAAATCCTGCGGTGCAGCAACTCTACAAGGATTACCTGGGTGAGCCCAACAGCCATAAAGCGCACAAGCTGTTGCACACCCACTATCACCAGCAGGAAATATATAACAAAGCCAACTCGCACTAGATCGACAGAGCCCGGCAGCAACCTGCCGGGCTCTTTTTACTTGCAATACAGTCGAATTTTTGCAATATTTACGCATACAGGTTTGGCGTACGGTATGTTGTCCAATTGAAGCGAAAGGGGACTACCAATGCAGCGAATGCTCTGCTATGCGGCCTGCTTGCTGTTTCTTTCCTGCCTTGGGCGTGATCCGTTGCAGCCTGAGCCACCTCCTGTTGATCCGGACCAGCCTTACCTGCACCTGGTTACTGATTCACTTTTTACCTCTATTCCATGTTATGTTAATTTCATGTTTCAGGTCGTGGATTTTAAATAAACACGGCTACAGCGCCAATTTCATCTCCGGATTGTGATGCGAGGTCTTGTGAATCTGCACACAGAACCATTGATCCTGGTCATTAATCCAGGCTCCACCTCCACCAAGGTGGCCTTGTTCCAGGGCATGCAGCGAGCGGCGGAAGATACGCTGCTGCATGGCAGGGAGCAACTGGCTCATTTCAGCACGATGTGGGGTCAGTTCGATTTTCGCTTGCAGGCGATCCAGGATTTTATCGGCCGTATCAAACTGCCTGCTTTTTCGCTAAAGGCGGTTGTCGGCCGCGGCGGATTGCTAAAGCCGTTGCGACGCGGCATTTATCGGGTGAGTAAGGAGATGATAGCGGATGCGCGCAAAGGCGTGCAGGGCGAGCATGTGTCCAATCTGGGTTGCGCACTTGCAAAGGAAATCAGTTCGCTCTATGGCGGTGAAGCCTTTGTCGTTGATCCGGTATCGGTGGACGAGTTCGAACCACTGGCCCGCTATTCCGGGCACCCCCTTATCGCGCGGCGTGCTTTATCCCACGCGCTGAACCTGCGTGCCGCCGCCATCTGGGCGGCGGAAAAGCTTAACGTGGATGTCGAGCAGAACAATTTCGTCGTCGCCCATCTCGGCGGCGGCATCTCGGTGGCGCCGGTCAAATGCAGCCGCATTGTCGATGTCAACGATGCCTCCAGCGACGGGCCGTTTTCTCCGGAACGCAGCGGCGGTTTGCCGCTGCAGCCGTTGATCGATCTCTGTTTTTCCGGGCAGTTTAATAAAGAGCAGATCAAACAGATGGTCATGGGACAGGGCGGGCTGAAGGCCTATCTGGGGAGCGTGGATGCGCGCGAAATAGAGGAGCGCATCAAAAACGGCGATCAAAAGGCGGCAGAGGTGTACCGCGCCATGGCCTATCAGATCGCCAAAGAGATCGGCGCCATGGCCGCTGTCCTGGAAGGCCGGATTAAAGCGGTCGTCCTTACCGGTGGATTGGCCTTTTCGCAACCGCTGATGAATGAAATCAAACGATATATCTCTTTTATCGCACCGGTCATAATCTTGCCGGGCGAACTGGAACTGGAAGCCATGGCCGCCGGCGCGCTGCGCGGTCTGAGCGGCAGAGAACCGATTCTGGTTTACTGACTGCAACAGCGACTCTTCGCTCAGGTTACCCTATAACATCCTATGCCACTCATTCGAGAAATCAACTGGACCCTCTTTTGCAAAAGAGTGATGTCTTTTCAGGGCTTTGGCCGCCTGGCCTTATTGATCGAAGCCTTGTTTTTGTACGCGCTCTTTATTGTGCCGCCGCTGTTGCACCTCAAGGACAAGGTCGTGCAGATGCAGGCCGGCATGCCGCCTGACCTGCCGTCGATACTATTTGACTCGTCGGGCACCTATATCGAGGGCCGGCTCCCCTTTGAATGGCGGCTGCCGGACAGCACGGTCATTCTCTACACGCACACGCCTGATTCTCTTTACCTCATTGACAAGCCGGTCCATTCGCTCATCTGTGCTGACAGCCTGTTTCTTTTCAAAACCGGCAGTAGAATTATCCCGGCTAAAAACCTTGCCTGGGGCGAGGATCACACCTGGAGACTTGACAAAACCTCGCTGAACAAGGTTATGGATTTCTATCTCCGCATCGGTAACACCCTTTTGCACGCCCTCGGCATCCTCTTCTTCCTGGCCCTCTGCGGTGTTTTGATCGTGTTCGGCGCAGGTGTTGCCAGCATCGTTGACGGGTTTGCCAATGGTCCATTCCGGTTCCGCGAACTTTTACGCCTGGCAGCGGCGGTGTTAATGGCTGCTGTACTGTTGGCCGTCCTGAATCCGTTCCGGAGCGTTCTGTTATCATTCATCAAATGGGCGGTTCCTGTTTACCTGGCAATAATGTTTTTCCTGACCCTGGCATTGATTCGTAAGATACATGGAGAGATGGCTGCATGATCACAAACATGGAAGAGTTGCTGCAAGCGGCACAATCGGCTGATCCGGTTCGCGTCGCCGTTGCAGCTGCGGATGATGAGGCCGCCCTAAGTGCCGTAGTTCTGGCGGCTTCCTTAAAGATTGCCGATGCAGTTCTGTTCGGCAACAAGGACAACATCGCGGCGATTCTTAAGAATATTCCGGATGGCGAGGAACACCACTTTGACGTGAAAGACGTTGCCGACGAAGCGGAAGCGGCTGCTCTGGCCGTGGAGGCCGTACGACAGGGTAGCTGTCAGATTTTGCTCAAAGGCAAAATTAAAACTGCCTATCTGCTCAAGGCGGTGCTGGATGCTGAACACGGCTTGCGACAGGATCGGCTCTTGAGCGATGTCTTTTTGTTCGAAAACAATCGGCGCCGGGACAACCGGCTCATGGCTATCACTGATGGCGGCGTCACCTTAAAGCCGGATTTAAAGCAAAAAATTGAAATAATTGAGAACGCTGTATATGTTATGCATGCGCTGGGTTATGATAACCCTAAAGTAGCGCTTTTATCGGCGATTGAGACGATAAATCCAGGCATTCCATCAACTTTGGAAGCTGCAACCATAACGAAAATGAACCAGCGCGGCCAGATCAAGGGATGTATTATCGACGGACCTCTCGCTCTGGACAATGCGGTTTCCATGGAAGCGGCCAAAACCAAAAAGATTACATCGCCCGTGGCCGGGATGGCGGATATTCTGGTATGCCCGGAGATTGAATCAGCCAATATGTTGGCGAAATCGACCACCTATTTTGCCGATTTCCGTCTGGCTCATGTCATTGTCGGTGCCACTGCGCCGGTGCTGATTCCATCGCGGGCAGACTCTGCAGACAGCAAGCTGCTGTCTGTAGCGCTGGGCAAAATCGCCGGAATCGCTTCAAATGAAACAAGGGATAAGCAACGTTGACAAAGGATGCAGAATGAAACCAAAAATCGAAAAGAAATTTCAATTTTCCATATGGTATCT
>CAZISM010000073.1:0-28552 GCA_964541895.1 uncultured Cytophagia bacterium
CCGAGTTTCAGCACCTGGCTGGAAGGCGATCCGCTGGACGTCGGCCAATTGCTCTACACCGATGCCGGCAAACCGAAAATTTCAATAGTCAGCATCGCTCATCTCTCTGATGCCGAGCGCATGTTTTTTGTCACGCTGTTGCTCAATCAGGTGGTCTCCTGGATGCGCACCCAGCCCGGCACCACCAGCTTGCGCGCACTGATCTATATGGATGAAGTGGCCGGCTACATTCCGCCCACAGCCAATCCGCCTTCGAAAAAGCCGCTCATGATCCTGTTCAAACAGGCGCGTGCGTTTGGTGTCGGCGTTGTGCTGGCTACACAGAACCCGGTGGATCTGGATTACAAGGCGCTGTCCAATGCCGGCACCTGGTTTCTTGGTCGACTGCAGACACAGCAGGACGTGGATCGGGTTCTGCAGGGATTGGCCACCAGCACCGGTGGTGTGGATACCAAACTGGGCAAGGCGTTAGCGACGCTGGGCAAGCGGGTGTTCCTGATGAAAAACATCCACGAAGATGAACCGGAAATTTTTCAAACGCGCTGGTGTCTATCCTATCTGCGTGGCCCGTTGACACTGGCCCAGATTAAGCAATTAAAGGGTGCTAAAAAAGAGACGACAGCAGCACCAACACAAAAGAAAAGAGCAGCCGCTTCTACGGCTAGCGGCCGACCGGCTTTGCCGGCGCAAGTTACCGAATTTTTCGCCGCTGTGCGCGGCAGCAAACCGGAGAAAGCGTCTCTTAATTACAAGCCATGCATTTTTGGCCTTGGTGAGGTGGCTCTGGTGGGCGCTTCAGTACAAAAACAGACCATGGTGACGGCGGTAACGGACGAAGTGCTGCCGGTGAACTGGGAAAATGCGCAGGCTGTCCGTTTTTCAGAATCTGATCTGGAAAAGGAGCCGGGCGAGGACGCCGCTTTTGCTGAATTGAACAGCGCAGCTGGCAAAGCGGACAACTATAAGGCCTGGTCTAAAGATTTTGCCGACTATTTGTATCGCACTGTAGAGATAGAAGTATTTACCAGCCCGGACGGCAAGATCAAAAGCAGGCCGGGCGAATCAGAGCGTGATTTTCGCGTCCGTCTAAGCCAGACCGCGCGCGAAGGCCGGGATGAGCAGGCAGAAGCCCTGCGCCGAAAATACGCTACTAAAATCGCCACCTTGCAGGAACGGGTAGCCCGCGCCGAGGCCAAAGTGGACAAGGAGCGAGCCGATGTGCGTTCGCAGGGCATTCAGACCGCAGTGTCCATCGGCGCCACCTTGCTGGGTGCGTTTATGGGTCGCAAAGCCATCTCCACCACGACCTTGAGCAGGGCCTCCACTGCCATGCGCAGCGGTGTGCGCACCGCCAAAGAGCAGGCGGATATCGGTGCGGCGGAACAGAGCCTGGACATGCTGCGCGAACAGCTGCAGGATCTGGAAAACGAATTCAATGCCGAAATGCAGGCCATAACCGCGGCCACGGACCCGACGCAGGTGGGGATAGAAAAAACCTCTATTCGTCCCAAGAAAACCGATGTCAAGGTCCGGATGCTGGCGCTGCTCTGGATGCCGCACTGGTCGACCGCGGATGGCGAAGAAATACCCTGTTATGAGTAGGCGTTAGTGTGGTCGCCTGATCTGAATTATTCACCGCAGAGGTTCCTGCGGTAACTCCGGGCGTCCCATTTCGATGATCAATCCGTCATGAAACCCCCGGGGTCGCGCTTTTGCGACCCCGGGGGTTCAATAAGATACATCAGCCTCTTTTCGTCGAGCTCCATCATGTCTACCCTTCCTTCCATAACACTCCTTGAGCACACTGCGGACATCGGAATACACATTCAGGCCGCTTCGTTGCCGGAACTCTTTATCTCAGCCGCCCATGGCATGATGCAGATCCTGTGCACGCCGGTGCCGCAGAACGGCGGTGTTGAGCATGAGATACCTGTCAGCGGTGCGGATCTGGAACAACAGTTGGTGAACTGGCTCTCGGAATTGAATTTTCTGTTCCAGGCCCGACAATTTCTTTTTGCCGGCGCCAAAGTTCTGCAGCCAGGGCAGGATGAATTTAATGCCATGGTCTATGGAGAAACCATCGATCGCCGGCGCCATTCGATTCGGACCGAGATCAAAGCGGTGACGTATCATCGCATCTATGCGCGCCAGAATCAACAGGGCGTATGGGAAGCCCGGATCTATTTTGACTTGTAACAAGGAGTCCAGTTGTGAGCGAACAGATAAAAAAAATTCACGATTATCTATACGAGATCCCCAAGCAGGGTAAAATGCGCGTGCCGGCGCGCATCTATGCCAGCGAGGAGATGCTGCCGGACATTCTGCGCGACCATGCCGCTGAGCAGGCGGCCAACGTGGCCTGGCTGCCGGGGATTCTCAATTATTCGTTTGCCATGCCGGACATCCATTGGGGCTATGGCTTTCCCATCGGCGGTGTGGCGGCGTTCGATTTGGATAACGGCGTCATCTCGCCCGGTGGTGTGGGCTATGACATCAACTGCGGGGTGCGTCTGTTGCGCACCGATCTCGAGCGCAAAGATATTCAGGAGCGGTTGCCGCAGCTGGTCGACAATCTCTTTCGCAGCATCCCCAGCGGAGTCGGTTCTACCGGTGCGCTCAAATTAAGCAAGCAGGACGAAAAGCAGGTCCTGCGCAAAGGTGCCCTGTGGGCGGTCGAAAACGGCTATGGCGGTGATGAAGATCTGGACAAAATCGAAGAGAACGGCACTATGGCTGGCGCAGATCCGGAACAGGTTAGCCCGCACGCCCTGGAGCGTGGCCGAGCGCAGCTTGGCACGCTGGGATCCGGCAACCATTTTGTCGAGATCGGTGTGGTGCAAGAGATCTATGATGAAGCAGCAGCTCAAGTGTTACATTTGCGCAAGAATCAGGTCACGCTGATCATTCATACCGGCTCGCGCGGACTCGGACATCAGGTATGCGACGATTCCATAAAAACCATGCTCAAGGCCAGTCAGAAATACGGCATCGAGTTGCCGGATCGTCAGTTGTGCTGTGCGCCGGTCACGTCACCCGAAGGTCAACAATACTTGAGCGCCATGTCGGCTGCGGTCAATTTTGCCTTTGCCAACCGGCAGATGATTACGCACTGGGCGCGGCAGGCGCTGCAAAAAACGTTGCAGATCGGCACCAGAGAGATGAACATGCAGGTCGTCTATGAAGTGGCGCACAACATTGCCAAGATAGAAAGTCATCTGGTGGATGGCAAAATGAAAAAGGTGTGTGTGCATCGAAAGGGCGCTACCCGGGCATTTGGGCCAAACCATCCCGCCATTCCCGAAGCGTATCGCAGCATTGGCCAGCCGGTGCTGATTCCCGGCGACATGGGGCGCTATTCCTTTGTCCTGGTCGGCACGGAGCAGGCCATGAATGAGACCTTTGGCTCCAGTTGTCACGGGGCCGGACGGGTGATGAGCCGCACCCAGGCGATAAAAACCGCCCGCGGTCGATCGTTGTATGAAGAGCTGTCGGACCGCGGCATTGTCGTGCGCGCCTCTTCCCATGAAACTATGGCGGAGGAAATCCCGGAAGCGTATAAAGATGTGGCGCATGTGGTCGACGCGGTGCACGGGGCCGGCATCGCCCGCAAAGTCGCCAAGCTGAAACCGCTGGGTGTGATAAAGGGTTAAATAATAAAGCCCCGGCATCCCCTTTGTGCCGGGGCTTTTCTTATATGTACGATCCTGGATCGTACATATTTTCTACTTGATCAGCTCCATCTGTTTGGTTTCTTCATAGCCGTTGGCCTTGAGTTTGTAGATATAGGTTCCGGTCGGGACCACTTTGCCGGCGGCATCGCGGCCGTCCCATACAACCTTGTGTTCGCCACTGGCCAGGGACTGATTCATCAGGTTACGCACAACCTGTCCCTGCAGATTATAAACCGTCAACTCTACATTGCTGTTTTGCATCAGCTTGAAGGTGATCTGTGTCTGCGGGTTGAACGGGTTGGGATAGTTCTGCAGCAGCAGATTCATCGCTACCGGCACCTGCACGCTGATGGCGCTGTGCATGGTGATGCTGCCGTCAAAACGCACATCCGCCAGCTTGTAAAAATAGCCTTGGCCGGCGGTGATGGTCTGGTCGGTGTAGCTGTAGCTGCGCGCCGTCTGGGTGTTGCCGGCGCCCTGAATGAGCTGGCTGTTGACCTTGGTGTATTGGCCGTTGAGCGATTCTGAACGATAGATGTCAAAGCCCAGGTTATCCGTTTCTGAAGCGGTGGTCCATTCCAGACGGACAAGGCCGTTTCCATAGGTTGCGGTGAACGAACTCAGTTCCACCGGCACCATCAGCTGTACGATGTAATCTTCCACTTCGCCGTCCGGCGCCAGGCCGGTGGGCGTGGCTATGCTGGCCTGATCGGTGCTGATGCGGAAGCGGGCATAGGTGCCGTGTCCGCCGAGGCCGGCCGGTAAGGCGGCAAAGGTCAGCGTCACCTGGCCGCTGCCCAGGCCGGTCCAGCTTGCGGTCGCCACTTCGTTGGCAGCCGGGGTGCCATCGCGATTAAAGTCCACCCAGCCGTAGACATACACCGTTTCGTTGACCGGCGTATGTACATCCACCACCACACTCTTGGCCTGATTTTCCAGAAAGACCAGCTGCAAGGTCGGATTCTGCACGCCGTTTTCATCATCAAACGCAACACTGCTGTTGCCGTCATCACCCTGCGCATCCACCGAGGGAAGGCCGTCGGGTTCGGCATCGGGATCCTGCGCTTGCGTGGCCGGACCCATGTACAAGCCATCGACGATAGCATGGCGGGCACCGTTCTGTGCCAGTGTGGTCGGATAGGCCGGAGTGGTGTTTTCCGGCAGATCGCCGAAATCGAGCCGCTCGATCACTTCTGTCTGAATGGTCACGGCATAATCTTCGACTTCGCCGTCCAAAGCCAGGCCAGTGGCTGCGCTGATCTGGTCGGCATGGGTGCCGATGCGGAAGCGTGCAAAGGTGTTGGTCGCAGATCCGGCTGGTACGGCTTGAAAGTTGAGAGGAATCTGCAGCGAACCATTGCCGGTGGTGGAGGCGGTGGCGGTTTCGCCGGCGTCCACGACCGCGTCATGATCGTAATCGATCCAGCCCCACAGGTAGACAGTGCCCAGGCCGGCCGGGATGGTGACGTTCACCGGGATCACCGGAGCATTGCCTTCGAGCAGATTGAGATCGGCGCCATTGACGCCGCTTTCATCATCAGCGGAGCCGCTGTTGTTGTTATCATCGCCGTTGGCCGCGGCGGACGGCTGGCCGTCCTGATCCGGATCGGCGTCGGAACCAATATAGAGTCCGGTCATAATGCGATGACGCGGGCCGTTATTGGCCAACGTGGTCGGATAGCTGGGGTGGCCCTGGGCCTGTTCAGGCAGATCACCCCAATCCACATCCGGATTGGCGATGGTGATGAGATAATCTTCGACTTCGCCGTTGGGCGAAAAGCCGGTCGGTTCGCTTACCGAAGCTTCATCGAAGGAGAGACGGAAGCGTGCAAAGGTTTGACCAGTATAGCCACCGGGCACAACCGGGTAGGTCAGGGTCAGCGGACCGGGGCCGACGCGCTGGCTGGAGACGCGCTCTGCCGCTTCCCATTGGCCGTCGTGATCGAAATCAACCCAACCGGCCAGGGTGACGTTCCCGGACGGATAGGGTGCGGTCATTTGCACGTCAAACGAAAACGTCGCCGGTGTGTCGATGATCAATTTGATCGGCAGCGGCGTGGTGAGGCCGTCTTCATCGTCGAGGCTGGCCACATCGTCGCCGGTGGCGGTAGTATTCGGCTGGCCGTCGTTCTCGCCGTCAATCAGAGCGCCCAGACGAAGCGCGGGCGTTATGATGTGATGTGGTCCGTTGCTGGCGGCGAGGGTGGGATAGTCGGGCCAATCGGTCAGATTATCGGGTGCATCCGCCCAATCGATGGAGAGGCAGATCGTCTGCACTTCAATCTGGTATTCCAGCCGGCTGTTGTGGTCGACGACAAAGGCGAGCTCAAGACGTTCACAGGCCGGTTGCGGCCGGATGTCGGCAAAGCTTAATTCCCGGCCTTCGCTATACGGCGAGGCTGGTGTGAAATTGCCCACTTGCGTCAAGTAACCCTGTCCGTCTGCTACTGGATAAGGTTCCAGGGGATTGGTCGGGCATTGATTGTTGATGCCGTTCAGCCATTGAATGCGGTGCGCATTGGGCGAAGACAACAGGAAAGCGCTGCCCTGTGGCGCGGCCCAGGAAACGCGCACCCAGATGGATTTGGCCAGGGTGGCATCGTACTCGTTCGGAACATCCACTACGGCCGTGACTAACTGCGCCTGTTTTCCTTCTTCCGTCGACGTCTGATTGGTCACAACGCCGGAAGTGATGACCCGATGAAATCGTGGATAGCTTTGCGGATTGTTCCACCAGAACGGCGTTTGTGCCAAAACCGGAACAACGCATAAAACCATCAGCAGAACAAAAAGCTGTTTTCTCATGGCGACCCTCTTTTTAGTGAATCTGTTTACTCCTGGCCACAGCTTGAAAGCCGGCCGTGGCTTTCATGTCACAAACGCTGCTGGAGACTGACATGAATTACTACCTCTTAATGAATTATTACCAACAAGTTAGAGTTATGAGTCCAGTTAAAACTCTTGTCACTGTCAGGATAATTCACAAAAAGCAGGCCACAAATGAGCAGGGTGTAATAATAATTCGATCGGTGGGAGCATATTGTGGTTAAAGGAGTGTGGGAGTTGATAGAAGAGTTGGACAGAGCAGGAAGCAAGGGGGTTGGAGATGAATTGGTCGTAATATTTTACGATTTGTTTTTCCCGCAATTTAGCAAAAAAATGTCGGACACCTCCAAAGGTGTCCGGCATTTGGTGTCGGCTTGTACATCTGCTCGGCTGTTCGATGCACCTTCGTTATTTTAAATTCGTCGTAGTCTTTAGCTCTTTTGCCATGGTTCGCATTTTTTCCGTCAATTGGCGGACCCGTTCGGCGTGACGATCAGCCACATTATATTTTTCTGCCGGGTCGGTTTCCAGGTCATAGAGCTCACAAATGGCCGCGGTGGTCTCTTGTGGCGGCGTAACGCGCATTTTCCATTTGCCGACGCGGACACCGTCCAGCTGCATATTGTTCAAATAGTAAAATTCCTGGCGGGGGGAGCGATCCCGGCCTTGCAGAAAGGGCAGCATATTTTCACCATCGAGGACGCGATCCTGCGGCGGCTCGATGCCGCACACCGTTGCCAGGGTGGGCAGGATATCCAGGGTGGCGGCCATATCGCAGGAGCTTTGGCCGGCCGGAATGTGGTTCGGCCATTTGGCGATAAACGGCACCCGTTGGCCGCCTTCCCAGGTGGTGCCTTTGGCGCCACGCAACAGTCCGGGGCTGCCGGCATCCCATTTTTCGATGCCGTCCTGCAGCATACGATCCGGCATGTTGCACCAGGGGCCATTGTCGCTGGTGAACATGATCAGCGTCTTGTCGGTCAGCCCTGCTTTGGCCAGAGCGGTGTTGATCTCGCCTACGCTCCAATCGATGGTTTCAATGACATCGCCGTAGAGGCCGGCGCGGGAGCGGCCGCGAAACGTTTTTGAAACGTGCAGAGGCAAGTGGGGCATGGTGTACGAGAGGTAGAGAAAGAACGGCTGTCGGCTGTTATGGCTGATAAAACGAACGGCTTCCTGGGTGTAGCGTTCGGTCAGCGTCTCCTGTTGCACCGGATGTTCTACCGGTTTGTCATTGCGATAGAGTTGCAGCGGCTTGTCGGTTTTAACCCAGGGCGGTTGCATGTCGTTGCTGTACAGCAGACCAAAGTAGTTGTCAAACCCTTTGGCCGTGGGCAGGTATTTATTTTCTGCATGTCCGAGGTGCCATTTGCCGATCGCCATGGTTTGATAGTTTTGCTTTTTCAGCAGCTGCGCCAGTGTGATTTCGGCATCGGGCAAGCCGATGGTGTCTTGCGGGCCCAGCACCCGCGGCAACCCGCACCGCTGCGGATAGCGGCCGGTGAGCAGACCGGCGCGCGAGGGCGTGCAGGAGGGCGCTGCGGTATAAAAGGAGGTCAGGCGAATGCCGTCTCTGGCCATGGCGTCCAGGTTCGGAGTGCGGATCACGGGGTGGCCGTAGCAGGAGAGGTCGCCATAACCGAGGTCGTCGGCAAAAAGAATGATGATGTTGGGTGTCTCTGTTGCCGCGTGAGCCGGCCGCAGAGAGGAGGCGAGGCCCAGAGCCGTCAGGGCCCGGGTTTGTGCCACAAAGTCGCGACGGGAGATGTTGTGTGCCATATGCTTATCCCTTTTCGTTATTGATAAAGATTTGCGTCAAGTCGGTTTTATCAACCCAAAAGATGTACCCACTCCGGCCAGCCGCTGTGTTGGTCTCTTCCTGCTGATCAGCTCCATACCTTTTGCTTTTTTTATTCATAACCCGGTGAATTCCTCCTGCCTTAATGTAAACATTAATCGCGAAATTTCAATGGCTCTGCACAAAAAATGTTTGCACATGGCCGATAGCTTGTTTAATTTCCTGCATGCAAACCGGGCAAGCAGAGCAAATATGAATGGAAAGGCCTTTTGCGAACCAACAGGTCGAGAGCAGGAGAATTCCATATGGCTCATCATACCTTGAAATCCGGGTACCAGCAACTGGCGCAGCGGTTGAACAAATTTCCACAAGGGGCGCCGCCGTCGGAGTTGCTGTTTCAGATTCTGAGACTGCTGTTCAGTGAAAAAGAGGCAGAGCTGGTGGCCTTGTTGCCCATTGTGCCTTTTGAGGTGGCGCAGGCGGCCCACGCCTGGAAGATGAACGACGCGGAGGCGGAAAAAATACTGGATCGTTTGGCGGATCGCGCCTTGCTGCTGGACAGCGAAAAGGAAGGGCACAAACGATACACACTGCCGCCGCCCATGGCCGGCTTTTTTGAATTTTCCCTCATGCGTGTTCGCGATGACATCGATCAAAAGGTGCTCTCCGAACTCTTTTACCAGTACATCACCGTGGAAGAGGATTTCATCAAAAGCCTGATGTTGACGGGCGAAACGCAGCTGGGTCGGGTCTTTGTTCATGAGCAGGTGCTTTCCTCCGATCAGGCGTTGCATGTGCTGGACTATGAGCGGGCCAGCGAGGTGATCAAAACCGCCTCACACCGCGCCATCGGCATGTGCTATTGCCGGCACAAAATGCAGCACATCCATCGGGCTTGCGATGCGCCCATGGACATTTGCATGACCTTCAACTCGTGTGCCGACTCGCTGTCGCGCCACAGCTTTGCCCGGTTGGTGGATGTCAGCGAGTGTTTGGATCTCTTACAGCAGGCGCGCGATCACAACCTGGTGCAGTTCGGTGAGAATGTGCGGGAAAAAGTGGCCTTTATCTGCAACTGCTGCGGCTGTTGCTGCGAAGCCATGATCGCGGCGCGCAAGTTTGCTTTTTTGCATCCGGTGCATACGACCAATTTTCTGCCCGTGATCGATGTCAACACCTGTAACGGCTGTGGTCGCTGTGTGGAGGCGTGTCCGGTGAATGCGCTGGCGCTGGTATCGGACCATGACCCGCATCATCCCAGAAAAAAAACAGTCCGGCTGCAGGAAGAGATCTGTCTGGGCTGCGGCGTCTGCGTCTCGATGTGCAAACAGAACAGTCTGTCCATGACCAGCCGGCCGCAGCGGGTGATCACGCCGCTCAATTCAGCGCATCGGGCTGTGGTGATGGCGATCGAGCGCGGCACCTTTCAGAATCTGTTGTTCGGCGAACAGGCCTTTGCCAGCCATCGTGCCATGGCAGCCATCCTCGGTGTGATCCTCAAGCTGCCGCCGCTTAAACAGGCGTTGGCCAGCCGGCAGATGAAATCGCGTTATCTGGAGAACCTGATCCGGCGCCATGAACGGGCCTCGTGAGCCGGTGGCAAGATGAAAAAGCGGCTTTCGAAACGGCAGATTTTTATTTCACCTATGCACAAAAAAGCCTATATTGTGTATAGTACAGTAATGAGGAGTAGACATGGCACTGGTGGTGAGGCGTAAGATCGTCATGATGCTATGGATAGCGCTTTTTTCAGGTATGGTGTGTATTCAATCGGTTTTGGCCGCGAAGAAAAATATTCTGATCGTCACCGGCGGCCATGATTTTGACCGGGAAGCTTTCTTTCAACTGTTCAAAAGCTTTGGTGATGTGACCTTTGAGGAACGGATGCATCCGTTGGGTGACGACGCCCTGTCGTCTTCATGGTGCAAGCCGTTCGATGTGATATTGTTTTATGATATGAATCAGACCCTGAGCGAGCAGCAGAAAACGGCTTTTGTGAAAACCCTGCAAAAGGGCATCGGTGTGATTTTCATGCACCACGCCCTGGCCGGTTATCAGGACTGGCCGGAATACGAAAAGATATTGGGCGGTAAATATTATCTCAAGGCGGAAGAGAAAGAGGGGCGCACCATACCGGCCTCCACCTATCGCCATGATGTGGATGTGCCGGTGACCGTCGTCGATCCCTCCCATCCCGTCACGAGAGGGATGACGCCGTTTGTCATTCATGATGAAGTGTACGGCGGCTATACCAATTTGAGCACCGTATACGTTTTGTTAAAAACCGATCACCCGGAAAGTTCGCCGGCTCTGGCCTGGACCAACACCTACGCCCAGTCGCGCATCGTCTATCTGCAACTGGGTCACGACCGACATGCCTATGAGAATCCCAATTTGCGGAAACTCGTGCGCCAGGCTATCGAGTGGGTCGCCGGCCACTAACGGGACAGGAACAGGGCGGCCGGATCCTGCACGCCCAAAGGTTCTCTTACCAGAAAAGGCTCACCATAGCTCACGCCGATGCGATGCCCCCAAAAACGGGCACGATCAATCAGAGATTGAAAATACTCGGGGCTGCTGATATAGGTTTTGTCTTCGTCCGGTGACACCATATCGGCGTTGAACACCTGGGATTTGTACGCTCGCACCGCTGCCAGTTTTTTCTCAAACGTATCCGTGACGTCGACGATAAAAGAGGGCTGGAACGGGTAATGTTCGCAGTAGTAGATTATTTTGGACGGACGGTGGTGCGGTTGGCCGGTGTCGATTTTTTTCAAACCGGACAGGAACGCCGCTTCCCGGACCAGGATCGAGCAGTTGCCATGATCCGGATGGCGGGTTTTCCAGTAGGGCACGAATACGATCTGCGGCCGGAAGGTGCGCAGGGCGCGGATGACCTTTATTTTCTGTTCACGTTCAGGGGCGACAAATCCGTCCGGGATATCCAGCATGTCATGAGCGGCCAGCCCCATAACGCCGGCGGCGTCGGCAAATTCCTGTCGCCGCTGCGGCACGCTGCCGCGGGTGCCGGTTTCGCCGGCGGTGAGCGATACCATGCCCACGCGATAGCCCTGTTGTACCAGTTTGATGATCGTAGCGCCGGCCATAAGTTCGACATCGTCCGGATGAGCGCCAAATGAGAGTACGTGCAAAGAATCCACAGCAGGCTCCTTATAAAGCGATGATGTGATGAGCAGGATGCAGCGGTTGAACGGCCTCTGCGAGCGTGTTGAGCAGGCCGGGGTGTTTGGCCAGGAAGGGCAACAGGTTTAACTTGCGCTCCTGTAATTCATCACCAGGCCTGAAAACGTTTTGAATGGCCTGTAGCTGATCGGTAACGACCGACTCTTTTTGTTTCAGGCTGCGCAGCAGTTTGGCTTCCAGCTGCTCCAGGCCGCCTAAAATCTGGTTTTCGGTTTTTTGTACCGGTGATTGCAGTGTGGGATCGAGCGCAATGATGGCGGCCGCCAGATCAGGCCAGTGGCTGTTCAGGCATTGACGAATGTGCTGCACGTGATCGGTGATATGCGCCGGCACCAGCCGGCGTTGCACATCCGCAAGAGCAAGCGAATGCTCTGAAATGAAATCCCCGGCGCTCAGTCCGAGTTTATCCAGATATCTGATCAGGCGGGGCTCCATGAGGGTAAAGCCGTCGCGCGGCACCACCACCGGCATGGGCAGCTGATGCGCTTCGTACACGCCTTTGAGCTGGGCGAAATAGGCCACTTCACCCGGGCCACCGACATAGGCCAGGGTGGGCAACAGCCAGTCCTGCACCAGCGGCCGGATGGCGGCTTTGGGACTGAGCTTGTGCGGCTGCGCCAGCAGGTCGGCCGCGGAGTAGACCACACCGGAACGCATGTCGGCCCAACCGTCAGCCTGTTTCTCCAGGCTGTGGCGGCCGTTTTCCAGGATAAACAGGTGCGGCCGTTGCGGATGCACGGCCAGCTGATTGTGAAAGCCGTGTTGTGAGAGAAGGGTGTTGGTTTTCTGCATGGCGGATATGGAGGGGGCGGTGTTTAATTCGGCCGTGAAAATCGGCAACGCCAGCTGCTTGAAACGGGCGTCAGACGGGTCGAGCACCACCACGCCAAAATCGCGCAAAATATGCAGAAAAAGTTCGGCAAAAGCGCGGGGCAGGCTGGTTCCGGCGCGATAGCATGATGCAATCTGTTGCCACTCGTCGCCGGCCGTATCGAAATGCGGTGCGAGTTGCGCCAGGGTCTGGGCGATGGCCGGCTCGAGCGTCACCTGGGACATGGGGGTGCGGTCAGGCAGGTGCGTTGGCGTATAACAGATTTTTTCGAAAGAGTGGTCGCCATTCAAAACGCCCAGCCAGCGCACCTCTTCGAAATCGTGATCCTCGGTGACGAGGTAGAATATCGGAATCACCGGTTTATTCAACAGCCGTTCCAACTCTTGCGCCAGGCGACAGCAGCTGAGCGCTTTGTAAATGGTATAAGCCGGGCCGGTACAGAGTCCGACTTGTTGTCCGGTGGCCACCACCAGGCTGTCGCTTCTCTGCAGGATTTTGAGCCGCTCCATGGTACGCGGACCGGCGCCCATATTCCGGTTCTGCTCGGTGAGCACAGCCACCACCGCTTGCCGATCCGCGTGAGATGTGGCCAATACCGCCTCAGCCTGTTTGGCAAACGCTTCGGCTTTGCTGTAATCGCCGTTAAAAAAGGCGGCAACCCGGCTATAGTCGGTGTTGAATGTGCGCGCCAGCGCGCTGGTTCCGGCAAGATCACCCAGAGGAATAACCATGATCGACCTGTATGTTTTATAAGGTAGTTTTTTTAAGAATGATTGAATTGTGTACGACGGTTCCTGCGGCGAAACAGCTTCTGTGAACCGCCATCAAATTACTATAATCTTGCTAAAAAGACAAATCCTTTGTAGATTCACTTGAAGAGGATATGGAGGAATGATAAAGACGACCCGATTACTTATTTTCGACCTTGATGGTACCCTTCTTGATACGGCGGCGGACGTGCATGTTTGTATCAACGCCGCTTTGAAACACATGGATATACCGGCGATATCCCGTGAGCAGAGCCAAAAAGCCATTGGACCAGGCAGCGATCAATTCTTCAAGGCGGTGTTTGGACGAACCTCAAACAGAATCGACGAGTTCCGCGCCCTGTTTTTGCCTTTGTACGAGGAGCATTGTCTGGTGGAAACCAGGCCATTTGCCGGCATTCCGGATGTATTGCACCATCTGTATGGCCGCTACGATCTGGCGGTGGCCACCAACAAACGACGGCTGACGGCGGTCAAGACCCTGCAGGGCACCGGCCTGTTTGATTTTTTTGAACCGGTGATCACGCCGGAATCGGTGCAGCGCATCAAGCCGGCACCGGATATGATTCATCATGCGCTGGATTATTTTTCCTGTCCGGCCGAACAGGCACTGCTGATTGGCGATACCGATAACGATATTCTTGCCGGCCGTGCGGCGGGAGTGCCGGTGGTGTTGGCCGAGTGGGGTTATGGAGATATGGAAGAATTGACCAAACTGGAACCGGACTATCGGGTCAAGCAACCTATGGAGATTGTACAACTGCTGCAAAAGGAATCGGTGGCCGCATGAATACCAGGACGGTTTTGCTGCAATACTGGGCACAGGTAGATGAATCCGACGGTGCTGTGCGCAAGAGCATGGGGTGGCTTTCGCTGTTTTTGCTGATCGTTGCCGGCGGCTTTTTTGTCTCCCGGCATCTGTCCACAACGCTGGTTCTGGTCGGTCTGGTCGTGGTACTGAGTCTGGTTGCCATGTTCAGGCCGATGGTGCTGGCCCGCCTTCACAAAGCCTGTTCGGCGCTGGTTTATCTGATCTCGTTATGGCTGACGGCGGCCGGCCGTCGGCTGATGCATCGTCTGGTTTTGCCCGTATGGCGTAAAATCTCGAGTCTTTGGTCCCGCCAATCAACCCCGCCGGATGCCTCTGTTTGAGCTCCAGCTACTTCAAATAGGTGAATGTAATATCCGCTGCTGCCAGCTCCGGTAATATCCTGTCTTTGGTCGAGATGATCGGCTCGGTTGACAGGGGCCATTCAATACCGATCGCCGGATCATTCCAGAAGATACCCCTTTCGGTTTTTGGACAGTAGTAGGCGGTGCATTTGTAGGTGAACTGGGCCGTATCGGTGATCACATAAAAGCCATGGGCGAACCCCGGTGGAATGTACATCGCTGTTTTATTCTCTTCTGACAACTCTCGCCCGAACCAGCGGCCGAACGTCGGCGAGCCACGGCGAATGTCCACAGCCACGTCGAACACAGCACCCTGGGTGACGCGCACCAGTTTGCCCTGTTCGTCCGGCGGCAATTGATAGTGCAGTCCGCGCAAGGTCCCTTTAACGGAGAAGCTGATATTGTCCTGTACAAAATCTGCGGTGATGCCATTATCCTGAAACAGTTTCTTCTGAAAACTTTCCATGAAATAACCGCGCTGGTCATTGAATACGCGGGGTTCGATGACGTACAGATCCGGAAGGGCGGTTGTCAAAAACTGCAAGAGTCTCTCCTTTATAATTTCATCATGAGCATTTGATGTTGAGAAGGAATTTGGCGCACTCCGGTCAAGATCAGACCGGCCTGACGCGCCTCGTCCATCATACGCTGCGGCGAATGAATGCGAACACGGTGGCCGGCCAGGCGGCGTAAGCGGCTGAACCATCCGGTCGGCGCGATCGTGGCGAACAGGCTGGCTTTGGGCTGCAGGCAGCCGCTCCATTCCTTCCATAACTGTTGCGTATTTTGACCGTATTCGGTGACGCCTACCGCATGTATCCTCGCCAGCACCTGGCGTTTGAAGGGCAGCTGCCGCATATCGCCGAGCACCAGACAGCCATGATGGCGTCGCCGGCAGCGGTGTGCCATTGTCAGGGAGCTGTCCATTCCGACCTGTTTTGCTGCCGCCGGCAACAGGGACCAGGAATGGCCGGTGCCGCAGCCGATGTCCAGCGCCCAACCCGCCGGCTGGGGCAATGTGGAGAGCAGCGTTCGGGCCGCTTCGTGCTCCTGCTGCAGTATTTTTCGCCAGGGCCAGAGCCGGCGAACACCATCATACCAGACGGCTGTGTGATTCCAGAGGTTCATGAGCTCATGTAGGCGGAAAGGTGATGATAATCCTGCTCGGAATCGGCATCCCACAGAATGGATTCATCGTCAACAGGAACCTGGCGACACTCCGATTGATGGCGCCGGGCAAACTCGTGTGCGTTCTGTATAGGGGCAAAGGCAAGCAGGTGCGGAAACAGGGCGCGGTCGTAGAGAACAGGATGGCCGCTGCGGCCGTTATGTTCCGGCCGAACGATGGCGCCGGTTTCGTGGCCGGCGAGAACGCGGCTGATGACCCGGGCTGAAATGTGGGGTTGATCGGCCAGACAAACCAGCGCGGCTTCTGTCTTGGCGGGCATGTGACGAATGGCGCACTGCAGCGAAGAAAATTGGCCGAGGGTGTAATAAGGGTTGGTCAGCACCCGCAGGCTGGCCGGACAGGCGCGTCTGATCGCGGCGGCGTTGTGGCCCAGCACCACCATGATGTGCTCGAGACCGGCGGCCCACAGCTGCAGGCAGATATGTTCAAGAAAGTTTTTTTCGCCGATTTTCAGCAGCGGCTTGGATCGTCCCATGCGCCGGGATTCTCCGGCAGCCAGAATAACCGCCACGATCGATTCAGGCAAACAGGTTGAAAGTGAGCGTGTCTGCGTCATGTCCTATTGATGATTAGCGGTTAAAGTCATAAACTGGATGTGCGATTTACCGTGTCGGCAGGCGATCCACTCCGCCGCAATGGCCACAGCGATCTCGGCCGGCGTTTGTGCGCCGAGATCCAGCCCAATGGGTGAGTGCACGCGCTTCAGTGCCTCGGCGCTGACGCCGTTTTTCTGCAAGTCGGCCAGAATCGTTTTTACTTTGCTGCGGCTGCCGATCATACCCAAATAGGCAAAAGGTTGAGAGAGGCAGTGTTGCAGAAGGTCCTGATCGTGCAAATGACGATGGCTGACAATCACGATATAGGTATGGTCGGTGAATGACAGATCAGCCAGGGCCTGGTCATAGGGCCTGGCGATGATTCGGTCTGCGGCCGGAAAGCGCTCCTTGTTCGCAAATTCAGGGCGGTTATCCACGATGGTGACCTGATAGCCCAACAGTTTGCCGAGCGAAGACAGGGCCAGACCGATATGGCCGGCGCCAAAGATCAGCAGCGGCTGCACCGGCTGCAGCACTTCGAGAAAGACGCTCATGGTGCCGCCGCAGGCCATGGATAAATCGCGGCCGAGATCATAACGCAACAACCGGGTACCGCCGCTCGCCAAAAGAGCGAGCGCCTCGTCCATCACCTGTTTCTCAACAGCACCGCCGCCGATAGTGTCAATGCTGCTGCCATCGGCAAGTATCAACATGCGGCTCCCTGCCTGCCGGGGCGCGGAACCGGCGGCTTCCACCACAGTCGCAATGACCGCGGTCTGTTGCTGCTGCTGTAATTCATGGATCTTTTTAAACAGAGTCATAGCGCTCCTCGCGATACTATATAAAATCGTGAAGAAAAGCTAAAAAGGCAAGGGAAAAGCGATGTTGGATCATGGTGGTTCTTGCCGCAAATGAAGGTGAAGAGAGTTTTTTAGTCTGCGCCATCTGCGGATTTACGCCCGGGCCGGGGAGTGGGATCAGCGGTTTTTTTTACATTGGAGCGGTAATTTGGCTGCAGGGGTGTTGGGCAAGTTTTTAGCCTGAATCAGATAAAATACCCGATTGTCGAGCTTGTTCAGGTCGGTCAGAGCCATGGCGCTGGCGCCGTTCGGAGCCAGCAACAGCGTTTTCGCCTTGCCGGACCAGCGCAGGCACAGCCGTTGATCGTCGTCACCGCTGTGGCGCCATAAATAGACCGTCATCTCCTGATAGGGCGGATCGGTAAAGACGCGCAACGCGATCTGGTTCCTGGCGATTTTGTGCAGATTATAGTCGTCGAGCCGGCGCCGACCGGCGTCGCCATTGGCGCTGAAAACCAAATGGGTGCGATAGGCTTTGCCGTATTTTGGGTCCAGTTCCGGAGCCGGGGTGCCTATCAGCAAGCCAAAACGGACCGAATGGGGCGCCAGGGTTTTGGCCATATCCAGCACGGCATTGGCTACAGGTTGGCGTTGCTCCCGGGAGAGCAGGGTATAAAAGCGATTCAGCGCCCGCAGGGTGCGACGGCAGCTTGAACAGGTCGTCAAGTGGCGCTGAACGCGCAGCCGTTCGCTTCTGGACAGGCTTTTGTCCAGACGGTACAGCTCCAGGTCCCGGTTGGACGGACATGATGGTAACGTTTTTGATCGTTGAGGCATAGCCGTTCTGTGCAAAATAGGTTCAGCAGACGGCAAGCACCCGTCTGCTGAGAATATAGTGCACGCAAACAGTTCAAATTGCGGAAAAATTAGAGCATAGTTTGCAGATGTTTACGGAACTCTTTTTTAGCCAGTTTGGCGAGATATTCGAATATGGAGCGCTCCTGTTTGCGATACCCTTTTTGGGTCAGGTTGGGCAAATAGTACTTTAAATTGCGGTAATAGGAAGAATTGTCCTTTTTCTGCAGCAGATCGAACAACACATCGCGAAGCGCGAGGTGGTAAATTCTGGCCTTATCCAGGGCCAGCTTGTTGGTGCGCAGGTATTGTGAATCCATGCGGCTCCAGATATACTTCATAACCACGTCGACGTACGATTCCATCTCTTGTGATTCGAGATGGTCTGATGGCGTCAGCACCTGGTCTTTGACGATCATGCTTTCGCGAAAGGCGTCGAATTTAATATGCCGGATCATCTTGACCAGCATGTCGATGGAGATATAGTTCTGATAGTCGTCCAGATCGTGGAACGTCTGCAGCAGATTACGGATCACGGCGGATACCGGATCAGCCGGTTTGTAGATTTCCATAAACCGGTTGGAGAGAAGCTCGTCCGGTATGGGCGGTTGATGTTTGCGTAAATAGCCTGACAGGGAATCGGTGAGCGCCACTTCGGTTTCGCTTTTTTTCAGGCTGCAGCCGTTGCTGTAGAACACGAACTCGCGTCCCATATCGCGGAAGGTATGCAGTTTTTCCGCACTGCGAATGGCCACCTTGATATTGCGGACGATCTTGGCGCCCTCCGGATCCCGTTCGCGAAAGATCCGTGACAGCTCTTGCTTGGTTTTGCGCACCACCAGCCGGCGGGTCAGGATCAGCACTTCGGCGTCGTCCAGCGGCTGTTCAGCGAATTTGGCTTCATAATAGCGTTTGAGCTGACAAAAGTGGTTCTGGTCATCGCGGCTGAACAGCTCTGCCACGCAATCCAGGGCCAGATCGTCCAGCTCCATGTCCGATTCCGGTTTGTCGCCGCTGATGCGCTTGCCCAACATCTCCTGGTATTTAAGATAACTCAGGGAAATTTTTTGCGTCAAGTCGATAAACTCGATCAGTTCCGATTGACGGTAGTGGCCGGAGCAGAGGTTGCTGACCAGTTGCTTCAGATTTGATGTCTTCATAATAGTGCACGTAATTCTTTACACGTTTGCCATCCAATTAAACCCGTAATGCCCTTCCCTACAATCCCTTCCCAGCAGGACGGCCTCAGAGTTACGGGCATGGGGCAGGCTTCTGCCACCAACCAGGGGAATCCCTGAACTGATTTTCAGGATATATCATGTCTACTGGTCATTCGCAAATCATGTACCAAAAAAACGTCAGGGCTTACGGACACAACTAATTGTAAATATTGAGATGTTTTGGCACGGCGGGCAATTTTTCGGATTAAGAAGCGGCTCAGGATGATACGGTGTATCGACCTGAAACATGGTGAGACGGCAATGAGCAGAAAACGGGCAGGAATCGGCATCCTGCCAACGGGGTGTTGGCAGGAATTCTAGGTGCGGGATTGATGGTGGCGGTCAAGAATGGTTTTGAGCATGGCTTCGCTGAGCTTGTCGTACTGCTTTTTAAGGATATCCATGAACGCGAGGGCGGTGATCAGGTCCTTTTCGCACACTTTTTTTTCGATTTCCGCAATAACGACGAGCAGCGCTTCTCCGCCCAGATTGGCGGACGCCCCTTTGATGCTGTTAACCTGGCGATCGGCGCCTTCCAGATCAGCGGCGGTCAGGCATTGTTCAAGTATCCGGATCTGTTGCGGCATGTCGTCTAGAAAAACTTTGACGGCAGCCTGTACGAGATCTTCGTCGCCGAGCATTCGCTGCAAAAAGGCGTCGCGGTCAAACACCACCAGATCGGATTCCAGGTGGTAGGCTTTAACAGTGGCGCTGCTCTGGTCGGTGACAAGGGACTGCTCCTTGGCCGAGGGCAGCCATTTCACCAGCATGTCGGCCAGCGCCTGAGCGGAGGCGGGTTTGGACACATAGTCGTTCATGCCGGCTTCCAGGCACTTGTCCCGGTCACCTTCCATGGCATGGGCCGTCATGGCGATGATCGGCACATCGTGATTGAGAACGCCGGATTGCGCATCCCGGATAATCCGGGTGGCTTCGTAGCCGTTCATTTCCGGCATCTGTACATCCATGAACACCAGGTCATACGGAATGGTTTCGAGAGCTTTGATGGCCTCGACGCCGTTGGCTACGGCTTCGGCGCGCAGTCCCAGCTTGCGTAAAATTCCGAGAGCCACCTGCTGATTGGTGATGTTGTCTTCTGCCAAAAGGATATGTACGTTGTCGCGGCGCATGGCGCCAGACGTGTGATCAGCGATGAGAGGTTTTTTCTCGTACAGGGTAGCTTTGCCGGACAGCGTCGTGACCAGGCTGTCGTAGAGGTCGGATTGACGCACCGGTTTGGTGAGATAGGCGTTAAAGCCGATTTCCTGGTAACGGCCGGCGTCACTGCGTTTGCCGACCGAACTCATCATGATGAGCCGGGTGTCAGCCAGCTTGTTGTCGGTGCGGATGGTTCTGCCCAGGGTTTCGCCATCCATGATCGGCATCTGCATATCCACCAGGGCGAGGTGGTATGGCAGCTGACTCTCGAACGCTTCATAGAGCGCATGCAGCGCGGCCGGGCCGTCTGCGACCTCTGCCGGTATGGCTCCCCAGGCGCGGAGCTGGGAGAGCAGCATATGGCGATTGGTGGCGTTATCGTCGATCACCAGTACGCGGGCGCCGCGTAACTCGGCCTGGATGAGTCGCTTTTTGCGCAGCGCCGCCCCATCGGGCTGCTTGTTAAAGCGGGCGGTGAACCAGAACTCGGATCCTTTGCCTTCTTCGCTAAAGACTCCGATTTCTCCTCCCATAATTTCTGCGAGCTTTTTGGAAATGGCCAGACCGAGGCCGGTGCCGCCGTATTTGCGCGTCGTAGAGGCATCGACCTGGGTAAAGCTTTGGAAAATAAGCTCCTGCTTCTCTTTGGCAATGCCGATGCCGGTGTCACGAACCGTGAAACGGACCAGCACCTGTGAGCGGGCGTCATGTTCCAACGAAGCGCGCACGGACACCTCTCCGCTTGGGGTAAATTTGATGGCATTGCCGGCCAGGTTGAGCAATATCTGCCGCAGGCGGCCGGGATCGCCCTGCAGATCGGTCGGCACATTATAGTCCACCGAGCAGATGAATTCAAGATTTTTGTCAGCCACGCGCATGGCCAGCATGCCGGCGAATTCGTCGAGCAGGTCGCGCAGATCGAAATCAAGGGTTTCCAACTCCAGGCGGCCGGCTTCGATTTTGCTAAAGTCCAGGATGTCGTTGATGATAGCGAGGAGCGATTCGCTGCTGCTGCGCACGGTTTCGGCATAGCGGCGCTGCTCGTCGTCGAGGGTGGTATCCAGCAGCAGGCCGGTCATGCCGATGACCCCGTTCATGGGCGTACGGATTTCATGGCTCATGTTGGCGAGAAATTCGCTTTTGGCCGCGTTGGCTGCCTCGGCTTCGATCGCCATCTGGTTGGCCCGCGCCGTGGTCTGTTCCAGGTAAAGATTGGTGTGGCGGAGTTCGCCTTCCACCCGTTTTCGTTCCAGCGCCTGGGTGATGGTGTTAGCCAACGTCTCCATCATGCGAATCTCTTCCTGAGTCCACGGCTGGTGGCGGTTGGAGCTGCTGAAGCCGATAAAGCCTTCCAGGCCTTTGTGTCGTCCCAGCGGCAGCACCACAGCTGAACGAATGCCCATCCGTTCCAGATTCGTCCTGGTTTCGTTCAATTCCACCGGCAGCTCCTGGATATCGGGGATGGCGAATATTTCGTTATGACGGATTTTGCTGATAATCCAGTGCAGGCGGTCGCTGGCGATGGTTTCGATTCGTTCGCCAAAGAGCGGCAGATCCTCGGCCGCCCATTCGTGGGCAGCGGTGACGCTTTTGCGGTCATGCGAATAGCGAAACAGAAAGGCGCGATCCATGCCGAGCATGGTGCCGACGGTGGAGAGGGTGGATTGCAGCACGCCGGAGATTTTGTTGGTCGGCAGGGCGATGAGCTGAGAGGAGGTTTGCGCGATCAGGGAGAGCAGGCGCAAGCGGTGTTGCAGCTCTTCTTCGTTTTTTTTGCTAAAGGCGAGCTCCGCCTCTTTCTCCTTGATGCTGTTGCGAACGCGGGTTTCGATCAACTCGCGCGAACGGTGATCCAGCTCTTTGCGCATGGTATTAAAGGTCTGCGTCAATTGATCCAGTTCGGCGATGCCGGCCGGGGCGATGTCAATGCCGTTGTTGGCGTTGCCCAGTTCGGAGGTGGCCTGGGTCAGATTTTCCACCGGCCGGGCGATGTTGGCGGCCATGAGTCTGGCTTTTTTCTGCAAATAAAAGAAAAAGGTGAGGTAAAAGGCCGCCATGGCCACAATGGCCCAGATGCCGATGACGCGCGAAATATGCGCCAGATGAGCAGCGGATTTATACACCTCCTCTTTCTTTACGGTGACAAAGATGCGCCAACCGGTCTGGGGAATGACGCCCTGAATGATAAAGAGATCAAAGCCGTTGATGGACAGCTCCGTCATCGGCCGGGCAGAGGCATACAAGGCGCGAAATTCGCGGACGATCTGCGGATTGCCGTTGGTGAAGAGACTGAAATCCTGCGGCTTGAGCTGTTCCTTGGTGATGGCCTGGTCGTAGACGTGGGTTTTGAGTTCTTTAAGAGCGAATATTTCTTCGACCTCCTCGGACATGGCGAGGATCATACCGCTGTCGCTGGCCAGAAAGGCGGAGGCGTTCCAGGGCAGGTCCATGTTGAGAAGATTCTTGACGATGTTGGTGGTGGTGACATCGAGGCCGACAACGCCGACGAGCTCGTTGTGTACATAGACCGGCGCCACGCAGGAGAGCATCCAGCCCTGTCCGGCCGGGTCGAGATAGACACCGGTCCATACCGGTTTTTTTTCCGGATTGTGGGCGCCGTCGGCGAGGTAGAAAAAGTTATAGTCCGCCATGTGCAAATCCGGCGGGTATTGTTCATAGATGTTGTCGATATACGGATAGATGCGGTTCAGTTCGTCTGGCGTGTTGATATAGGCTGCAACTACGTTTGGCACATCCTGCACCATATGGCGATACAGCGGATTAAGCGCCGTCGTTTTTTCAGCAAGGAGCATGGTCCGCGCAGAGAACGAGGATCTCGTGCTGATGAACAGGCTGGATCCGTCTTTGAGGTTGGACTGGTAACAGGTGCCGTTGGCGGCCCGGGCAAAATGGGGTTGTTCGCCGATGATGTTAAAAGCCTCGGGATGGGCCGCGACCTCGGCGTGGGCCTGGGCGAAATACTCGGTCTGGCGGGTGATTAAGTTAAAGTTTTCGTTAATGTTTTCCGAACTCTGCACCACCAGGTGCGGCATAACCGTTTCGACTTCACTTTTGAGCGTACTTTCCGTCTTGTAGCCGTGATACCAGTTGATGGAAAAATACATGATCAACAGAAAAAGTTCAATAGTCAAAATCGTCAGCAGTGCGCTACGAACATAGTGTTTGAATATAATGCCTTCAAGCTTGCTAGATCCCATCATCGCTCCCGGTGTTCCACCCTGATCCAAGGTAATACTACAGCTTCCATGTCATGGTATTGATGTTGCTCCGTTGTTGCGCCAGATCCGCTCATCAAAAGGTATTGTTGGTGGAACAGGCGTGAAAAACCGACGTCGCCGTGCTGTTCTGCATGACGGCGGTCAGTTTGAAAAATTGTTCTTTCAATTCGTTTACCTGCTGTTGGGCCGTCTTGATCTCCCGGTTTTTGGTCAGCTCTTCGATGCGGGCCGCCACAGCCTTGAGCGCCTCCCCGCCCAGATTGGCGGCGGCGCCTTTGATGGTGTGAGCCTGGCGTCCGGCGCCGGTGGCGTCGCCGGCGAACAGGTATTTTTCCAGGGCGTCGATTTGCCGTGGCATGTCTTCCAGAAAAACAGAGATGGCGGCACGCACCAATTCTTCGTCACCCATCATTCGTTCCATAAAGGCCTGTCGATCAAAGATCACAGCCTCTTTTTGCATGGAAGCGTCGTCGTCGGGTTGTTCAGCTCTGGATTCGCCTGGATTGGGCCGTGCCGGCAGCCATTTGGCCAGAACGTCGGCCAGGATTTGGGCGGAAACCGGCTTGGGGATGTAATCGTTCATCCCGGCGTTCAAACACTTTTCCCGGTCGCCTTCCATGGCATGGGCGGTCATGGCAATGATGGGCACGCGCTGGTTCGTGACGCCGGAGAGCGGATCGCGTATGGCCCGGGTGGCTTCATAGCCGTTCATCACCGGCATTTGCACGTCCATAAAAACAAGATCGTAATCGATCGATTGCAGCGCTTTAACGGCTTCAGCGCCGTCGGCCACCGCTTCGGCGCGCATTCCCAGTTTGCGCAAAATGCCCAGGGCCACTTGCTGGTTGGTAATATTATCCTCGGCGAGGAGAATGCGCAGACCTTCCCACTTTAAGGCTTGGCTGTTTTGCGCCGGTGTGGGCGCCTGTTTGGCCGGCGCGAGGGTCTGGCCGGCCAGGGCCGAGACCAGGCTGTCGTAGAGGTCGGATTGCCGCACCGGCTTGGCCAGGAAGGCGGAAAAGCCGATATCGGCCATGCGATCGGCATCGCCTCGTCGCGCCACCGAAGACATCATGATGAGGTGTGTGTCCTGGAGTTTGTTGTCGCTGCGAATAGCGCGGCCCAGGGCTTCACCGTCCATCACCGGCATCTGCATATCGAGGATGGCGAGTTGAAAGGGGCTGCGATCTTCCAGCGCCTGATACAGAGCCCGGAGAGCCGAGGGTCCGTCCGGCGCTTCGCTGGGTTTGGCCTCCCAGAGACGCAGCTGCGGCATCAGCACATCGCGGTTGGTGGCGTTATCATCGACCACCAGAATTCGGATCCCGCGCAGGTTGGTGGTGACTTTTCGCCGTTGGGCATCTGCGGTCGATTCTGCCGATCTGGCAAAGCGGGCTGTAAACCAGAATTCAGCGCCTTTGCCGGCTTCGCTGCGTACGCCGATCTCGCCGTTCATCATGTCTACCAACCGCTTCGAGATCGCCAGACCAAGTCCGGTGCCACCATATTTTCGGGTTGTGGACGCGTCGACCTGTGTAAAACTTTGAAAAATCAGCTCCTGCTTTTCCCGGGGGATGCCGATGCCGGTATCGCGCACCGAGAAATGAATGACGATGTGGCTTTCTGTGGCCTGGGCCAGGGTAGCCAGAACGGCGACTTCGCCGCAGGTGGTAAATTTGATGGCGTTGTCGGCGAGGTTGATGAGAATCTGACGCAATCGCCCGGGATCGCCGCGGAGAGAGGTGGGCATATCCGGCGAAGCGGAGCAGACGAATTCCAGATTTTTGTTAAAGGCACGCATGGCCAGCATATCGGCAAAATCGTCGAGGAGATCACGCAGATCAAAATCCAGTGTTTCCAGTTCGAGCTGGCCGGCTTCGATCTTGCTGAAATCAAGGATATCATTTAAAATGGCAAGAAGGGATTCGCTGCTGGTGCGAACCGTTTCGGCATAACGACGCTGCTCGTCGCTCAAATTGGTGTCGAGCAGCAGGCCGGTCATGCCGATCACACCGTTCATGGGGGTGCGGATTTCGTGACTCATGTTGGCGAGAAATTCGCTTTTTGCCGCATTGGCCCGCTCAGCTTCCAGAGTCAGCTGATTGGCCCGGACGATGGCCTGTTCCAGATTGAGGTTAGTTTTGCGCAATTCTTCTTCGATGCGCTTGCGTTCTGAAATATCTACAAAACTCTCCAGCAGATAGGGATGGTTGTCCAGCATGATCGGTACGACTGTTTTCAGCACCGGCAACCGGGTGCCATCCTTACGGAGTACGACTCGTTCCGAATTATCCAGCGTCTGTTTCAGATCGGATATGGGGCACTGGCCTCTGTCGGCCGGGCAAATGAAGGAATGGCACGCATTGCCGATGACGTCTTCCCGGTTGGCGCCCAGCATCTGCAGGGCTGCGGAGTTGATATCAAAGATAGTGTGGCTGCTGGCGTCGACAACTATGACGCCGGCCTGGACAGACTCGAACAGAGTACGCAGCCGTTTTTCACTCTCTTTCAGCCTGCGTTCGGCATTTTTGATGTCACTGATATTGGCGGTAAATCCGATCACTTCCGAGACATCGCCATCTTCCTGCAAAGGTTGCAGGATAGTCAGGTAAGCGTGTTTGCCGTCCGGAGAGGTGCTCTCCATGGAGACCATCTCGCTCTGCCAGGCCCGGCGCAACGCCAGCGTCATATCGTTGGGCCAACCCAGGTGGATAAAGTCTTCCGCAAAGCGTCCTTCCAGAGAGGCCTGCGAAGGTACAAAGTGAGACACCAGTTTGCCCCGGCTGAGCGTGCAAACGAACCGCTCTCCCACCAGCTTGAAACGAAAGGTCAGGCCGGGCAGCAAATCCAGGGTTCGTTCAAAATAGTTGCTCAGGAGCAGGACGCGCGATTCCGCTTCCTGGCGCAGTTTTTCATTGGCTTCCGTCAACTCGCTGGAAACGATTTCGATGGTATGGGTGTTGAATTTGTCCTGGGTTTCGAAATCGTCATAAGCATCGTCGACCGCACGTATAAATGATTGCCAGGGTTCGGCGGCGAGGTCGACGCCGGAAAGATGCTTGCGTATCTGTAACTCCAGTAATGGATTCATAAGACTACTCTGTTTCTGCAAAGACGGTGACCGTCATGGTTTGGTTATGCAGCTCGCAGCCGCAGGATCCGTCCGGAGGGCAGATTTCGCCATAGGAGTAAAACCCGATGGTGACACCCTGCGGCGGCATATGGCGTTTGACGGCATCCAGCTCTTCTTCCGTTCGCGATCCCAGGACCAACCGGCGTCCTACGCAGCTGACCAGAACCGCCAGTTGGTCGCGAGCGTTACTGATGCCGGCGGCGGCTTTGCTGCCGGCCGATTCTGCGCCGATGATGAGGCCGCCCTGCCGTGTTTTCATCAGGCGGGCGTAGGAATTCTCCGGCATGTCGCCGGCAAAGGTCAGCGAGTTCTGGCTTTCATCCACCGCCAGGATGGTGCGGACCAGACCTTTGTCTTCAGAAGCGCTGGCCAGCAATTCAAGCGGATAGAGCAGGCCGGTAGCGGGCAAATCCGCGGCACGATCGCCGAGATAGCGTTTGTATAAGGCCAGGGCTGGCTGATTGTCCAGCTCGAAAAGGACGTTGTCGCGCGAGCGTGTGATACGGCGTTTGGGCCCAAAAGACTCCCAGCCGCCTTCAGAACTGGAGCTGACAGCCAATTTGCTGCCGTAAAATCCTATAGCAACCACCCGTGCAGGGCCGACCTGTTCGTTCAAGCCGACCAAGGTTTGGCCAAACTGAGTGCCATCGCCGGCCAGACCACCGGTCACCCGAATGTGTTCAGGCAGCGCTTCGCGAAATCCCCGGGCCAACTGCGAACCATTTACCTTTAGTCCGTCGCTCAATACCAGAATATGGACCAGATCGTCTGCCGTCAGTTGCCGGGCCAAGTCAGCGGCGACCTGGTGACTCTGTTCGGCGTTCTCTATCGGCAGGATCGCGCCGCGAACGATCGTGTGATCAAAGCGAACGGCGACGGCCGCCACCGTATCATCGGCGACGCTGCCCTGCAGAATTTCTCCGGCTGTGCTGCAGCCGCAACACAGCGCTTTGGGAAAACGTTGGCGCAACCCGCTGATGGTGGCGTCGGGTGTGTTCAGGTTATGGACGGCACCAAAGTATAAAACCCAGTCCGCCTCGTCAGGAGGTTCCCCCTGTGGAAACAGCCAACCGTTTTGCTCTGACCAGGAGCATGGATACATTTGCATGGTTATTTTTCCTTCCCATATCCGGTGAAATCAGCTTGTCAACGCTGTTTTAAGACGATGGAATTCTGTTTTGAGATCGTTCAGCCGGTCCAAGGCCGCCCGGGCGTTGTTTTGCCGTAATTCGAGTTCTATATCAGCGACAACCTGGTGCAAGACGTCGCCGCCCAGGCTGGCGGTAGCGCCTTTGACCATATGGGCCAGCCGTTTTGCATTTTCAATATCGTGGTCGGCAAGGAACTGTTCCAGGCCGACGATTTGCCTGGGCATATCCTGCAGAAATACATCAATGACGGATTGAACCATCTCTTCGTCGCCCAGCATGCGCTCCAAAAGGGCAGTGCGATCAAAAATTTTGGTCGTTGTTTGAGGGGATGGTTCCACCATTTCGCCGGCAGGCGGCGCAGCCGGCAGCCATTTGGCCAGCATCTCGGCCAACATGTGCGCCGAAACCGGTTTGGCGACATAATCGTCCATGCCGGCGTTCAGGCACTTGTCCCGATCCCCTTCCATAGCATGGGCGGTCATGGCAATGATGGGCACATGATGATTGCGCACATATGTGTTGGGGTTGCGAATGTGGCGTGTTGCTTCGTAACCGTTCATCTCCGGCATCTGCACGTCCATAAACACCAGGTCGTACCCTATGTTTTCCAAAGCGCGCACCGCCTCAGCGCCGTTGGCCACCGCATCAGCCGCCAGGCCCAGTTTTCGCAAGATACCCAACGCCACCTGCTGGTTGGTGATATTGTCTTCTGCCAGCAGAATGCGGCCATTCTGCCGGTAACGCGTGGGTATGGCGGCTCCCTGCGCCGGTGGTTGTTTTTCATGCGGCGTCGCTGCTCCAGATAACTGCGCGATGAGGGCGTTATAGAGATCAGTCTGTCGTATGGGTTTTGTCAGAAAAGCAGAAAATCCGATCTGTTTCACGCGTTCGGCATCACCGTGTCGACCGAGGGAGGTCATCATGACCAGTCGGGTGGGCTTTAGCTTGCTGTCGTTGAGAATGGCCCGACCAAGGGTTTCGCCATCCATACCCGGCATTT
>CAZISM010000074.1:0-28252 GCA_964541895.1 uncultured Cytophagia bacterium
GGGAACACACCTTTATACACGAAGTGCGCGACACCCTGGTGGCGATCGCCAAAAATAAACCGGTATATCCGGATTTCTTTGATGGTTTGCGCTGCCAACAGGTGCTGGACGCGGTGAGCAAATCAGCCGTAAGCGGAAAATGGGTG
The DNA here is from genome assembly GCA_964541895.1 of uncultured Cytophagia bacterium. Lineage (GTDB taxonomy): Bacteria > Zhuqueibacterota > Zhuqueibacteria > Residuimicrobiales > Residuimicrobiaceae > CAZISM01. The sequence goes on from CAZISM010000074.1 coordinate 147, forward strand.
CAGATCCCGGAAGAGAGTCGATAATTTTATGGAACGCGGAGCTCCAGCTCCGCGTGTGTATGTGCGGCGGTTTGGCATACAACCACCTCGTACCTTACTGGCGGACCTGGAGGTCCGCCATCCATAATGATCAACGCGCTTTAGCGGATTATTTGAACCAGTAGAGATTCATGTCTTATCACATTGTCACCACTCTCGGCCCGAGCACGGCGGCTGAAAAAAACTGGCAGGACCTGGTCGAGGCCGGCGCCACGGCTTTTCGCCTCAATACCTCCCATATGACACTGGCGACGCTGGACATCTGGCTGGAAAAACTGCTCCGCTTTAATGACCAACGTAGCCGACCTGTTCCCATCATTCTCGACCTGCAGGGCAGCAAATGGCGACTGGGCCGCTTTCCTGCCTTCACCCTGGTCAAAGACCACCGTGTCACTCTGCAGCCGGCTGAAGAGAGTGATGCAGAGTCGGTGCTACCGATACCGCACGCAGATTTTTTTCAGGCCGCTGACCAGGCGGCCGGCGAGATCGTGCTCAACGATGCCAAAATTCGCCTGACCATCGAATCTGTTCGTGCACAGGCGATCCTATGTCGGGTACAGCTGGGCGGCGAAATCAGCGCCCATAAAGGCATTGCCTTGCCGGGCACCTCCTTTCGCCGGGAATCGTTGCAGCCCAAGGATCATCTGATCGTGCAGAGGTGCGGTGGGCTGGTAAATGTCTGCTATGCGCTATCGTATGTCAAGGACAGCAAGGAACTGGCCAATTACCGCCGGCAACTGGGCGCTGACAGCCATCTCATTGCCAAGCTGGAACGGCAGAGCGCCCTGGACGACAGCCAGGCGATGGCCGCTCTATGCAGTGAAATGTGGCTGTGTCGAGGCGATCTGGGTGCTGAATTGGGACTGGAGGATCTGGCCAAGGCTGTTTTCACTTTTCACGCCAGGATTGCAGGTCTGCCGGTGCCTGTCTATATGGCCGGCCAGGTGCTGGAGCACATGACCGAATATGCTCAACCTACCCGCTCGGAAATCTGCCATGTATATGAATTGCTGCAAAAAGGCTATAGCGGCCTGGTGCTTTCTGATGAAACGGCCATCGGCCGCTATCCGCTGGCTGCTTGCCGTATTGCCGCCATGTTCCGGAAGGGTATCGGCTAATTTTCACCTAAATTGTGAATCTCTCTGCGATTTTTTTCGTATACCCTTTTTTAGCCTGATCTATTCCTGATGCCGGGTGCGTAGAGGCTGCCGAGTTGTTTCTATTAAGATTACAGAACCCTTATCAACTCGATGGCACTTTTTCTCCGCGTCCTCGGCGGTGCATACTTCAGGTTGGTAATCCATGTTGTGCGAAATTGTCGCAGGAGGTGTTATGGACGTAATGTCTCGACGTTTTTTCATGAAATCCGCTGCCGCTGGTGCAGCCGGAGGTGCATTGATGTTGGATGGGATATGGCTCACGAACAGCCGGGCGGCGCAAGCCGATTACTTTGGCAGCGAGTTCGGTATCACAGACGAGTTGTGCAAAAAAGTGCTGGCCAAAGCGCTGGCCAAGGGTGGTGATTTTGCCGATCTTTTTTTCGAACACACCATCAGCAATTTTGTCGTGCTGGAAGACGGCAAGGTGAACCAGGCCTATGGATCGGTGGCGTTGGGAGTCGGTATTCGTACCGTCAAGGGCGACCAGGTGGGCTATGGCTTTACTCAGGAACTTGACGAGAAATCCATGCTGGCGGCAGCAGCCACGGCCGCTACAATCGCCAGCGGCTCGGCCAAGACTCCAGCCGCTGCGTTGCAAAGCAGCAAACTGCAAAGCTATTATCCGCTCTCCAGGTTGTACAGCCAGGTTCCCCTTACCGAAAAACTGCCTCTGGTGCAAGCTGCCAACGATAAATGTTTCAGCCTTTCGCCGCTAATCGTTAAGGTGAATGCCGGGCTGTCTGATGAGCAGAAACGGGTCATGATCGTTACCAGCGATGGTGTCAAGGCTGAGGACCTGCAGCCCAAGAGCTATCTGTACGTCTCAGTGACCGCGGAAAAGGACGGCCGGCGGGAACGGGCCGGCTGGAATCAGGGCGGACGGAGGGACTTTTCTTTCTATTCACAGGCTCTGGTCAACGATCTCTGTCAGGAGGCGGTCGATCGGGTTCTGGTCCTGTTCGATGCGCAAAAGCCGCCGGCTGGCGAAATGCCGGTTGTGCTGGGCCCGGGCGTGACCGGTATCCTGCTCCACGAAGCCATCGGCCACGGCATGGAGGCGGATTTCAACCGCAAAAACATTTCGACCTATGCCTCCATGCTGAACAAAAAAGTGGCTGAGCCGTTTGTCACCATCATTGACGATGGCACCAACCCAAATATGGCCGGCTCCCTTAATGTGGACGATGAGGGCACCCCCACACAAAAGACGGTGCTGGTGGACAAGGGTATTCTCACCAGTTATATGCATGACAAGATTTCTGCAACGCATTACAAGGTAAAGCCCACCGGCAACGGCCGGAGGCAAAGCTATGAACACTATGTGCAGCCGCGCATGCGCAACACCTATATGCTGGCCGGCACCTCCACGCCGGAAGAGGTCATCCGCGGTGTGGACAAAGGCATCTATGTCAAGGATGTCAGCAACGGTCAGGTAAAAATCGGTGAAGGCGACTTTGCGTTCTATGTCTCACAAGGCCAGATGATCGAAAACGGCAGATTGACCGCTCCGATCAAGGACGTCAACATCATGGGCAACGGTCCCAAGATGCTGGCTAACGTCACCATGGTAGCCAACGATCTCGAGTTCTACCTGGGTGGCGCAGGCTATTGTGGTAAAGGCGGGCAGGGAGTGCCTGTCGGTTTTGGACAACCGACCATTCTGGTTAAATCCATGACGGTCGGCGGCGTGAACGCATAAGGAGGCACACCATGAACAAAGAATTGCATGATCTGGCCGCCTGGGCCATCGAGACCGCTAAAAAGGCGGGCGCGGCCGCCAGCCGCGTGAGCATCAACCGTGATCGTTCTGTTGAAATCAGCTATCGCGAACACAAACCGGAAAATATCAAGGAAGCGTCCAAGCGGGGCTTGAATATCGAAATGTACGTGGATGGCCGCTATTCCAGCCAATCCACGTCGGATTTGCGCAAAGAGTCGCTGCAGAAATTTATCAGCGAGGCTGTGGCGACCACCCGGCTGCTGGCTGAAGATGGGTATCGTTCCCTGCCGGATGCCAAATATTATCAGGGTCGCAGCACCTTGGATCTGGGCCTCAATGATCCGGCGTACAAAAAGTATACTCCGGAGGACCGGCATCATATCGCGCAGACGGTTGAGGAATCCTGCCTGAAAACCGGCGGCGACAAGGTGATCTCGGTTACCTCGTCGGTACAGGACGGGTTCAGCGAATCGGTGATGTTGACCAGCAACGGGTTTGACGGCTATCAGTCCGGCACCTATTACGTCGCCGGCGCCAGCATGACGGCGCAGGACGAAGGCGATCGCCGTCCCAACGGGTACCATTTTGTGGTCAGTGTCAAACGCAAAGATCTGCCGGCTGCGGAGGCGATCGGCGCCGAAGCGGCGAAGCAGACCCTGGATCTGATGGGCGCGAAAAAGATTAAAACCGAAACCCTGCCGGTGATCATTCGTAATCAGGACGTGCCGCGCTGGATGGGCGGCCTGCTGTCTGCCATGTACGGCGCCAATATTCAGCAAAAGCGTTCTTTTCTCGCCGATAAAAAAGGCAGCAAGATTGCCAGCGACAAGCTGACGTTGATCGACGATCCCCTGCTCTTTGGTGGTTTGGGTTCGCAGCTCTATGACGGCGACGGCCTGACGGCGCAGAGGCGGGTGATGATCGAGAACGGCGTGCTCAAGGAATTCTTTGTCGACTGGTATTACAGCCGCAAGCTGGGATGGGAACCGACCACTGGTGGGCCGTCCAACCTGATCGTGCCGCCGGGCAACCGTTCCGTGGCGGCGATCATGAAGGATCTCGGCCGCGGCATTCTCATCACCGGCTTTATCGGCGGCAATTCCAACTCTACGACCGGCGATGCTTCGGTGGGCATCATCGGCAAACTGTTTGAAAACGGCGTGCCCGTGCAGTCCATCGCCGAGATGAACATTGCCGACAACCATTTGAAATTCTGGGAAAAGCTGGTGGAGGCGGCGGACGACCCTTATCCGTATTCGTCGTGGCGCACGCCCAGCCTGGTCTTTCAGGATGTGGTAGTGTCGGGCGTGTAAACGCTGATCCGAAATGAAAACGCCGGTCTGTTTGTTCAGGCCGGCGTTTTTTTGTAGTAGAAAAATGTCGGACCTCAAAGATCCGACATTTGGTTTCGGCTTATGCCCGCTTGCGGTTTTTAAGATTTAGGAGCGAGCTAATTCAACGAGTCGGCTTAGCTGAACAGGGCTTCGATATCGTCGCGGGTGAGGGATTTGAAGACCCCGCCGTCGATGGTGATGAGGTTGGAGACCAGGCCGCGCTTGCGTTCCTGCAGTTCCAGCATTTTTTCCTCCACCGTGTCTTTGGCGATCATGCGGTAGACAAAGACTTTGCGTTCCTGGCCGATGCGGTGGGCGCGATCGGTAGCCTGCATTTCCACCGCCGGATTCCACCAGGGGTCGTAGAGGATAACATAGTCGGCAGCGGTGAGGTTGAGGCCGGTGCCGCCGGCCTTGAGGCTGATTAAAAACACCCGCACCGACGCATCGGTCTGAAAGCGCTCCACGCACTGTTCGCGATGTACGGTGTGGCCGTCGAGATATTCATAGGCGATGCCCTGTTCGTCGAGATAGGTGCGCACCACGGTCAGCATTTTGACAAATTGGGAAAAGATCAGCACCTTGTGCTGTTCGGCGAGGATCTCTTCCAGCATCTCTTTCAGCGCTTCGAATTTGGCCGATTCGGCGTCGGCTTTTTTGTCGACCAGAAGGGGGTGACAGGCCACCTGCCGCAGTTTGACCAGACCTTCGAGAATGTTCATGCGGGCTTTGTCCAGGCCGGACTGGTCGATTTTCTGCAAAATCACCGAACGGTAATAGTCCCGCCACTGCCGGTACATCTTTTCCTGTTCCGGATTCATGGTGCAGTAATAGATCTGCTCGCTCTTGGGCGGCAGTTCTTTTTCCACGAGCTCTTTGCTGCGGCGCAGGATGAACGGAAAAGTGAGCCGTTTCAGCATGCGCAGCATATCCACATCCTGACGTTTTTCGATGGGCAGGCTGAAAAAGCTGCGAAAGGAGGGCAGCGAGCCCAGCAGGCCGGGGTTCAAAAAGGAAAACTGCGACCACAACTCGGTGGTGTTGTTTTCCACCGGCGTGCCGGTCAGCACCAGGCGGTGTTCGGCCTTGAGCAGGCGCACCGCTTTGGCGGTCTGGGAGAGCGGATTTTTTATTTTCTGGGATTCGTCGAGGATGATATAGTGAAAGGTATAGTCTTTGAGAAAGACGATGTCGCGCAGCACCAGGCCATAGCTGGTGAGCACAATGTCATAGTCGGCAAACGATTCGATGTGGCGGCGGCGCTGCAGGCCTGTATGCGTCAACACGCGCAGGTGCGGCGTAAATTTCAGGACCTCTTTTTCCCAGTTGAACACCACCGAGGTCGGGCAGACGATGAGGGAGGGGTGGGTGCTGCCGCGCTCTTTTTCCTTTTGCAGCAGGGCCAGGGCTTGCACGGTTTTGCCCAGACCCATATCGTCCGCCAGGCAGCCGCCGAGGTCGAACTCTTTGAGAAAGTGCAGCCAGTCATAGCCGGCTTTTTGATAGGGGCGCAACCGGCCCTTGAACCTGGCCGGCAAGGCCACTTCACGCAAGCCGGCGAACTCTTTCAATCGCGCCAGGCGCTGGCGATAGCCGCGATCGGTGCGTTTGTGTTGCAGCTCTTCAAAGAGCTGATCGATAAGGCTGACGTGCCATTGCGAGAGCTTGAGGTGTTGGTCCTCCACCCGGGCAAAGTGGAAGAGGAACTGGAATTTCTTTGCCCACTCTTCCGGCAGCAGGGCGACGCTGTTATCCGCCAGTTTGACATAGCGTTCGTCGTGGCTTAAAGCTTTTTTCAGTTCCTTCATGGTGAGGCTGACGCCGTCAAAATCTATTTCCAGATTGAGGTCGAACCAGTCGATATCCGTGGACACGGCGAGGCGCACGGTGGGTGCGCCGGTGCGGATCCGGTATTTTTTCAGTTTTTCATGGCCGAAAATTTCAAAGCCGGCTTCGGTCAGGTGTGGCAGCGAGTGGAAGAGCCAGGGGATCACCTTTTTCTCGTCGAGCTGCAGACCTTTTTGCGGTTTGTACTTTAAGCCGGAATCCAGCAGGGCTTGCCAGGCCTCCTGTTCATGGGCCTGATCGCGGTAAATCTTCAAAATGGTCCGGCTGTTGGGCAGCACGCGGCAGAGCGGGGCCGGATCCTGGCTGTACTCGACCTCGATCTCCTGATAGAGAAATGCGAGCTGGAATTCGAGGTGTTCGTTTTTTTCCTTGAGATAGAGGCGTTTTTTATCAAAGGCGCCGGTTTCGCGGACCGTGAATTCGCCGGGCAGGTTGAGGGCGTTGCCGACACAACCGAGTTGCAGCACGCCGTCGATAAAAGGAATGAGCTCGTTTTCCGGTACGGTGATGAGCAGATTTTCTCTGGAGAACGGCAGCAGCAGTTCTGCGCGATCCAGGTTCTCGATCTTTAGCAGTTCGGACCCGCGCAACAGCCAGACCGGGTTCTGCGTGAGCACGTAGAAAGGCGGTTCCAGGATGGTTTCACCTTCGGCGGTGTACAGGCAGGGCACAAAGCGGCGCTGGCCCTGTTCGACGAGAAAGCGGAACTCGAGCCGGCCCGGTCGTTTGGCGAATCGGATCGGCTTGTCGAGTGTGCCGTCGCTGCCGATATAGATGCTGCTTTCGCGCAGCAGTTCAAACAGCCGGCCCGATGGCGTGGCATAGGGAAACGAATCCCAGTAGGTGCTGCGATAGCCATAATAGTCGACAAAGTGGGTGTTATAATCCCAGCGGTTTTTCTGCAACAGGTAGGCGATGGCGATGGGATCGTTGGGCGCCAGCTGCGTTTCCGAGAGATCGTTTTCATTGCTGTTGAGGGGCAGCAGCCGTCCCAGCAGGCCGTCTTTTTTTATGTACGCTTTATGGGGTACGATGGTCCAGGAATTGGGGCGGAGGTAGAGCTGATAGATGATCTGCCATTGTCGCGGCCCGCGACGCTGCGGCGAACGGGAAAGGCCGTTCTCCTTGTGGAGATTTTGCAGAAACGACTGCCAGGAGGGATGGGTTTCACGATAGATCGGCTCTTCCTGGTGGTGCTGATAATAATCGCGGCCGGCGAACAGGGCGGCGACGATGTGGTCGCAGTGATGGTAATAGTTGGTCTTGCACGAACAGGTGGCGTTCAGGCGAGGTTCCTGGTCGACGACGCGTACCCAGTAGGGGCCGCCTTCCGCCTCCACCAGCGCTTCAAAGGCGGTCACCTCGGTGGATTTCAGCTGCACCTGGCCGGATTGAAAGAGCTGTTTGCCGCGCTCGAAGGAGCCAAAGCGGGCGAACAGGCGTATGTCGGATATTTTGATTTTCATGGGCGACTTTAAAGATAAGTCTAAAATATGTAAAAGGCAAGAATAGAAAAGTGTAACAATTTCGTTTTTTCTTGCAATTTTGTCCCTGAACCCTTATATTTTATAGAAGCGCTTCCAATACAGACGGGTAGAGGGTCGTTTGTGAAGAAAATATTTGTTCTTGATACCAATGTCATCCTGCATGACGCTTCCTGCATCTTCCATTTTCAGGAAAATGACATTGTTATACCCATAACCGTAATCGAAGAAATCGATGCCTTCAAACGAGGCAGCGATCTCATTCACTTTCATGCGCGCGAGTTCATCCGGCTCCTGGACACCTATCCCGGCGATCAGCTGGTAGATGGGGGCGTCTCGCTGGGTGAAGGACGCGGCCACATCTCTATCCTGACGCTGTTTCAGGATGAACCTGAAGTCAGCAACGCCTTTTTGGGCACCAAATCCGACCATCGCATCCTCAGCGCCGCTCTTTCGCTGAAAAAGAAAAGCCCCCGGGTTGAAGTGGTTCTGGTGAGCAAGGATGTCAACCTTCGCCTCAAAGCCAGATCGCTCGGCCTGCATTCCCAGGATTATTATACCGACAAGATAGAGGATATTGACAAGCTGTATCGCGGCAAGCGGCTGATCGATCATGTTTCGCTGGAGTGTATCGATCGTTTGTGTACTGTGCCGTTTACGATGCCGGCTGCGGAAGCGGACATCGACAAGCCGGTCGACAATGAATATTACATTTTGCGCAACGGCAGTCGTTCGGTATTAGCCTATTATAACGGTAAAATAAGGCAACTGGAGCGGATCGAAAAAACGCAAGCCTATGGCATCAGTCCGCGCAATGCAGAGCAGATTTTCGCCTTGCACGCGCTCATGAATGCGGATGCGCAACTGGTCACTTTGAGCGGCAAGGCCGGCACGGGCAAAACCCTGCTGGCCCTGGCAGCCGCTCTCGAGAGCCGCAAACGCTATCGGCAGATCTTTTTGGCCAGGCCGATCGTAGCCCTGTCCAACAAGGACCTGGGCTACCTGCCGGGCGATATCGAATCCAAACTGGATCCGTATATGCAACCGCTCTATGACAACCTGGGTGTGATTCGCAACCAATACGCTGAAAGCGACGAGCGGTCGATGCGCATTCAGGAGATGCTGGACGGCGGCAAGCTCGAGATCGCCCCGCTGGCCTATATTCGCGGCCGCAGTTTGAATCACATCTATTTTATCGTCGACGAAGCGCAGAACCTGACGCCGCATGAGGTAAAGACCATCATCACCCGCGCCGGCGAGGGCACCAAGGTTGTTTTTACCGGCGATCCCTTTCAGATCGACAGTCCCTATCTCGATTCCCGCTCCAACGGGCTCTGTTACCTCATCGATCGCATGAAGGGCCAGCCGCTGTACGGCCATGTCTGGCTGGAAAAAGGCGAACGCTCCGAGCTGGCCGAGATGGCCAGCAATCTGTTATAATCAGACCGACAGGTGGAGGATAGTATGGTCGACTGTCGAAATAACTGATTTTTTGTCCGCGCCGGATCCAAAAATTCACTTGCTTTTTTCTGGCAAAAAAAGTAGACTATTTAGCTCAGTAAGCCGAGAAAAGATGACGCGTCCTGATCCGCTATATCCTTTGCAGCTTGTTGCGAAAACGAGTTTTTCCTACCTTGTTACTATTGGAGGAAGCACAATGAAGAGTTCTCCAATCCTTATTTCTCTATTAATCATACTAGCCGCTTGTGGTGTGTTTGCAGGTACCACCGGCAAGATTGCCGGCGTGATCAAGGACCAGGTCACCGGCGAGGCCTTGCCCGGCGTCAACGTCCAGCTGGAAGGCACACCTTATGGTGCGGTCACCACTATGAGCGGCTATTATTCCATCCTCAACCTGCCGCCCGGCCAATATACCTTAAAGGCCAGCATGGTGGGGTATGCCGCCTACCGGCTGCAAAACGTACGCGTGCAGATCGATTTGACGACGAACGGCGATGTGGCCTTGAAGCAGGAGACCATTCAGGGTGAATCGGTCACCATCGTGGCGCAGCGTCCGGTGGTGAGCAAGGACATCTCTTCGAGTCAGGCCAACCTGAACAGCAAAGAGGTGGAGTTTCTGCCCACGGTCAGCGTCAACACGGTCGTCGGCCTGCAGGCCGGCGTGCAGGGTTTGTCCGTTCGTGGCGGTTCGCTGGACCAGACCGCTTTTGTGGTCAACGGCATCACCATGAGAGATCCCCGCGATAACACGCCCTATACGGCAATCAGCTTCACTTCTATCGATGAAATACAGATCCAGACCGGCGGCTTTAATGCCGAGTTCGGCAACGTCCGTTCCGGCATGGTAAATGTGGTTACCAAGGAAGGCAAAAGAGACCGCTACTCGCTTTCGTTCCTCAGCCGTTACAGCCCGGTGGCGCAAAAGCACTTTGGGCCTTCGTTGCTCGATCGCAATACGTTCTGGCTGCGACCGTACCTGGACGATGCGGTGTGCTGGACCGGAACCCAGAACGGGGTCTGGGATGCCTATACGCAAAAGCAATATCCGGTGTTTGAAGGCTGGAACGCCCTCTCCGCCAAACGGCTGCAGGACAATGATCCCAATAACGACCTGACCCCGCAGGCGGCGCAAAAGCTGTTTCTCTGGGAGCATCGCCGCCAGTTGGAGATCACCCAGCCGGATTATGATGTGGATGCCACCTTCGGCGGGCCGGTTCCTTTGATCGGGAAACAGCTTGGCGGCCTGCGCTTCCTGGCTTCGTATCGAACGGCGCAGGATATGTACCTGGTGCCCTTGTCCAAAGACGGCTATCACGACTACAATGCGCAGCTGAAATTCACCTCCGATCTGTCCTCGAACATGAAGCTGATGGTGGAGGGCTTGCAGGGGGTTGCCACGGGCACCAACAGCAATCGCAGCGGCGATGCCGGCATCTTTCGTTCTGCGGAAGGCATTGCCGCCAATATGAGTCAGGCCAGTTTTATCGACACGCGCATGTTCGCCACCGATTACTGGTGTCCGACGCGCATCACCCGCAACAGCGTGGCGGCGCGGCTGACCCATGTGTTGAGGCCGACCACCTTTTACGAAATCAGCCTGCAGCGATTCGAGTCGAAATACGACACTAACCCCGGCCGCAGCCGCGACACCTCCAGGGTCTATCTCTTCGGCAACAACTATTGGGTCGATGAAGCCCCCTTTGGCTTTCAGCCCAATCCGAGCAACGGCATTGCCGGCGGCGACGGCGGCAGCATGCGCATGGGCGTGGGGATGAGCAATTCGCGCGATACCACACAGATCGCCACCTATACGGCCAGGGCTGATTTTTCCAGCCAGCTGAATCGCTACCACCTGCTCAAAGCCGGTGCCGAATTCGCCTACACCGATAACAATGCGCGCTACGCCGCGGTCGATGAGTTTCTCTATCGCTATCAGTCGGTGTCGCGCTGGCACACGTTTCCTAAAAGCGGCGCGCTGTACGTGCAGGATAAACTCGAATTCGAAGGCATGATCGCCAATATCGGCCTGCGTCTCGACTATTCGCATGCCGGCGGCTCCTGGTACGATTACGCTCTGTTTGATCAGGGCTTTACGGCGCAGTATTCGACGGGCATCGATACGCTCATCGATAAAAAGCCGACCGAACGTCAGCTGAACCTCAGCCCGCGCCTCGGCATCGCCTTCCCGATATCGGTCAACAGCAAACTCTATTTTAATTACGGTCATTTCCGGCAGCTGCCGCACCCGGCGGATCTGTTCCGCATCGTGCGCTCCACCGACAACAATTCCATCTCCTCCATCGGCAATCCCAATATCGAATTGCCGAAAACCGTGGCCTACGAGCTGGGCTATGAACACAACATTCTCAACCAGCTGCTCCTGCGCGTGGCCGGTTACTACAAGGACATTTCCAACCAGTCCCGCAATATTCGGTATCGCTCCGGCGACAACAAGGTCAGCTATGTAGTCACCACGCCCAGCAATTATCAGGATATCCGCGGCTTTGAACTGACCATGACCAAAAATCGCGGCAACTGGGTGCAGGGATTCGTCAACTATACCTACCACGTCTCCACCAGCGGCAATTTTGATTTCGACCAGTACAATGAAAATACCGCCCTGCAGCGGCTGTACGAACGCGAGTACCGCAACAACTATCAGTCCAAACCGGTGCCGCAACCGTACGCCCGCGCCAATATTTATTTCTTTACGCCGGACCACTATGGCCCGAAGGTTCTCGGCATCACCCCTCTGAGCGACTGGCACCTGAGCCTTCTGGCCAGCTGGAGCTCGGGCCGGCATCTCACCTGGACCGGCGGCGGTGTCATTCCCGGCATACAGGACAACGTGCAGTGGCGCGACTATTACAACATCAACCTTCGTCTCAGCCGAACGGTGCGGATCAAACGGCTCGAAATCGATTTTTTTATGGATGTCAACAATGCGCTCAATTACAGGTACATGACCACCTACGGGTTTTATGACGGCAAAGACTATAATGCGTACATGCAATCGTTGCATTTGCCGAAAGAGATCGGCGACAAGTTGGGATATGGCAATATTCCGGGCAATGATCGGCCGGGCGATTATCGCACCGTGCCCTACGAAGCCTACGATCCGAACGACCCCGACCCGGAGCGGAAAAAAAGGATTCTGGAGACCAAGGCGTACATCGACATGCCGAACATGGAGTATTTCACCTTTTTGAATCCGCGCGATATCTTTTTCGGGATCAAACTGAACTGGGATATTTCCTATTAAGCCAAGACTTTCCTTCATTGAGGTACCTATGATGAAACGAATTCCAGTGTTGTTTTGCGCCGTTCTCCCGCTGATGTTGATGTTGGTCGCCGCCGGCTCTCTGCGAGGACAGGACAACACCAAGTGGCTGTCAGCCGGCTCGTTCCATAACTGGTATTCGGATATCGGCTGCGAAATCGAGCATGGCTTGTACCCCTCCCAGCAATACGGATTCCGCTGGCCGGCCATACACAATTATCAGGATATGCAGGCGGCCAAGGGGTTGTGGATCGGCGTCAAGGATTTCACCGATGCGGCGAACACCTACTATCAGCACAAGGTCGTCCATGTCGGCCCGCGCGTGCGCGGCTCCAACGAATTCTTTCCCATGCAATTCGAAATGGTCAGCCGGTTCGATCCGCCGGAGGTCTATGTCGACGGCAATCGCTCCCAGGGCGAGGCGCTGGTCAACAACGACCGGGTGGATCCGGCCATGGCCGCGGATCGTATGATTATCAACGTCACCAATACCCAAACCGGCATCACCATGACGCGCCGGATCATGCAGTTCAGCCAGGAGTATCATGACAACTATCACGTTATGGAATACACCTTTACCAACACCGGCAACGTCGATGCCGATCCGGATATAGAATTACCCGCCACCACGCTGAACGGTGTTTACTTTTTCTACCAGTATCGTATGGCGGTCGGCCGCGAGTGTCGTTACGTCATCGGCAACGGCAGTGGCTGGGGCATGAACACCATGATTGATACCCGCGGCGACGGCGTCAAAGCGGATGCCGCAACTGAAAAATTCCGCGCCCAGTATTTCTGGCACGGCAAGTTCCCGCCGTTTACGGCCTATGATAATGTCGGCGGTCCGGTGTGGGATCCTTCCACCAGTGCCGGCTATATGGACAAGGCCGATACCACCGGCCGGTTGGCGGCCGCGGCCTTTGCGGGGGTTCTGACGCTGTACGCCGACAAATCTGCAACAGAAAAAGTGGATGACTGGAACCAGCCCAGCACGACCATGTATCAGAGTTCCGACGATCCCTTGACCTCCAACAACGATGCGGTGAACACAGTCAAGATGTCGCAAGAGTACGCCTGGATGAGCACCGGCCATATGGCGCCGCGGCATGCGGACAAGGTGGAGCCGCAGGGCAAGTTCACCGAACCGACCGGAGATCCGGCGCTGGGCACCCCGGGTGGTTTTTCCGCCATGAACGGCTATGGCCCCTATACGCTCAAACCGGGCGAGAGCGTCCGCATCGTCCTGGTCGAAGGCGCCGCCGGGCTCAACCGCGCTCAATGCATCGAGATCGGCAGTCAGTACAAGCGCAAGCTGATTACGGCCAAACAGAAAAACGAGCGGGTGCTGACCAGTCGAGACTCCCTGTTTCAGACCTTCCAACGGGTCTCAGCCAGTTTCGCCTCCGGCTTTAACATTCCCCGCCCGCCGTTGCCGCCCAAGCGATTCAATGTCAACGGTCTGGGTGACCGGATCGAACTGACGTGGGACGTGTTTGCGGACGGGGTCAAGGACCTGACCGGTTTTGAAATCTACCGGGCCAAGGGCAAATATGACAGCAGCTATACGTTGATCCACCAGGCCGGGCCTGAAGAACGCCTCTACAACGACACCAGGCTGGAACGCGGACCCAATTACTACTATTATATCGTTGCCGTGGGCAGCGCGTCGGCGAACAACGGTGCCGGCCAAAGCCGACCCGGGGCGTTGCGCAGCAGCCGGTATTATACCCAGACCTACGATCCGGCGACCCTGAAACGCCCGGCCGGAACCAGTCTGAGTCAGATACGGGTGGTGCCCAATCCGTTCTCGCTGGGTGCGGATCCAAACCGGTTGCGTTTTCCGAATGAACCGGACAAAATCGGCTTTTTCAACATCCCCGGGAAATGCACGATCAACATCTATACCGAAAATGGCGAACTGATCAATACCATCGAGCATTATGATGATACAGGTGACGCCTATTGGAATTGCACCACCTCTTCGAATCAAATCGTGGTGTCCGGGATCTATATCGCCGTGGTCACGGATGAGAGAACCGGCAACAGCCAAATCGTCAAATTTGTCATCATCCGCTAACTTAACCGCAGGTATTTTCATGAAACACTTTTATCGTATGTGCTGGCCCCTGGTCGCCATATTGTTTACGGCGGGTGCGGCGTTTGGGCAGCTGCAAAAGTTGGCGCAGACCGGGATGAAGTTTTTGTCGGTGGCGACCGATCCGCGCCGGACCGCGATGGGTGAAGCGGCGAGTGCTGTCGAAGGCCGTTCGGAATCCATGTTTTTCAATCCGGCCGCCATGGCCCGGGTCGATCGTTCGTTTGATATCAGTCTCGGAGGCATTCGCTGGATCGCCGGCATCAATTATGGCTTTGCCAGCATGACCTTCTCGCCCGCGATGGGCAAATACGGCGTCATCGGCGTATCGGCCATGAACATCCAGTATGGCGATTTCATGGGCACGATACGGGCCACCTCGGAAGCCGGTTATGAAGATGTGGGCACCTTTTCTCCCAACGCCGGCTGTGTCGGCCTGGGCTATGCCAACGCCCTGACCGACAAGTTTGCCATCGGCGGCAACGTCAAATATGTCTACCAGTCCCTCGGCAGTGCGGTGACGGCCATAGAGGCCGGCGGCGGGTTGGCGCGCAGCGATTACAAGCGAAATGTGATGGCCTTCGATTTCGGCATTCTCTATCATACCGGCTATAAAAGCCTGAATTTCGGCATGCATATCCGTAATTTTTCCAAAGAGATCAAATACCTGCAGGAAAGCTTTCAGCTGCCGCTGCTCTTCAAGGTCGGTCTGTCCATGAACTTGTTTGATCTGCTGCAGAGCGAAAAAAGCAAACACAGCCTGTTGGTGGCGGTTGATGCCGTGCATCCCCGCGATTATCCGGAGCAGATCAATGTGGGCGGAGAGTACTTTTTTATGAACACCTTTGCCCTGCGCGCCGGCTATTCGTTCCCCAATGACGAGCACGGCTTTAACGCCGGCATCGGATTGAAGCAAAGTATAAAGAACTCTGATCTCTATTGGGATTATTCCTATACGCCCTTTGGAGTGTTCGGCGATGTGCACCGCTTTGCCTTTCAGTTTGGCTTTTAATTCAAGTCACTGTTCCTGTAGACCTATGGGTAAAAGATATGAACGTTTCTAAATGCGGTAAACGACACATCCGGTTCAGCCTCGTTCTGGCCGGATGGCTGGTTGGCTTGGCGGCCGCTCACGCACAGGAGAAACTTGCTCAGACCGGATTCCAATTTCTCAGCGTCGGCTCTAACGCCCATGCCGCCGCCATGGGGGAAGCATTTAATACCTATAGCGGGACAGCGACGGCGCTGTTTTATAATCCGGCCGGCCTGGCCGGCGTGGACCACACTCTGGACCTCTCTCTCAACAGCATGAACTGGATCGCCGATATCCGCTATCTGTCGGGCTCGATGGCCATGCGCCTGTCCGGCGGCCGTTATGGCGTGTTCGGCCTCACCTTTGCCACAGTAGATTATGGCGAGTTTTACTGGACGCGCTTTGCCAAAAATGATCAGGGCTATGAAGATATTGAGGGCTGGGGTGCTCCCGGCGCCATCGCCCTCGGCATCGGTTATGCCCGCGAACTATCGGACCGCTTTTCGATCGGCGGCCACGTCAAATACGCCAACCAGGATCTGGGCAACAGTCTGGTGCCGCACTTTGACCGCCCGGATTCAACGCTGGAAGTGAAAAAGTATTCCCGCAGTGTGGTCGCCTTTGATTTCGGAACGTTGTATAAAACCGGATTAAAGAGCCTCGCCTTTGCCATGTCGGTGCGAAATTTCTCCAAGGAGATCAAATACGAAAAAGAGAGTTTTCAGCTGCCGTTGACGTTCAAGATCGGCATCTCCATGAACCTGATGGATTTTGTGCCCTCCCTGGCCAGAGATCATCGTTTCGTGGTAGCCGTGGATGCCGTGCATCCGCGGGATTATCCTGAATATCTCAACATCGGCGGCGAGTATGTGTTCATGAACCTGCTGGCTCTGCGCGCCGGTTATGTGAGCAATCAGTTTGGCTACGATTTCACCGCCGGCTTTGGCGTCCAGAAATTCGGCTTTGCCATCGATTACGCCTATATGCCGTTCAGTCTGTTTGATGCCATAAATCGATTCTCAATGCGGTTTAGTTTATAAACGATCTGGAGTGGTCGCTCATGTTGCGAAAAAAACTTTTGCCAGTTTGGCTGGTTCTGGCTGCGACGCTTTCGGCCATGGCCGGTACGACCGGTAAAATCACCGGCCGGGTGATTGATGCGGCGACACGCGAAAGCGTACCTGGCGTGAACATCATGGTGGAAGGGACCACGCAAGGTGCGGTCACAAACCTGAACGGGGATTACGTGGTGCTGCAGGTGCCCCCCGGAACCTATACCTTGCGCTTTAAAATGCTCGGTTACACCGAACTGCGCGTGCAATCGGTGCGGGTCGAGATCGACCTGACCACACGCGCCGATGCCGCACTGACCAGCATGGCGTTGTCGACCGACGACGTGGTGGTGGTGGCGGAAAGGCCGATCGTCAGCAAAGATGTCTCCAACAGCCAGATGAATATTGATACCCAGGTCGTTGAAACCATGCCCATCCAGACCGTCAAGGAAGCGCTGACCCTGCAGGCGGGCATTGAACGCAGTGCCGACGGCATTGTGGTTCGCGGCGGCGGCGTCAATCAGACCGTTTTCATGCTGGACGGGCTTTCACTGAACGATGAACGCGCCAACATCCCTTACCTGGCCGCCGGCCTGAGTGCGGTAAAGGAGATACAGGTGCAGACGGGCGGCTTTAATGCGGAATACGGCAACCTTCGTTCCGGCCTGGTCAACGTCGTCACCCGCGAAGGGGAAGTCACCCGCTACGCCGGCGCTTTGAGCTTTCGCTATCGACCGGCCGGACCCAAACAGGATGGCCCGTCGCTGTACGATCGCAACTCGTATTTCAACCGGCCGTTTTTGGACGACGCCGTGTGCTGGACCGGCACCAATAACGGCGCCTGGGACTCGTACACGCAGCGGCAATATTTCAGCTTTGGCGGTTGGAACGCCATCTCGGACGCCACGGTGCGCGATAAAAATCCAAACAACGACCTGACGCCGGCCGGCGCGCAAAAATTGTTCGAGTGGCAACACCGCCGCCAGGGCGACATCGACAAGCCCGACTATGTCTTTGACGCCGGCTTTGGCGGGCCGGTCCCGCTTGTCGGCAAAAAATTGGGACGGTTGCGGTTTTTTGCCTCCCACTTTCGCCAGCGGGATATGTTTGTCTTTCCGTTGTCACGGGACAGCTATTCGGAAAACCAGACCCAGGTCAAAATAAACTCGGATCTGACGTCGCAGATGAAATTGACCGTCAGCGGCCTGTACGGCGAGGTGCGCTCGGTCTCTCCGCAGTCCGAGTGGAATTGGAAAGTACCGCCCACCGGCCGGGTGTTGCGCGACGCCTATGACGTGGCCGATCTCCTGACCGCGAGCACAGGGGCGAGTCTGTTGTACATGCCCGACTATTGCAGTCCCAGCGATATTTTTCGCTACATGGCCGGCGTGCAGCTCACCCATCTGCTGAGCTCGAGAACGTTTTATGAAGTATCCCTGCAAAACAGCGTCAACCGCTATCATACCTTTCAGTCCGCCCTGCGCGATACCGCACGTGTGTACGAACCGGTCCCCGGCTATCGGGTCGATGAAGCGCCGTGGGGTTATTGGGGCTACAAGGTGGACGGCATTGACGGCCGCACCGGCCTCGGCGGCTGGATGAACCTGGACCGCGATCAAAGTGTGAACAGCACCACCCGAATTCGGTTCGATCTCACCAGCCAGATCGATTTGCGCAACCAGATCAAGGTGGGTGCGGATTACGCCTACAACGATTATGACATAAAGACCTCTTTTGTCAATCCCTCCATGACCACCTGGAATTTGAACATGAATTACCGGGTATTCCCGTACCGGATCGGGACCTACATTCAGGACAAGCTGGAATTTCAGGGATTTGTAGCCAACCTGGGCCTGCGCTATGATTATTCCAATTCCAATACCGATTACTTTACGCTCGCCGACTATGACAAATCGTTCAAGGCCGGTTATGGCAACGAGATCGAAGAAACCGCCCCCAAAGTGGTCAGCAAAGCTTCGTCGTACTGGAGCCCGCGCCTGGGCATCTCGCATCCGATTTCCGAAAACTCCAAGCTCTACTTCAACTATGGCCATTTCCGCTCAGAGCCGGCTTCCTTGTATCGCTTCCAGCTGCAGCGGGAATACAACGGTCTGGTGACCTATGTCGGCAACCCGAACCTGGAGCTGGAAAAGACCGTCGCCTATGAATTGGGCTACTCGCAAAACCTGCTCGACCGGTTCCTGTTCAACCTGGCCGCGTATTATAAGGATGTTTCGAACCAGCCGGGCTGGATCAGCTATCGCAACGTAAACAACACGGTTCAATACGCCAAAGCCGCCAATAATAATTATCAGGACATCCGCGGGTTTGAAGTGACGCTGACCAAGCGCAGCGGCGCCTGGTGGACCGGCTTTGTCAATTATACCTATGACGTCCGCACCAGCGGCTATTTCGGGCTGCTCTATTATTTTCAGGATCCCACCAAGCAGCGGGATTATCTGCGGCAGAATCCCTATCAGGAAAAGCCGCATCCGCGCCCCTATTTTCGCACCAACATCGAACTGCACACGCCCCATCAGTTCGGGCCAAGCTGGCGGAACCTTCGTCCCCTGGAAGAGTGGAGCCTGAACATCATCGCCGACTGGAAGGCGGGAGCGTTCGATACCTATAATCCGAACAACATCCCGGGCATCCAGGACAACGTGCAGTGGGCGGACTGGTATAACGTCAACCTGCGCCTATCCCGACAACTGCGTCTGAAAGGTGTAACGCTGCAACTGTACGCCGACGCCAACAATATTTTTAATTTCAAATTCCTGAGTTCGGCCGGTTTTTCCGATACCTATGATCGACAAGATTATCTGGCCTCGTTGCACTTTTCCTGGGAAACAGGCGACCAGAAAGGCAACGATCGCGTCGGTACGTTCCGGCCGGCCGGGGTGGCCTTTGAACCGCTGGAAGCCAATCCGGACAACGATCCGGCCATCCGGGCGCGCAATGACCGTCGACTTGAAAATAAATCCTATATCGACATGCCCAACTTTACATCGTTGACCTTTTTAAATCCACGCGATGTCCTGTTTGGCGTCAGGGTGAATTTCTAAGCATATTGTCATGAAAGGTGCACATCACATTGGAAACGTCCGTCACGGTTAAAAAGAGCCCGTTCCTGGCGGCTTGCATTGCACTCCTCGGCCTCGGCGTGTGGTCGCTATCTCACGGCCAGGTGCAGGGAACCGAAAAACGATATGTGCGCGTGGGTGAACTGCAAAGCCTTTTCTCGGCCTACGGCTCCGAGCGGGCATGGAACAACCTCTATTATGAAGGATTGATCTGGCCGGCCAGCTATCCGCTGCAAGACAATGCGGTGATCAAGCGATCGTGGATCGCCTGCAGCGATTTTACGGATGCGAGCGGCATACAGTGGGAAAAATACGGCATCAACTTTACCCTGGATTATGAAAAGGTCTCCCTCTTTCCCATGCAGTTGAAGCAGACCGCCCGCTTTGCGCCCTCGCTGGTCTATGTGAACGGCAATGATATCACCGCGCCCTTTGCCGGCGAAGTGGACGAGGTAGCGGCCGATATTGTGCCGGATCGCATCGTGACCAATGTGGTCAACACGACTATGGGATTGACTCTGACGCGCCGGGTTCTGGCCTTCAGTCAACAATATCACAACAACTACTTTATTGTCGAATATACCCTGACCAATACCGGCAACACCGACTATGATGATGAGATCGAATTAAAAGCGCCGCTCAAAGGCGTTCGCGTGGGTTGGGGCATTCGTTACAGTGTCAGCCGGGACGGCGCCGACAAGATCGGCGACGGCCAGTCCTGGGGCAAACACTCCTGGGTGAGCAAGCGCGGAGAGAATTATGCCAGCCATGCCCAGGAAAAAATCATGAGCGACAAACCCATCGCCGATTGGATCCGATGCGGCTTTTCCTGGGCCGGTCAGGCGGCCGTCAATCCCTTTGACAACATCGGCGGACCCAATGTGAAGGGGGATGGCCGGCTGGCGGCGCCCCAATATGCCGGCATCGGCATCCTCCATGTCGACAAAAGCGCAAGCGACCGCAGCGATGATCCCAAACAACCGGCCGTGCTGGGCTGGCACGCCGGTGACACCTATCCCTCCCTGGGCACCATGTCTGCCTCCAGCACCACCTCCATGCTGCAGCTCTATGACATGCTCGGCGGACGCGCCTATATGGGGCTGGGCGGCACCGACCGCATGGATGAGACCTACTCGAGCAAAAATCCGGATCCGTCGACCGTCCATAATGACGCCGGCGGCACCAACCTCTGGATTTGTTATGGTCCTTTTGATATTCCGCATGGTGAAAGCATCACCATCGTTGAAACCGAAGCCGTGGCCGGCCTGAGCCGGAGCATGTGCGAACAGATCGGCCGGCGCTGGAAACAGGCCTATACCACATCCAGCGATCGCGGCCCGTTCACGTTGCCCGATGGCTCGAGCACGACGGACAAGGATATTTTCAAGAACCGCTGGGCGGCAACCGGCAGAGATTCCCTGTTGTTGACGTTCAGCCGAGCCAAGCGCAATTATGACAGCGGTTATAAAATAGCGCAACCCCCCTTGCCGCCGCCGCTTTTTAACGTAGAGTCCAGCGGCGGCCGCATCAGCCTGAAGTGGAGCCCCAGTCCTTCGGAGGACGAACCCGGTTTTGCCGGCTACAAGGTGTTCCGGGCTATCGGCAAACCCGATACCGTGTACAGTGAAATCTTCAGCGGCGGCCGCGGCGTCACCAGCTATGACGACGTCACCGCGGTCCGTAAAGTGGCCTACTACTATTATGTCGTGGCGGTGAGCGATGGTTCGAAAAACAGCGATGGACAGCTGAATCCGGCCGGGCCGCTGTACAGCAGCCGTTTTTATACGCAAACTACCGAACCGGCTGAATTGCTGAAAGAGCCCGGCCGCAGCCTGGACAAGATCCGGGTCGTGCCCAATCCGTACAACATACGCGCCCGCGATATTCAGTATCCGGGTGAATATGACAAGATCACCTTTCTTAACCTGCCGCCGTACTGCACCATCAGGATTTTTTCCGAACGGGGCGATCTGATAGAAACCATTGAGCATGACAACGGCAGCGGCGACGAAGCCTGGAATTCGATTACGTCGTCGCGTCAGGTGATCGTCTCCGGCGTTTACATCGCCCATTTTGAGGTGGCAAAAGACTATCCTGACCCTGAGAGCGGTGCGTTGTTGTTCCGCCGGGGTGAAAGTACCTATCGCAAATTTGTCATCATTCGATGAGTAATATTGGTATCGATTATCCGTACATGGAGGTAGAAATGAAAAAGCGTGTTGCGGCGGTGTTGGCATGGACCATGGTCTGGTTGCTGCCGATTTTTGCCTTCCGTTGTGACAAACAGCCGACGTCGAGCCTGTGGGATCCCGACCAGACGGGCCAGGCGAATCCGGTCATCCAGGAAATTAATCCGCCCAAAAAAGCGTTAGCTGGAGTAACACTGTTAACGATCCGCGGCGTCAACTTTTCGCCTGAGGCAAAATACAATTACGTATACTTTAACGATATGCAAGGCAAGATCGTCTCCGCCACCACTACACAGCTCGTGGTCGAACCGCCCAACCTGGTCGGCGATTCCATCAAAATAAAGATCGCCGTGCACGGCGCCGAGCTTTTCAGCAATATCATGCCCTATGCGCTGGATTACTCTGCCAAAGAGTATGCCGGCATTGACAAGAATCTCGATGCCAACGGTATAGCGTGCGACAAAGATGAGAACCTTTTTGTGTCGCTGGGTTTGAACAAGATTATCAAGATCACGGCCAGGGAAGAAAAGAGCGACTATATCAACACCCCGGACGGATTTTTCCGTTCGCTTCGCGTCGGCCCGGGCGGCGTGCTCTATGGTGTCCGCACCCGCTTTCTTTATCAGATCACCGCCGGCGGCGCTTCGGTCAAGCCGTTCGGTAAAACGTTTACCCAGCCGGTGAACGATCTTGATTTCGATGCGGCCGGCAATATCTATGTGGCGGCGCGGCTCACCATCTATGCCGTTAAAAACGACGCCACCTGGAAAGCGGCGGCGAGCTATCCGTTGATTTCGTTGAACAGCATTCGTGTTTTCAACGGTTATGTCTATGTCGCCGGCGATTATCTCGGCACAGATCCATCGATCCCGAAATCGGCCGTGTGGCGCAACAAGATACTCAATGAGGCCGGTGATCTGGGTGCCATGGAATTGGCCTTTGACTGGGCCGCCATCGCCACGACCAATCAAAAAATGCTCTCCATCACCTTTGCCGAAGACGGTGAACTTTATATCGGCGGCGACAGCGGCAACGCCATCACCATCGTCACGCCCAACGGCGACGGAAATTACGTCAATGGCCAGAGACGGGCCCTGTATCCTCAGGTCATAACGCCGCCGGTGACCGCCATGGTTTGGGGCAACGGGGGCTACCTGTATTATAACCGCAAAAGCCAGAATGTGGATGAGCAAAAGCTGATCCGGGTCACGGTCGATAAAAAAGGCGCACCGGATTATGGCCGAAAATAGCTGTCCAGCACATGAAATCATTAATCCCAAACGGATAAAAAGATGAAAGGAGGAAAAAACCAGAGATTGATTTCTGCAGTCACCATTAACATTAACTAAAGGAGCAAGTTATGAAAAAATGGTTATTCGCGTTATGCCTGGTGCTTATGGTCGCCGGTCTGGCGTTCTCCGGCGAGTGGAAGTTCAAAGATGCGGTTGTGGTCGGTCGGCCTGAAGCCACCGATGGCGGGGAAGCCAAAGTGAACTGCCTGGGCTTTAAGAATGCGTATGGCGTCGCCGTGGATCCGGACGGCAACGTGTGGTTTGCTTCCTATTATCGTCGCGCGTATTCCGTATACGACGCTGCAGGGAAAGCGACGACCGTGTACAGGGATAACGTCGTGCAGACCCGGCCCGGCAAGCCGGATACCCTTATCGGCACCATTCCGATATTCGTACTGAAAACAGACGGCACCATCGATTCGTTAAAGTTCCTGACCTTGCCGGACGGCAAAATCGATACTCTGAAAGCCGGTCCCGGCGCCAACGGCACCTGGGGCAACCGCGGTATGGATACCGATCCGCGCGGCAATATCATCGTCGCGCAGTACGACGTGCTATATCAGATCGACTACAAAACCTACAATGTGCTGAACAAATACAAACTGCCTGGCCAATCCACGCGTCCGGCCGTTGATTCATCGGGCTATGTGTATTCACTGCCGCTGGCCGGCGGTACGATGAATATTCTCGACCCCGATCTATTCATGGTGTACAACAGCATCCCCAACATCACGGTCACCTCCCGAGCCGTTTCGGTGACTCCGGATGCCAAGCAGGTGTTCGTGGCCTCTTTGGGCGCCGGCGCCTATCGCTATGTCAGCGCTCAAGGCGTTGACGGTACCTATGCCATCGCCGATACCATCTTGAAAAAGGTCCGCAATCTTACGGCTGCCGTCAATTTCATGCAGTGGGATCCCAAAGGACTGCTGTGGCTGGCCAGCGTGGAAGAACAGGCCAGCCCCTTTATGTGGGCTGTGGATCCGAATAATAACTTTGCCGTGGTTGACAGCACCAGCTTTAAATGGGCCAAGTTCAATCTGACCGATACCACCAAGCCGGCATGGCCTCGTCGCGGTTATAATCAGCCCTGGCTGTTGCGCGCGCCGCGAGATGCCGCTTTCAGCCCGGACGGAAAAACCATGTACATTGCCGATATGTACGGCTATACCATTAAAGCCTATGAATACGTCGAGACCGGAAATGCCGTCACCTTTAAGGTCAACATGGGCATTCAGGAACAGCTCGGCAAATTCAATCCGACGACGGATAAAGTGGTTGTGCGCGGCAGCTTTAACGGCTGGGCTGGCAACAACAATGAGTTAAAGCTCGGCGCCACTGCCAAAGTGTACGAAGGCACCGTCAACATCCCGGACACCGAGATCGGCAAGGAACACTTTTATAAATTTGTCATCGTTGCTGCAGCGGGTGACGTTTGGGAAGCCGATCCCAATCGGAAGCTCGTGCCTCAAGCCGGTGGCCAGGTCATAGATGTGGATTACTTTGATCGCAAGAGCACAGCGGCCGAAGTTAAAACCGCCAACGTGACCTTCCAGGCCGATATGGCGGAGATGCTGCAAAAGGGCTGGTTCAATCCCGCCACCGATCAGATGCGCGTAACCGGCGGTTTCAACGGCTGGGGCTATGATGCGAAATACGCCCTGAGCCAGGATCTGCTGGATCCGGCGCTGTTCCTGACCACCGTAGAGATCACCGACGAAGTCGGCAAGTCCATCGGCTGGAAATTCCGCGGCTATCCGGAAGCCAGTTTCCTGGATAGCGGCTGGGAAGGCGGCAATGACCACAAGTTCACTTTTACCGGCAATGCTCTGACCCTGGATAAACTGGTGCCGAATGTGAAACCTGCCGGCAAACCGCTGAAGCAGGACGTGACCGTGGTGTTCACCGTCAACGTCAAAGGCGCCAAGGATGTCTATAACAAAAAGGCGTTCCCGAGCATCAACGGTGTCTACCTGAACGGCGATTTTGCGCCTCTGGGTTCGGGCGGTTGGGCCGGCTGGACCGTGTCCGATACGCTCAATTCGCTGGTCAAGATGTATAATGACGGTACCCACAGCGATAAAGTCGCAGGCGACGACATCTGGACCTGTGAAGTGCCGTTCAAGAAAGACGCAGCCGGTGCCCGTTATTTCAAATTCGGCATCTATGCGAAAGCGTATACCGATACCCTGAACAAAGGCACCACCCCCATGGATAACGAGGCCGGTTTTGCCGCCAACCACCTGGTCATCATCAACGACAGCCAGCCGGTGTACGTAGCGCCGATGGAATACTTTGGCAGCCAGTGGAATCCGGCCGTCAAGGTGGAACGTCAGACCGGCAGCGAAATGCCGAAGGAATTCGTGCTGAATCAAAACTATCCCAATCCGTTCAATCCCACCACCGAGGTGACCTATTCGGTTCCGATGAAGAGCAAGATCAGGCTCTCGGTCTATAACATGATGGGACAGAAAATCGCGACCTTGTTCGACGGCGAACAGGCGGCCGGCAGTTACAGCGCCACCTGGGATGCCCGAGACGAATTTGGCCGTGTCATGCCCAGCGGCATCTATTTCTGCCGCATGGAAACCGAAAGCATGAGCAAGACGGTAAAAATGGCTTTGATGAAGTAATCGACAAGCTCCCTGAAAAAGCCTGTGCGCCCTGCGCACAGGCTTTTTCATTAATGAATTTTTCAAACTGGGGTGGAATGCAGGAAAAATCCGTGAAAAAACTATCTGTTCTGTTCGTTCTCAGTATGTGGGCCTGGCTTTATGCCGGGGATGCACATGATGAATTTCGCGCCACCTGGGTCATCACCTGGGAATATATAAGCGCTTCCAGCTCGGCCTCTGCAACGATGGCGCGCATCCGCCAGATCCTGGATCAGCATCAAAAAGCCAACATGAACGCGGTGCTCTGGCAGGTGCGCCAGGGCGGTACCTCGTACTATAGTTCCACCAAAGAGCCGTGGGGACCGTATGCCGGCTATGGAGATCCCGGCTTTGATCCGCTCGCCTATGCGGTGCAGGAGGCGCACAAACGCGGCCTGGAGCTGCATGCCTGGTTTAATACCTTCAATACCTCTGAAACAATCGCCGGCGCGCCGGCCCAGCAGCATCCGGAGTGGGTGTGTCGCAACAGCAGCGGCCAGCCCATGACCTCTTCGCGCTCGCTGTCGCCCGGGCTGCAGTCGGTGCGGGATTACACGGTGCAGGTGGCTATGGATATCGTCAGACGATATGATATCGACGGCTTGCATCTGGATTATGTGCGCTGGAGCGAATATACCGGCGCTGCGGCGGCACAGAAACGCATGCCGGACCGGCCGCAACTGGACGGCATGATCTCGCCGCAAGAGCTTGATGCGTTAAACTCGCCGACCGCTTCCCGTTATCTGTATGATGTGGAACATCCCTTCAGCGCCGGCGTCCCTGCCGGCTTTGGCAGCTGGGAAGAGTGGTGGCGCTGGTCGGTGACCGAATTTGTCCGCACGCTGCATGACTCGATCCAGGCAGCCAAACCCTGGGTGCGGCTGTCGGCGGCTGCGCTGGGCAACTACAATTGGGGCGGTTGGCAGGGCTACGGAACCGTGCATCAGGATGCTGCTCTCTGGCTCAACAAAGGCTATGTCGATCAATTGACGCCCATGCACTATCATTGGATGACGGGCGACGGCTTTCTCGAGATGCTGGTCAACGGCGGCGTACAAAGCTGGGGCGCTTACATTAAGGAGGGGATAGCGGCGGGACGTCTCTACAGCGTGGGGCCCGGTTCCTACATCCTGAGCGAAAGCAAGGTCATGGCCAATCATGCCGGCATCGTCAGCGCCTGCCGCCAGGTCCCGTGGGTGGACGGCTTTCAATTCTTCAGCTATGATTCGTGGGAGGACAACGATTTTTTTGACAAAGCCGCAACGACGTTTTTTGCCAACAAGAGGAAAATTCGCGCGGCAAAATTTCTGCACGATGCGGTCCCGCCGGCACCCGCTTTGGCGATGCAAAAAATGGATTCGCTGCAGTATCAGCTGCAGGTAGGTCCGCCGGCCGGCCTGGCCGGTGATCAATGGTTTCTGATCTATCGGCTGGCGGAAAACGCAGCCGTCTCCCAGGCCGAACTCGTGCACACCCGCTTCGGGCGCAGCGATTTTACCTGGACCGACCGTTTCACTGGAACCCAGGACTATAATAAACGTTACACCTATTATGCGACGCTGTGCGACCGCTATTGGAACGAATCGATCCCTTCCCCAGCGGTGAGCAGCGATCCTATTCCATCATTTGCGCCGACGGTTGCGACCACCACGCCGGCGGTTGGCGATACGGTTACCGCCAAATCGCCGATCCGGTTGACGTTTTCAAAAACCATGGATCCGGCCAGTTTCCAGAACGCCCTGGCCTTTCAGCCGCCGGTGACCATCGGCTCGCTGCTCTGGTCTCCGGACCAACGCACCTGCACCATCACACCGGCGTACGGCTTTAATTACGGCATGGCCTATACCCTGCAGCTGGCGGCCGTGGTGCGAGACGTCAATGGCGTCCAACTCGACGGCAACGGCGACGGCCGGGCCGGGGACGGCTACAAGCTGAATTTTGTCGTCGAATCCCGCGATACCCGCGGCCCGAACCTGCTCGCCTCTTATCCGGCGGCTGATGCCGTGATCGCGCCGGAAGAGCTGTTGAGTTTTATATTCGATGAACCACTGGCACCATCTTCGCTGAACGACAACAGCGTGCTCTTGAGCAGGGACGGACAAAAGACAGCGATAGCGTACAACCTTACCCGAGTTGGTGACAAAACCGTGCTCAGCGTGCAGCCCAAAAGCCCGTTGCAAGCCAACAGCGCCTACAAGATGGAGCTGTTGGTGGCTGTGACCGACACCCTGGGTAATCCTCTCGCTGCGCCGGTGCAGCTGACGTTTCGGACCTCCACTGTGCAGGTCAAAGAGGTTCGTACTATCGATCCGTTCACCTCGGTCGCAAGCTGGAAAGCGCCCTCCTACAGCGGCTCCACCGAGGGGATCGTGGCGGTCAACAGCA
>CAZISM010000075.1:0-23044 GCA_964541895.1 uncultured Cytophagia bacterium
CCGGCGAGTATGATGTTGGTCTGTTTTTTCGCGAAGGCGCCTCCGGAGTAGAGGTCAAGGCCGTGACTCTGTTGGCCGGTCCGAGCAAAGAATCCGGCCAGACCCTCTTTAGCGACCGCTGGGATGGCCGCTTGAGCCAGTATGGCCGTTATGCAGAGTATTGGATCAGAGTGCCGGAAAGGCCGCGCAATGTGGCGAATTCGCTGGATCGCTATTTTATTAAAGTGGAAATCTCCGGCCCTTCGCTTGATTTGCCACGCGACCGGCGGACGACGAACGGCGAGGTGTCGCTGCGCAAGTCGTGGCGCGATGCGGAGGAGGCTCTTTATTAGTACAACGTCAGGAGTGTGACTATGCGGATCGGCATATGCTGCGTACTATTTCTTGTCCAGTTCATTTTAACGGGCGCCGTCCACGGCAAGGACGTGCTCTACTGTTTCGATTTTGGCGGCGCTTTTCAGGATGTCGCGCCCGGCTATATACCGGTGTCCCGAGTCTATCACAGCCCGCGCTATTTGTGGATCGATAATGTCCGCGAAGTGGAGCACATGGACATAAAAGATCCGTTGCAGCGGGATTTTGTCGGCGGCACCAAAGGCGAATTCTGGATCGGATTGGATAACGGCGGCTATGAACTATCGCTCCTTCTGGGCGATCAAAAAGCATCGACCGGGCCCTTCGATGTATATGTGCAGAATGTCTTGACGCAGTCCAGGATAACTCTGCGTGCTGGAGAAACGTTGACGTGCTCTTATCCGGCCGTGGTGGAGAATAATAAACTGATGCTTCGGCTGCAAGCTGCGCCGGGAAAAGAATTCGCCATCTACGGGCTGGCCATATCAGGAGAGCCAGGCAAGGCTTTGCGTCGGATTTTTCAACATGCCCCTCCCGATGAGCTGCCGCCGGTGGATGAAGTGATGCGCAACGGCTCTGTGGATACCAGGTTGGCGTTACGAGCGATCTGTGACTGGCTTTTGGCCCATCGCCTGGCCAACGGCTTTCTCGGTGATTTCGAGCCGGGCCGAAAAGGGACCAATTTCTACTGGTATACGACGGCCTATCCGGTGCGGACCTTGTTGGCAGGCTATAAAATTTTCGGTGAGCAAAAGTATCTTGACGCTGTTTTGCATATCATGGACGTGCTGGTGGATGAGCAGCTTCCCAACGGCGCCTGGCAGCAGATTTTTCGAGACAAGCCGGCGAACAAGCTGACCGAGCTGGAACTGAAAGATATCTATGAACATGAATGGATGAACCTGGCCGACATCGGTTGTATTGCCACGGCGCTGGGATTGACCTGCCATGAGGCGGCCGAGCCACGCAAAAGCCGTTACATCGCTGCGCTGCGCAAATTCTGTGATGATTGGGCGATGAAATGGCAACGCGCCTCCGGAGGATTTACCAATGGCATGGAGGCCGGTCATGCCTGTAACGAGATCTATGGCGTTGCCACCGCCACAGAAGCCGCGGCGTTTGCGTCCCTGTATGCGCAGACCCATGATAAAAAATATATGGCTGTGGCTGAAAAAGCGGCCCATTTTTTGGCAGACCACTGGAAAGAAGATGGCCAGTCGATTTGCTATAATCATCATTCCACCAAGGGTGGGCTGGTCCTGGCGCAGCCGGTGAATTATTTTGGCGCTGACTTTTATACCATAGACGGACTTTTTATGGTATATCATCATACACAGGAACAGGCGCTTCGAGATAAAATCATTAACGTGATGGGCTGGTATATCAAGGGCGAAAAGGGCTTGCTGGCTCTGTTGGGCCAGAATTCCTGGTGGCCATTGCAGGATGCCTGGAACAATTCCAAAACGGCCGGGATCCCTTTGGCTTTTTTAAATTACCAGCGGCAGGTTTCGGATCCGGCGGTCGACCGCTTTGTGTCGCTGGCTAATCGATTTCTTTGCACAGCGAATTATTCTCAACGGTTGGGCGTTATGGTGGAGGATGCAGATGTACCATGGGGAGGCCATAGTCTGCAATCCTGGGCCGGTTGTACGGTTTCCGCTACCGGATTTGCCGGCCTCGCTCTGGCAGAGATGGTGCAACCGGGCGTGATCTATCTCGATTATGATAAAAAAAGACGGCAGTGATTCTACCTCAATGAAAATCCTCTGTGTTTTTCAGTTAGCCACGCTTCCGGCACGTGGATGATGCATATATTCAGGGAGCGATCGTCCTCCGACAGCATGGCAGACTGGATTTCGATTTTTGTGCCATCGTCGCTAAAGGTCGGATGCGGGTGATCGGCGGCTGTCATTTTATGGCCGGTAGACAGCAGTATCATCTCTCGCGTACGCCGGTCAATCAGATATATGCCTCGCGAGAAATCATCACCGACGGCAAATCGTCCGTCAGGCGATCCATGTACATGCCACAAGCCACTGCCCGATTCTGTTTGTCCGGCTATGGTCATTTCGCGGCTTCTGAGATTGACGATGCCCAGGCCTGTCGGTTTTTCTCTTGTCCCTGATGGTCCCCAGGCCACCTCTTGTCCCGGATTCAGCGGATCGCGGGGCAATTCCGGCGTGCCGATTTTTCTGTGCCCCATAATGGCAATGGCCACCTCATCTTTGCTGATGATGGCCTCATGGGTCACCCATTCGTATTCCGATTCCGGATAGAGGGGACGCAAGCCGGTGCCGTCCGCCCTGACGGTCCAGGTGCGCTGCGGCGCCTTGCCGCCGGTCTCCCAGCAAAAGACAATTTCTCCCGCTACCCATGGATTGCTCTGGATATGACCCACCTGAAAAGGAACCGAGACTACATGGCTGCAACGGCCGGTTTTCAGGTTCATTTTGCCGATGCCGGATGGACCAGCGCCCAGGTTGCGTGGACCAAAATTTTCTTCCATCCTGGTGCCCTGGGGGAGATGTTTGGCCGCTTCGTCGCTGCCGATTCTGAAATAGACCCACTCTTCATCCGCATCGAGCGCCATATCACCGCTGGCGCCCATTTCAGCAGGCGTGGTGCCGCACACACGCTGATAAGCCGGTGCTTCTTTTAAATGACCGGATTCGCTGTCGCTGAACACTTTGCCGAGATTGACCTGGACGATCTGCACCGGGCTATCGATTCCCGGACCTCTCTCTCGGCGGGATAGTCCTCTCATGAAATACAGATTCATGGATTTCCGCGCTACGTTGAGCATGCCCATGAAACCACCTTCGCTCACTTGAACCATGACGCCGCTCTTTTCGTTCACTGCCATAGCTTCGCCGTCGACTCTGTTGGAGCGGAAAATAATCCAGTTGCCGTCCGCGGTCCACTGGTTATGGGTCTGATAGATTTTAGAATCTCCAAGCGGCTTGCTGGTCAGAAAAGTGAGCCTCGCGCCGGTCACCGGATCGGTAATTTCTTTTTTTTCCGACGGAAAACGGCTGCCGATCTGGGCGCTGACATGGGCGATCAACAGCAGGCTTGCCAGGAAAATTTTGCAGAATAAATTACACGGCATGGCTTGGTAGCTCCTGTTTAGTACTGGGCGTGTCGAGCACGTTTAGTGATCTGGTCCTGTCCCGGCCAGTCTGGCAGCATCGTCATTCAGGACCATTTTGCATAGATAAATTTTGAAAACCGGCTTGTTATTGATCTATTTTTCTGTGTTATCCTTGTCTTCCGTGGTCTCCAGCCTGCATCATGGAGTGAGACAAAATGGCGACATTTAAAAACTTGCTTGCCATTATTCCCCTGTGTACATTCTAACAGGCATTGGTGTCTGATTAATTTAAGTGCAACTTGATCAAAAAGGTCGACCTCGAGAGCGGGTCAAAAGTTTGGTCCGGTTATCCGGATGAAGCTTGAGGATCCTGGTCTTTCCTCATACACAATGACTGGAGATTTCGTTGAAATGAGATATTTGCCGCCTCTATTACTTTTGCTGATCTGTGCACTGCTGCCGTCATGCAAAGAGCGGGCTCATATACCGGTCGTAACAGATGGATCATGGGCTCTGCTCGTTTCCCCTGAACAGCCGCAAGCCGGTGCCCGGTTCCGCGTGCTGGCTGCGGGAAATGCAGAGAGCAAGCAGCTCGAAATTTCCGTCGTTAGTCCATCGGGCCTGCTCAAATCGGCCAGTACGAATCAGAGTGGCGGTCCGCCGTTCTGGCTATGTAACACGTTCCAGTCCGCCGGCCAGGGTGAATACACGGTCCAGCTGATGGAAGGTCGAAAAACCATACTGACTCGAAAAATTTCCATCACGTCATACAGTACAGCCGGAGCCGGATCGCGCATCTGGGAGTGTCGCCGCACCTGGGATCGCGACACCGAACTGCTCTATTCGGCATGGATCAACGCGCTGTTCCATAATTCTGCAGAAGGGGCTTCATGGCCCGCTTTGCATCAGGTGATGCACGACAGCACCACGAATATTCTCTACAACCACCTCGGACTCGGGGAAGACACGCCTGCGGCGAGGCCCAGGTTGAGTATGGAGCCCGATTGCGCGGACAATCCGTTTTTTTTGCGCGCCTATTTCAGCTGGAAGCTCGGTCTGCCTTTCGGCTTTCATGAAACCGGGCGAGGCACGCTGCGAAATCCGCCGCATACCGGCCGGTGGTTCACCAACCTCGAAACCTCCGGCAACCCGGATCTGGTAAAAAGATTCAACAGTTTTTTGCGCGTCGTGCTGAACACCATCCACTCCGGCACAGCGCGCACCAGGCTGGAGGATGATAACTCGGATTACTATCCTCTGCCTCTGACGCGGACTGCATTGCGCCCCGGCGCTGTTTTCGCTGATCCCTATGGCCATACCTTTGTTCTGGTGCACTGGCGGCCGCAATCCGGCGACAAGCCGGGCGTGCTGCTGGCGGTGGATGCCCAGCCGGATGGCACGGTTGCCATCAAGCGCTTCTGGAAAGGTAACTTTCTGTTCACCACCGAAGGCGTTGTCGGCGAACCGGGATTCAAGGCGTTCCGGCCCATTGTCATAGAGGCCGACAAGCCCAGGCTGCTGACTAACAAAGCAATTTCTGTTCATCCCGGGTATGGCCGCGTTTCCCTTGAACAGAAACAAATGTCCGGTGAAGCCTTTTATGACAGAATGGAACGGCTGATCAATCCGCAGCCCCTGGATCCTGAGGTCGCCCTGGCGGATCTTTTCAAGGCGCTGCACGAACAGCTTTTGATTCGCGTCGAATCGGTCGCCAATGGCGAAAAATACATGCAGGCCCATCCCGGCACTGTCATCAATATGCCGTCGACGGCCGCCGGTATTTTTCAAGCCGGCGGACTCTGGGAGGACTATTCCACTCCCAATCGCGATCTCAGGCTGTTGATCGCCATCGATGCACTGCTGGAATTTCCCGAACGGCTGGTGCGTACGCCGAGCCATTTCAGGATACCCCGCTGGACGACTCCTGAAAAAATCAGACAGCAACTGCAGGAGCTGTCCGTGAAAAAAGCGGAAACAACCACCTTTACATATACGCGCTCCAACGGCGCAGCGCAATCGCTCACCATTGCCGACGTATTGAAAAGAAGAGCCGCGTTCGAAACAGGCTATAATCCCAACGATGGCGTCGAGATTCGCTGGGGCGCTCCGGAGGGGAGCGAAGAGATCGGATCCTGCCGTCGTCGGGCGCCGTCGTCCCAGGTGGAAACCATGGCTCGGTTGCGCACCTGGTTTCAAAAGCGATTGCACCCGCCGACCTGATTTTATAGCCGGGCTACAAAACCGCTTCTGCTATGATTAAAAATCCTTTTCCTGCAGGAATGGTCAACTGTTCAAGAGCGATATCCTGCTGTTCGTCCTGAAATCCAGGTATGGCCGGCCGGTAGAGTCGAACATGCTTTTTATTCAATCCGAGTGATTTCCAGTCGACCTGTAACGTGCACACAATATCCTCTGTTCCCCAGCCGGCGACGGCGATGATGCTCTGGCCTTTGCCTTTGTACACGGTAGCTTTGACCAGTTCGTTGTTTGTCTGTACGGGATTCTGTCTATCCCAATACCCCACCATAATCTTTGACCTGATCTCATACCGGTCCCAGAATTTCCACAGCTGCGCAGGATTGCCCTCCCAGCCGGCGCGGTTGGTGATGCCATAGAGCATGCCCCGCCATGGATTGCCGCCGCCGGCCAGCATCTGGCCGGTGAGGCCATAGGGAATGCCGGACACTTCGATCAGCCAATGATCGGGCAGCCGGTCATAGTTGCGCATCTCGCCGATCCAGACCAGGTCGATGTAGGGCAGGAGATCCATGTAGAGGTTGAGGCAGTTGGTAAAGCCTGCCATGGCGTTAAAATGGTTCCAGCTGTGAAAATCGATCCTGCCGTTGGCGCGATAGCGATCGATGAGTTTGCGCGCCCGGCGCATGGTATCGCGATCCAGCGCCGAGTCGTCGACATAGATGCCGTCAATGCCGATGTGGCGCAGCATCCAGTCCAGGCCGCCGATATAAAAATTGTTGAGCCGGCTGTCCGGCGTGGTGATGACGGCGAGATCCAACTCGCCCTTGAAAGGTCCGTCGGTAATGGGATTGAGCCAGGCCGGAATATAGTCTTCTCTGACGTTTTTGATCAGCCACTCATCCGGTCCTTTGGGATTGATGATGGTGCTGCAGGCGCCGGCCGGACCGGGAAAAATGATCTCGCCGTTCAGACTGCGGAACGCCCAGAATTCCGGCAGGTTCTTGGTGAGTTCGCGGGTGGTATAATAGAGCTTTAATCGTTTGCGGGCGCGATGAGCGCTGTCGACGAGCGCGCGCAGCGCCGGAACGTTTTCGTCCAGATAAGGATAGTTGATAAAGGGGTACACATCTTCGGCATGGTGGATGTTGATGATGTTGGCGCCGATGCTGTCGGCCCGGGCGATTTTGACCATGCTCTTGTTGCCGCCGCCATGATAGTAGCGGTCGCTCCAGCGCGTTTCCAGATCGATGGTGCGAAAAGGAGTGATGAGCAGCTCAACATCAAAATGAAGCGTCCCATCCAGTTCCCGTGCTCCGGAATAGGCATTGACCGTGGTCATATCGCCGTTATCGTTTATGGTGACGCCGCCTTTGCCGCCATGGCCCCACGACGGCGGCATCTGCAGCGGGCCATAGCCGTAGTAGAGATTGATCAACGGGCGGACATAGTTCTCAGCCTTCCATTTGATGCGGAGTCCGGCGTTCACATCGCCGATCCAGAGCATGTCCTGGTTGCGGCTGGTGTCCCAGCGCCACTCCCAGGTGGCAGGACGCAATCCGCCTTCATGATTCAGGCCCATCATATAGGGAGTACAGGCTTTATGGAGCGGGATCAGGAGCCTGATATCGTGGACTTTGAACGGCTGGCGGGGTTTCAGCGTCAATGCATATTCCATAAAGCCGTCGTATTCCAGACTGCCATTGCAGATGAGGTCGGCCTCTTCGCTTGTGCTCGTCACCTGCCAACGCACCGCAGAAGCGTTTTCCTGCAGGAATACCAGCGGGCCGGGGGTGAGGCGGATCTGGCTGCCGTCCTCTTTTTCCACCACAAACTGCATCGCATCGAAGAGAAGAGATCTGCCCTTTTTCACCAGGAACTGGTTGGAAGGTTCAAAGAACGAGGTGATGCGGCGCGGCAGGCCGCTGCCGTCGATCTCGATCGAGCGACCGAGAATGTTCATCTGTTGTTTGGTGCGCTTGATGTCTCGATACCCTCGGCTGATATTGGCATCCGTTGCAAGCGTGCTGTTCAGCCATGCCAGGCGTGACAGGCTTTTGCCGCGATCAAAGCCGCGGTTCTTGACCACCTCGCCGCTGACCGTGAGGTCGATGTTGACAATCCATGGTTTCATCTTGCCGGCTGACAGCGATATGGAACCATGGTAACTGCCTCGGGCGGTTTCCGGGATCTGTACGCCGAACCAGAGCGGCTGAATTCGTCCTTTGGCAACGCTGACATGCTTTGTGAACGATCTGCCGCGGAAATCAATGCCTGCGGTATTGAAACAGGTCATGTCCGATTTGGGGATCGCCAGGTTGCCATCCAGCCGGCTCCAATCTACGTTGAGGTTGTCAATGGTATCTTTATGTGCCAGCACGCCGATCTGGAAGGTAAAGAACTCGCCCGGCTGTACAGAGGCGGTAAAGTGCTGCAGTGTGTTGGCTGAACGGGAGAGCCATGCCGCCGGCAGTTCATCCAGGAGCCGAATGGGCTTTTCGCGTTCCTGCGGGAAGGTGAGAAAGCCGGCATCCGGCTGGAGGCGGCCGAGTTGGTCCAGAACCACTGTATCGATTTGTGCATGGGCCATAATCGCCATGCAGAGAAAGAGGGCTGTGCCGACAAGCCGTAAAAGAAGGTTCATTGGTGCTCCTTGTTCGAAGAATGACGGTTCGGAGACCGGAGGTACCCTATTTACCGGATATTGTTTAAGATTTGAATCAATGTAAACATATTTGAATGCAAATAAAAGCATTTTGCATGGATGACAGGCTTTGGATCTGCCTTTGTTATGCGCGAGGACGCAGAGGAGGTTTGTTTTGTTCGTTGACGCGCTAAATCATTACGTGGTGATAACGTTCGCCGCGCCTTCTGTTGAATTTCACTCTTAAACAGGAACGAGGTGCAGAATTTGTTCATGAACCATCTCGCCATCCCCTGTCATTGCGAGCGAAGGAACTGATACCGCGAAAGGGATCGCAGCAGAATGGAGCGAAGCAATCTCCGGCGATGACGATCCTGCTGATTGCAGCAGTCTCCGGCCCTTCCTGGCTTTCGTTCGCAAAACAGATCCATACGTCAGAATTCAACAGGTTCAAAAAAAACCGGCAAATTAATTTGTACTTTTCAGATTTATCCGTAAATTTAGAGATTGCATCTACGTTCCTTACCTATTCACAAAGGGAGGCTTTATGGATGTTTTGCTGCTGGCGCGGTTACAATTCGCGGCCACCACGGTCTACCACTTCTTTTTTGTCCCCCTGACGCTGGGTCTCTCTCTGGTTGTAGCGGTGCTGGAGACCCTGTATGTGCGTACAGGCGATGAAACCTACAAGCGCATGACCAAGTTCTGGGGTAAACTGTTTCTCATCAATTTTGCCATGGGCGTTGTCACCGGTATTGTGCAAGAGTTTCAGTTCGGCATGAACTGGTCCGAGTACTCCCGCTTTGTCGGCGATATTTTCGGTGCCCCTTTGGCGATTGAAGCCTTGCTGGCCTTTTTCCTGGAATCCACCTTTCTGGGGGTGTGGATTTTCGGATGGGATCGTCTTTCCAGGCGCATGCATGCGGCAGCCATCTGGATTGTCGCCATTGCCTCCAATTTGTCCGCCCTGTGGATTCTTATCGCCAACTCTTTCATGCAGCAACCGGTTGGCTATGCATTGCGCAACGGCCGCGCGGAAATGACCGATTTTTTCGCTCTCCTTTCGAACGGCCACGTCTGGGTGCAATTTCCCCATGTCTTTTTCTCGGCGCTATCCACCGCCGCTTTTTTCATCATCGGCATCGCGGCGTATCATTTGCTCAAAAAGAGTCAGGATCAGGAGGTGTGGGTCCGTTCCCTGAAAACGGGTATCGTCGTCGGTTTCGTGGCCATCGTTCTGGTCATTACCGGCGGGCACAACCAGGCGCAGTATATGGTCAAAGTGCAGCCGATGAAAATGGCTGCTGCCGAAGCGCTGTGGGACAGTGCCGATCCGGCGGCGATGTCGCTGTTCACCATCGGCGATGAAAAAAATCGTCAGGATGTATTTGCCATCAAAGTGCCCGGTCTGCTAAGTTTTCTGTCCTACAACCGTTTTTCCGGCAAAGTCATGGGTATCAACGATATCCAGAGCGAGTACGAACTCTCCCATGGTCCGGGTGATTATGTGCCGCCGGTGGCGATCTCGTACTGGACGTTTCGCATGATGATAGGC
The DNA here is from genome assembly GCA_964541895.1 of uncultured Cytophagia bacterium. Classification (GTDB taxonomy): domain Bacteria; phylum Zhuqueibacterota; class Zhuqueibacteria; order Residuimicrobiales; family Residuimicrobiaceae; genus CAZISM01. The sequence goes on from CAZISM010000075.1 coordinate 9,841, forward strand.
GCCGGCGTGGTGATGTTGTTAATCCTGATTTACCTCCTCATCGCTTTTTTGCGCAAACGCCTCTTGCTAAAGCCATTCATCCTTAAACTGTTGGTGTATTCCATAGCGCTGCCGTACATTGCCAATACCGCGGGCTGGATTTTCACCGAAATAGGGCGTCAACCCTGGGCCGTTTTCGGCCTTATGCGCGTTGAAGCGGCGGTCTCTACCGCTGTCGGAGCGGGTGAGGTTCTGTTCACGCTTGTCGGTTTTTGTCTTCTTTATGGCGCGCTCATGGTGGCGGATGTCTATTTGCTGAGAAAATTTGCGGTCGCCGGCACCTCTCCGGCCGACCAGCAGGCATAGGAGGCTGTTATGGATTTGAATACCATCTGGTTTGGCTTGATATCCGTGCTTTTCATTGGATTTTTCTTCCTGGAGGGTTTCGATTACGGCGTCGGTATTCTCCACCCCTTCCTGGCCAGGGACGATAAGGAACGCCGTGTTTCCATGAACAGCATTGGAACCTTTTGGGATGGAAACGAAGTCTGGCTGCTTACCGCCGGCGGCGCTTTGTTCGCCGCGTTTCCGCACTGGTACGCCACCCTGTTCAGCGGTTTTTATCTGGCGCTGTTTTTAATCCTGGTCGCTCTTATTCTTCGCGGCGTCTCGTTCGAATTCCGCAGCAAGGATAAACATCCGACCTGGCGGGCGCTTTGGGACTGGTCGCTGTTTACAGGGAGTGTCATTCCGGCTCTGCTTTGGGGTGTAGCGGTCGCCAATCTCATTCGCGGCGTGCCCATCGATGAAAAAATGAATTATGTCGGCGGATTCTGGAATCTGCTCAATCCCTACGCTCTCTTGGGCGGGCTGATGACCCTGTCGCTGTTCACCTATCACGGTGCCCTATTTCTCAACCTGAAAACCACGGATGCGCTGCGAGAGAGAGCCCATACCATGGCAGGAAAACTCTGGCTGCCGACCGTGGTGCTTGTGCTGGGATTCGTCATCGCCAGCTATTTCGCCACCGATATGTTCAGCCGCAACACCATAGTGGCCATGGCTGCGGCTTTGCTGGCCGCGATCGCTCTGCTGCTTTCGGGATGGTTCCTTCGCAAGAACAGAGGCGGGTGGGCGTTCAGCATGACCGGACTCACCATTGCCTTGGCCACCATTACCGTATTCAGCGGACTCTATCCGCGGGTGATGGTCTCGAGCCTCAATGAGGCCTGGAGTTTGACCATCTATACGGCGTCTTCAACGCCCTATACACTGAAAGTGATGACTATTATAGCGCTGATTTTCGTTCCCATTGTCCTGGCTTATCAGATCTGGACCTATTGGACGTTCCGCAAACGCGTCAGCCCTGATTCACATCTGGAATACTAACCGTCCATGCAGCGCGACCAGTTTGGTCGCGCTTTCGCGGCTGCCGCCCATCTTGACTGAGCCCATCAATTTGTTTTGAAATGTATCGCAGCCAATCTGGTCGCGCTTTCGCGGTTACAGTTCATGTAGCGCGACCAGTTTGGTCGCGCTTTCGCGGTTAGGGTCTATCTAGACTGAGCCCTGATGCCAATGAACCCCTGGTATTCCCTCAGCAGGTTTGCCGGCACAGATTCGACAGCTGTTTTTAAATCTTTTGTTGCGGCTTGTCCGCGCCAGACCCAAACGACACCTCATCAACCAATCATGTCCACGCATAAACGGCTCTTGAATCAGCTCACCGGCCATAAAGCGCTTCTGCTGACTGCTGCCGGGCTGATCGTGCTGGCCGGCAGCGCCACCGTGCTGCAAGCGAGCCTGCTCAGCAAAGCCATTGCGCGTATTTTTCTCCAGCATCACCATCTGAAGGATGTCCGCACCATCCTATATTTTTTTCTCCTGGCTGCGCTGGTCCGTCTGACCAGCCAGTGGTTGGGACAGAGCCTGCTTTACTCGGTTTCCGCCAGAATAAAACGAACCATTCGCACCCAACTGACCCAAAAGCTGCTCCGCCTGGGCCCGGCGTATGCGAGCGGTCAGTCCTCCGGCAGCATCAAAGCCGTGTTAACCACCGGCATCGAACGGCTGGACGCCTTTTTCAGCGAATATGTGCCGCAAATATTTTCTGCCGTTCTCATCCCGCTGTTGATCCTTGTCTTTGTTTTTTCCAGAGATCATCTTTCGGCGCTGGTCCTGCTGCTCACCGCGCCTCTGATTCCTTTTTTTATGATCCTTATCGGCGACATGGCGAAGCGCCATACCCGGCGGCAGTGGCAGGCGCTGGCCCGTCTCAACCATTTTTTCATCGAATTGTTGCAGGGCATCGTTGCCATAAAAATATTGGGATGCAGCCGGGATCTGCGGGAAAAAATTCTCAACGTCACAGAAGAATTCAAAACCACCACCCTGGGCGTGCTGCGCATCGCGTTTTTATCTGCGTTGGCCCTCGAATTGCTGTCGACCTTGAGCATCGCCCTTATTGCTGTAGAAATCGGCCTGCGCCTGCTATATGGCAAGATGGCCTACCAGCAGGCCCTGTTTATTCTTATCCTTGCGCCGGAATTCTACCTGCCGTTGCGTCGGCTGGGAGCCCACTTTCATGCCGGACTCGACGCCCTGGCCGCGGCCGACCACATGGAGCAAATCTTAATGGAACAGCCTCCCGCACAGACCGGCAGTAAACACAAGCCATCGGGTCAACCGATGATTCGTTTTGAAAATGTTGCTTTTCAGTACCCGGGCACATCGTACTATGCTTTGGACGGAATTTCGCTGTGCCTCGAGCCTGGACAAAAAACCGCCCTGGTCGGACCCAACGGCGCCGGCAAGAGCACCCTGGCGGCGCTGTTGTTGCGTTTTATCGAACCTCTGCATGGAGAGATCCATATCGGCGAACACACCCTGCGGCACATCGATCCTGAGAGTTGGCGCGCACAGCTCGCCTGGGTGCCGCAGCAGCCCTTTCTATTTCATGGTTCTGTGGCGGAGAATATACGGCTTGCCGATCCATCGGCCGACAGCGAGAGGATGGTACAGGCAGCAAAACAGGCGCATCTGCACGAGACCATTACAAACCTGCCGCAAGGATATGATACGCTGATCGGCGAACGTGGTGTGCGATTGAGCGGCGGCCAGGCGCAGCGTTTGGCACTTGCACGCGCCTTTATAAAAGAGGCGCCGCTGCTCATACTCGATGAACCCACCAGCGGCCTGGACCGGGAGAGCGAGGAAGCACTTGCCAGAGCCGGCGCCCGGCTGATGATGCACAAGACGGTCCTCACCATCGCCCATCGCCTGCATACCATCAGCCAATACGATCAGATTTTATTTATGGATCAAGGTCGAATTTTCGAGCGCGGCACCCATCAGGAGCTGCTGGCCCTGAACGGCCGATATGCCGAGTTCACGCGCGTCGCCGGGGTGATCGTATGAGCGGCCATCTGAAACAACTGTTGCTCGCAGCGCTGCGCCACAAATGGTGGATGCTGTTGGCAGCGTTGCTGGGATTCCTGACTGCCGGCAGCGCCGTAGGTTTGATGATGACCTCTGCCTATATCATCAGCGCGGCTGCCCTGCGCCCGGCTTTGGCGGAACTGCAGGTCGCCATTGTGGGGGTACGATTTTTCGGATTGACCCGGGCGCTCTTCCGTTATCTCGAACGCCTCATCTCACACAGCACAACCCTGCGGCTGCTGGCGCAGTTTCGTGTCTGGTTTTTTCAGGCGCTGGAGCCTTTGGTTCCGGCGCAGCTGGCGTTTCTCCGCAGCGGTGATTTGTTATCGCGGGTGACGAACGATGTCGAGATGCTGCAGAATTTTTACATTCGTGTGCTGGCCCCGCCGCTGGTGGCGTTGCTGGTGATGGCGGCCATGGGGTTGCTCTACGGCTCCTTTGCCGCCAACCTGGGTTGGATTCTGCTGCTGCTCATGATGCTGGCAGGTTGGGGCGTACCCGTTTTAACAGCGATCATGACCGGGCATATCGGCAGCCGGCGAGTCGAGCTGGAATCAGAGCTGGCGCAAATGGCGCTGGACGGTGTGCACGGTCTGGCAGACCTCACCGTCTTTGGCCGAGCGCAGTACCATTTTAACCGTTTTGCCGATCTGCACGATGAATGTATTGACTTGACTCGCCGACAAAAACAGGTTCTGGCACTTCATGAAGGTCTCATCGGCCTGCTGACGAACGCGGCCGTGCTGGCGGTTTTCATTTGGCTGACTCCTCATATTGAGCAGGGCCGCCTGAACGGAATATATCTGGCGGTCCTGACCCTCGGCGTTATGGCAGGCTTTGAAGTTTTTTTACCGCTGCCCGCCGCGGTGATGCACCTTCGCGAAATCGAATGTGCGGCGGCTCGTCTTGGTGAAATCGTTGGGCTCAAGCCATTGGCCATCGAGGAGGTGAGGGGGGCGCAACATTCCGCCGGTGTTAGCCCAGACATCGAATTTGCTGCTGTCTCTTTTCGTTATGGATCATTAGAGCCGACGGTCCTGGATAATTTTACACTTGTCATACCGCCCCAAAGCCGCATCATCATAACCGGTCCCAGCGGATCCGGAAAATCGACGCTGATCAATCTGTTGCTGCGCTTTTGGGATGTGGAGCAGGGAAGCGTGCTGGTGCAGGGACGCCCGGTCGCCCAGCGCGATTCCGCATTCTGGGCTTCACGCATCAGCGTAGCGCCGCAACGCAATTTTTTCTTTGCTGATTCCATTTATGAAAACCTGCGCCTTGCCAACCCCTGCGCTACGCAGGAGAACATAAAGATGGCCTGCAAACAGGTGGGAATGCATACTGCCATTGTTGCAGCTAAAGAGGGCTACGAGTCGCGCATGGGCGAATGGGGAGTGCGCTTTTCCGGCGGCGAGTTGCAGCGACTCGCCATAGCTCGCGCTCTGCTCAAAGAGGCGCCGATTTATATCTTTGACGAACCGACCGCCAATCTCGACGCGGACGGAGAAGCTCTGATCTGGCAGCTGCTGGCTGAATCAGCGAAATCAAAAACGGTCGTGGTCTTGTCGCACCGGCTGCCGCGCGCGGGGTTGGAGCAATGGCAGGTCTATAAAATGCCGCTGGCAACCGGCCTCGTTTCAAACTGAAACCAGGATCCCGTGTGTTGCCATTTTTTTGCGGATAATCCGAATGTCCCCTGTCATTTTATGGTATAATGAACTATATTATATACAATAGTGCAGCAGGTGTCAGACCTCATTACTGTTGAATCCCTGATTCTTTTCCGTGAGTTCAGTGCCTTCCGTGGTTTAGAGTCTGTTCTCTAAAGTGTTGCTCTTTGAATGACAAGTACTGGAAGTAAAAATGAAAATTTGTTTTTCCCGCCGTATCGAATTGCTACTGCACCGCCTGAAAAGTTCAAACAAACCAGGCATGTGGCTGTTTTTTCTCATTGGCTTGCTGTCGACGATATGGTTTTTGGTGCGGGTGATTCCAAAGCCAAGCCGGTCCAGCTATCCATGCATGAAAGCCGCCTACCCGCTCATGTCCGGTTTCGTTGCCTATGTGTCCAGCTTCCTGGTTTCCATCGCAGCGCTGCGGCGGGCAAGATACCACTGGTCACGGGCCAGATATCTGCCGGCACTGCTGTTTCTGATGGGTGCCGTAGTTTTCTATTTCGTTTCCATTAACCAGGATGCGCAGCCGGTCTATGCCGACTCGCAATTGCTGCTGCAAGCCAACCAGCCGGTCGGAACCGCGCGCGGGCTTTATCCCGGCCGGGTTGTCTGGATTTGGGACCCCGCATCCACCAACGAATTATGCACTAATAAATTCGGTGACGGCTGGTTCATGGATAAAAATACCGACCTGGCGGTCGTACAGACCATGCTGAGCGATGCCGTTATGCAGCTGAGCGGCAAGCCGACGGTTGCCGGGTCGTGGCAGGCTTTGTTCAGCTATTTCAATTCGAAAAGAGGCAAAGGCGAAGCAGGGTATCGGGAGGGAGAGAACATATTTATACGCGTCAATGAGGTCAGCGCCAGCAATTCAGCGATAGCAGCGGATTATTCGGTAAAAAATACCACTCGCTATGGCATGGCCGAAACATCACCGCAGGTGATGTTATGCCTGCTCCGTCAACTGGTCAACGACTGCGGCATCCAGCAGGAACACATTGCCATCGGCGATCCCATGAAGCACATGTACAAGCATGTTTATGATATGCTGCACGCAGAATTCCCCCGCGTCACTTACCTGGATTTCAACGGCACGCTGGGCCGGACCAAACCGGTCGCCGGCGCGGATCCCGGGATCCAATATTCCGACAGAGGTACGGTATTGAAATCCAGCGGCTCCACCGGCACGCCCGTTTTTAATGATGCCTTGCCTACGGTGATCACGGCGGCGGACTATATCATCGCCATTCCGGCGCTGAAAGCGCATGCCCGCGCCGGCGTGACGCTCTCCGGCAAACTCCACTTTGGCTCCAATTTACGCGGCAGCGCCAATCATCTGCATGGCGGATTGGTAGCTCCTGACATGACACCGACTCGCACCGGATACGGATTGTACCGCGTGCAGGTCGACCTGATGGGGCACAAGGACCTGGGCGAAAAAACAGTGCTGTTCATACTCGATGCGCTCTGGGCCGGATCTGAAGCCAATGACCCACCGCGGAAATTTCGCATGTCGCCCTTTAACAACGACTGGACCTCTTCCATTATGGTATCGCAGGATCAGGTGGCCCTCGAATCAGTGGGATTTGACTTTTTAAAAACGGAATTCGCTGCCGGAAATCCGTTCGGTTCTTATCCGCAAATGGTTGGCGCCGACGATCACATACTGCAGGCGGCTGACTCGAGTTATTGGCCTGCCGGCCTGGTCTACGATCCGGAAAAAGACGGCCGACCGATACCCAGTCTGGGCGTCTGTGAACACTGGAACAATGCCGATGAAAAATTGTATTCGAGAAATCTCCAGTCCGGCAACGGCATCGAGCTGGTTCAGATTGCCCGGTCCGCGACATCAGTCAGCGAACGAACAGTCAGCGCGCCCGCTGACTTTGAATTGCGTCCCAATTATCCCAATCCCTTCAATCCCTCAACCAGAATTCTCTATCGTATGCACAAAGCCGGACACGTCGTACTGACCATACATGATATCTCGGGCCGGCTGATCGAAGAGTGCGTCAATGAATCCAGGCAGGCCGGCATATATGAATATGCCTGGAATGCAAACCAGACACATGATCTGGCATCTGGCTCTTACTTTGCACGTTTGACTGTGGACGGACAGTCAAAGACGATCAGGATGTTGCTGCTAAGGTAATTGGAATAGAACGCCAAAATATGCGAAAGTAACCCCGGGTGTCGCGCTTTTTGCGATCCCGGGTGTTCCGTCAGCAGATCTGCTCACTGATACTGCAACAACTCGGCCGCGGCTTTGAAATAATTTCTTTCCATTTCGAGGATCATGTCAACGCTGTCATAGTACAGGGAGAGCTCATAAATGTATTCAGTCAGAGAGAGTTCGCCGCCGGCAAATGCCTTATCCAGATACCCCTCGTTGCTCAACGCCGATAGATTTTGCCGATAATCGGCAATGCTCGCCTGCAGAGCGATGACTTTGGCGTGCACCGCTTTAATTTCGTTGCGGAACAGCATAGTGGCATTTTCGGCTGCGCTTGACGCCGCCAGGCTCTTTGCCCTGGCATAACGGATGGTGTTTTTGTTTTTCCATAACGGAAGCGAAATACCAACGCTGACACCCTGGTACGATTCTCCGACCACCCGCTCGCTCGTATAGCCGGCGCTGAATTTCGGCAAGGATTGCGCCTGGCTTATTTGTACCTGCTTTTGCTGTATTGCATTTTCCTGCTGCAGCCACTGTAAGGCAGGACTGTTCTTTTCAGCGCTCTGGTACCAACTGGTAAAGTCAGGCGTGATGGACAGCTTTGGAAAAACACTATCTGCAAACACAATGGGGATCCCGCCGTTAAGCCCTGCCAGAACGGCAAGTCCGTCGCGGCGATCTATTTCGACAGTTTCAACCGCCTTGGCACAATTGAGCAGGTTTAATCGTGCTTTGTTATAGTCCAGGATATTAGCGTCGCCGATTTTATATTTTGCTTCATACGCCTCTGCGACTTGACGGGCGTGCAGCAGTCGTTTGTAGAGTTCTGCTTTGACGGCGTTGCTGTAAAGCAGATCCGCACAAACCAGGCGCGTGTGCAGCAAAATGGCGCGCCGTTGCCGGGCATATTCCAGATCCAATTGCCTGTTTTTTAAATCGGATATCTTGCGCTGCAGCACATACACCGTGGGGAAATCAAACGTTTGCCGGATACTGATATCGGTGCGGTTGCCGATGGGAGAAGGATCACCCTGCAAAAATCCGAATTCGACCTCAGGGTCTTCCGGATAAATGCCGATTTTGTTGCCAATCCGGTCCGCGTCGAGATGTTTTCTCAGGGTGATCAGATCGGTATTGTTTTTTTCCACGGCCGACAAAATGGTGTCAAGAGACGCTTGAGCATAAAGTGCGGACCAAACGGCCAGCAGCAAACCAAGTATGATGCCAGATTTCATAATTTTTCCGTTTTAATAATTCCTCTACTGTTGAGCATGCTGTACACGATCGGCACTATATAGATGTTGAGCAGGGTGGAGCTGAGCAGCCCACCCAGGATTACCTTGGCCATCGGGCTCTGTATTTCGTTGCCCGAGAGATCGCCCCGCAACGCCAATGGAATCAGCGCCAGGGCGGCCGTCAGCGCCGTCATCAGGATGGCATTCAGCCGGTCTGACGAGCCTCTGGTCACCGTCTCGCGCAGGGAAATGCCCTGCGACTGCAGCCGCTGATAATTGGAAACCAGCAATATGCCGTTGCGGGTGGCAATGCCGAAAAGAGTTATAAAGCCGATGATGGCCGGGATGCTCAGGGTATTCGATGTCAGCAGAATCGCAAACACACCGCCGATCAGAGCCAATGGCAGATTCAACAAGATGATGGCTGCCAGCTTGAAATCCTTGAATTCCTGATAGAGCAGAAGAAAAATGATCAATAGCGCCAGCAGCGAGGTGAACATCAGGGTTGACGAGGCTTTGGCTTCGCTTTCAAATTGGCCGCCGTATTCTATCCGATAGCCCTCGGGCAGGGTTACGTTTGCCGATATTTTTTGCTGGATGGCCATGACCACGCTCCGCAAATCGCGGCCGGCCACGTTGGCCGAGACTACGATCTTGCGCTGGACGTTCTCCCTGCTTATGGAACTGGGACCGGAGACGGAGACAATGTCGGCTACCTGCTCCAGCGCTATTTTTTTGCCGTCGCCGGCGTCGATGAGCGCGCCTCGAATCCCTTCCAGAGTTTCGGTATAATCCCGGTTGAGACGCATCACGAGGTCAAAGCTGGCCTGGCCCTCATAGATGTCGGCAAGTTTTTCACCGCCAAAGGCAAAATCGACAAATTCATTGAACCGTTCGATCGAGATACCGTATTGGGCAAGGAGATCGCGATCGGCTCTGATCTGTATCTGCGGTATCTCGATCTGCTGATCGACGTTCACGTCCACCAGGCCTTTGATATCGGCGATGGCATTTTTTATCTCGTTGCCGGTCATGAACAAGGTGTTGAGATCCGGACCGAACAGTTTAATGGCGATATTTGCGCGCGTGCCGGAAAGCATGTGGTCGATGCGATGCCCGAGGGGCTGGCCGACGGTATAGGCGATGCCTGGAATCCGCGACAGCGTCGAACGGACCTCTGCCATAAACTCGCTTTGGCTTCGCTCAGCCAGCCTGAAATTGACATCCACTTCAGCGCTGTTGGTGGTTTGTGAATGCTCATCGAGCTCGCCGCGACCGGTGCGGCGGGCGGTGCTGGTCACTTCCGCGATGGCCAGCAGCTCTTTTTCCACCAGAGTGCCCAGGTTATTGGTCTCTTCCAGAGAGGTGCCCGGTTTCGTAACTATGGACAGGGTCAAGGCCCCTTCGTTAAATTCGGGCAAAAAACTGCGGCCGAATGTAAACAGGGCTGTGACCGCGATCATAAGGAGAACGAGAGTGGCTGAAAGAATGATTCGTTTATGTCTGAACGCCCGGATGAGCGATGTTTCATAAAATTGAACCAGCTTGCGCACCAGCCATTTCTCTTTATCGTTTTTCTGCAGAAAGCGATCATTGGCAAGCAGCAGTTTTGCCATGAGCGGCGTTAGGGTCATCGCCACCATCAGCGACACAAACAGTGAAACAATGAACGCGATGCCCAGCGGTTTCAGCATGCGGCCTTCCATGCCTGATAGAAAGAACAGGGGCAGAAACGCGACTATGATGATGAGGGTTGCGTTCAGAATGGAGGCTCTGATTTCCATCGACGCTCCCAGGACCACGTCATAGGCTGACTCTCGTTCGCTTTCCGGCTTTTGCCGGTTTTGCCGCAGACGTTTATAGACATTTTCCACATCGATGATCGCGTCATCCACCAGAGAGCCGATGGCGATCGCCATGCCGCCCAGGCTCATGGTATTGATGGTCATGCCCAGGTAGCGCAATACCAGAATCGCGCCCAACAGCGACAGCGGGATGGCCACCAGTGAGATGAGGGTGGTGCGAACGTTGCCGATGAAAAGGAACAGGATAATGACGACAAAAAGTCCGCCTTCCAGCAGAGCTCTGCCGACATTGCTGACCGCGTTTTCGATGAAATCCGCCTGCCGAAAGATCCGGGTGTCCAGCGTTACATCCAATGGAAAGGTGCTTTTTATTTCCGCGAGATTTTTCTCAATACGCCTGGTGACCTCCAGGGTGTTGGCGTTGGGTTGTTTGGAGATCGACAGAATAACGGCCGGCTTGGCATTGCCCGAAGCATATCCCATTTTGGGGGCGCTGCCGATTTGGACCTGGGCGACGTCGCTGATTTTGACCGGCTTGCCGTTGAACGATTTTATCCAGGTGTTCCCGAGGGCATCAAGATCGAAGGTACGGGCGATGCCGCGTACGACATATTCGTTGCCATACTGCCGCACCACACCGCCGCTGGAGTTTTGACTGATGCCGGCGCAGGCCTGGATCAGCTCCTGCGTCGAAACCCGATGGAATTTCATCCGTTGCGGATCGGCCTGCACCTGGTACTGTTTATAATCGCCGCCGATGATGGTAACCTGGGATACCCCGCCGGTAGCCAGGATCAGAGGCTTGACGTTCCACTCGGCCAATGTGCGCAGGTCCATCATGCTGGTGGTGTCAGCCTGCAGGCCTACGAAAAAGATTTCGCCCATCACGCTCGATTGCGGCGCAAGAATCGGCTGGCTGATGCCCAGCGGCATTTGCGTGGTGACACTGATCAGCTTTTCACTGACGATTTGCCGGGCTTTAAAAATATCGGTGCCCCAATCGAACTCGACCCATACGAAGGAAAAACCCATGGACGAAGAAGAGCGCACTCGCCGGACGTCGGTGGCTCCGTTCACGGCAATCTCTATGGGAAACGTTACCAACCGTTCCACCTCTTCGGCCGCCATGCCATGCGCGTCGGTCATCACCACCACGGTCGGCGCCGTGAGATCCGGGAAAACGTCCACATCCATATCCATGGCGATTTGGCTGCCCAGGATCACCAGCGCCAGCGAAGCGAGCAATATCAGGTATTTGTTGTTGAGAGAGAATTGTATGATATGATTCAGCATGGCCGCTCCTCTAGTGAACGTGACCGGAATGTGCATCCAGGCCGGCCGTGGCTTGTGCGAGCTTTATATAAATGGCGCCGCGCGTGACGATGCGATCGCCGGCGGTTATGCCGCTGATAATTTCGACGCTCTGGCCGTCGGATGCACCGATGCGCACCGGTCGTTTTTCAAACAGCTCCGGCGTAAGCTGCACCCAGACAAAGAAATGGCCCTGTTCTTCGAGCAAAGCGGTTGCGGGCACGGTGAGGGCGCGGCTATTGCTGACGGTTTTAAGCAGCACATGCACATAACTGCCGGGGATAAAGCGGCCGTTGTTTTCGATCTGCAGATAGACCGGAAGGAGGTGGTTATCATCGGCCGTGGCTTTGCCATAGGACACTATTTTGCCGTTCAAATCCGCCAGCGTGTACACCTGCGGATCATGGAGGGTGCGGATTGTGGCAGAGCGGATGTTCTCCAGCAGGCCCCAATATCCGGCCGCTACATCGGCACGCAGTAACAGGGACTGGAGCTGGGAAACCACCAGGAGCGGTTGGCCGGCGTCGACATAGGCGCCGTTTTTTACAAACAGCTGTTTCACAAAGCCGGTTGCCGGGCTGGTTACCTTTTGTCCCTGGGCCGTAGAATTTTCGTTCAGGTTATCATAGAGGGCTTTGGCGTTTTCGTACTGGTTTTGCGCGGCGAGCAGGTCTTTTTCGGAAACGATTTTTTCCGCAGCCAGCCCTTTAAGCCTGGTGTAATCGGCTTCAGCTTTGAGAAAATTGTTTTTCGCCTCGGCATATTTCACCGCGATATTATTTTCCGCCAGATGGCTGCCGGTGAGGGAGAGCAGTACCTGGCCGGCTGTGACATGTTGGCCTTCGAGCAGTGAATTGCCGGGTATGGAAATGATGCCGCCGGCGCCGGCGCTGATGACTTTATCTGCGCTTGGAGCAGGTTGAACCTGGGCCACGGTTTTTATGATTTGGCCGAACGGTTCCTCAGTCGGGTGATCGGTGGAAAAGTCGATTTTCCAGGATTGCTCTTTGGTGAATACAGAGGTGTTGGTTTTCGCCGGCTCTGCATTCTCTGCTGCTTCATGAGCCTCTTTATGTGCGGCAAAGACCGTTATGTCCGGCACATTCACTATGGATACGGTGTCGCCAGCGAGCAGTTCAAAGTGCATCACGCCCCTGCCTGGTATAGTGGGCGCCAAATCAAAGCTATAGATGCCTTTGCGAGTGGGGGCCGCGAGGGTCTGCCTGGTTTCGTTTCCATCAACAGCTATTACGAGTGTGACGCTGCCTGCCTCCACAGGTTTGAAATCAGCCAACCTACTGAAATGCGCGAGCACGTTGGCTTGCTCCGAGATCACGAAAGGATCCGCTTCGGCGAACACTTCATATTCGCTGCTGTAGGCTGTATATTGGAATTTTGCCTCTTCATGTTGATGAATGGCCCCCGTATCATCGCCAGGCCGGCTGCAGGAGGATAAAATAACAGCCAGCAAAGCGACAGACCATGTCTTAAAATGCATAGGACTCCCTTGCTCAATCGAGAAAGAATGCATAACAGCACTGGCCACTCCAACGGATTTGGAGCAGCGATGTTATTTGGAATAGT
>CAZISM010000075.1:23144-27669 GCA_964541895.1 uncultured Cytophagia bacterium
CGATCCTGGTGTAAACGGCGCAACAGACCTTCATTCAGAGCGCAATGGTTCGCATGCTCTGTTTCAACCTGGATTCCGATGCTGAGCGAACAGTCGGCGTCATGACTGTGCGTGCTTTTGCTGTGATCGGTATCAAGACAGGCCAGGCCCTGGTGATGATGATGGGGCATCACACCATGCACGAGTATGGCCAGGCTGGCTATTGACAGGATGAAAAGTGTTATGATTTTTTTGGGCATACAATCTATCTGGAGTATATGGCGACTTACAGTTTTGTATTAAAAATTTAACAAGCCAGTTTGTCCTTTTGTTCCCTGGCATAATTTTAATATATTGAAAAATATATTCACTTGAAACGATAATTTATGCTGCAGCGGCACGGTTGCTGGTTTTAGCAAACGATCCGCTGATGTGCATATATTATTTGAATGAATCGGGATACGTGAGCACATCCTGCGGCGAGCTGTCGGCTGCGGGATACCAGATGTCCTGGTCGCGGTTGCACTCGTAGAGTTTGCGAATCCAGGTGTCGAATTTGCGCTCACCCTCATGGAGCACGATGATTCGGGCGCCCCGGCCGATGTCGCCATAGGTCTGACGACCGCTCGCATATCCATACGCCAGGCAGATGCCGCGCAGGCAGCCGACATAGTTGTTGTTGTGGTCATGGCCGACAAAGGTGCCCATGACATCCCCGCACTCGAGTAGGGCGGCATAAAAACCGCTGTTGATATCCGGCGAACAGACCGTTTCTTTGTTCATACCGACGGTCGTTTTTAAACCGATGATCTCTTTGTATTCGGGAACGGGAATATGAAAAAAAGCCAGGGCCGGCAGAGGAACGCCGCCGTTATCTATGGTATAGCGTTGGCTCAGCGAACGGTACCAGGCGATCTGGGGAAAGGTTATCCATTCATAGCTGCCGAGGTTGGAATCCTTGGCCAGACCGGTGCCGGAATCAAGGCCATAGAGCAGGGCTGCCGGTCCGGCCTTTTGCGAGGAGTAAATCTCAAGGACAAAATTTCCATGACGATTGAGGCTGTCAGGGCCGTCGATCGTGAGACATCCGGGCTGGCCTGCGATGGCGGCGATGATCTCCTTGCTCGAGAGTTCGCCCTCCGGATCATGATTGCCGAGAATGGCGGCCCAGGGGATCCCTGATGCGCCGAACACCTGTGCCATGGTGCGCCAGCCCTGGCTGCGATCCGAGCCGGTGACGACGTCGCCCGTGAGCATGACCAGGTCGGGCTTTTCCAGCGCCAGCACTTTTTGCATCAGTACCAGGGCGCTGTCGGAGCGGTACGAGTTGGCCTGAAAGTGGATATCGGTGAACTGGACGATCTTGAATTTTCCGTCCACGAATTTGAGGTCCGCGGCCTGAACAACGTTGCTCGTCGGTAGCGAGGCAAACGCCAGGAGTGCTGCCAGGAAGCAGATGAACCGTTTTATCATGATGATGACCCTTGTCCAAGAATGTCACATTTTAGTTTGATGTACAATGTAGGCCGGCAGGTAACGAAAATCAAGAATAAAATATTTATTGGAGACCCGATTCTGGCAAGCAGTGTTCATCCTGCATCGTCGTGGGCTCGCAGGCGGCCAGCTCGGCAATTCTTCTTGCTTTTCATATCCCTGTTGGCTAATTTATCGCCGGTTTTGAGGCGACATGGACGCCGGACCTGGTGCTCCGCGTAGGGCAGGCGTGCGTCGATTACTGAGATGCCTGGCTAAACTTTATTCCCCAACATAATCAATTTTACCAGTCACTCTATAGCAACTCACATCGAATCAACCATACCCATGCCTGCTCAGATAGTATCGTTTTCAAAGTCCTGTCTTAACCTGGAGTTCGGATGACCACAGATTCAAATCACCTTCCGGAAAAAACTGATATTTTTCAAGACATCCGCTGCATCGTGTGTGGCAATAATAATAAAAAAGCCTTTCACGTGTTGTATGAAAAGGATAATTGTTCTGTGGTCATGTGCGAACAATGCTCTTTCCAATTCATTCCCCCTTTTTACAGAAAAGCCATCGATTATTCCAATTATAAATCTTCCGAGGTCGCCAGAGAGGTAGCCAGAGGCGATGTATGGTTGAAAATTGAACGCAATCTGTTGCGATATCAGCTGATTAAAAAGTATAAAAAATCCGGCACCCTGTATGATATCGGCTGCGGATTCGGCCATTTTCTGGTTGCGGGAAAAAAAATGGGGTATCGCGTAGCCGGCGTCGAAATGAGTTCAGCGAATGTGGATTTTATTCGAAATGAATTTGACATTACCGTAGAAAAAAACAGCTTTCTGGATGTGGCGGAGAGCCAAAAATATGATATTATGACATTGTGGGATGTTCTTGAGCATATCGATCGCGCAGATCTGATTGTAGAAAAGGCTTCACGGATGCTGCATCCCGGAGGGTTTGTATTCATCCAGGTGCCGCAGATAGACAGCTTTTTCGCCCGCCTGCTGCAAGACCAATGGTGGGCGATGGGGCTGGATCATGTCAATTATTTCTCGAAACGGACCATTACTCATTTGCTGGCCCGGTATGGCATTAAAGTGGTGAAAATCCGTTCATCGCTTGAAATAAAGAATATATTCCTTTATGTCATACTGCCCAAACTGCAGAGGCGCAAAAATCCGGACAAAACCTGGACCACAGTTGAGCGCCAACGGGAATTTAACAGAATCACCAAAAAGCCGAACTGGATGCGCCGAATAATGGTCGGTGTGCATAACATTATTTATAAATCGCTTTCGCTCGCGCGCATCGGTGATGAAATGATTGTGGTCGGCAAAAAGGCAAAGTGATAATGCATTTTCCCCGCATGAGCATATTCCCACGTATTCTCACACCAACATAGATATACGCTTATCTTTTATTCTTTTGCTTTCGGATTAGAGTACCACGCGCATGACGGTGCAGTCAGATTTTTTGAATATGTGTCACACCTCAAAATTGTTGAATAACGAAATGGACCAGCCAATCGGCAGTTTTTGTAATAAACCCAATAGCTTATAAAATAAAAAGCCTTGAAAATGACGACTCATTTTTGTAATTTGCTTTAGATAAATATTGCTGTGACGTAATTTTATTGCATTCGAGCGGATCAGATCTCAGTCTTCTTGGAAGAAGAATGGGAATTTGTTCGCCAAGTGAAGAATCTTATAATCGAGCAATATGTCATAAATTTTTTGCATTTTTTTCAAGCAAGCAAAGCATCACCTGTCCGATGAGCAGCATATGCCGTATATGTATCAATTTTAATGAAGAATAATGGAGAAAAAATGAAAGCAGAATTCACGGCAATTATAGAACCTGCGCCCGAAGGTGGGTATTGGGCTATTTGTCCGGAAATATCTGGCGCTAACGGTCAGGGAGAGACCATTGGAGAGGCTAAGGAAAACCTAAGACAGGCTATTGAGTTAATTTTAGATGATCGAAGAGCTGACATCTTTCGTGGATTGCCAACTGATGCAATAACAGACAAGGTTCTCGTGGAATGAAGCGGCGGGATTTGGAAAGAAAGCTCAGGATTGCCGGTTGTTACTTGAAACGTGAGGGCAGTTCTCATTCACTTTGGATCAATCCTAAGAATGGAGTAGTTGAAGCAATCCCGCGACACAACGAAATTAAAGAGCCGTTGGCAAAGAAAATATTAAAGAATTTGAATGCTGAATGAATCATCAAAGATTTTTTACGCATACGCTCAGGGTCATCCGCATCATTCATTTAATTCAAATTAATCAACATCTAAAAAAGGCCAGTCATCGAGTCTCCCTAAAAATTATTGTTTTTATTATTCTAAATTATTAATATTATTAAATAGTCAGCAATAAGGTAAGATCATTACAGAACAGAGAATATTGTAAATGCAATAAATATCAACACCTTGCGCCCATAGCTCAGCTGGATAGAGCAACGGACTTCTAATCCGTAGGTCGAGCGTTCGAATCGCTCTGGGCGTGCAAAAGACAAGCCTCCGGGTCCTGATGGATCAGAGGCTTTTTTGTTTCCCGAATCGTTCGATTCGTACTTGAAAAATAGCGCCGAAGCGAGACGCTTCGGCCACACCAATTGCCCAATCCGCGAATTTTCACCGGGCAGCCTATGACGATTTCGGGCGTTTCATGGCTCTGGCACCATCTTGTCGCAGGACAGGTGAAAATCGTCGAACACGACGGAAGTGGCGTCGCAGAAGCCGATGCGCACATCAACATCGCCCCACACTTGCCGAAGAAACACGAGCCCTACTGTTTGAAAAGAATAGTCGCCCGCGCGTCCCTTGCCAAAGCGGACCGCCCCCTCGTCGTCACGAACTGTGTAAAGACGCTGGTTGCTCTCTTCCGGGCGGTCAAATAATTTAATTCATAGCATCACCATTTTTTCCGACTGTTTCGGAACCAGGGGATTCCTGATAAATGATTGACCTGGAATTATTTCCAGGGAAAAGGCAAAACTGTTGCTTTTTCATGGTTTTTGTTGTTAAATTGAAAATGGAGGCGTGCTTTGACCGGTTCCG
>CAZISM010000076.1:0-20659 GCA_964541895.1 uncultured Cytophagia bacterium
CGTGCGGAGAAGGCCCGTAGGGTTTTTGCCTGGTATTGACCTGCCATATGCCGTTGGCGCCATAGGTGTGTCCTGCTGCCCCTGAGAGAACCGAGGTCCAGAACATGAGCCGTTGCACTTCTGCCTGTGTACTGTGGATGATGCCCTCATAGTTGGCTTCGCCCACCACGACGGGCATGGCCGGTTCGCGAGCATGTTCAACAGATACTTTCTGCACCGTGTTGGCTACGCTGTCAAGCCCATCATGACCCGTTTGCAGCATATCAAAATCCAGAACACGATCATCCCGAACCTGATCCCTGCCGATTTCGGTTGGATGAATGGTGACGATATTCCCGAAGGGATCTGTATCGCGGACGTACCTGCCCATTTCAGTCCAGCCTGTCATCTGCTTGTCCCGATCTCTTTCTTTGTCTTGGCTCAGGTAAAAGGGCATAGCCGCCTCGCCGGCCAGACACCAGACAACCGGATACGCTGCCCAGCGTGCAATCAGGTAGCGCCAGTGTTGCTTCATCTTGGCCATACCAAGCAGCGGCAAGTAGTATCCCCAAGACCCGACAATGCACGGCGTCAGACCTGATTGCACCAGCCAGCGGATGCGCAAGTCTGCCATGTCAAAGTAGGCGGGATTGATGCGGGCATAGTCCTGCTGCCACGGGAATCCGGCTTCATTGGCCCCGCGTGGATCGAATCCCGGCATGTCCGGGTAGAGGCCGGCAACGAGCTGGATGACCGTGAAACCCTTGGCCACGCGATCAGCCGTAAGACGCTGGAAATCTTCCGGCCACGACAGGCGGTCGCAGAATCCCATCCACCAGGTGTCGGCCAACCAGAAGAAAGGAGTGCCATCAACATGCTCAAAGGTCCGCCGTGACTCGGCGATGCGCAATGGCCCGTGAATGAGAAGATGATTGTCGCCTTCGCAGTCTGAGACCTCCAAGCCGCCTTTTATCCCATGGAGAGTGGAATCTCTCTCGTCTGAACACTCTGTTGTTGTCGTGTAACTTCCCGGCTTTGGCGGACGGAATCGCACCCGCCATTCCTGGCCGCCGGCCCAATAGGCCGGCACACGCCACCGTTCGCCGTCAGAGTGCCGCACAACAACATCAAGCTCGACCTCGTTGAACGGGTCTTGGCGCTTCTGTCCCGAGCTATAGCTCCACTCGGTTATCTGTTTCTGCAGAGCTCGCACTGGATGTGACATAAATCGTCCTTCTGTCGAATGGATTACTGACCAGGTTAATGCATGAATTACAACGATCACGAAAGGGGCGATCTTTGATGCAATATGTGATTCTGCCGTTTCTGCACAACTTTTATAGTGGGAAATTTAAGGGTTATCAATTGTAAATCAAGAAAAACGTTGCTTTAAACTAAATTAATCCATTCTGCTTGAATAATTGGCATATTCTGCTAAATAGTAATATATTTATCCTGTACATCGAAAAGGCGGACGATCATGAAACCTGTTCCCGATAGTATTGGAAAACTTGCTCGAAAAACAAAGAACCGCACCTGCCGAAATGATCGGTAATCTGATATGGCTGCGCTTTTGTTTTGATGTTTGCGATACATACTCTCATTCGATCTCGTCCTTGCTTAAATCCAAATTGCAAAGCAAAAATCAGAGCGTGAAAATCGTAATCTAGAAAGGATCGGTAATGAGCAAAATTAATTCGATTTGCAAACGTATTACGATTTTATTAATCTTGTTGCTGGCAGTTCGTTGTCTTGCCGCAGAACTGGAGCCGGTCTCTTTCAACAATCCCGGATTGACCGTTGATCTCGGCGTCGGTTTATGGGCGCAACCGTTACCCATGGATTGGGATAACGACGGCGATCTCGATCTGGTCGTGAGCTATAACGACGTGCCCAATAAAGCGACGCTGGTGTTTGAAAATATCTCCGGTAATGTCAAGATGCCCATTTTTAAAGCACCGTTCAAGGTGGGCGCGTCCTACACTAATATCCAGATTTCGTACGTTGACGGCAAGCCGCGGCTGTTAATCCCGGAGCAGGAATTGGTGGATTTCAGAAAAAGCGGATTCAATACGTTGCAGCGAATTTATCCTGAGAAAAGGATACACCCGGGCCGCGGACGCATTCGCGCCAATCAGTGGAAATACTGCGACTATGACGGTGACGGCAAACAGGATCTGATCGTCGGCGTCGACGACTGGAGCGAGTACGGCTGGGATGAGGGCTATGATGAACACGGCCGCTGGAAACTGGGGCCGGGCCGCGGTTTCGTCTACTGGCTGCGCAACAACGGCAGCAACGAGAAACCGCGCTACGCCGAGCCGCAACTGGTGCAAGCTGACGGCAAAGCAGTGGAAACCTATGCCATGCCCACGCCCAATTTTGCCGATTTTGACAACGATGGCGACCTCGATCTGATCTGCGGCGAGTTTCTCGACCGGTTGACCTATTTTCAGAACATCGGCACGCGTACGGCACCGCGATATGCCGGGGCGCGATTTCTCAGCCACCAGGGCCGGATTCTGGCTCTCGATGGCTGCATGATAGATCCAGTGGCTATTGATTGGGACCAGGACGGCGATGTGGACCTGGTGGTGGGCGCTGAAGATGGAACGGTATCTCTGGTGGAAAACAGCGGCGCGTTGGCGGAAGGCATTCCCGATTTCCTGCCGCCGCAGAAATTTCAGCAGCAGGCCGGAGACCTGCATTGGGGCGTACTGGTGACGCCATACAGTTATGACTGGGACGGTGACGGCGACGAGGATCTCATCTGCGGCAACGCCTCCGGTTATATCGGCTTTATCGAAAACCTCGATGGCGGCAATCCGCCGCGCTGGGCCGCACCACGCTGTCTCGAGGCGGACGGCCGGGTGCTGCGCATCCTGGCCGGCTGTAACGGTTCGATTCAGGGCCCCTGCGAAGCGAAATGGGGATATATCACCTTGAGTGTGGCGGACTGGGACGGCGACAATCTGCCAGATATTATCATCAATTCCATTTGGGGCAAAATACAGTGGTTTCGCAACATCGGGACACGCAAGCAGCCGCAGCTGGCAGCTGGCCAGCCGGTCACGATAGCCTGGGAAGGCAAAACGCCAAAACCGGAATGGACCTGGTGGCAACCGCAGACCCAGGAACTGGTGACGCAATGGCGCACCACACCGCTGGCGATCGATTACAATCGCGACGGTTTGACCGATCTGATCATGCTGGATACAGAGGGCTATCTGGCGCTGTTTCAACGGCAAGAAACCGCCCAGGGGCTGTCTCTGTTGCCAGGCAAACGGATCTTTACCACCGATGGCGTCCGGGTGTTTGATTCCGGCCATAAAGAACAGCCACAGAGCGACCCCCTGTTACGATTGAACGCTCTGCGCAACGGGCGCAGCGGCCGGCGAAAATTCTGCATGACCGATTGGAATCGGGATGGCCGTCTCGATTTGATCGTGAACAGCATCAACGTCAACATTCTTGAAAACCGCGGCGAAAAGAACGGTGTGGTGATTTTTCACGATGCCGGAGCTATCTCTGAAACAAAACTGGCCGGTCATACCACCAGTCCGACGGTCGTGGATTGGGATCGCAACGGCGTGCCGGATCTGCTGATCGGCGCCGAGGATGGCCGGTTTTATCATTATAAAAATCCAACATCAAAGTAGTGTACAATAGATGTCGGACAACTTGCAGTTGTCCGACATCTACAAGTCATAGTGAGCAAAATATGAAGAGACGCCGTTTTCTGCAATCCGCCTTTGCCGGGGCTTCTCTGTTGTCTGCGGCGCGCGCCCATGTGGCTGCTGCGCCGGGAGCGCAGATTAGCTGGTCAAAGAAAATTCCGCTTCGCTATCAGGCGGATGTGGCCGTTATCGGCGGCGGCATCGCCGGCGTCACCGCCGCCTGTGCGGCTGCCGATGCCGGGGCCCGCGTGATTCTGGTGGAGCGGTTTGCCGTCACCGGAGGCAATCTCACCACCGGCGGCGTGGCTTCCTTTTGCGGCGAAACCGCAGGTCAGGGCGTTGTCTTTGATGAAATCATCAGCACGTTGCAGCAGTTTAAAGCGATCGCCCCTTACAAGCCGTATCCTGAGCTGGAAGCCCGCGTATTCGACCATTCCATCCTGGCGGTTGTGTTGCAGGAGATGCTGATGCGACGCGGCATCAATGTGTTATTACATACCCAATTCGTGGATGCCCTGCAGCACAAAGGTCGCGTCACGGCGTGCATGGTCAGTGGCCCTTCGGGTCCGGAGGCATTGTCCGCCCGACAGTTCATCGACTGCAGCGGCGAAGCGGCGCTGGTACAGGCTCTGGGATTTCCTGTCATGAAAGGCCGTCCGCAGGACGGCCTGCAGCTGCCCATGTCCATGATGTTTTTTATCCGTCATGTCTCGCCCGAGCTCGCACAGCCGCAATCGCCGCCAGGATGGTTCGACACCATTCACCACAAAGACGACCTGCCCATGACCAGCTTGTGGCCCAATGGTCCAAGCGCCAATGCGTTGAAAATAAAAATTCCCATGTTCGATGCGACCGATACGGAAAGCATGACCGCGGCGGAAATCCAGGGCCGGCGGCGCATGATGCAGGTGCTGGACTATTATCAGCGGGTTGAAAAAAAGCCGTGGATTCTGGATTACTGTTCACCTCGAATCGGTATTCGCGAGGGACGCCGTGTGGTCGGTCCGTATATTCTGACTGTGGATGATCTGCGCCAGGGGAAAAAATTTGATGATGCCGTTGCCCGCGGTGTGTTTTATCTCGACGGCCACAAGCCGGATGACGATAAACGGACCTACATTCTGGACAAGAACCAGCTGCGGGTGCCGCCCTATCACATCCCGTTCCGATCTCTGCTGGTAAAGGGTGCAAAAAATCTGCTGGTGGCCGGGCGCTGTTTTTCCGCCGATCAGCTGGCGCTCTCTTCGGCACGGGTGTCCACGACCTGCGCCATGATGGGGCAGGCGGCCGGCAGGGCGGCGGCGCTGGCTGTTCAGAAAAAGTGTAATATAATTGACATCGATCCTGTTGAAATTCGCACCATGGTCGAACAGCACGGTGCGGATCTGAATATGTAATACGTATGCCCAACCCGGACAGGCCGCAACAAAAGAGATTTGGTAACCGCGAATGGACGCGAATAAACGCCAATAGAACATTCGCGTTAATTTGCGTTTATACGCGGTTCCAATTCTTTGCCTGCGGCCTCTATGGTGCGACGATCAAAACCTCAACGGTGACCGTTCGGGGGTAGCGGGATTGGCTTTGAGAGAATAGTTGACTTTCCTGCTGTATCTCGGGCTAAAGCCCGATCTATGGTTCCGCCCGGGGAAAAATTCCCCGGGCGATCAATCCGATCGGTTGTCTAGCGGCTGGTCCACTCTTTCGGTACCACCGCAATGCACACATCCGTATTGCCGTATTTGTTGGAGGTGAACTCGACGCTCTCGCCTTTTAAATCCCAGCCCACATGGGGGTGGCCGCCCTTGCCATAGGTTCGATGCCCTGACGTGAGAATTCGTTTGACAGTAGTTTTCGCATTGAACAGGGCGATGATGCCGTGCCAGTTGTCGCCGGCCACCCATTTGCCGTCCGGACTGCCGGAGCCGTGCCACCAGTTGTATTTGGAAATCTCTTTGGCGTCAGCCCCTTCCCACCAGGCGCCGGCACCGATGATGCGGATTTCGCCGGTTTTCAGGTCTATCACTTTAAGATGCGCTTCTTCCGGATTGGAGCCGCCGATGAACGTGATCTGATCGTTGACCCACCAGCATTCGTGTGTCGCCAGTTCGCCCGGCAGCTGGTAAAACGCCGGCACCGGTATTTTGCTGTTCACATTGACAAACCAGATGCGGGCGTGCGGCGGTTCGTTGGCGGTGAGCGGTGCGGTGTCATTGCCGTAACTGCGGGCAAACGACAACACTTCCGGCCTGTGCCAATGAAACTGGATATGCTGAATGGGGAAATTAACCTTGGCGACCACCTCCTGTTGGCCGGTGGCTATGTCCGCCACGGCGATATAATTCTCTTCGCCCATCCTGTAGCCAAAGCTGATCAACGTTTGATCGCTGTTCTCGTTCAGTCCGGAAAGCTGTTGTGAACCGGCCGGGAAATCGCAGATTTTTCTTTCCTCAACCGTCACGCTGGTTTTGCCGGTCTGCTGCCAGGCCAGCTTCCATTCGAATATGGCTTTTTCCTTAACTGCATAGAGCCGGTCGCCGAGCTTTGAGGCCAACGGAGCCCCGGCCGCCACATCGGCCTCCTGATTGAGTCGGACGATTTCTCCTGTCTTTGTTATATAGCCGTAAATTTCCTGTCGTTTGGATCGATCAGAGACGAACAGCATCATTTCATTATCAAACAGCCAGCAGCGGTCATGAAAGTAGAGATTCATGTCGTTGGCAGGATTGGTCGTGACAAAAATGATTTTAGCGCCGCTGATGGGATCGAGTTCACTTTTATGTTCCGCCGGCATTATTTGACAGTTCCAGGATTTCCCCAGCGCATGTGAAAGCAGCAGCAAAAGCACAAGCAAGACTTTTTTCATATACTCTCCTAAAGATGTAAGGCGTTACAGTGTCGTTCCCGGCCAGGTGTCGGTGCGGAACGGCGATGCCGGCAGGCCGGCTTTGTTGTACAGATTGGCAATGGGATTAAAGGCCCAGCCATAGCGCACGGCCACCGGATCTTTTATGCCCGGGCTGCTGACGACAACGGTTTCGCCGTCGATTCTGGCTTGCGCCCAGACGAATTTCTGATCCGCGCCGCACATGGTAAAGCCCTTCAGTTCGTTGCTGTCTCTGGCCACCAGTCCGCCGGCAACGTGTTTGAAATGCAGCCGGATTTTATCACCCTCGACATTCATGGAGGTATAGATCGGACCGCTGTACTCGATCTCTTTGCCATAGACCAGATGGAGCGCGTTCAGCGCCAGACGGCGTCCCACCTCCTGCTTGTTCTTGGGATGAATGTCTTCCACTTCGCCGATGTCGATAGTTACGGCCATGCCGGTGCTGGGCAACGCCAGGGTCTGTAACTGCGCCTCCCGCAACTCGGCCCAGCTGTCCTTCTCGGGTCTGGTCTGTTTTTTCTGAAAGTTGGCCAGTTGCACAAAGAGGAAGGGGAAATCGCCCTGCTGCCAATGTGTGCGCCAGTCGGTTATCATCAGCGGGAACAGGGTACGATATTGGTTGGCGCGGCCGGCATTGCTTTCGCCCTGGTACCAGATGGCGCCGCGAATGGCATACGGCATCAACGGCTTTAACATGCCGTTGAACAAAACCGTGGGCTGGTTGGGATTGTCCGGCGAAACCGGTTGCGGTCCCAAAGTTTGCGTATCAAAGCCGACCTTGCACCGCCACGGGCCGGCCAGGGAAATTTTTTGACCCGTGCGGCCGGCCAGGAACATCTGTTCCGGTTCACCCCACAAGCCGCCGACGTTGCCGATGTCCTGCACGCGGACCACGATGCTGTTTTTGCCCGGGCGGACCAGGGATTTATCGACCGGATACATCCGATGCGCATTGGCGTCGCTGATTCCGCCGACCTGTGCGCCGTTGAACCAGGTGATATCGATGTCGTTCACCGGCCCCAGGTGCAGCGTCAAATCAACTCCCTGCATGGCGGGCGGGATGATGATATCCTTGCGGAACCACATGATGCCGTCCAATCCCGGATAACCGGCCAACTCCCACTTGGTCGGCACCTCCATGGTTTGCCAGCCGTCGGTATTATGGTCGGGATCGTTCCAGACCGGCCGACTGCCGGTGTATCCGGCATCGCCGATGGCGATTTTCTCCTCACGGGCCGCCATGGCTGCGGTGTATTCCGCCATGCTGTAGGCGCGTGTGGATTCCATCTCGGCGATTTTCTGCACAAAGTAGGGCATGGTCTGCAGGGCCGCGGCGCTGGTCCAGGCTTCGGCCACGGTGCCGCCCCAGGAGGTGTGCACCAGGCCGATGGGAACCTGCAGTTCATTGTACAGCATGCGCCCGAAAAAGTAAGCGACGGCGGAAAACTCGGGAACGGTTTGCGGACTGCATTCGCTCCAGC
Organism: uncultured Cytophagia bacterium; assembly: GCA_964541895.1. GTDB lineage: Bacteria > Zhuqueibacterota > Zhuqueibacteria > Residuimicrobiales > Residuimicrobiaceae > CAZISM01. The sequence continues at coordinate 8,028 of CAZISM010000076.1, forward strand.
CCGGGCCATTCACCGTATCCAGGGGCGTTTTGCTGATGGTGTGTTTGACCTGAAACAAGCGCACGTTGGCATAGTTGGCGGTGGCGATCTCTTTCTGATAATCGAGCACCCGTCCCCAACCGGCAACCGGCATCTCCATGTTGGACTGGCCGGAACAAACCCAGACTTCGCCGATCATCACGTTCCTGAACGTGATCGTCTCGGCGCCGATCACCTGCAATTCATAAGGCCCACCGGCCGGCATGGGATCCAATTGGATCTGCCAGGTGCCGCTGTCGCTCACGGTACTTTTTTTGCTCTGTTGCTGGATGCGAACGGTCACCTCGCCGCCGGGATCGGCCTTGCCCCATACCGGCAGAGCCTTGTCGCGCTGCAACACCATGTTGTCGCTGAACAGGGTGACGAGTTTGATCTGTTTCGCCGGTGGGGTGAACCAAGAACAGCCGCTAAAGAGTGCGACCAGAATTATCATTAGCCAGTGGAAGGGGCGACGTGAGCACATGATGTTCTCCTGCATGTGGGTCCAAAGAGGTCGGACACCTCAAAGGTCCGGCCTTTGGTTCCGGTGGGTCCGGATTAGATCGGTTGGTATGTAAGTAACAGAAAAATTCTTTCAGCCTTTATTATTCACCGCAGAGGTTACATTATTTTTTTATAGGCCACGTACAGATCGGCTTCGATCATGACGTTGTTTTCATAATGGCAGTTATGAACGATTCATACGCCACCTCGTGATTGGTTTCTGCTGTTCATAGCCAATGCGGCGGGTGATCGTCATGCGCCGGACGGGATCGAAGAGCTGGCCGCACACCGTCCCTGAACAGGAAAGATACGACATCGAATTGTGAAAGTCAAGCCGGCTGAGATCTCGAGTTAGCCGGATTTTTTGCCAACCAAACTGTTAACCTGAATTATTTACTGCAGAGTCGTTAAAAGGAGCTACCGCTTTGAAATGCGATCTGTATGCCTGCTTTGACCACACCAGCCTTTTCTCTCGACGATCTTGTTCTTGCAAAAATGAAAAAAAGTGATTACATAGTGATACTTCATATCGTATTCATTTATGTATAAATATTTCTAAATAGACAGGACTCAACTATGAACAAATTCCACCGGAACGTGTGGCAACAGTGGTTTGTACGGACGATCACCATACTGGCTGTGTCTGCATCTGTTTGCCCATTATCTGCGTTTGGCCGTGAACTCGCGCAGATAAAACCGTTGCAGCAATCGTTTCAAAAGCCGCCGGCTGACTGCTGGCCGCATACGCGCTGGTGGTGGTTCGGCAGCGCCGTCACCAGGGAGGGGATCACCTGGGAACTGGAACAGATGGCCAGCCACGGCATCACCGGCGTGGAGCAGATTTCCATGGGGCCGGTGTATGAAAAGGGCAACATCCGTTATCTCTCTGACGAATATCTCGACATGGCCAAACATACGGTGTACACGGCCAAGAGGCTGGGCATGCAGGTTTCGTTCAATTTCGGCGGCCCCGGCTGGATCATCGGCGGCGATTGGGTGCCGAAAGAGGATCGCATGAAAGATATGGTGCCGACCTCTATGGAGGTGCAGGGGCCGTCCTCTTTTGCCGGCCCGCTGCCCAAACAGCTCACCCAGACAAAACGCTCCTGGGAAATTCACATTCCTGAACTCGACGGCGGCGAACAGCTGCTGGCGGTCGTGGCGGCCAGGTATAGCGATGGCGGGCTTGAGCCGAATTCTGTTGTTGTATTGACTGATAAAGTAAGGGAGCGACAACTGCAGTGGAAGGTGCCGGAGGGGCGCTGGCGCGTCATGGCCTTTTGGCTCAAGTACCACGATCACAGTGACGCGGTCGATCACATGAGCAAGCCGGCCATGCAGCGCTATTGCAATTATATCGGCGGCAAATTTCTGCAAGCGTTCGGCGAAGAGTTCGGCAAGACGGTCGATTCCTTTTTCTGTGACAGCTTTGAAGTGCCAGACCTGCCCAGCGGCTTTTACTGGAGTGAAGGGTTGCTGGAAGAATTTAAAAAGCGCAAAGGCTACGACCTGGTGCCGTACCTGCCGGCGGTGTGGTGGAATATGGGCGAGGAGACGGCCAAAATCCGCTATGACCTTAACGAGTTTTTGCACCTCATCGGCAAAGAAGCGTTTTTCGAAACCTTCCTCAACTGGTGCCAACAGCACAAGGTGCAGGGGCGTATCCAGGCCTATGGCTTTACCACCGACAACATCGAAGGATCGGGGATCACGCATATTCCGGAAATGGAAGTGTGTCCGGGCGAAAAAGATGCCGTGCCCTGGTTCGATACCCGCATCGGCCCGGCCAAGTATGTTTCCTCCGGTGCACACCTGTACGGTAGGAACGTCATTACCACCGAGGCCTATACCTTTATTCACTGGGAGCTGTATCGGGCCACGCTGGAAGAGCTCAAAATCGCCACCGACGGATATTTGCGTTTCGGGGCCAACAAATTCTACAACCATGGTTTCAGTTATTCTCCGGAACGTACGCCGGCGCCTTCACGCTGCATGTCCATCGACGCCAACATCAGTCCCATCAACACCTGGTGGCCCCATTACCCCTTGCTGGCCGAATACCTGGCCCGCTGCTGTCATATGCTGCGCCAGGGCGAACCGTTTGCCGATGTTGCGGTCTATTCGCCCCTTGCCAACCAGTGGACGCTCAACGTGCTGAACGCACGCAAGTGGACACGTGAATTTTACTGGGGTGAACTGGGGAATCTGTTGGCCGCGAACGGTTATGATTTTGATCTCATCAACGATGATGTGCTGCAGAATCGCAGCCGCATCGACGAAGGCAACATCCGGGTGAACGCTCTGGAATACAAAGCGTTGATTCTGCCCAATGTGCAGGCGTTGCCGCTGCAGACCCTGCGGGTCATCGAGCGCTATGCCCGCGCAGGCGGTGTTGTGATCGCTCTGGAGCGGCTGCCGGAAAGTTCTGTGGGCCTGGCCGACTACCGGCAGCAGGATCTCGAGGTCAAGCGTCTTGTGGAGGCCATGTTTCAGGAGCCGCGCGGCCGGGATGGCAACGGCCACAAGGTGTACGGCCAGGGCCACACCTACTATTTAAAGGTGGTCCTTAACCGTCAGGATGTTCTGGATTGGCGCAGCAGTGCGCTGGACCCGTTCGTCAACACCCTGCGGGCCCATATTCAGCCGGATTTCAATATCGATTTTGCCCTGCAGGGCATGCGCACCAATAACGGCCTCGCCTTTCTGCATCGGGTAAAGGGTGATGCGGATATCTATTTTGTCTCCAATATCCAGGAGGTGGCCAGTTCTATTCCGGTGACCTTTCGCGTGCAGGGCAAGATTCCCTGGCGCTGGAATCCCTACAACGGCGACATATCGGCCATGCCGGCGTATCGGGAGCACAGGGGCGGAACAGAAATTCCGCTGCAGCTGCAACCTTACGAATCTTGCTTTATCGTCTTCGAGCCCGGTCAGGGAGCACATGTGATCCAGTCCGATCTCGCAGAGATTACCGCGGTTGGTGCTCGCGGTGTTGAGGGGGTGGTGATGAAGAACGGCGTCTATTCCGTTGCTGTAGCAGGCCCCGGCGGATACAAAACAGCTTCTTTGTCTGTTAACGATGCGTTAGCGCCGCTGTATATCAACGGCAGCTGGCGTTTGCGCATGCCATTAGCCCGGGGCGCTGCTCTGGATACCAGTTTCAGCCGGCTCTTTTCCTGGACCGAGGTGGAGCGGACCAAACATTTCAGCGGCGCCGCCGAGTATGAAATCGATTTCGATGTGCCGAAAGCGTATGTGCGGGCTGACATACAGATGGTGCTGGATGTCGGGCGGGTCGGCAATGTGGCTGAGATACTCATAAACGGGAAAAAAGCGGGCACCATCTGGATGCGCGGTCAGTTCTGTCCGTTGCACGGTCTGGTGCGCGCCGGTAAAAATCATTTAAAGGTGGTTGTGACCAACACGCTGATCAATCGGGTGGCCGGCTGGAGTGCGCCGCCGCCGGTGCCGGAAGAGCTGGTGGCCCATTACGGCAGCGGCGTCACCGATGAGTCGCGGGCGTTGCGCGGACCAATAGGATTTAAGGCCCTGCCCGCTTCCGGGCTGTTGGGGCCTGTACAAATTCTGGTGCAGAAAAAAGTGACGCTTGCGCTGCCGTAAGCGGCGGTTTTTATTTTAAAGCGGCTTTGCTGAAAATATGCTCCGGCATGGGTTGATCGAATGCCACTTCATCCACAATAAATTCGGTTCCCATGCCGGATTTCAGCATGTCCTTGAAAAGGATGTGCGTGGGATACCAGCGATCGCCGATTTTTTTCAGCTCTTTCAGTTCCGTCCGTTTCAGCAATTTGCCGCTCCTGGCGTACAGCTCTTCCTGCAGGGGAACGTACCTCTCCTGGTCCACCCACAGCTTGCGACTGTCGTAGGCCATATCTTTCGTCTTTGCCTTCAAGGTCAACACCCAGCACAACCGATCCTCGATGCGTTCGCTGCCGGCCACGGCGGCGTGATAGCTGTTAACCAGTTCAGGGTCCTGCATCATGTCTTCGTAGGAAAGGTCGGAGCCCATCACCGACTGGCGCAGCATATGTCCGGAGATCTGAATGATCCGGTCTGTGGTCGGTGAATACATCCACAGCTGATCTCCCAGCTTGAGCATTTTGGTGCCCTTTTCGCGCACCGGCGCCAGGTATTCGCTGAACGCTTTGTCTGTCCCCTGAATCCACGAGCGGGCCTGCAGAGTTCGGCGGTCCCTGCGACCGTGGATGATCATTGTGCTGGTCAGCACCCGGTTACGGGACGAGAGGTTGGCGTCCACTTTTTTCAAAACAGCCTCCCCGGACGGCGTTTGGCTCAGGAGCAGCGGGGCGGCGACCAGAATAAAACTCAAGGTACGTTTCATGCCGGCATCTCGATTAGCCTTCAAATTCTTTGAACAGTTGTGCGGTGTTGCGGCGATAAATGCCGATACCGGCCAGCATGGTGCCCAGCACCGTGGCCAGCAATCCGGGTATAAAGCCGAGGTAGTAGCTCTGGGCCGTCACCCGGGTATGAATGACGGAAGAGATCATCAGGCTCGAGTTCTTCATGATGGAGCCGTAATCGATGCCATGGATTTGGATGTAATAGATCAGCGCCAATCCGAGAGCCGTACCAAGAAAAGAGCCGATAACGCCGATGACGATTGATTCTGCAATCATGGATCGATAGATGTGGCTGCTGTATTCGCCGATGGCGAGGCGGACGCCGATTTCGCCATAGCGGCGCAGGCCGCCGAGCAGGCCGGCGTTCCAGAGGACGATGGACATGGCGACGATGAACACCGCCACCAGGATCCCGGAAAAATTTTCCGCCAGGTCGAGGTATTCGGCGAGGCCGTTCTGCTGCCGCAGTGTCAGCATGACCGGCTCGAACTCGTCGTCGGCGCCGGCAGAGCGCCCGTTAAAAGCGGCTGCCATAGCGGTGGCCTGCACGTCATCGTAGAGATCATCGGCAAAGTAGCCGAGGATTTCGCCGCCGGCATTGTGCATATCCAGCACTGACTGGGCGTCCGCCAGATCCATGATCATGGCCGCTTTATCCATCGGCGGCAGACCGAAACGCAGGGTGCCGGCAAGAACGAAATTCTCAATGGCCATACCGCCGTTCATGGTGGAGCCCAGGAGCGTAGCTGTTCCGCCAGGTTCGAGAGCCAGTTTGCCGGCAAATTCGTCGCTGAGGAGAATCTCTCCCGGCGCAGCCGGCAGGTGGCCGCGCACCAGGGCTTTGCGCAGATTCAGTCTGGAAAGTTCCATCGAGCTGTCAGCGGACAGCAGGTCGACCGCCAGGCCAAAGGTCGGGCCCTGGCTGCGGGTTTCGCCGGCGCTGTCGGGGATATCCAGCAAGCCGCCGAAATGAATGCGGGCACGCCAGGACATGCCCGGGAATTGCTGCTGCAAGGCGGTCATGAGGCTGTCAAGATCGACCAGGGCGAGGTCGTTTGGAAACTGATCCTGATTTTCCTTGTAGGCTTTGGTGACCACGCGGAGGTGGCCTGTGGAAAAGTTGGCGCTGGTGCGAACGATATCGGTGGTGACGCTTTTAATCCAGGCGTGCAGGGCGACGGTCAGGAACACGCCCACGGTTACGGTAAGGACAGGAAAATGGAGACGCGACCGGTCGCGCAGCAGGCCTTTGATGAGGAATCGGATCATGTCAGTTTTCCCCGAATGGCTTCAGTGGGATTCATGCTGGAAATTTTGCGCGTGGGCAAAAAGCTGACGATGGTCACCGCGATCAGCACCAGGGCTATGGTCCCGCCTACGAGCTGAACGGTGAATTTGGGAAATATGGTGTCGGCAATGGTGATGCCCATATCATCGGCCATTGCCGGCATTTTGAATCCGGTTCTGGCGTAATAATAGAGCAGGGGAATGCCGTACACAGCTGCCAATCCGGCAGCCAACACCGCGTGCATGGCGCCTTCGATGGTAAAGATGCGAATCACCCGGCCGCGCGTCATGCCCAGGGCCATGAGTGTGCCGATTTCCTTGCGGCGACGAAAAATGGCCAACACCTGGGTGTCAAACACCGCCAGCATGGCCAGCAACAGGAGAAGCGTGAAAATGATGGCAGCGCCGAAAGATTTCGCTTTGATCAGGGCGGCGATGGGTTCCAGCAGCACCTCCTGTTCTTTGGCTATCCAGCCGGCCTGGGAGGTGGCAGGGCTATAGTCCGGCCGGGCTACCAGGAACGAAGCCTGTCCGGCCAATTGTGTCATACGCTGCAACCGTTCCAGCGGCAGCCAGATCTGGCCTTGATCGACGCCGGCAACCGTGGTGCGCATTACGGCGACAATTTTTACTTCTGCGGCATCGAAGGTGCCGTGGGCGTCGCGCCAGCGAACCGTGACGAAATCGCCGGTGTGCAATTTGTTGCTTTTTGCCATGCGCGTACCGATAATCGCCGGTATCTCGGGGATGTCAACCACCAATGACGATGACGGAATGGCAAGTATGGTCTGACCGGGATCGATGCCTTTCAGGACCACGGACTGCATGCGGCCTTGCGGATACATGCTGGCGGGAACGGCGAGGATGGGAGTAAGCAGATGGTCCCTGATGCGGTCCTGAAGCTCGGGCGACGGCAGGGCGTGGCTGTTTTCCAGGGCCAGCGGATCAAAGGGATCATAGCTCTCCTGCCAGTACTGGCCGCCGCCGATCTCCCATGCGATGGTATCGCGCCGGGCCTGCTCGTCCCAGCCCTGCAGCGTGGCCTGGTTCCAGATGATCACCACATACGAAAAGGAGAGCACAGTCACATTCAGCCAGGTGCGCAGTCCGGCGCCGACCAGATTGCGATAAGCCAATTTAACAGCGATCATAATGTGCCCCGCTGATTCCAGGGATCGACATGTAAAGATTCGCCGATCTGGTCCTGAACGATGCGACCATCGTTGAGGGTGATTTTTCTGCGCAGGTAGCCGATGACCTTGTCATCGTGGGTGGCAAAGATGAACGTCGTGCCCGTTTCCCGGTTCAGTTTTTCCATGGTCTGCAAAATGTGATGGGAATTTTTAGCATCCAGATTGGCGGTGGGCTCGTCGGCCAGCACGATTTCCGGCCGTTTTACCATGGCGCGGGCAATGGCCACACGCTGGCATTCGCCGCCGGAGAGTTGCGCCGGTCTGGATTTTATCTTGTCGATCAAGTCTACCCATGTCAGCGCCTCCACCACGGCGCGCTTGCGTTCTGCTGCCGGCGTATGCAGAAGCAACAGGGGGAATTCAACGTTTTCATAGACCGTATACACGGGAAAGAGATTATAGGTTTGAAAAATAAAACCGAGATGCTGGTTGCGCAGGTGCGCGGCCTGTTTATGGCTCAAGGTGCGGATGGAACGGTCCAGCACCACCGCCTGACCTTCTGACGGCACATCCAGAGAGCCGATGATGTTGAGCAGGGTGGTTTTGCCGGAGCCGCTGGGACCGACGATTCCGGTGAACTCGCCCCGGCTAAAGGTCACATCGATATCCCTCAGGGCGGTAAAAAAACCGTCACCTGCGTTGAATCGTTTTATCAGGCCTTCGATTTTGACAATCACATTCGTATCCATGCCAGCCTCACGGACTCTAATAGATGATGCTCTGCTAAAAAGTGAAAACGATCATGCCCTGCAGCCCATTGCCGCTAAAGGCTGTTGCATCTTGCAGGTGCTGATAGAGGAGAAACTGGCGCGGATTCCAAAAGGCCATCAGGATGAGCTGCCAGCGGTCATAGGTCCGGCTCCAGTTGAGCAGGCGATAGTGTTCGGCATGATTCCAGTCATAATAATAGAGGAGCTGCACCATATCGAGCAGGCCGACGGGGTAGCGGAGGGATAGGGCGCTCAGTGAAAGGTGATCGTCTGACGGCCACACTTGCCGGCCGCTGCTCAACTGCATGTATTCGGTCAGCACATAGAGGCCCCGGCCCCAGCTAAAGGTATAGTCGGCACCCAGGGTGGTCATGGCCTGATCGGCCAGCCATGTTCCCGGCAAGCGGCGGTGAATGAGCACTGATTCAAACCAGAGGCCGACGCCGAGGTCCCATTTGCCGTCCACGGCCCACCGTTGCTCCGGAACCGACGCTTCGTTTGAGAGGTACCCTTTTTTTGTATTTATGTGGCGCCAGTGGCCGGTAAGGCCGATCTCGCCTTTGGCCAGGGGCCACTGCACCCGCCCGCCATACTCAAAGCTGTTTTTTGCACTGGCCAGTATTTCCCAGCCCTTGAGCGTGTCGTTACCGTACAAACCCCACAGCCAGATGTTGGCATTGTTGAGAAAATAGTAGCGGGCCAGGGCCCCATAGACGCCGTCGGTCAGTTGCAGTGGATCGCGGGCATCGATGCGGTCGAACCACATCAACGGCCGAACAAGCATCGCGGAGCCGAAATTGATTTTCTGCAGACCCAGACGCAGTTCCATTTGCGGCCGGCTGAGCCGCACCCAGAGGCGATAGGGTTTAAGCTGCAGGTCGCGATCAGGGCTGTAGCGGGTAAATGTGTGAAAGGCGTAGGAATGCAGAGAGAGTTCAGTGTCGAGTTGCCACTTGCCGGAGAGCGGTCTGTTGCCGTACAATCCCGGCAGCAGGCGCAGCCCGAGCTGGGCTCGATGCGGATGGATGTCGTTATACAGCGCCCAGGCGGCTGTTTGACCGTGCAGGTCGAAAGACTGCGATTGTGCCGATTGTCCGCCGGCGAACCAAAAGGCCGGCAGCAGCATCAGGCAGAGGCGACAACCGGGATTCATCATGAAACCGCGTTATCGTTGGTCATGAAATTCTCAGAATGTGCTTGCACGAATTCGAGCAAATCAATCTATTATACGATTACCTGAAGTGAAAGGCAAGGTAAAACTTAACCGGAGCCTCCCGGGAATAGTCGTTTCCGGGGCAGTGTTTCAGAATAAAAACGTCAGCAACCATAAAGGAAATGTGCCATGCGAAGCAAAATCGTTGCCGTCTGCCTGGTGGCCGCCGTCACGGCATTCGGACATGTAAAGGATAAACCGTCGGTTCATGATACGGTGGACGGAATTCTGCAGCGGATGAAAAAACTGCCTGCGCAGCAGGTCGTATCCATGAACAGGGCGAACGTGCTGGCCCTGCTCAGCGCCGAGGAGCGCCACACGCTCTCTACCGGGCACATCCAGTTTACCGTCGATCAGCCGGTCGAACTGTATCTGGCCGTGGATCCGGGTCCCAGAGCCCCTTTCTGGCTGGCGGACCAGGGCTTTGTCAAGACCGACTGGACTCTGAACAGCAGCCGGGACGGCAAATACGAGATTTGGAAAAAAACGAGCGAAAAAAAGACCATCGAATTGGGCGTTAATTCTGTAGAAGGCGGCGGCAAGCATTATTTGATCATGGTCAAAGGCCAAAAGCGGCCGGCTGTCAAGGTAACGGCGATGTATCCGGGCCAGGCCAGAGCGGTAGCCGCTGAAAACGGTGTCGATGTCTATGTCGACCGCAGCGGCAAACTGGAGCACCTGCCTCCGGCGCTTGCAGGCGCGACCTTTATTCAAACCATGCGCAACCGCCAGAACGACGGGCAGTTGCTTTCGGTGCTGTTGACCACCGAATACCCGAGCTCGCCGATGCCGGATCAGGTGGTGTTGAGTTGGGTGCTCGATCCGCGCACGACGCAGACCGTGACCTGGAGAACCGATACGACGGTCACCGACGCCACGCTCTTTTATCAGGAAAAGAGATTCGTTCACTCGTTTTCAACCAAAACCCCGGCCACGGTGAAGGCGCAGACCACCCGGCTGGTGAACCATGACATCATCAACGATCCGGTCAATCTGCGCCACTCTGTGACCGTGACCGATCTCAAGCCGGCTACGACCTATGTCTACTCGGTCGGCGATGCCGCTGGCCACAACGCCACGGCGTGGCAGGAATTCACCACAGCGCCGTCTGCAACCGAACCGTTTTCGTTCATGTATATCGGCGACGCGCAGAACGGGCTCAATCGATGGGGTAGCCTGATGCACACGGCTCACCGGATGCGGCCGGATGTTTCCTTCATTCTGATGGCCGGAGACCTGGTGAATCGTGGTGCACAGCGTGACGACTGGGACATGCTGTTCGCCAACGCGGTTGAGAATTATGCGACCAAACCGCTCATGCCTGCCATTGGCAATCACGAATATCAGAGCGGCTTTCCGAAACTCTACCTTGACCTGCTCACCCTGCCGACCAACGGGCCCAAAACCATCGAGCCCGAACGGGCCTACTCGTTCCAGTACAGCAACAGCCTGTTTGTCGTGCTGGACAGCAATCGCGATTTTGTCGAGCAGAAAGAGTGGCTGGAAGGAGTTTTGAAAAACAGCACCGCCACCTGGAAGTTCGTCATGTTCCATCACCCGGCCTACTCTTCGGCTCCCAACCGCAACAACGCGGACGTACTGAGCGAATGGGTGCCGTTGTTCGATACCTATCATGTGGACATGGTGCTGCAGGGCCATGATCACGCCTATTTGCGCACCTATCCCATGCACAATAACAAAGTGGTGGATTCGACCGCCAAAGGCACGGTCTATGTGGTGTCCGTATCCGGGGTCAAGATGTATGAGCAGGGCGACTTTGCCTACACGGCTAAAGGATTTACCAATACCGCCACGTTCCAGATCCTCGATATACTCGTGACCGGCAATCGCCTGTTGTACAAGAGTTATGATGAAGAGGGTGATCTGGTGGATGAAATACAGATTAACAAATAATCTCCGCAACCCTTCCCGACTCTGCAACCGCAGAAAATCTTTTCCCTTTATTTTTTTATTAGTATATTGCTCATGGTAAAAGAACTTGAAGCGGACGGCGGCACGGCAGCCGTCCGCTCCGGCGGCTTGCGCGCGATTGAAAAGCTGCTGAAGAAATTTTCAATCCTGATGGTTTCCAAATCGATAGAGCGTGCAGAGATTCACCCGGAGCCGCCACTATGCGGCGATTTCCGGAATTCTGACTCTTGCAACGACCACTGTAAAGGGAGAAGAGCAAATGAATCCGAAACACAGAATGATGGCATGTGCCGTTTGGGTTTTAAGCGTCCTTTTTTTGTGTCTGAGCGGCCGGGCACAGGAATTAAACACTGAAGAGCAAGCGCAGGTGCAAAAGCTGCAGCAGGGTTTCAGCGCCGGCGCATATTCCGCCTCGGCTACGGATGCCTGGCTGCTTTATCGCAGCAACAACGCGGCCGATTATCGCATCGCGGATGCGGTGCTGCAACGCTTTATCTCTTTGCAGGATACGGTTTGGGAATCTTTGACCTTTGGACAATGGGCCTGGAGCGAAGGCGCTGCCATCGGCGATCTCAATGTGGCGTTGTTTCGCAGCCACGACATGTTTGTCAACCTCTGGGAGCATCAGTCCAAAATGGCGCCGCAGGTGCACCGCGCCTATCTGACCTCATGCCGACGGCTGCTGGAGGCGGCCAAGCGGCGTTGGGATACAGAGGTGTTTGATATCGGCCGTGATTATGTCAACTATAGCAATATTTTTGTTTTCTACGTTCAAGCGCTGACGCTGGCCGGTGATCGCTTTAACGAGCCGAGACTGCAACAGATGGCCAAAAGCCAGTGGACGCGTTGGTACAATCACGTCTCCTATATCGGCATCGATGAATTCGCCTCCCCCACTTACAATCAGGTGGTCTTTAGGGCGCTGTTCGACATTCATGATTTCTGCCGTGATGAGCGCATCCGGAAAGAGTGCCGGGAGATGATCGATCATGTTTATACGCTGCAGTCGGCATTGACGCATCCCAAACTAAAGATCCCGGTCTCGGGGATCAGCCGCGATTACAGGGTATTCCTCAAGCAGGCGGATGCACGCAGCGCGGTGTTGACCACGCCCCAGCCCGGGTACACGCCGCCGGCCAACGCGACCGCCATCAACGAGCATCGCAGCTATCCCTTTACCGTCATCGGCCGCGCCGCCATCAGTCCGTTTATTTTTCAATCCTATCAGCTGGAAGATGCGGCCATGGGCAGTATGACCGGCGGCGCCTGTTTCCAGCAGCAGATCCACTGCATGGCCGTGGCCGGCACCAGCGAAAACGAGCGGGCGGTGGCGTTTATTCAGGGCTCTAACACGCCGGTGAACGGTTATACGGATCAGAAAGAGATGTCG
>CAZISM010000076.1:20759-26490 GCA_964541895.1 uncultured Cytophagia bacterium
TTTGACGAGTATGTGTTTCCCATGGAACCGGACTGGTTCGGCGTATATGTCACGCTGGCCAAAGCCGGCAGCAAGGTTGCTAATCCGCTGATCGCCTATGCCAAAGTCGACGGCGTTGATACCTTCAAGACCAAGTTCGGACATTCCATCAGGTTGTACACCACGCCGCAGGGGGATATCCGGCAGTTGCACAACGTGGACCCGGCCCTGATTCCGCTGTTGAAATTCAGCGAATAGGCGTTGTGGTTCCGTCGATTCCTGCGCAGGGGAAACGTCGCGTTCCTTTCAATCGATCGCCCGGGGAATTATTCCCCGGGCGGAATCCGAGATCGGGCGTTTGCCCGCGAACGCAGTGGGGCAAAGACATCCTGTCGCTACGCGACGGGGGGCCTTTTTCTGCAGCCAACCAGGCGTTAAAACGCCTGGCTACCTTCGTGCGGTCGCTGCGCGACCAAGACCGGCGATCCATTCGATCGCCATTTGGAGGGCGGGTCTCCAGGCTGCAGGACCGCGTATGGCTTGACAAGTCAGTTCCTCGGCATACATCCATTTTATCTGTCAAGGCCTATCAGCAAACAGATCCTTCGTCGCCAAAAAATACGCTGCGGTGGTGTCGAAATCTCTGCACCTGGCGACTCAGGATGACACGGGTTTTATGGGTGTGGCTCAAGATCGGTCACAACTCTTGAGCCGATGTCATCCTGAGCCCCGCGTTTTTTGCAGGGCGAAGGATCTGTGTGGGCCTGAATAGTTGCTCTGCGATTTTTCTTCAGCGGCCATCTATTCTTCATTCGGCGGTCGCTGCACACCTGCAACAGTCTCACCCCTTATGCATGACCTGCCACAACGCTTCATTAAACGGCGCCTGTCGCGACGGGCAGTCGGAGCGGTGACACAGTTCGCAGGTGCGAAAATCGCGCTCTGCGGGAAAGAGAATTCCGGAAACCGATTTGTTCGGCACCATCAGGTACGAGTCGGTCAGGGCGATGCCGATTCGTTCCGCCGCTTCGCCCAACAAATTGAATAATTCCTTTTGTTGTTCGATAGGCCACACCTCTGCATCCCCTGAACCCGGCCACATGGTCGATGTGGTACCGAGACGGTGTCTCTTGCGTACGAGGTCGAACACAACGTTGCTTGCCGCTTCCAATAGCTGTGCCTTGATGCCATCCCACCAATAGTTCTTCAGCATATCGTCTTGAGCGAGCAATATCTGGTCCATTTCAGTTCCGCATGTAGCCAGCAGGGGGAATACGCGTTCGACGTTTTGCAGATTTAGGCACAAGACGCGACTGCTGAAAACAACGTCATCGATCTGAATGGCATCACCGTTTCTGGCCTGAATATAGGACACCGTATAGGCTGCTTTGGGGCGGCCATGCTTTTGCGCCAGCTCCAGCAACTGGTTGATGTCGCGGGCGTCGCTGGAATCAGGCTCAATGCGGAATTGCGCCAAAAGCGCTGCTGAATTCAGGGTAAAGGGGATGTCGGTGATGATTTCCATGGCCAGGGTCCTCGTCATTGCCTGCGGGTTAGTTGGCGTACCGTTTTTTTGGTGGGCGTGGCCGTGAGCGGATCTTCCGGCCAGGGATGTTTCGGGTAGCGGGCGCGCAGCTGTTTGCGAATGTCCGGATAGACGTTTTTCCAAAAGCTGGGCAGATCCTGGGTCACAGCCAGCGGTCGCGCCGCTGGTGAGAGCAGGTGGATGGTGACTGGTATTCTTCCTCCAGCGACGAGTGGAGTGGCCGTTAAACCAAAAAGCTCCTGAAGTTTTACCGACAACACAGGATGGGTATCGCGTCCGTATTCGATAGCGATGGACGAACCGCTGGGCACCTGGAGATGAGTGGGAGCCAGTCGGTCCAGTTCGCGCATATTTTGTGATGAAAGATAGTGGCGCAACAGCTCTGCCAGTTGCAGGCGCTGCAGTTGATCCAGTCTGGTCAAACCGGCCAGATACGGTTCCAGCCAGACTTCGAGGCTGGCTAAAAGTCCCTCTATGGAACAGTCGGGCCAATCTGCGGCTGCGGGCCAAACCCGACGCAGCCACTCGACGCGATTGCAGAGCTGAGTCGACTCTTTGTTCCATGGCAGAGCGTGCAGTCCGATGCGACGCAGGCCTTGCAGCAACGCCTTACCGGCCTGGTAGCCGTCTGCCGGTATGGTTTTTTCCTCGATGATGAGCTCGCCGATTCTTTTAATCTGCCGCGCCACGACTCTGTTCTCCCGCTCGTCCCAGAACACCTGCTGTTCCCGGATGATATCGTCAGCGTACACACGTTCGATGTCGGTTTTTGGCACCGCCGCTGCCAGAAATATTTTGCCGTCTGTGGTGCCGGCATCCATTTCTGCGATAGCCAGGAACTCTTCGTGAACGAGATGGCTGCTTTCAGGAAGAAAGGCGGCCATGCCGTTGGCCAGTTGGTAAGAGCCGCTGCGTTCCGGTCTTTTGCGCGCCAGGCGCTCGGGAAAAGCCAGAGATAAAATGATGCCGCAAAGGGATTCGTCGACCGTGGCGTCAAGGGTGTCCGTCAATTCCAGCAGTCGCCGCTTTTGCGCCAGGATTCTTTCTCGCGTTGCTGGCTGGAGCGAACGGCCGCGTGCCAGCGTCTGCAGGCGAACCATCAGATCGTTTTCATTTTTTGAGCCGCTCGTTAAAGCATCGTTGGATTCCAGCACGGCCGCCAACTCACAGGCCACAGCTCCCCACCCATACTCCTTCGCTTTGATAATCATGTGCGAGAGGCGCGGGTGAACGGCCAATTCCGCCATACGTCGGCCATGACGGGTCGGCGTGCCGTCTTTGGCTAAAGCACCCAGTCGCTGCAGCAGATCCTGCGCCTGGGCGAGGTGGGCCGGCGGCGGTGGATCCAGAAAGGCGAGATCCTTACCATCCGGCCGGCCCCAGAGGGCCAGGTCCAGGGCCAGCGGCGCCAAATCAGATTGGCGTATTTCCGGCACAGGGAATTCCGGTCGCTGATCATGTTCCCGTTCTGTCCATAATCGGTAACAGACGCCAGGTCCCAGCCTGGCTGCACGACCGCGACGCTGATCGGCGACGGCGCGGGAGATTGGAATGGTGACAAGACCGGACATGCCTTTGCGGGGATCAAAGCGGGCTGTACGGCCAAGTCCCGAATCCACCACAACTCGCACGCCCTCGATGGTTATGCTGGTTTCGGCAATGCTTGTGGATAAAATAACTTTTTTCAGACCTTCCCGGGCGGGCGCCAGAGCAACGTTCTGGATCTGCGGCGCCAAGTCGCCGTGTAACGGGAAGATACGGGCATGATCAGGCAGGCGACTGGAAAGGATGTCTTCAACACGCCTGATTTCGCGCATCCCGGGCAAAAAGACCAGGATATCGCCCTCTTCGTTCAGGGCGCGGAGCACAACTTCACTGATGCGCTGTTCCAGCGCTTTGTCGTTTTCAAAGCGGGCGTACCTGGTTTCCACAGGAAATGGGGCGTCTTCATTACGGATGATGGGGGCGTGGCCCAGAAGTGAGGCGACGACCAACCCGTCCAGTGTGGCTGACATGACCAGGATGGACAGATCCGGGCGCAGATGCTTTTGCACGTCCAGGCTAAAAGCCAGTCCCAGGTCAGCGTGCAGGCTGCGCTCGTGAAATTCATCAAAAATGACCAGGCCGGCATCGGGCAGGTCCTGCTGGCTGTGCAGCATGCGCGTGAGAATGCCTTCTGTGACCACTTCGATGCGCGTAGCCGCGCTCACGGCCGCTTCGCCGCGAATGCGATAGCCTACCGTGCGGCCGACCGGTTCCTGCAATTGCTGCGACATATATTCTGCCGCCCGTCTGGCTGCCAGGCGACGGGGTTCCAGCATGATGATTTTTTTGCCTGTCAGCCAGGGACAATCCAGCAACGCCAGCGGCACACGGGTGGTCTTGCCGGCACCGGGAGCGGCAGAGAGCACCACCCGACGCGAAGCCGCCAGAGCAGACTTTAATTGCGGAATTATTTTTTCAATGGAATACAACAGGAACTTCCCAATTGGAATGGAGTGGCCAGCTATTGGTGTATTTTAATAACTTTTCTGCGGCTGGGCAAGATAAAAATTGTTGTGCAGTGAAAGGTATGGCAGGGTGGCTATAGCCGGCAGGTCTTTTAACGCCCGCCGGCCTGGAGCTGATAATAGAGTGCGATGCTTGTCTAGCCCATCCAGAACCCTTTACGGTGTGAGATGCCGAGCACTTTGTTGCAGTGGGGGCAAAAATAGATATAGCGCTTGCCGAAATAACTGCTCAACGAACGACACCACACTCTGTCCAGTTTCATGCTGCAATGCGGGCAGATCGGCGCCACCTCCTCTTTTTCGATGCATTCAATCATGGATTCCCTCCTTTACAACTAGTGATAGACGGCTTCAGCCCTTGTCTCCGGCATCAGCGCGGCCGTACACTGCTTCGTTTAAAATCCTTGACCAGCTTGACGCCATCGTCATAATTGGGATCATAATCAATCAAGTTGGATACAATTACCTCGCCGGCAGAATTTTGCCAGTGGTTTTTCCAGCCGTCGGGCCTGAGCTCTGTTTCGCCGGTGTACGGGTTGATATAATCTTCCTGGCCGGTGAGTAACAGATAGCTTTCGTGACGAATTTCTGCGTTGGTGTTTTGACGATTTTCTACGATCTGTCGGTCCGCGTTCTGGATATAGCGCTGAGTCGCCTGGGCGTTTTGTGTTCGCTGCTGCGTGGCCCGCTGGGCGGCCGCCAGCCAGGCGGGATTGAATTTCACTGAATTGTAAATGAAGGAGCCCACTTTTTCCCAGGCGGCAAAGTCCGCCAGCGGCGCGCGCGCGAAGACGGTCTCTCTGTTCTGCCACATGCCGGCAGCGGCCTGGCCCAGATTCTCGATGACGCCGAACATCTGCTCCTTGTAGGTGACACCATTCTGGCTGTATTTAACCGTTACGCGCACAGCGTCGTACGTTATACCCGGCAACACCGCTTTGCGGCGATATTTGGCCACGACCTGGGGCAGCGGTTCTGCGGATAATACCTGTAATTGAGTCGCGTCAGGCCGCAGTTGCGGGAACAGGTAGCGCAGCAAAAAATCTTGTGCGCTCGGGCACGGCGCCACCAGCATGCCGTTGTAATAGCTGCCGGCGGGGAAAAGCCCCATCTGGCCGGCCGGTGAATAACGCGTATCACAATACCAATAGTCCGGCAGCCAATGAATCATCACGCTGCCCGCTTCGTCCCGCTTGACCAGGAAATTGCCCTTGGGCCCGACCGCGTTGGTATAGCCGTTGGTGGTGTTGGGATCTACATAGAAAATGCCTCCCTGGGACAACCATCCCTTGGGCACCAGCAGCGAAAAGGCGCCTTCAGCGGGTTCCTTGATACGGACAAAAACCAGAGGGTCAGGGATAGTTGAGGAAGCTGATTTTTGCAGAGGCGGATTTGGCAGACTCGGATCAAAAGGAGCGGCGGCGAAACATGTTGCAGCACGGTTAAGGGCATAAGAATGGATCGTTATCGTCGAAACCGCAGGCATGAGAAGCAATAACACAAGCAGCAGGAGCCAATGCCTTTTCATTTTATTCCCCTCCGGATAATCGTGGACTGTGATGAAAAAAAGGCACAATGCACTTGCGAAAAGTACGTTGCGCCTTCTTACCAATCAGAGCTTCCCCTCAAGCCTGATTCGCCGTATTATATAATATATTAAATTGGACTAAAAAGCAAGTAAAAAACAGATTTCTTT
>CAZISM010000077.1:0-26478 GCA_964541895.1 uncultured Cytophagia bacterium
CACTGCAAGTTATCCGGCAGGCAGGCGAGGTCGCCGACTTTCGGCGTGTGTTTCAGCCGGGCCTGCGCCGCGGCCGCGACAAAATCCGTCACCGTGCCGCCTTTACGGACAACATCGAAGCATTTCACCGCTTCCACCAGATCCTTCATGTCCGACGAGGCCACAAAACCGACATTGGGCGCCTGTTCGCGCAGGAAACGGGCGTTGTACACCAGAAAACCGCCGCTGCCGCCAAACTGGAAATCGGCGTACAGCACCGGCTTGCCGGAAGTAGCCAGGGTTTGCACCACGCGATTCCAGCAGTTCATCTGATAAACCAGATAGCCGTCGATGGCGGCATCGCCTGCGAGGATTTTTTTGGCCTGCTCCTCCCCGGTTGCCAGGGTGGGAATAAATTCGAATTGTTTGAAGCGCCGGGTCAGCTCCGCGTTAATCCGCTGCATAACCGGGACAAAATCAAATCCCACATTTGGCCAGTCGGGCTGCTGTTGCTGTTCGCCGTGCAGCGAATAGACAATCCGGATTTTGAGTTTGTCCTTTTTGACTCCGGCGAAAAGTGCGCCCGGCTGGGTGGCGCACACGGCGACACCGGCACAGGCGGCGCAGCCGGAAAGGAATTGGCGTCGGGAGACGGGGGGATTCAACGAACATGGTTTCATCGCAACTCTCCTTATTAAATCCGGTTCAGACGATGCTCATTTATTGAGAAACAAAATAGTGTTGGAAAACTGATAACCGATGAACTGACAGGAAATTTGATTTTGCCGGGACTGTAGGTATAGACTGATAACTGATAGACTGATAGGAAATTTGATTTTGCCGGGGCTAAAAATAGTGGAAATCATCATCTGGCAAGCGCCGGATACCCAGCTGTTCAGAGCATCAAGCCATATCCGGCATCCTCGATCGCCACTTACCTGCCGGAAAATTAGCCAATCAGTCTCTGAAAATCAAGCAAAATTTCTTTATGGAATGTAAACAGGCGATATCGCGGCAGGATCAACTCGTGCAGATAAATTCAGAAAGGGCTCTTTATATGCAGACTCGCTCACATAAAAAGACCGACACTGCGTTCTCGCGCAACTCGGCGGTTTATGAATTAATCAGGCTGGAAAATGATCGGATTTTTAATTTATCCCGGATTGAAAAAATGTGCGACCATCCTTGCAGCAAACTTTAACAAATGAAATGAAATGGCAGGCCCTGGAAGAGTGGCAGAAGGAAACACGACTCGCCCTCCAGGCGGATGGCGCGCGAGTCGTGTTAGCTGGTCCATCGGCCGAAAAGGCAAGACCCGCTCTTCAGAACAGGTCTTCCATACCGACAAGGCGCGGATGAAGCAGCGACGTGCGAATATGCCAGATATAGCCGGGCATAAAACGCCGATTTGTTAGCGGCATCTTAAAATGCAATTTGTAGAGGCAATTATGCATTCCAAAGCCTGTTTTTAAAGTATTTTTTCCGTTAACACAATAGATATAAATGAGTTGACCTGGTGGGATCCCAATACCTCTCCAAAGGGGTATCCGTCCAAGAAGTAAGCCGTTTCCGACGTAACATATCCTCGCTCGTCGCTAATTCTGCTATCAGCTCATCCCAAATGCTTTGTGATCAATGAAATTAATTTGTCCTTCAGGATTGGTTTTGCAATAAAATCGGTGCAACCGGCCCCGATGGCCTTGTCTCTGTCGCCGGCAAGTGCGTATGCGGTTTGGGCGATAATAACCACCGTGTTGTTAAATGCCCTGATTCGGCGGGTTGCCTCGTAGCCATCCATATCGGGCATTTTATGATCCATCAGGACGAGGTCGGTGTCAGGATGAGATCGGCAAAACTCTACCGCTTTGCAGCCTGTTGTACAATTCGCAATCTCGGCATGGTAAGGTTTTAAAATAGTTTCAAGATACATATAGCTAGCCTCATCATCTTCAGCAACAAGAATTTTGAGCTTCTTCGGCAAAAGTCTCATCGTGCTGACATTATCCCCTGCATGGAGCGGATTGGTCCCTTTTGCATCGATCCGGACTCCTGGAAGAGCAACATAAAAACAACTGCCTGTATCGAGTTCCGAGTCAATCCAGATCCTTCCGCCCAGGGCTTCCACATACGCTTTGCTGATGGCGAGGCCCAAACCAGAACCTTCATAGCCTCGTGACAGGGTCAGGTCCGCCTGCATAAACCGCTCAAAAACGAGAGCCAATTTATCGGGATGAATCCCTTTGCCGGTGTCTTTGACAAACAACAGCAAGTCGGTCGGGCCCTGTGGCTCGCAGCCGAATGTAATGCTTCCTTTTTCAGTGAATTTGATCGCATTCTTAATCAGGTTGGTCAGAATGGAATCCAGTTTGCTCTTGTCGGTAAAAATGATGTTTGGCGCATCCTGGCACGGCACAAGTTCAAGATGCAAGCCTTTTTCATTTGCCTGAGGCAGGAAAAAGTCATAATAGTAGGATAAAAACTTTTGTAACCGTATCTCTTGTCGGTTTATCTGAATATCGCCCGCCTCAATTCTTGAGATTTCGACGATGTCGTTGATGGTGCTTAACAGTCTTTGTCCGCTTTTGTTCATGATGCCGATATATTTTTCTTTTTCTCCTTCAGTGAGATCAGGGTTCCCGAGCAATTCCAGAAATCCTAAAATGCCGTTCATCGGGGTGCGGATTTCGTGGCTCATGTTGGCCAGAAAAGCCGATTTGAGGCGGTCGCTCTCCTCCGCGTGCTCTTTGGCCGCCACCAGGTCTTCGAGGATCTTTTTTCTTTCCGTAATATCCTCTTTGATGGCCACAAAATTGGTGATCATTCCTTGTTGGTCTATGATGGGCGAGATAATGGCTTTTACCCAGTAAAGCTCTCCGCTTCTCTTTCTGTTACACAGTTCTCCGGTCCAGTCTTTTCCGGAACGGATCGTGCTCCACAGGTCTCTGTACACTTCTTCCTTCTGCACTCCCGATTTTAATATCCGTGGGTTTTTTCCCCGTACTTGTTCAAACGAAAACCCGGTAATGGATGTAAAAAACGGGTTGGTGTAAATAATGTTGCCATCTCTATCTGTAACCGAAACCGAAACGGGACTTGCTTCAACAGCGCGGTTTAAAAGTCTAAATTGTTCATCCGCTTTCTTCTTTTCGCTGATATCAATGAACTGGGTAAGCGTAGCGGACTCGCCCAAATAGACGATGGCGTTGGACTGGCACATCGTCCACGTTATGCCGCCATCTTTATGAAGTAACTGACACTCGACTAATGAGGAAACAGGCTCTCCGGACAGACGTCGCCTGAAATTGCCGAAGAACCGTTCCCGGTCGTCGGGGTGGACGAGCGCCGCCAGCTCCTGCGGGCTCATTTGCAGCAGTTCTGTTGCGCCATAGCCGCAGATACGTTCCATGGCGGCATTGGCAAAACAAAGCCGGAGCGGTTCATTCTTTGCAATGACCACCCCCTGCAACGAGCCCTCCACCAACGTCCGGTACTTGGCTTCGCTTTCCAGCAGCTTCTCCTGAATCTGTTTCACTTCAGAGATGTCATGATGGGTTGAAAGAACACAGGTCCGATTCTGGTATTGGAAGAAAATTCCGCTGCCCAGCGCCCAGATTTCCTTGCCGGTTTTTGTTTTCAGCTGCATTTCAAAATTTTGAACTGCTTTTTTCGTTTGTATCGCTTGCAGCCAGATTTGTCTATCATCCGGATTTGCCCAAAGAAGCAAAGCATCTTGTTTTTCTAAAGCAGGATCTATCTCGAACAGCTCCCTGCACTTGGGATTGATGTACAAAACATCACCATCCAACGTAACGATACTTAGCGAGATCGGCAGCGTTTCGACCAACAACCGGAACTGCCTGTCACTTTCCTTGATGGCCTCCTCCGCCGATTTACGTTCGGTGATGTCCTCCAGGCACAGCAACACACGAGGCGATTCATTGCTCTCGATCCTGGCCGTCGCGCCCAGCAGGATGACATTCCGCCGTACTCCGGCGCGTTCCAGCGTGGCGCGATATTCAACGCCGCGGTGTCCCTGCCCCGTCGCCATGGTGTCTTCGATGGCCAGGCGGAGCCGGCAGTCGCCGCAACTGGCGCCAAAGCCGCAGCCGTCCGGATGCTCGGCGGCGTTGATACAGCCGAACACGCCGCAGGCCCTGCCTTGCACCAGTTCAGCCTCCGTGACACCGGTGAAAGCGGTAAAAGCCAGGTTGGCATAGAGCACCGTGCGGCCAGGGCCGAGCAGGCACATCATGACCGGCGCATGCGCATAAACCGCCTGAAGTTCAGCCTGGCTCGCCTGGAGGTCTTGTTCCGCCCGTTTGCGTTCAGTGATGTCTTCTCCGATCGAGAGCACCATGCGGAACCGCCCGTTTTCTGTCAAAACCGTGTTGTTCCAACGAATCAGGCGTTGCTCGCCGGTTTTCGTTGTAATCGGGTTTTCATAATAATGATCGATCAGACAGTGTCCCACGATTTGATCCCAAACGTGGTATATCTCGGCGCGCTGCTCCGGGGGAATAAAGAGCTCGATCCAGGATTTGCCCAACACTTCTTCCGCGTTGAAACCGGTCAGTGCTTCGGCGAATTTGTTAAAGATCTTGATCTGGGACCCTTCGCCCAGCCCGACGATGATGTCCGGGGCAGCGCTGATAATCGATTCGGACCAGGCCTTTTCGGATAGCAGTCGCGCTTCGGCCTGTTTCCGCTCGGTGATGTCAGATACCCCGGCAATCGCGCCGGCATACCGCCCTTTACGATCAAGTATGGGCGCTGTTTCCAGGAGAGTATAGATACGACGCCCATCTTTGCGGATAAATTCAAACTCATGCTGCTCCTTGATCCCTTGCTGGCGGCGTTCCAGGTTGTGTCGGGCACTCTCTGCGCCGCGCTCATCCATGAATTCAAAGAGGTGTTTCCCCGACATCTCCTCCACGGTGTATCCCAACATCTCAGCCATGCGCGGATTGACAAAGGTTGTGCGGGCATCCTGGTCAATGTACCAGAGGCCCTCGTGCAGGTTTTCAATAAGCAGACGATATTTTCCCTCGCTCACCCGCAACACTTCTTCCGCCCGTCTGCGCTCGGTGATATCCTGCAAGATACAGTGCGTTTGTTTGAACACCCCGTTTATTTCGTATCCGATACGCCCGTCAAAAGCAATCCAGCGCTTTGAACCATCCTTGTGCATCATTTCGAATTCGACCTGGACTCGCCCGACGGCTTTAAATGCAGGAAAACGCTCTCTGAAGGCCGGTATATATTCGGGCGCAAGAAAATCGCCAAACCATTTTCCAATCACTTCGTCACGATGGTATCCGAGTGTCTCAAGCCACATGTCATTAACTTCTATTATACGCGCATCAAAATCCAAGGATTGATATCCTAGAGGCGCTTGTTCAAAAAGCGCACGAAATCTTTCTTCACTTTCGTAAAGCCTTTCGTTCATTTGCCGGTTCAGCAAAAGTTCTTTCTGTAATTCGTTTGTCCGTTCAGCCACCAGTTTCTCTAGCCGATGCTGCTCTGACTTTTTGAAATCGTTCCCTTCCTTGATTTTAAGCATGGCTTTTATCTGGGCAACGAACTCGGTTTCGTCAATCGGTTTGGTCAGAAACCCGTCCGCGCCGGCGTTAAGGGCGCGCACTTTATTGGCGCTGTTTTCCCTGAGCGCCGTAACAAATACCACAGGAATATCGCACAGCGTTTCATCGTTTTTCAGGATGTTACACACCTCATAGCCATCCATATCGGGCATCAGAATATCCAGTACTATCACATCCGGATGGTGTGCTTTTGCCAAGGCGATGCCTTCAGGGCCGCTGCTTGCTGTATGAATGCCGAACCCGTTGAATAAATCGGAAATAAGCGCTTTACACGACAGCAGGTTGTCTCGATGATCGTCGATGACCAGGATTCTTTTCATTGGTTTCTCTATGGTTTGCATTATTCAACGACTAACCAACGGTTTATCTCATTAAGCAGCATTTCACCGATTACCGGCTTTGACACATAGCCATTGAATCCAAATTCGATAACATACGTTTTATCGCCTTTCATGGCGCTCGACGCGACCGCAAGGACCTGGATATGCTTCAACACCGGATTTTGGCGTATTTCTCTCAGCGCTTCAAAACCATTCATCCCCGGCAGAGCGATATCCAAAAGAATCACTATGGCAGGTGTTTTTGGGCGTGCACAGTTCATGACTCATGTTCGCGAGAAAGTCGGTTTTCAGCCGGCTTACTTCGCCTAACTGGTGTTTTTGTACCTCTTGCTCGACGTTCTGTTGCTTCAGCTCATCGACCATGGCCAAGAGTTCCCTGCTCTGGGCATCGAGCTCGGTATTCTGCTCTTCGAGTTTATTCAAGAAGGTCAAAACCTGCCTGTAGGCGAGAATACCGTTCATGCGCGCAGTAATCCTATCAAAGATATTTTCAATCAGGCGGAGGCTTGTGGCGGAATAGGAGTGAATGCTGGATAATGAAATAACCGCCACCGCCTGACGGCCGTCATAAACGGGAATGGTAATTATTTCGCGTGGTGTATGCCTGCCCGAAACGGTATTAAAGATGAACCGGCTTTCCTCTGGAATATTTTGCAGATGGCTGATTTTTTTTGCAGCCAGCGCCAGGCCGAATTCGCCTTCGGGAGTATTGGCGGTGAAAGCATTACAGACGGCGACGTCGATGCCGATACTTTCAAAATGTTCGAAAAGGGTTTTGTCCTCGTTCAGCAGGTACACGGCCCCCATCTGCGATCGGGTGTGTTTGAGCAAATTGTTCAGCATATCATGACAAAAGCGGTGGGCATCGTCCCCGCGGAGCAAAAGACCGGTCAGTTCGGCTGCGCGGTTTGAAATAAGATATTCGGTTTCCAGAGTCTCGGCCATTTCGTTAAAACGGCCTGATAGCTGACCGAACTGATTTTTTGAAGCATATCCGGAGCGGGCACTTTTAATGCCGGAACGGTAAGAGTCGATAGCATGGACAATTTCACTGAGCGGACGGCAAATTTCGCGGGTGCGCGTTTTGGATTTGCGTTCTGCCAGCTGAGGAAGCAGGATATGTTCGAGAAAGGCGAAAGTGAGTGTGTTTCTGAAGAACTCGCTAAAGGTATTATGCAGGGCTCTTTTCAGTTGATCCGTTTGGTTGCCGTTGTTCTTTAAATTCTCAACGTATTCCTCAAAAGAACGGCTTTGCGTTTCACTCATCTGACCGTTGATTATTCTTTCAACAAACGATGTGTTGTACATTAAGAGGTCGATGCCGGTTACATCTTTGATCTCTTTTATCATAATCCAACCAGGCCGTTACTTTATATTGGCTTTTTGCCGAAGGCAACTTTTAAAGAAACTCCACGGTCAAATCTCTGATACCCGGTCATTTCCCGTGATCCGAGCGCTTGCCGGTCAGCCGACCCAGCTCGTCCGCACCATCGCGGATAGGAATATCCATCGCCGCTTCACGTGCTGCGTTATGATCAAAGCGTGGACACGCAAGCGTTTGCGCGGAATCCGGATTTGGCCGTCTGTGAAACGATTCCATGGACCGGCCATTCGTTGTAGCCAAAAAAAAAGCTGCCCTCTTCGCGGCCAGCCTGTACATAGGAAAGGGTTCCTCGCCCATCGCCATTTCCGGCTACCACGCCACCCATCACGCCCCTATCCCTTTCATTAACGGGAAAAGTAGCATTTCAAACGCACAAAAGCAAACAATACTTGAAAAAAAAGCGAACCAGGTGCCGCCTCGCGGCGTCGCCGCCGGCGGCAGGAAACGGTTTCATACGAGCCGTACCTGGAGGACATTCTCCAGATCGCATAGCCGCCGTGTGAAGGTAGCCGGTCGTTCAACCGAAATTGAACGACCGGTTGTTGCGAACACGCATCCCCGACCGGGAAGGCGCGGTGCGGATCGCTTGCAGCAGAAAGGGCGTCCCGGTCAAAATTTTTCCATGATAAATGTTCTCCATCCTTCCTGAAAATCACTCTGGGATATTTGGAAAACCTCGACCACGTTTGGGTTTTGGATCAGCTTTTTTAATCCATCCAGGGCATAGGTGCTTTGCACATATTCAACGACGCTGCGGGCGTATTTGTATACAATCCCTGTCGAAAGATCTTCATCGATAGTCAGGCAATTGGGCAACCTTTTCGATGCCGCCTCTGCTTTCAACGTTGCGATTTCTCCCTGGGTTTTATGCTGATCCGCCTCATAGCCGGCGATGCCTTCGTTCAGCCATGATGGTATGAATGGATTGACGCTGTAGATTACGATGTGGGTATATTCGTGCAGCAGTATTTTTTTCATATCCTCATAACTGTGCACCGTCGAATTATACGGATATACCATCCAGATTTCGCCGTTCGATCGAGCTTGTCCGACCAGCCAGTCGGGCGCATCGGGCCGCCCCTGAGCCTCATGCAACGCCCGCGCAGAAGAGTAAAGAACGACCTTGACCTGTTTATCAAAGCCCGGATTGTATTTGGCAATGATGGCCGCAGCCCGCTCTTTAACGAATTGGCTGAAATCAGTCAGACTCTGTGTTTCGGAATACCCGGTGATCACCACCGGCTCCACTTCAGGAACGGCATATTCGGTGCTGTGCTTTTTGCATCCCAAAAGCAGAAACAGTGAAAGGGCGCCGTATATAATCCTGTTTACCAACATTCCGTCTCCTGCATGACTTGTACAAATAAAAAGTACGGTTACCAAACGGACGCCAGGTGCATGCTGCCGTTGCGGCAGGTATCATGGCCAGAGCGACGACAAAGTAACCAATGCGTTGCTGCACATCAAGCCCAATTTTTCTCCGGGTATTGGATGAATACAGCGGCCTGGAATGACGTGATAGAATCGTCCGATTCAGGCTCTGATGTTGCTCCTCCGCGCGCTGCTCAAGCTTGCGCGCCAATTCGTCATCCGGCTGATGCACGCTGATTTATATCATCGATCATTTCAAAAGGGCGATTTTTTGCGTGTACTGAATACCCTCATAATGCAATAGAAGAAAATAAAAAATAGGCTCCGCTGCCTATAGGGCTCTGATTACCGGTCAGAATCAGAGACGGATTGCTCACCGGCGGATAAATATTGATTCCTATAAAACACACTCCGACCCAGCACATTATCTTCATTGGCCATATCGACCGCACCACCCTCGATCATAAGAAAATAACCATCCGGATCATTGTCCAAAACATTCATGGCGGCTTTGGCCATCATTTCCAGCGTAGGTACATTCCTGTTAAGCGCTATCGTATAAGGCGGCTCGGTGCTGTTGCCGGACGGACGGAACCATCTTCTCTCCTGCAGGGTTGTATTAGCCTGAGCGATGCCAATCACCCGCTTGGGCGTATCGCCCCATGCCAGT
Organism: uncultured Cytophagia bacterium; assembly: GCA_964541895.1. Lineage (GTDB taxonomy): Bacteria > Zhuqueibacterota > Zhuqueibacteria > Residuimicrobiales > Residuimicrobiaceae > CAZISM01. The sequence continues at coordinate 9,346 of CAZISM010000077.1, forward strand.
TTTTGAAATTCCCCTTTGTCCTGAATGAGGGTCCAGGGATCAGCCAGGTTATCTCCATCTGCATCGCCGCCGATCGTCCCTGAGATCAATCCATTCCAGACGGCCCGCACCTGCTGCGTGGTTATGTGCCCCACGACAAACCACATAGACAAATCGATCAAGTAATCCTCAATTAATTAACCGACGGATTTGTCGATACAACTCGAGTTTTGCTGCACTTTTATTAATTGAATTAGGACATAATGCATGGCCATCGAGATATCGTTGATCGGAAGGGGCCTGCTGACAGCCTTTGGCTGCGGCTAAAGACAGCCAAAATATGCTGCGGTTTCAGTGCCGGTTAATCCTGATGAAATACCTCTTCCATGGAGGCCCAGAATTCTCCCGGCTTGCGATCCTTGATCGGCCGCTGACAGGCATTCGTAAACTTCCACCATCGTTGCGTGGTGGTGTCAGCCGCCATTTTCGCCATATCCGCCTTGAAATCCTGGCCGACATACTCGAAATAGCTGAACAGGTAGTATTGTCCGTCGTCCATTTTTTTCAAATAGATGGAGTAATTGTGGATGTGACAGTCGCGGATCATTTTCGCAACGCCCGGCCAGATCGCGGCATGCAGCTTTTTATACTCGTCGATCTTTTCGGTCCGCAAGCCGATGATACTGCTGAATCGCTGCGCCGAAGCGCTTTCCCTTTTCGCGCCAGCGACAAACAGCGAAAGCACGAAAATCAATCCGAGGGTGCTGAAAGAAACTCTCATTTTCTCTCCCTTTACTGCGGTTGCTCGCCAGCTAAAGACAATGTGCGAAACCGCCCTTACGGCAAAGCGCCACGATTCTTTTATAGTTCTGGTTGATGCCCGATCAATGGTTCTGCCCGGGGAAAAATTCCCCGGGCAGTCAAACATTCCCTACCGGGAAACGCGGGCAATCGCAGCTACGCGCCAGCCGGCTGCGCCTGCCGCACGAGCTGGTCATGCAACCGCAACAGAAAGACCAGCACTTACGAACAGGCATTCCCTACCGGGAAGGCGCGGTGCGGCATTCAGATAGCAGGAAAGGCATTTCGGCCACCGGCCAGGGTTATCTTGAACGGACCGGTTATGGCAATACGGTTACGGCAGCTCCTGAAGGGTTATATTGCGAAATTCGATCGCAGCGCCTTCGCTTTGCAGGGCAATGGGACCAGAGGTAAACGTCGCGGTCACGCCTGTATTCTGCACCAGGCCGTTGACGGCACAAGTGACCTTTTCTCCGCGGCATTCGATATCATAGGTATTCCATTCGCCAAGGGGCTTTTCGTTGCTGTCGTGCTGCTTTTTGATGATCTTGAACTGCTCGGTATTGTTATGCTCGGTGCCGTTCACCGTAATGCTCCCGGGGCCGATGAGGACAAAGTCACCGGCGTTGCCGGACCAGAGTTGACATTCCAGGCAATTCGGCCAAACCTTATCCAGCTCTTTGCAGCGCAGCAGCACGCCGCTGTTGCCCGCTTTATCCACCCAGCGCCATTCCACATGCAGCTTGAAATTGGTGTACGAGGCTTCGGTGCGCATATAACCGGTGGGCACGCCGCTGCAATGAATCACGCCGTCCTTGATCTGCCACACCGTATTGACATCGACGGAATCACCGGGGATAAACCGTTTCCATCCGGAAAAGTCCTTGCCGTTCCACAGGGATTTAGGGGCAGGCCCGCTGCAGGAACAGAGAAACACCAGGACTACCAGCCCAAGGACTGTTTTGCACGCGCGTTGTCTGAACATCATCTTGCTCTCCTTTTAAATAGTTTATAATTGACAGCTCACTCAAACACACCTGGCTGTGGCAATAAAGACGACCTTTGCAGACTCATTCCGGCGTAAACATATAGCCGGCGCCGCGCACGCTTTTGAAATAGATCGGCTGTTTCGGATTGGCTTCGAAATAGCGGCGCAGACGCACCATAAAGATGTCGATGGTGCGGGTTTCACTGTCCGCATGCAGGTGCCACACCTTTTCCAAAAGTTCGCGTCGACTGACGATGCGGCCGCTGTTCGCGATCAGGTAGCGCAACGTCTCCGCCTCTTGCGGCGTGATCTGGAAAGCCTTTTTGCCCGATGAACAGGCGAGCGTTTCAAAATTGATTTCGTTCTTGCCAAAGCGAAACACGGCCGGCACATCGCTCTCGGTGCGATACCACGCTTTGCGGCGCAGCATCCCCTGTACGCGCAAGAGCAGCTCTTCCAGATGAAAGGGTTTGGTCAAATAGTCGTCCGCGCCCAGCTTTAAGCTGGTGATGCGATCCTGGGCCGCCTTGCGGGCGGTCAACATCAGAATGGGCAGTTGCGGCATGGATTCACGGATACGACTGGCTACTTCAAATCCGTCCAGAAACGGCAACATGATGTCAAGGATCACCAGATCAAAGACGCCGTCGGCAAAAATCTGCAGCGCTTCACGACCGTCGGCCGCCCGTACCACCTGATAGCCTTCCTGGCTCAAGTTGTATTCCAGGCCGATCGCCAGCGCTTCTTCGTCTTCCACCAGCAATATACGGCTGCCGCTGAATTCATTTTGCGGATTCATGCTTCGCCTCCCCTCTCGAATTCAGCTTGGTCCGTTCGATCAGTTTGGCCAGGTAGCGGCGTCTGGAGACGTTGTAAATCGGCAGCGTAATCTTGAACGTGGCGCCCTTGAACTTGCCCGGGCTGGAGAGCGTGATGGTGCCGCCGTGGTATTTGATGATCTCTCTCACCCAGTACAAACCCAAGCCGGTGCCCTTGACGTTCGGCACATCGTGGTCGTAGATACGGTAAAATTTTTTGAACACATTATCTTTCTCCCGCGCCGGGATGCCGATGCCTTCATCACGAAACGTCAGGATGAGATGACGGCTGTCGCTCTGCATGGTCACCATCATGTGGAACGTTTTCAGCCGATACTTGATGCCGTTGTCCACCAGGTTGAAAAAGACGATGCGCATGGCGTTAACGTCCACCACGCAGGAGCACGACACCGAGCCGCGCAGTTCGATGGCGCTGTCCGGCACCTTGAACTGCTCGCGCGCCTCTTCCAAAAGCCGCGGCACGAACACCGCCGCCGGTTCGATGGTGAACTGGTGAGCGATTTTTTTATGCTCCAGCGCCGGTATCTCCAGAATGGCGTTGATCAGGTTGTTCAGGCGGCCGGTGTCCTTGAGCATCAGGGCGATGAACTCTTTTTGTTTCTGCGGCGGCACCTCGTGACGCTGCATGGTTTCCAGGTAGAGCTGAATGGACGCCAGCGGCGATTTCAACTCGTGGGTCACGTTGGCGATGAAATTATCATACAAACCGGTGAGGTTGTACTGCACGCTCAGTCGACGAAACAGCAGCGACATGGCCACCGAAATGGCCACCATCAGAACCAGGCCGCTGACCAGCGCAAAGACATTGCGCCCTTCAGGAGCCATTTGTGTGGAAAAGGTGTTGCCGACGCGGCTAAAGATGATGTAATTGGAAACATACCAATAAATCCACAACGCCAACAGCGTCAGCCAGGCCACTTGCGCGAAAATAAAAATGAGAATATGATAAAAATAAGAGTGCCAGCGTTTTATCATGGCCCATCACAGGTTTTACGGTACTTTTACACACCGATCGATGACAATATACTATATTGTGCCGTCATTGCAAGTATACATTTTTTTGTTCATAATGCAAAGAAATATTTCCAAGGAAAGGATGGAGTAAGCTTATGATGTGGAACAGCATGCCGGCATTGACCATGGGCAATCTTTCGACGCCGCTGCCGATCGTGCAGGGCGGAATGGGAGTAGGCATCTCCCGAGCCGGACTGGCCGCGGCCGTCGCCAACGCCGGCGGCATCGGCGTAATCGCAGCCGTAGGGTTGGATCTGTTTGATAACCTTAAAAAAGGACGGCTGAAAGGCTCCAGCGCCGCTCGTTTAAAAGAGGAAATTCGCAAAGCACGCCGCCACACCAGCGGCATTCTCGGCGTTAACGTGATGGTGGCCTTGTCGGATTTCAATCAACTGGTGGACGCCGCCATCGAAGAGGATATTGACGTGATCTTTATGGGCGCCGGCCTGCCGCTCCACTTTTCCGAAAACCTGGCGCCGGAACGGCTGAAATATCTGCGCACAAAAATGGTTCCTATCGTATCGTCCGGCCGTGCGGCGGACCTGATCTTTTCATATTGGGCGAAAAAATTCAACCACGTTCCCGACGGTGTCGTCGTGGAAGGGCCCAAGGCCGGCGGCCATTTGGGCTTTAAAGAGGAACAGATCCAGGATCCGGCTTTCAGGCTGGAAAAACTGGTGCCGGACGTGGTCGCAGCGGTCAAGCCGTATAGCGAAGCGTTTCATAAATCCATTCCCGTCATCGCGGCCGGCGGCATTTTTACCGGCCAGGATATTCATGCCATCATGCAGCTGGGCGCCGGCGGCGTGCAAATGGCAACCCGCTTTATCGCCACCCACGAGTGCGATGCCGATATCGCATTCAAACAGGCGATCGTCGATGCCAAAGAAGAAGACATCACCATCATCAAGAGCCCGGTCGGCCTGCCCGGCCGCGCCGTACGCAACGGCTTTCTCAAAGACGTGGAAGCCGGGATCAAAAAACCGTTCAACTGCCCCTATAAATGCCTGAAAACGTGCGACTACAAAACCGCCCCCTACTGCATCGCCCTGGCCCTGGGCAATGCCGAAAAAGGACTGCTGCAGGACGGCTTTGCCTTTACCGGCGCCAACGCCCATCGCGTTCATGAAATCGTCTCTGTGCAGGAACTGATCGACAGCCTGAAGCAGGAATATGCCCTGGCAGTGGCTGAACCGGCTTACCCGCTGCAGGCGACAGCGTGATCACAGCAGCGGGGGGTATCACGCTCCTTTAATATATTACGAGTGGTATTTCGCGCAAAATGGTCAAAAAATGTCGGACCTCGAGGTCCGACATTTGGTTCCGCTTTATCCGGGTTTGGTCATTGATGCAGCATTTCCCGCCAACAAAACAGCCCCTGGCGCCTGTCACTCCACCGCCCGGCATTTTTCAAGAAAACCCTTTTCAATTTGAATGCCCCAACCCGGACCACTGGGCACGCGTACCATGCCCTTTTCGCTGCGCAACGAAGAGGTGGCGCAAACGATCGGCACCTCCGGATTTTCGCCCTTGTACTCCTGATAGGGACCGATGTTGTCCACACAGGAGGCAAAATGAAGCATGTATAAATATCCCAGACCGGAACCGGATATGTGCGGCGTACAAGGGATTCCTGCTTCCTGCGCCATGCGCGCCACGCGCATGGATCGGACCATGCCGCCGAAATAGAACAGATCCGGCTGCACCACCTGCAGCACGTTGTTCTCGATCATCCAGCGGAACTGGCGCAGGCTGGCATCCTGTTCACCGCCGGCGATAGGGATGGTCAAAACATCGGCGACGGTCCTGGTTTCATCATAGTGGTCGAACGGACAGGGCTCTTCAAAAAATGCTACACCGTTCTCTTCCAGCAGACGGCCGATCTCGATGGCTTTGGCCGCATCATAGGATCCGTTGGCATCTGCATAGATGGTGACGCTCTCGGGCAGGGCTTTACGCGCCAGCGGGATCAACTTTTCCGTGCGACCAGGCAGTGAATCCCTGTTGTTGTCCATTCGGCCGCCGACCTTGTATTTGACCGCTCTGGCTCCGGTCTTTTCCACGGAGCGTAACAGCTGCTCGACTGTCTCTTCCGCACTCTTGTCGCGCACCCCGTTGGCCTGATACACCGCGACATCGCGGCGCACAATCGCCCCCAACAACTCGCCCACCGGCTTGCCGGCCACCTGACCGAGCAGATCCAGGATGGCAAATTCGAGCGAAGCCACACAAACCCAAAACGCCAAACCTTGCCATTTATAATTGCTGTTGGCCCGATACAGGCCGCTGAGGAGCTTTTCCAGCTCGCGAGCATCCTTGTTGATGAAAAACGGCAACACCTTGCCCGTCAACACCGGATAGAGATAGATCATATGCATGTCGTTGGATACCGCCATGCCGACAGCGCCGCGATCCGACTCGACCCGCACGATAAAATGGTCGCCGTTGCGCAGCAGCTGCGCTGACGTGATCCGCACCGGCTCATTGAACAGCTCTTTTTTCAGCACTGTGGCCGACTCTGCTGCGGCCAAACGGTGCGCCAGAATCCAGGCCTCTTCGCTGCGGCCGCTTCGCGCCGCCGCCGCCAACAAGCCGGTCCCCATGGCTGCTTTGATGAAACTCCGTCTCTGCATTGGCATTGCTCCTTTGCTCTATGGATTGTTGATGACGAGTTCGTGTTCGATCGTGAGCGGCACGACGATCACGCCCATCGGCGTATCCAGGTGGGCCCAGCCGTTGACCGAAACCCTGACCGGAGCAGCACCCAGCAGCAGATCGATCGAGTCCAGCAGATTGGCCGTCTCGAGCGACGCGGCCAAGGCCACTTCAGATAAAGCACGGGCTTTGACCTCCGCCACCTGCTGCACGACCTCGTGATGCAGCGCCTTGCCGTTGACCGCCAAATCGTATTCCAGCTGCGACACCTTGAAATCAAAACTGTTGATATTGCGAATGGCCAGTGTGACCTGCAGATCCACGTGGGTGAAGGAAACGCCGGTGACGGTGCACGACTGCAGCGAAATCTCCGGCAATCTGGGATTGGGAATATAGCCCGCGCTCTCGAACGGTATCTTGAACGCGGACAACAATCCGGAGGGGGTGATGTCGCCGCTGATGCCGTATATGAGCGTGTCTTTATCAGCCATCTGTTCCACCTTGTCCAGCACGTCGGGTAGGCGGATCAGCAACGGCAACTGCAGATGGCTTTCCTGTTTGGCCGGCAGAGATATCTTTTGCTCGACCTCGCCTTCCAGAATCGTTTGCAGCTCCAACGAAAAACGGTAGCGCATTTTTTTGACGTTGATATCCATGCTGTTGGGATTGTTCACCAGCAGGTCGAATTGCAGGTGCAGTGTTTCCGTATCAAAGCTGTCGACGCTGACGGTGTTCACTATAATGGAGGGTTCAGACAACTTTTGCGCCTGCAGCAGGGCCGGGCCTGCCAACAGGCCTATCAATAGAACGAATCGTCTAAAAAACATAATTCAGACCTCACCATTCAAAATTTTAACAGGCCATCCTTGTCAACCAACTGCAGATACAGGCCCCAATCGCCGCCTTCCTGATCTACCTTGACCAGTATGTCGTTGCGGCCCTTGACCAGGTTTACTATCATCAGATCGCTTCCCGGCTGCGCCGGGCGATGCAGGTGTTCCCGGTGCACCTCTTTGCCGTTCACCCACACAGCGGCCGCATCGTCGCTGCCGAACAGCAAAAGAACATCGGCATCACGTTGCGACTCTACCTGGGCCTGGGCGTAGACAATGGCATCCTTGGGCACAGGCAGCAGCTTGCAAAAATCCAGATAGCCGTTGTCCTCCGCTGATGCCGCCTGCCACCGCACCGATCCGTGCAGGCCGTCTTTGTATTGAGCGCTCAAGGCCGGATTCGATTCCGGGCCGTATGCTTTATCAAAAAATTTATCTCCGCTATTGTCGAACGGGCCGGCTACCTGCCACTGTTTGACAAACGGACACGACAGCGACGGAAATTGCGCGGCCGCAAGCCAGGCCTTCGCCCACTGTTTGCGTTCAGCCAACGGGAGCTGGCCCATTTTCCTCACATAGGCATCCCACTGGCTGAAATTCGACAGCGCAAATTGATAAGGCGCGTAACAAAGTTGATCGGACGGCTTCAGGCTTTCGACCATGCGATCGATCAACGGCCGCAGTTCTTTTTGCCGCTCTGCATCCTGGCGCGCTGTAGCAAAAACCTGCGGCAGCATCACGGTCAGCTGTTCATTGCCTGGATTTTGTCTGACCATATAAACAAAGCTTTGGTAAACAATCGGGTCAATGGCCATTGGACCAAAAGCAGGCAAGGCCATATCTCTGGAATCCGTTATGGTGCATAATGGATCCAGGCCGTAGCCGTACCAAAGCATGGCTCCGGCCGGCGGCGCCTCGCGCAGATAAAGATCGATCGCGCGGCCGTCTTCAGCCACAGCCATTTTGTAAATGAGATGCAGGTCGCTGCCATGGCTGTCACGGATGGTAAAGCCGCTGACTCGTCCTGAACTGCGCAGCATGCCGTTGCAGTTGGCAAAGGTCAGACGAAAGCGGCTGAAACGAAAAGGAACCAGAGTGACGCCGTCCAGCTCCGGGCCGGACGCCAGATCCTGGCGACCGAACAGATCGCGCAACGCCAGGTTAGCCAGGCGCTGTCCCAGTCGCTTCAAGCCGTCGGTGCTTACATGAATGAGATCATCCAATTCCAGGTCGATCGCCGCCACCAGGCCGGTGTGAGGAATGGATTTCGCCAACGATCGTTGCTGCTCGCGAATATCGTTCCAGTAACCGTTGTCGTTGCTGATGCAGAATCGACCGATTTGCACGTAATAGAATGGCAGGTCCGGCGCCTTGAAATCCCGCCGGATGGCCTGCAGCAGATTCTGCATACGCCGGCTGTACAAAGGCGCGGCGGCTGCGGAAGCGTCGGACTCTCCCTGATACCACAAAACTCCTTTGACTTTGCCGCCGACCGCTGCAAAGCGGCGATACATGGAGCCGTACAACGACTGTCCGCCGGCCTCTTTTTTTGCCGGATCCCACTCTTCCATGGAGGTACCGCCGTGCGCACACGGCACCAGGCCAACCGGGACTTGCGTCGCCAGAACCATCGCTTTAGCAAACGCCAGGCCCAGCCCGGCGCCTACTTGTGCGTTCTTTTTCATGCCCAGGCGCGCATCCGTCAACGCCTTGCCGGTCAGGCCGAGCTGATGTACGGGATCTACCGAATCCAGAAGCCAATGCAACGGTTCAGACGCCACAGCCCAGCGCTCATCATAGCCGTATGAATTCACCAGAATGCTGGATGTTTCGGCTCTGTCCAGCTCCCCCACGCCCTGCATGTTGGACTGGCCGGCTAAAATCCACAAATCTCCGACCAGAATATTCTGCCGTTGCAGTAAAGAAATATTCTCACCGTTTGAACGGGCGGCCGCTACTTCAACGATAAAAGGGCCACCGACCGGTACGCCGGCAATGACAGCCGTGAAGCGTCCGGATTTTATCTCGGCGATCTTTTGCCACTCTACAACGGTCACGAACAGTCGGCTGTCGAGCACGCGGCCTCGCAGCTGCACCGCACCGGCCAGGGAACAAGTTCCACTGAAACGAATATCGGCCTGGTCGCCGTCGTCGCGCTGATACACCTGATAGTCGGCCAGACCCGCGGTAATAGTGAACTCGGCGCCGGCCGCCAGTGACAGCCGAACGATTGCTATCAGAATTGCCAAAACCGTTTTTTTCATCAAGCTCCTCGCATGTTTTTGATCAACAGGTCAGAGAAAGGCGGAACCCATAAACCGGCTCCATACATCCCCCAGGCCGGATAAGGTCGGGCGGGTCACTCCTGTTTGGGCTTGACCATAATGGCTACTCCGCCGATAAAGATGGGGATAGGAATGAGGGAAAACATCATAATCTGCAGGTAAAGATCGAAATTGTGCCAGCCGCGAAAGAAAAAAACAGAGAGAATGGCAATCAGGCAGAGGAGTGCACCGGCCACGCGCGGGTAGCGCATGGCCCAAACCAGCAGCGCCGCTACCGCGAAAAACGGCAAGGCTTCCATCAGGGATTCCAGGCTGAGGCCGTGTGAAAGAAAAACAAAAACCAGCACGATCCCCACAATAGTATAAATGATAAATCGGCCGCCGTTATAGCCGCCATAGGTTAAAAAAAAGCTCGTATACAAGCGAGCGAGCAGGGGCGTCATCAGCAACGTGTACCAGATCGTGGATGGATTCTCACCCTTGACGATGAATTTGCTGAAAATCATGGCCACCAGAACCACCAGCCATGCAAAAAAGGCGATGTGGCTGGAAAAGTTGCCGATGGCATTTTGCCGTTCATCAATCGTACGGGCAGGCAAAACTCCGCGCAAAAGAACGTGCAGCAGCCCGCTCAGCCCATGAACGGCGCCATACTGCTGAAACAGGGAAATGGAAAACTTGACCAGGATCGGCAGAGCGAATAAAAACAGAAACAACCACAGCGGGTGCTGATCCACATGCAAGGCAATGCGCAGGACGACCAGCAGATTCAGAGCCAGAAAAACGAGATAGGCGATATGGCTGGAAAAATGGCTGATCCCGACCTGCCGCTCATCCGGCCGTTGCGTAAAGAGATACTCCCGCACCAGCGGCGCTAAAATAACAACAGCGGTGAGGCCGACCAGCACCGGAAAAGGAATGCCGCGATTGATGAGAACCAGAAGGATGACCAGCAAAAACCACATGCTTTTCAGAACAGGATAGGCCTTTTTCATCGCTAGCCCTCAGTCCTTTTCTTCCAACATAAACATCGCTTCCACGGTGGTGCCGAGAATAGAGGCTAATTTCAAGGCGAGTTTTACAGAAGGATTGAACGTGCCCTTTTCTATGGCGATGATCGTTTGCCTGGTGACGCCGGCCTTTTCCGCCAGCTCCTGTTGAGTCAGCTCACCGCACATAAAACGAAAATAACGCAATTTGTTTTGCATATACATTCTACTTTGTAGGAATGCGACTCCATGGCGTAGCGACCACGCCCATTCCAGAGCAAGCACCAACATCTCATAAATATATGGGAAATCCATTACTTTTCAAACTCATTTTTGACCCGTACAAACCTGGCTTGTCCGTCATTGATTTAAAAAAAAGGTGCTTGCAAGTAAAAAAGGGAATGTTTAATATGAAAAGGGTGGAATGGGATAGAGTACGACTTTAAACCAATCCAAAGGGGCCAACCATGCAAACCATCCTAGCCTATATCCAGCTGGCGCGTTTTCCCCTTTCACTTCTGCTGCCGGGGTTCGCCGTAACCGCTAGTTATGTGATCAGCAGCAACGCTCGCTTCGAATGGCCTATGTTGATCCCGGTCCTGGCTGCGTTATTAGGCACGGCCGGCATGTGCGCGCTCAATGATTGTTACGATCTCGAAGCGGATCAACTCGGCGCCAGAAAACGCCCCCTGCCTTCCGGCCGCATCTCGATGCGTAACGGCCTCTCCTTCGCCATACTGCTTACGGTCCTCGGGCTGGGTTTAACCGCTTTGTCCGCTACACGTGAACTCACACTGACCGGCAGCGCCGCGGTGTTGCTGGGGCTCTTGTATAACAGCTGGTCCAAAGGCAAAGGGATTCTGGGCACGTTGAATTTCGGGTTGATCATGGTTGCGGTCACCCTGCTGGGAATGGTTAGCAATGGCCTGCAGCCGGAACACGTGCCATTTCTCCTCTTTGTCTTTTTCGTTGCCTCCACGAATCAAGCCACCGCCAATTTCTACGACTATGTCTCGGACCGCTCCGTCGGCTATCGCACCATTCCCAATCAATATGGATTACAAAAGGGGGCTATCCTGGTTTCCTTGCTCAGATTCACCGGGATGTCGTTTTTGGCGGGATTTTTGTATCTGTTGGCCCCTGATAACCTGCTGGTTCTGTCCGTGGCCGCTCTGCTGCTGGCACAGCCGATTATCTCCTACTGGCTGTTACGCAGAGCAGCAGAGGTCAAATTTGCCCGCATTGCTTTTGTTGTTGCCGTGGTGTCCACCCTCCTCTCATTCGCCACCATTTTATTCGCTGTGCTGGCCTAGAACCGCAAAGGTCCTACTCTACGCTCCGGCGCATGCCTCTGGCGGCTATGGCGGTAAAGAGCGCGAGAAAGCCGGCCAGGCCGAGTAGAAACGGCCAGATCGCCTGCCAGCCCAGTCCATAGGAAATGAGCCGGTTGAAGGCCTTTAAGGCCAGCCCGGAAGGTAGAAAATTGGCGGAAAATTCAAACCAGCGCGGCGTGATTTCCAGGGGAAACCAGCAACCGCTCAACGCCGCCATGGACAATGTCAGAACGATAGCAACCGCGATCAGTTTTTCTTCGTTGCGAATCAGCAAACCAAGCATGATCCCCATGCCGGCAACCGTGGCGCTAAAAAGCAGAACCAGCGTTGTCAGGGCCAGGGGATACGAACCGAACTGCACTGAAAAAATAAACCGCCCCATAGCCATAATGATGCCGATCTGCAACACACCGATTCCGCAAACGCCGAGCACCCGGCCGAAAAAAATATGGTAAAAAGAGAGCGGCGCGATCTTGAGCCGACGCAACATGCCGTTATTGCGCTCCTCCACCAGAGTGGTACCGGCATATATGAACAACGCCAGCATGGTAAACATGACCATGTTGGCCGGCACTTGCTGGCTGAATCCCCTTGGTATCACCCTGGCGCGACCGGCATAGGAGGTTTCCACCCTGAGCAGCTTTTGCCGCTTATCCAGCAGCGCAAAAGAAGCGGTGTCAGCACTCTGGCCGTGGATATCGATTTCCGTCAGATCCGCCAGCAGCCGATACGCCGCTTTCTGCACGCTTAATTCCACCATGGCGCCGGCATCCATATCGCCGCCACTGCGCAGCTGCAGGGGCAGGGTCAGCACGCGCGACCCAGCCAGGCAACGGCTAAAGCTGTCCGGAATGGTCAACACCCGCCGGGCATTATATTGAGGATAGGTCGCCATCGTATCCAGGAGAATGGATTCACTTCGCAGATGATGCAGAAATCGCCGGCTCAATACTCCCTGATCCTGGTTGACGACCACCAGCTGCGCTTTGACCGCAGCCGGATCCTGGCCGCTGCGAAACGCACTGCCAAAGACAAAAATATACACCAGTGGCATCGCTACCATCCAGATGGCGGCGGTTCGATCCTTGAACACGGTCTTTATATTTTGCCAGGCCAACAACGCGATATCGTTCATGTCCGGACCTTTCGTACAAACGAGAGAAAAGCGAGTCCATTGAGTAACAGCGACAACGTCACGAGAATAGAAAAATGGGCAGAGAGGTCAACCTGGTTTGTTCCGGCCGCCAGCACCTGTTGCAAACCATCTATGCACCAGAAAACCGGGGAAAACTTTCCAGCCGATTGCAGGCTTTCCGGCAGCATGTTAAACGGCAGCATGGCGCCGCCCAGCATGCTAAAGATAATGATCACCACCGGCAGGATCGCTGACGCCTGGGTGCGTGTGCGCACCAAACCATAGACCAGACCAATGAGGCCGGTCAACGTCGCCGTAGCAGCCACCAGGACGCTCACGAACAGCAGCGGATGAGCGATCTGCAGGGAAAAGAGCACCAGTGCGAACAACCACATGACCAGTTGCGACAGCAAGCCGGCGGCAAACATGAACAGCAGCTTGGCCGCCGTGTATTCGGCCGCACCGGCCGGGCTCACCAGCATGCGATAGAGCGTTCGAGTCTCCCTCTCGCGAAAGGTATCCTTGGCTACGGTGTCGAGCATGAACAGCAGAGCCATAATGCCCATACCGGACAACATATAGCCGAATAACAAAGAATGGTCCGAGCTCGTCTTTTTTCCTTCTGTGTCCAATGTGGACCTGGCTACCTTTAGTCGCGGCGGCAAAAGATATTTCTCTCCCTGCTTGAACAATCGACTGATGGCCACAGAGACATCGGCTACCTCTTTTTCCGTCAATTGAGCATGGCCTTGTGAACCCTGGCGAATCCTGGCCATCGGATCAGCGGCGATATGCAACAGTCGATCGCCCGCCTCGCTCAGAATCTGCACGGTTTCTTCGGCGATTTTGGGTGCAAAACTCTGACTCGGATTTTTAATCAAACCCAGCGCCACCGGCGTGCCGGCCAGCAACGAGTCGCCGAAACCTGCAGGAATTACCAGCAGGGCCGACGCGTCCCCCTGGTCCATCCGTTTCCTGCCGCTGCCCGTTGCCACCTTTTCCACCTGAAACATCTGTGCCAGTTCGCCGCGTGAAAATGCACCCAGCAGCATCTGGGAAGCAAAACCGTCGTCATAATCTTCCACCAAAAGGTGTACGCGCGGCCTAACCGCCGACGTGTTGCCGGTTCCAAAGATGGAGCCAAGCATCAACGCGGCCAACAGCGGAATCAGAACCAGCACGATGATACCACCGGGATTGCGCCATCGCCGCAACAGGTCTTTGTAGAGCAAGGTCCGTATCAATCGCGCAACTCCCTTCCGGTTAATTTAAGAAAGGCGGAATCGAGACTGGGTTCCTTGATGGCCAGATTGTCGATGACAAAACCGTTTTCCAGCAATTTTTCAATCAACACGCCGGTGCCGGTCTGCAGAGGCAAACTGTACACCACCTCGGACAATTGTAACGAGAGCAGTGAAACCTGCGTGAGCGTTTGCGGCAACGCCTGCGCCATCTCGGCCGAAAAACGGCCGCTGACCTTGACCAGGCGATTTTCGCCGACGATCTGGCTGATTTCATCTCTTGTGCCCATGGCCAGCAGGCGGCCACGATCGATGATGGCGAGCCGGTCACACAACAGGTCCGCTTCGTCGAGATAGTGGGTGGTATAGAGGATGGTGGTGCCGCTGCCGGCAATAGCACGCACCATGTCCAGCATACTGTGCCTACCCTGCGGATCGATGCCGACCGTGGGCTCATCCAGCAGCAACAGCTTGGGCCGGTGGATCATGCCAATAGCAAGATTGAGCCGCCGCTTCATGCCGCCGGAATAGGTTTTTACACGATCGCGGGCCCGTTCCTTCAAGCCGGTAGCCTCCAATAACTCGTCGACGCGCATGTGCAGCGCCGGCTTTGCCAGACGGTATAGCCGACCCCAAAAGTGCAGGTTTTCCAGTGCCGATAACTCTTCATAGACCGCCACGTCCTGCGGCACCACCCCCAGCTGCTCGCGCCAGCGTGGCGAGCTGTTGACGACATCAACCCCGTCGACGCGGATTTGTCCGGAATCGGGCTTGAGCAATGAACAGATCATGTTGATCGTGGTGGTTTTGCCCGCTCCGTTGGGGCCGAGAAAGCCAAAAATCTCACCCTTGTGCACGCTGAAAGAGACGTGGTCGACGGCGACGTGTTGCCCGAACGACTTGCTTACATCTATTAGGTCCAGCATACCTGATACGCTCCATATAAAGTCGAGACGGCCATGGTGATTTGATATTGTGCTTGATCATTTAATCGATTAGAAACTTGCTTATTGACCACCCAAACGATTTATGGATGGATCCAGAACCAGGAATCCGTTTTGCCGCACCACGCCCAGTTCCTTGTCCAAACCGGCCGCCACCCCATCCTCGCCTGTTAATCCCAGTTGCTTGCGCACCTCCCGCCGCAGCCACCAATATCCCGAGTTCCAGGAGTAGAGATGATGACCGTGCGGTTTGCCGTTTACCGTGCTGATGGATTCGTGGAATGCCGGCATAACAGCCAGTTCCTTCTTTAGCCGCCATAAGGTCTGCTCATCGAGCCATTTTTCATCCATGCCGTGAATCAGTCCGTCGAGATAATTGGCGGCGTCGTTCAGAAACCAGGAGCCGCCGTAGGTATAGACGCCGCTGTGGCCCTCCAGCAGATCACCGTTGGCTTTGGAGATGACGCGCATGCCATAGGGCGACTGGATACGCAACGAGGTTTCCAGATGACGTCGAACCAATTCGTCCGGCAACAGTTTTTGGCCGAACACAGCAAAGGTCAGCACTTCGCCGTACAGCGCATCCTGGCCCACATGCTCCTGCTGCTTCAGGCTGGTGGCCATATAGCCGCCGGCTTCGTTGAACATGCGCCGATAGCCGGCGATCGCCTGTTCGATCTCTTTATCCGTGACCGCAAAACCGAGCTCTTTAGCCGCCAGGAGTGCGCCGCAATGAAAGCCCTGATCGGAGGAAGGCGCATCGTCATCGTCGTAGGGCAGCTGATCGTGATAAGTTTTGTATGCCTTGGAGTTTGGCTGTAAACGCGGTGGAATATACAATCCATCACTCTCATGTCCACGAATGAAACGATAGGCCCGTTCCACGGTGCGCATGTCGATATCGCCGCCGGCCCGTTTCACCAGCACCGACCAGATGAGATAATATTGCGCATTGTCCTCATAATTGATGCGGTCAAAAAATGCAGCGCCATGGGCTTCGCGGTCGTAATACGGATCATCCAGTCCGCGGCTCATATAAAAACCGTCCGACACCCACTGCTTCCAGCCGTAGCCGATGCCGGAAATGAACAGATAATCGCTCTCCGGTCGCAGCAGGTTGCGGCGCAACAGGAGATAGGAGGTGTTGCGCAAAATGGCTTCCAGGCTGGAGCCGTTGAAACCCTTGCCGTTGGCCAGGGCCAGATGCGCCGCCAGTTGGACATCATAAAAGGTGCGTACCGGTGCAGAAAAAATCCAGGTCGTCCAGCTTTGCGTTTCGCCTTTTTCAATATGCTGCCAGCCGTCAAAGCGACTGCGATACACGGTGGTGGCGTCGACCGAGCGGGGGATCATGATCGTTCGTTTTGCAGACCCGTCCCCGTTGCATAATGACAAACGCCGGTTTTGCGGATCAAAGGTCATGACGCTGCGATTTTCCCACATACCCGGCGTGTCGCCGATGATGCCGTACAGCATATCCCCTTTTCGCCAACCCAGAAAGGGAAACGTTTGTCGACCGGCTCGGTCGAATTCCGGACCGCCGCAACCGGGAAAATAGGACGCCGGTTGCGCCTCTGCCGCGGTGAAAGAATAATAGGTGCCGCCGGGCGGCGTGGTCCAGCCGAAATCCATATAATAGCGTTGATCCGTTTCCGCTTTGACCGTTACCGTTCGTTCGAGCAGTTGTGGAGTGATGACTCGAACCGTTTCCGAGATCATTAATCCTGGCGCATGTCCTCCCGAAAGCGAACACGTGCCGTTCTTATTCTCTTTATGGCGATACACGACGATCGAGCTGTCACCGGGTTGTACCACTTTCAGGCCTGGTGGACGGCCGGCTGCTGAAAAAACGGTCAGATCATTATCCACGATCTGCATATAGCTGCCCTGACCGGCGGTAACGACTTTTGGTCGAATATCGGCACGCCCCAGGGTTGCAATCAAGAGACAACCATAAAGAAGTAAATACTTTTTCATCCTCACCTCAATTATCGAAAAGCTGTGCTCACCACTATAATACTATCTCTATTTCTAGATTCAAAAAGAAATCTGTTTTTTACTTGCTTTTTAGTCCAATTTAATATATTATATAATAC
>CAZISM010000078.1:0-13877 GCA_964541895.1 uncultured Cytophagia bacterium
GGGCTGCAGCATCTCGACAAGGTGATCGACATCGACCAGTCGCCCATCGGCCGCACGCCGCGTTCCAACCCGGCCACCTACACCGGCCTGTTCACGCCGATCCGGGATCTGTACACCCATATTCCCGAGGCGAAAATCCGCGGCTATCAGCCGGGACGGTTCAGCTTTAACGTCAAGGGCGGCCGCTGTGAAGCCTGCCAGGGCGACGGCATCATAAAAATCGAGATGCATTTTCTTCCCGATGTCTATGTCACCTGCGAAGTGTGCAAGGGCAAACGCTATAACCGTGAAACCCTGGAGATCAAATACAAGGGATTATCCATCGCCGACGTCCTCGACATGACCGTTTCCCAGGCGCAGGAATTTTTCGATAGCATCCCGACCATTCGCCGCAAGCTGGAGACGCTGTCCGATGTGGGCTTGGGCTATATCCATCTCGGCCAGCAGGCCACCACACTGTCAGGCGGTGAAGCGCAACGAGTCAAACTGGCCACCGAGTTGTCTAAAATCGGCACCGGCAGGACGGTGTATATTCTGGACGAACCCACCACCGGCCTGCATTTTGAAGATACCAAAATGCTGCTCACCGTGCTCAATCGTCTTGTCGACAAAGGCAACACGGTGATCGTCATCGAACACCATCTGGATGTGATTAAAACAGCGGATTGGATTATCGATCTCGGCCCGGAAGGCGGCGAACGGGGCGGCCGCATCATTGCCAGCGGCACACCCGAGCAGGTGGCAAAGGTGAAAGAGTCTTATACCGGCCAGTTTTTAAAAAGGTCTCTGACTTGACGATTCATGATCCGTTGGCCGCCGAAGCGAGACGCTCCGGCGGCCAACAATTCCATCCTTTACCTTCGCACGTTCACACGCCGCTGCTCATCGCTTTGGCCATCAAATGCGCCAGGTAATCACCGAAAAAGGGACCAAACCAGCTCATGGTGCGGGTTTCATAGCCGTTGATATCGTCATATCGTGACGGCACCACATAGCCGAGATAACAGCCGTTAAAGCTGGTAATGGTGGCGATCTGCCCATGTTCAGCGGCGACGGCTTTGACCTGCATGGCCAGTTCACCGCTGAACTCTGCTGGGCTGCCGATCAGCCAAAAATCGTCCAGCCTTAAAAATGAAAGATAAGCCTCGCGGAAATGAAAGAGTTTGTGCGCCACGAGGCTATTGAGACGATAGGTTTTGTTCAGTCTGATCTGCATCGTCGGGGTCTCCAGGTGCCAGCGCGTGCAGGCGAGCGCAACGCTGTCCCGGCCCTGCGCCTTGAAGGCGTGAGCCAGCAGGCTGTCAGCTAATGCTTCCCCGATGTTCCTGGCCTTGGCAAAGCCCTGGCCCTCACCGCGGTTGCTGTGGCTGCCAAGACCGGCGGCTGCCATGATGGTCATGGCGCCGCTTTGCGCCTCAACCTTGCGCTCCAGGTAACCGGGATAGTCGGCGCTGATCAGCATGTTGTCGGCCGATAAAACCGTTGCATGCGCCGAATAGGTGGCCAGCACTGCTAACGGCTTGGCGTTGACCTGGATCGCCAGATAGTAAAGATCGTCGTCGATCGGACCCTTGTCGCCCAGCAGGCGGTTTCTGATCTGCCGCGGCGCATCGATGCAGCCGACCTGCCAGGTCGCTGCGGCCATGCGGCGCTGCGCCCGCGTAACCGCGGCCACGGTGCTGTCGACCAGCATGGCCGAAACACGAGGATCCGCTTTGCCGGCAAACTGCTCCTCCACAAAGCCGCTTCCCCAGCCGCCGGGACCGGAGTGAGAGTGGCTAGCGGTAAAATAGAGCTGTTCCTCGGCAAGGCCCAGGCGCCGCTCGATGGACCGGGCCAGGTCAGGGTAGATCAGCAGCGCGTCGTAGCCGATGATGAAGACAGAGTGTCGGCCTGCCTGCAGGCCAAGAACGCGCACATACAGGCTGTCATGCACGCCTGTGGATGGGGCACCCTTGCGGCCGCCAAATCCGGCCAGCGGCACCCCCTGCGGCGGCGTGATGCCGGCTCGACCCACTCCGGCCGTCAACAGGCCGCGGCGCTGGCTCAGCTTTTGCTGTACGTCGGCCAGCCCCGCGATGGTATGATGGTAATATTCGCTTTGCACAAACGGTGTTTGATCGATGGGGCGAACCAGACATAACAGCGCCACCGCGACAAGGATCAGCAGCGACACAATGATGTAAAGGGCGATCCGCATAATGTTCAACCTTGGCAAGAGTACGTTCTATTCAGTCCGCGATTTTTCTTCCCATATCTGCACCAGCTTCACGATCACGCTCACAGCCTTTTGCATATCCTGCACCGATATCCACTCCTGCCGGGAATGAAAGTTGTGGCCGCCGGTAAATATGTTGGGCGTTAACAATCCCTGGTAGGACAGTTTGGAGCCATCCGTGCCGCCGCGGATCAGACTCTTTACCGGGGCGAGCCCCGCCCGCTTGACCGCCTCCAGCGCATACTCGACCACATGCGGCTCTTCGTCCAGTTTGTACTTCATGTTGCGGTACGATTCATCCACAGTAAAAGTCATGGCGGCTTTGGGATGCTGGGCCATCACATCCTGCACCATGCTCTCCAAAAAGGTCTCTTTGTCTTTCAACCCCTCCACGGAAAAATCACGAATCAGGAATTTCAACGTCGCTTCCTCCACCGTGCCGCTGACAAGATGGGGATGGACATAGCCGTCGCGCTTCTCGGTGGTTTCTGGCGAGAGGCGGTACTTGGGCAGCCGCTCGATGATCTCGGCGGCGATTTTAATGGCATTGACCAGTTTGTTTTTCGCATAACCGGGATGGAGGTTGACGCCCTGGATGCGAATGGTGACGCTGTCGGCGCAAAAGGTTTCGTCCTCGATTTCGCCCAGCGATTCGCCGTCGATGGTGTAGGCGTAGCGGGCGCCGAACTTGCGCACATCGAAATGCTCCGTACCCCGTCCCACCTCTTCATCGGGTGTGATGGCTACGCGCACGGTCCCGTGCTTGATTTCCGGATGCTCCAGCAGATGATGCAGGGCGTCGAAAATCTCGGCGATGCCGGCTTTGTTGTCCGCTCCCAGCAGCGTGTGGCCGTCGGAGGTGATGATGTCGTTGCCGATCTGTTCAGCCAGGGCGGGATTTTCCGCGGCCTTGATGACGACGCCGGACGGCAGCGTGATATCGCCGCCCTTGTACTGTTTATGCATCAGCGGCTGTACGTTTTTGCCGGACACATCCGGCGACGTGTCCATATGCGCGATCAAGCCGATCGTGGGAACATGGTGGCTGACGTTGGCGGCCAGCGTAGCGGTGACATAGCCCCACTCGTCCATGGCGGCATCTTTTAAACCCATGGTCTGCAACTCCTCCACCAGCACGCGGCCGAGATCCATTTGCTTCTCCGTGCTGGGATAGGTCTCTGAATCCTCCCGCGATTGTGTATCAAAAGTGACATAGTTCAGAAAACGCTCAACACAGGTATGCTTTATCGACGGCATGATCTTCTCCTGTTTCGTGTGGTCGTCAAATCACCTTGTGAAAAAGAAAATATAGCCTTACATTGATAGATGCTTGCGGCGGCCTGAAGGACGTCCGCAAGAGGATACAGGTAAAGTTACTAAAAAGGTTCTATATGGCAAAGAGATTTTTGCTGTGGGGGGTGATGGGGTGTGGTTTGCTGGCCTGCGGCGGACCTGCCGGCGATGGCCGCAATGACCGCGAACCCAACGGCGGTTTTGTCCGCCTGACGCTGCAGGGCAAAGCGATGCACGACCGCTTTTTCGCCGCCCAATTTACACCGGCCGGCGATCTGTTCAAACATGATAATCTGCAATTGTATAATTTCAACTCAGGATCGGAAAAATATCCCCAGCTCCTGATCAATCTGGAATATGCGCAACCGGAGTTGAAAAAATGGCAGGGCCTGGCGCTGCCGGCGGATATGGTGGCTTTTACGGTGAGCAGGCACAGCAAACCGTTGACGAGCGCTGGACAGGTCATGATCACCCGTGTCACGGACGAGTATATTGACGGCACATTCTCCGGCGAGCTGCTGCAGACGGAGAGCAACAAGAGCTTTCCGATTCGCGGGGAATTCCGTGCTGCCCTTAAAATGAACATCTAGCCAACCTCCCCGATCAACCCCGTGATCACCATGCAGGATTCAGATCTCATCACACGGCTGCGGGCCAACGAAGCGGAAGCGCAGCGGATGCTTTACGACGAGCACTGCCAGCCGTTGTACCGGCTGTGCTACCGGTTTCTCAACGACCCCGCCGAAGCGGAAGACGCCGTGCAGGAGGTGTTTCTGAAAGCGCTGCAAAACCTGTCCGGTTTCAAAGGCCACTCGGCGCTGTCCACCTGGCTCTACCGCATTGCCGTCAACCATTGTTTGAACCTGCGCCGGCAAGCGAGATGGCAGCGCCTGCTTAATCTGGATTTTATCAGCGAATCCGACATGCTATCAGCCCCCACGGCTGAAAATCCGCACGCCTTGCTGGAACAGGAGGAGGAGCGGGACCTGGTCAGACAGGCGATTTCAGCTCTGCCTGAACGCCAGCAATGGGCCATTATTTTAAGTCGTTATGAAAACAAGAGTTACCAGGAAATGGCCGAGATCATGGGGTGTTCCGTATCAGCCGTGGAATCCTGTTTACATCATGCAAAGAAGGCTATGAGCCGTTATTTGGTAAAAAAATTAAAAAAATAGTGCAAGTTATGGCCGTTTATTGTGTCCAAAGGGTAATGATGAAAAGCCACCGCTACATACAATCCCGGCTGTTACTCATGCTGGAGCACGCGTTGAGTCCACAGGAGCAACAGCAGGTGCAACGGCATCTGGCACAGTGCCCGGAGTGTCGAGCGCTCCTGTCCCGGATGGAAAAGGTGTATCGGGAAAACACGGTTGAGGCCGTACCCCGAATATCGCCGTTCGTCTGGACCAGGTTGCAGGCCCGCCTGCAGCAGCCTGCACCTCCCTCTTTGTTTCGCTTCGGCCTGGCCCTGTTGAAACCGGCTATCGTAGTCGTTCTGCTGTTTTTGAGCCTGCTCACGGGACACTACCTTGGCTCGGTGGATCAAGCCGCCCTCGCCCCCATCAGCGACGAAGAGCTGGTGTATCGCACCTTTGGCATGGATGCCACCGAACCGTTCGCCGGGCACACGCTGGCCGGCGCGGTTCAGGCCGTTTATGATCAACCGTGAGGATTTTATGAAAAAGTGGCTGTTCATCCTGGCAATTGTTCTGACCATCATCAATGTGACGGCTCTGGCGACGTGGCTGTATCAGCGCCACGGCGTGGAGCGCACAGCCGACACCTGTCCGGCCGGCGGCAAAACCTGCGCCATGGTGTTGCACGAAAAGCTGGAGTTGACAGCGGCGCAGCTGCAGGCCCTGGAGCAGCATCAGGCGCTCTATCGTCAATCGCTGGACGCGGTGACCAGGCAGTTGTGCGACTGCCGGACGGAGCTGAGTGAATGCCTGCTGGCTGAACCGTCTGATCCGGTGCGGTTGCAGCGCATCGTGCAGCGCATGGATTCACTGCAATCGGTGGTGCATCACAAAGTCGTCACCAACCTGATGGAACAGAAAAAACAACTGACACCGGAACAGCAGAAAAAATTTTTTACCATGATCCTGCAGCAGTGCGTCATGCAGGGTCAATCGTGCTGTTCCAACTTTTAGCCCTTTATTAAAGGAGAGGTATCATGAGAAACAGACTCGCTATTCTGGCCGTAATTGTGTTAGCTCTGATTTTTGTCGTTTCCGTCAGCTACATGCAAGCCAAGAGCACCACCGCCACCTCCAGCACCACGATCAGCGAAGACAAACCCTGTCCCAAGGATGGCGCCAAAGGCTGCCCGGCCAAAGACGAGTGCAAGAATACAAAAGCGGAATGCAAGGATGCCAAACCCGGATGCTGTGACAAGGCCAAAGAGACCAAAAAGTCCTGCCCCGGCACGGCCTGCAAAGGCAGCGCCTGTGAAAAAGCCTGTCCCAAGCATGGCGACAAGAAATAAAGGCAACTCTTTACAGCGTGATCCCGCTCTGGCGGGATCGCGCTTTTTTCCGTTAACAACACCCGCACCCTCTCGCCATTAAACCGCCACAGGATCTATGAACTATTCTGACGCCGTCCACTATCTGTTTGGTCTGGAACGCTTTGGCTGGCAGCTGGGTTTGCAGCGCATGTTCGCCATGGCGGCCGAACTCGGTGACCCGCAAAACCGCATTCGCACCATCCATGTAGCCGGAACCAACGGCAAAGGCTCGGTGTGCGCCATGATCGAATCCATTCTGCGCCAGGCCGGCCTTTGCACCGGTCTCTATACGTCACCCCATCTCCTCAGGGCCGAGGAGCGGATTCGGGTCAATGGCGCCGACCTATCCGCAGACGAATTCACCGCATTAACGGCGGAACTGCAGCCGCTGTTCGACCGTCATCAATGCACCTTTTTCGAAGCGATGACGCTGATGGCGTTTGTGCACTTTGATCGGCTTCAGGTCGATGTGGCGGTGATCGAGGTAGGGCTGGGCGGCCGGCTGGATGCCACCAACATCATAACGCCCCTGGTGTCTGCCATCACCCATATTCACTATGATCACACCGGCCATTTGGGAAAAACACTGGCCGGCATCGCGACAGAAAAAGCGGGCATACAGAAACCCGGCGTGGCCTGCATCGTCGGCCGCATGCCGCAGGAAGCAGCCGCCGTTTGTATGCAGCACAAACACAGCCGCCCTGTGCGCGAGGCGGTGCGGATTCGCCGTCTGCACATGACCGCGCAGCGGTCGCAATTCGTGATGGAGATATCGGGGCAAGCCCCGGTTGACGTCACCCTGCCGCTGCTCGGGCCGCACCAGGTGCGCAACAGCTGTGTAGCGGCTGCGGTGGTGCAACAGAGCGGACTCGTCAGCCTGAAAGACATTCAGGCGGGATTAGCGGCAGTACACTGGCCGGGCCGGTTTCAGGTGCTGCAGCAGCAGCCCCTGATCATCGCCGATGTCGCGCACAACGTTTCCGGTTTTCGTCAATTGAGCTGGATGTGGGATCACCTGATGCCGGAGCGGGATCTGGTTATGGTGCTGGGGATACTCAAGGACAAGGATTACCGTAATATGGTCGCGTGCCTGCCCAGGCGCTGTCATACGGTGATCACGGCCACGCCTGAATCGAATCGTGGGCTGGCGGCCGGGGAGCTGGCGCAGCATGTCCGCCACAGCCGCGTCGAAAGCGCTTCCAGCGTGGCTGCCGCTCTGCAGCGGGCGGCCACACTGATCGGCCCGCAAACCGCCATCTGCGTGGCCGGCTCGCATCTCGTTGTCGCCGAAGCGGTCTCTGCAATAAAAGTCTTGACAAAATAGGAATTTATTAATACATTTAAGCAATTGAAAGCCTGCGAAACCTCTTTAAATTAACACACCAAAACATTCTCCATCAATACTGCGTACGCCATGTCGATTTACTCTTACTTTTGACTGGAGCAATTCTTGGCAAGTGTTGAACTGAAGCAAGTCAGCAAACTTTTTGACAACAACATCGTCGCCGTTGATGCGGTGGACATTTTCATCAGGGACAAGGAATTTGTCGTTCTCGTCGGTCCGTCCGGCTGCGGCAAATCCACCACCCTGCGCATGATCGCCGGGCTGGAAGAGGCCTCGTCCGGCGAAATCAGAATCAACGACCAGGTTGTCAACCAGGTGGCGCCCAAAGACCGCGATATCGCCATGGTCTTTCAGAACTATGCGCTCTATCCGCACATGACGGTGTTTGAAAACATGGCCTTCGGCCTCAAGCTGCGAAAATATCCCAGGGCCGAAATCGAACAGCGCGTCAGGGAGGCGGCCGATATTCTCGGCATCGCCCACCTGCTGGAGCGCAAACCCAAGGCGCTGTCCGGCGGTCAACGCCAGCGCGTCGCCGTGGGCCGTGCCATCGTGCGCAAACCCAAAGTATTTCTCTTTGATGAGCCGTTATCGAACCTGGATGCCAAACTGCGCATTCAGATGCGCAGCGAGATCTCGAAACTGCACTCCCGTCTCGAGACCACCATGGTGTATGTAACCCACGATCAGGTGGAGGCCATGACCATGGGCGATCGCATCGTGGTCATGAAAGACGGCCGCATTCAGCAGAACGATACGCCGCTGAATCTGTATCATCAGCCGCAAAATAAATTCGTCGCCGGCTTTATCGGCAGCCCGGCGATGAATTTCATCCAGGGTCGCATCGAACGGCAGGAGGCGCCGGTGTTTAAAACCGACGTCCTGACCCTGACGGTGCCGCAAGCCAAGGCCGGGATCCTGGCCGGCTATGCCGGCCGACCGGTTACCCTTGGCATCCGTCCCGAAGACCTGTTCGAAAAAGCCGATGCCGGGGACAGCAACACGTTCGTCTCCAGAGTCGAGGTGGTGGAACCCATGGGCAACGAGACGTTCGTACATGTGAGCATGGGAGCTGACACCGTGGTCGCCCGGGTCTCAGCCCGGTCTTTGCCGGCCGTCTTTTCCCACTATCCGATTCAATTCGATATGAACAAAGCCCATTTTTTCAATACAGAAACCGAGCAGGTTATTTCCTGATACTGTGCCTGCGCTCTCTGGCGATGTGGTGTTGACGGAGATGACCGGGGGATTCCGAATCCGCTTGCCGATGACCATCTTGCTGTACCCGAACTATTAATAAACCTTATAATAAAAGAGGATCCAGATGGATATTGCAGAATTAAAGGGCAAAAAGATTGCCGAATTAACGCAACTCGCGCAGGATTTGGGCGTGTCCGGCTTTACCGGACTGCGTAAATCCGAACTCATCTTTAAAATTCTGGAAGAACAGACCAAAAAGGAGGGTCTGATCTTTGCCGAAGGCGTTCTGGAGGTATTGCCGGACGGGTACGGCTTTCTCCGCTCCCCGGATTTCAACTATCTGCCGGGGCCGGATGACATTTACGTTTCGCCCTCCCAGATCAAACGGTTCGGCCTGCGCACCGGCGATACCGTTTCGGGCCAGATCCGGCCGCCGAAAGAAAACGAGCGTTTCTTCGCCCTGCTGAAAGTGGAAGCGGTCAACTATGAGAATCCGGAAGAAGCCAAATCAAAAATATTGTTCGACAACCTGACCCCGCTCTATCCCAATCAGCGCTTTAATCTGGAAACCACGGCCGGCGAGCTCTCCATGCGCATCATGAATCTGCTCACCCCGCTCGGCAAAGGCCAGCGCGGTCTCATCGTCGCCCAGCCCAAAACCGGTAAAACCATCCTGCTGCAAAAGATCGCCAACGCCATCTCCAACAATCACCCGGAAGTAAAACTGATCGTGCTGCTCATCGACGAACGGCCGGAAGAAGTGACCGATATGGAACGGTCCGTCAAAGCCGAAGTCATCAGCTCGACGTTCGACGAACCGGCGGAACGGCATGTGCAGGTCTCGGATATGGTGCTGGAAAAGGCGAAACGGCTCACGGAATACGGCCAGGACGTCTGCATCCTTCTGGACAGCATCACCCGTCTGGCCCGCGCTCATAACGCGGTCGTGCCCCATTCCGGCAAAATCCTCTCCGGTGGTGTGGACGCCAACGCCCTGCACCGTCCCAAACGCTTCTTCGGCGCCGCCCGCAACATCGAAGAAGGCGGCAGCCTGACCATCATCGCCACTGCCCTCATCGACACCGGCAGCCGCATGGATGAAGTTATTTTTGAAGAATTTAAAGGCACGGGCAACATGGAGCTCGTGCTGGACCGCCGCCTCTCCGACCGCCGTATCTTCCCATCCATCGACGTCAACCGCTCCAGCACCCGTAAAGAAGAGTTGCTGCTGGACGATAAAGAGCTCAACCGCGTCTGGGTGTTGCGCAAACTGCTGGCGGAATTGAACACCGTGGAGGCGATGGAGTTTTTGCTCAGCAAGATTCAGGGCACCCGCTCCAACAAATCTTTCCTCGATTCCATGAGCATGTAAGCAACTTTTTCTTGCAAGTTATTGCAATTTTTCGTATTTTTTATATTGCAAAAAAACTTGCGGATTGCAAAGGAGGCTTGTTTTGAAAGAAGGTATCCACCCCACATATAACGTAAGCACGGTTTCCTGCGCCTGCGGCCACTCCTTCAAGGTACGCTCCACCGTGGGCGACCTGAAACTGGAAATCTGCTCCAACTGCCACCCGTTCTTCACCGGCAAACAGAAATTCATCGACACCGCCGGACGCGTGGAGCAGTTCCGCAGAAAATATGGCAAAAAGGCGGCAACTGAAACACAAGCCTAGCTTTCGTTACGAACATAAACGGAATATGTGCCCCCTGTATGGAGGAGGCCTATTCCGTTTTTTCTTTTCTGGGCGTTCCCGCGCCGCCCGGGCGGCACAGGCGCCATAATATAAAAGGAACAGTATGCAAGAAGAGAGTCTGGCTGTAGGCGGTCAAGCCGTGATCGAGGGCGTCATGATGCGCGGTCAAAACGGCATTGCCGTAGCTGTGCGCAAACCCAATGGCGACATAGCGCTGAAAAACGAACCGTTTCAACCCATTACCAAACGGATCAAATGGCTCAATGTGCCGGTATTTCGCGGCGCCCTTTTGCTCATTGAAACCATGTACATCGGCATCAAAGCGCTCAACTTTAGCGGCGACATCGCCATGGAAGAAGAGAAAAAAAAGAACGAAGCCGCCGGCAAACAACAGAGCCAAACCCTGAACAACATCTGGATGGCGATGAGCATCGTCTTTGCCCTGGGAATCGGCATGGCGGTGTTTTTCTATATTCCGCTTCTGCTGACCGAAATGCTGCACCTGGAATCCGGCATCCTCTTCAACCTGGTGGACGGCGTCATTCGCCTGGTTTTTTTTCTCTCCTATATTTATATCATTTCGCGCTGGAAAGAGATTCGCCGCGTCTTTGAATATCACGGCGCTGAACATAAATCCATTCACGCCTTTGAAAACCAGAAAGAGCTGATACCGGAATCGGCGCGTTCGTTTACGACCCTGCACCCGCGCTGCGGCACCAGTTTCCTGCTCATTGTGATGGTGGTGAGCATCCTGGTGTTCATGTTCCTCGGCAAACCGACCACCGTCGGACAGCGATTGCTGCGCCTGGCGTTTGTGCCGGTGATCGGCGGTATCTCTTACGAACTGATCAAGCTGTCCGCCAAGGCCTATAGCAACCGCTTTTTCCGCAT
This sequence comes from uncultured Cytophagia bacterium, assembly GCA_964541895.1. GTDB lineage: Bacteria > Zhuqueibacterota > Zhuqueibacteria > Residuimicrobiales > Residuimicrobiaceae > CAZISM01. Next base: position 11,151 of record CAZISM010000078.1, read on the forward strand.
CTTTATCATACCCGGACTGTGGCTGCAGAAAATCACCACGGTAGAACCGGACGACAGCCAGTTGGAAGTAGCCATGGTGGCCCTCAAATGCGCCATCGGTCAGGAGCCGAAAGCAGGACCGTCTCAGGTCGTTGTGGTATCCTGAACCTGGTAATTCCTGACCGCCATACCGGCATTCAAGAGGACGATGTGATAGATAAACTGGAAAAAATTGAACAACGCCACTCCGAGATCGCAGCCAAACTCGCAGATCCGGAGACCATGAGCAAGCCTTCCCTGTTTCGCGATCTCGCCAAGGAAGCAGCCGACCTGTCCGAGACGGTGCAGGTGTTTGGCGTATACCGCAAAGTATTAACCGATATCGACAACAACAGGGAGATCATCCGCGAAGGTCAGGATGCCGAACTGGTCGAAATGGCGCAATCGGAATTGACCGAGTTGGAAAATCAGCGCCAACGCCTGGAAGAGGAACTGAAAATACTCCTCATCCCCAAGGATCCACAGGACAGCCGCAACGCGGTGGTTGAAATCCGTGCCGGCACCGGCGGCGATGAAGCCGGTTTGTTTGCCGGCGACCTCTTTCGCATGTACCAGTACTTTGCCGAAAAGCACGGCTGGAAAATGGAAGTGCTCAGCTCCACCACCCAGGGCATCGGCGGCGTGCGGGAAGTCATTTTTTCGCTCAGCGGTAAAGATGTGTTCGGCAAAATGAAATTTGAAGGCGGCGTCCATCGCGTGCAACGCGTGCCGGCCACCGAAGCCAACGGCCGCATCCACACCTCGGCCGCCACCGTCGCCGTGCTGCCGGAAGCGGAAGAGATCGATATCGACATCGATCCCAACGATCTGCGCATCGATGTGTTTCGCTCCTCCGGCCCCGGCGGGCAGAGTGTCAACACCACCGATTCGGCGGTGCGGGTCACCCATATCCCCACCGGCATGGTCGTATCCTGCCAGGACGAAAAATCGCAGCATAAAAACAAGGCCAAGGCGCTCAAGGTGTTGCGCGCCCGGCTCTACGACAAAGCCATGGAAGAGGAACGCGCCAAACTGACCGCCCAGCGTCGCTCCATGGTCAGCACCGGGGACCGCAGCGCCAAAATCCGCACCTATAATTTTCCGCAAAACCGCGTCACCGATCATCGCATCGGCCTGACGCTCTACCAGCTGGATCAGGTCCTGCAGGGCAAAATCGACGAATTCGTGGAACAGCTGCAGCTCGCGGACCGCGCCGAACGGCTGCAGGCGATGAACGGCTAAATAACCTGTGTGACGCAAGGTTGTCGGCGGCTGGAGACAGATCTATGGCGGAAGAAAAACGGCGCTGGACCATCATCGAGTTGCTGAAATGGACAGCCGATTATCTCAAAGAGAAAAAGTTCGACAACGGCCGCCTCACCGGTGAACGGTTGCTGGCGCATGTGCTGAAATGCCGCCGCGTCGACCTCTATGTGCAGTTTGAACGACCGTTGAGCGGCGATGAACTGGCTTCCTACAAGTCGCTGCTCAAACGTCGGCTGTCGCACGAACCGCTGCAATATATAATTGGCGAAACAGAATTTTTTTCGCTACCTTTCAAGGTCGGGCCGAGCGTGCTTGTGCCGCGCCCCGAAACCGAACTGCTGGTGGAGAAGGTGCTGGCCGCTGCCAGCCCATGGCCGGAGGCACGCATCCTTGATATCGGCACCGGCTCCGGTAATATCGCGATCAGCCTGGCCTTCCACTTGCCTGGCGCCAGAATAACGGCCGTCGATTGCTCGCAGGCGGCGCTGGCTCTGGCCGCGGAAAACAGTCAGCGTAACGGCGTCGACGAACGCATCCAGTGGCAAGAGTGGAACCTGTTCAGCGACGCGTGTCCGCTGCCCTTTCCGTACGATATTGTGGTCTCTAATCCGCCCTATATTCGACAGGCGGATTATGACAGGCTGCCGGCTGAAATAAAAAACTTTGAGCCGAGCACCGCTTTGCTGGCCGGCGCGGATGGCCTGGACGCCTACAAGGCTATAGGCAGGTGGTTGCCAACCCTCCTGAACACACCCGGTTTTGCCTTTATGGAAATCGGTGCCGACCAGGCGACGGAGGTGGCGGCGCTGTTGGGCCAGGTTGTCGTTCACAAGGATCTCGCCGGCAAAGATCGGGTCGTGGAATATCACTCTCGATAGGTCCATACGATTCATGCCGCGCACAGGAAAAAGTAAAAAGATTAACCATCATCAGCCAATATGAGGAGACGCCAATGAACCAGGGCATTTTTCGTGAATACGACATCCGCGGTATTGTCAAGACCGATCTCACCGACGATGTGGTGTACAACCTTGGGCGTGCCTATGGCACATGGATGAGTCGCCGCGGCCATCAGACCGTTGCGGTCGGCCACGACGTGCGCCTCTCTTCTCCTCATTTCAGTAAAATATATATCGACGGCATTCTCTCCACCGGCCTGAATGTGATCAAGATCGGTCAATGCTCCACCCCGGCGCTCTATTTCGCCATTGTCCATCTGAAAACCGACGGCGGTGTCATGATCACCGGCAGCCACAATCCCATCGAATTCAACGGCTTTAAAATGTGCGAAGGGCTGGCTTCGGTGTTCGGCGAGCACATCCAGGAGCTGAAGCAGATCATACTCGGCAACAGCTATGTGCGCAAAAGCGCCGGTCACCTCAGCGCGGTCGATGTGATGCCGGATTATGTGGCCATGCTGAAAACCAAATTCAAATTTGCCCG
>CAZISM010000078.1:13977-25489 GCA_964541895.1 uncultured Cytophagia bacterium
TGGCCATCTTTAGCGCCGACGTGCTGGCCAAGCGGCCCAACGAACCGATCATTTTCGACGTAAAGTGCTCGCAGCTGCTGCCCGAGATCATCGAAAAGAACGGCGGCATACCGGTGATGTGGAAAACCGGCCATTCGCTGCTCAAAGCCAAGATGAAAGAGATGCATGCCCCGTTTGCCGGCGAAATGTCGGGCCATATGTTTTTCGCCGACGACTTTTATGGCTTTGACGACGGCGTCTACGCCTCGGGTCGGTTGCTGCAGATCCTGGCCGGTACTGATAAAAAATTTTCCGAGATCATCGACAGCCTGCCGTCGTTTGTCTCTACGCCGGAAATCCGCGTCGAATGCAGCGATGAGACCAAATTCCAGGTCATCGAAAAGCTGGTGCAGTCGTTCCGCCAGCAGTATCAGATCGTCGACATCGACGGCGCCCGCGTGCTCTTTGGCGACGGCTGGGGCCTGGTGCGCGCTTCCAACACCCAACCGGTGCTGGTGCTGCGCTTTGAGGCCAAAACCAATGAACGGTTGCAGGAGATCGTCGATATTTTCAAAAAGCAGCTGTCGATGTTTCCGGATGTTAAATTTACCGACAAGGATTTTCAATTCTGATCGCCAATCCCTGACCGAAGGATGGTCTCTGCCGGTTTCGGCCGCCGCTTCACCCCTATCACAGAGTCGGAGCCGATGGCGACCCTCCTTCGCTGCTGCCACCCGCTCCGCAATGCAGAAAGGTGCAGACTACCATGGCGCCTAAATCTAAACACTCTTCCACCCAGCCGGACTGGCCGGCACGCCTGCTGCTGCTGTTCCAGGCTCACCCGGATACGGCTTTTAAATCCAAAGAGATAGCCCGCACCATCGCTGTGCCGCGCGATCACTACCTGACCTTGCGCAAAGAGCTGCGCCGGCTGACCCAGGAAGGCGCGATCATCAAATTGCGAAAAAATCGCTACGCCCTCGCCGCACCGGCCGCAGAGCTGAGCGGCGTGCTGCGCGTCAATTCGCAGGGATACGGCTTCATCACGGCGGAAGACGGTCAGGAGATTTTCGTCAGTTCGAAAAACATGGGCCTGGCCCTGCACAAGGACAAGGTTCGTGTCCGCCTTCTCGCCGGCCGCATGGGCGCCAATCCAGAAGGCCAGATCGTCGCTGTCAGCGAACGGGCCCGATCCCAGATCGTCGGCACCTTTCATCGCGGCCGCCGCTACTCGTACGTGGTGCCGGACGATATCAAAATTCAGAAAGACATCCTGATCCATAACCAGGAGGCCGGTGAGGTCCAGGACGGCGAAAAAGTGGTGGTCGCCATCGAAGAGTGGGAGCACGAACAACTCAATCCCACCGGCCGCATCCTGCGCATTCTGGGCTTTGCCGATGAGCCCGGCGTTGACATTCTCTCCATTGTGCATGGCTTTGAACTGCAATCCGACTTTCCCGAAGCCGTGCTGCAGGCCTGCGAACCGCTGTCTGAAGAGATCCCCGCCGAAGAGTACGCCCGCCGTCTGGATATGCGCCAGACCGTGACGTTTACCATTGACCCGCAGGATGCCAAGGATTTTGACGACGCCCTCTCTTTGCAGAGGCTGGCCAACGGCCATTGGCAGGTGGGCGTCCACATCGCTGATGTCAGTTATTATGTGGCGCCGCAATCCATAGTCGACCAGGAGGCGCAAAAGCGGGGCACTTCAGTCTATCTGGTGGATCGGGTCATTCCCATGCTGCCGGAAAAACTGTCCAATCGCCTGTGCAGCCTGGCCCCCGGTTCGGATAAACTCTGCTACTCGGTTCTGGTCGAGTTGACCGGCCACGCCCATGTGGTGGATTACCAGTTTAAAAAGACCGTGATTCGCAGTCACAAACGCTTTACCTACGAAGAGGCGCAGCAGGTTCTCGACGGCACCTTGCCGAGCCCGTTCGCCGATACCCTGCATGAGATGTGGCAGCTGGTCCGCCACCTGCTCGCAGAACGGCAAAAGCGCGGCAGCATCGATTTCGAAAGCAGCGAGATCAAGGTCATTCTGGACCAAAACGGCAAACCGGTGCAACTGCAAAAACGGCAACGGCTCGACAGCCACCGCCTGATCGAAGAGTTCATGCTCCTGGCCAACATGACCGTGGCGCGCCATATCGGCCTGGTTCTGACAGAAAAGTTGAACCAGGAATTGCCGTTTGTCTACCGCATACACGACAAGCCGGAGCGCACGGATGTGAAAGAGCTGCTGGCATTGGCGGCGATATTCGGTGTCCAGACCACGGCACCCACGCGCCTGACGCCGCACTACTTCCAGCGACTGTCGCAGCAGTTCCTGGCCCATGCAGCCGCCACGGTCCTCCAGGACGCTTTGCTCCGCACCATGGCCAAGGCAAAATACAGCACCGAAAACGTCGGCCACTTTGGCCTGGCCTATAAATATTACACCCATTTCACCTCGCCCATCCGCCGCTATCCCGACCTTTTGGTGCACAGACTGCTGCACGCCTGGACCAACGAACAGTCGGCCCCTGTCAACCCGATGCAACTGCAGAGCCTCTGCCGGCTGTGCAGCGAAAACGAAGTGCGCGCCCAGGAAGCGGAACGGGCTTCTATCAAAATGAAACAACTGGAATTTCTGGAAGCCCACATCGGCGAAATATTTACCGGATTTATTTCGCGCATTGTCGGGTTCGGCTTTTTTGTCACTTTGCCGGAATTCCTCATCGATGGCCTGGTGCACGTGTCGGGGCTCAGGGACGATTACTATGTGTTCGATGCTAAAAAAATGCGCCTGACCGGTGAACGGCGGGGCGGCAGCTATACCCTGGGCGAGCGGGTGCGGGTTCAGATTAGCCGTATTGACCGGAATGAACGGCTGGTAGATTTTGTTCTGCAAAGTAAGGAACAGGCCCCAACCAGCAAACAACGCAAAAAACGATGACTATCACCCTTGAACACCGCCAGGAAATTGCCCGCGATACCTGGGAATTTCTATTCAGTAAACCGACAGAGGCTGCCAACTTGGCGGGGCAACACATCAATCTGAAGGTGCCGGAACTGCTCTATCCGGATCGCAAAGGGCCGCGGCGCACGTTTACGCTGGCATCCTCGCCCCGGGAAGAGCGCTGGCGCATCGCTACGCGCCTCACCGGCAGTGGTTATAAACAAACACTGCTGGAAATGCCCCTGGCAAGCGCGTGCGAATACATCGGACCGCGCGGTGACATGACTCTGCGGTCCGAAGCCGAAGCGCTGGTATTCATCGCCGGCGGCATCGGCATCACCCCTTTTCGCAGTATGGCGCTGGCCTGGCAACAGGCGCCCCGGCAGCCGCTGACGCTATTTTATGCCAACGGTGACCTGGCCGGGATGGCCTATCGATCGCTGTTTTCAGAAATAGACGATAAACGATTCACCTTTGTGCCGACTCTTACGGGAGAGAAGCAAAGCACCTGGAACGGCGAGACCCGTCCCTTGTCGATCGGCCTGTTCAAAGAGCATGTCGCCGAGTTGACCAAACCGATATTCTATCTGGCCGGGCCGCCGGCCTTGGTGACCGACTTGACGGCAGCCCTGCGCAACAACGGCGTGCCGGAAACACAGATCCTCTCTGAATCGTTTTACGGATATGCCTGATTTTTCAATGTCAGTTAATCGCCTGCTCTGTCGTATGTAACGCAGGAGGAAACACCCATGCGTCGTGGACTCTATCTCATCGTGCTGTTCGTGCTATTGCTCATGTTCAGTGCCGCTTTTCGTCCGGCTTTAGTGCCGCAGGTCGTGGAAAATGAGGTCATTGTCAAGTTCGCTCCTGCGATTTCAGCCTCTTCCATCCAATCTGTTCTAACCGCACTCAACGCCAAAACTATCGACATGATTCCCGCCCTCGGCGTGCGTCAGATCAAACTGCCGGCCACCCTTTCCATCAGCCAGGCGGTATCCGAACTGAAAAAATCTCCGCAGGTTCTCTATGCAGAACCCAATTACATCTGCCATGCCTATATTAAACCCAACGATCCGCTCTTCGCCCGATTATGGGGCCTGGAGAACACCGGCCAGGACGGCGGTCAATCCGGCGCCGATATCAACGCCACCGCCGCCTGGAACAGCGGCACCGGCAGCGCCGGCGTCGTGGTGGGGATCATCGACAGCGGCATGGATTACAGGCATGAAGATTTAAAGGCCAATGTGTTTACCAACAGCAGTGAAGACGCCTGGAGCGATCCTCTCAACCCTGCGACCGGCAATAAAATAGATGACGACCACAACGGCTATGTGGACGACTGGAAAGGGTGGAATTTCGTCAACAACACCAACGATCCCGTTGACGATAACAGCCACGGCACCCACGTGGCTGGAACCATCGGCGCCGCAGGTAACAACGGCGTCGGCGTCACCGGTGTCTGCTGGCAGATTCGCCTGCTGCCGCTGAAATTCCTCAATGCCAATGGCGACGGCAACACCTACAACGCGGCCAAGGCCATAACCTATGCCGCCGACCTGAAGGTTAAAATTTTGAACAACAGCTGGGGCGGCACCGATAACGCCACCTATTTGCTGGAAGCCGTGCAGTATGCCGCCGACAAAGGGGTCCTGTTCGTTGCCGCCGCCGGCAACGACGGCCTCAACACCGACGAATATCCCAACTATCCTGCCTGCTATGAAGTGGGCAACATCATCTCCGTAGCCGCGTCCGACCAGTCCGACCAGCGCGCCCTGTGGGGCGGAGAAGACAATCCATCGGACGAATGCGGTTTTACCTGCAACAATGTCATGGCCGCTACACCCGGCTCCAACTATGGGCCGCACAGCGTCGATCTTGCCGCACCTGGCAAAGGCATCTGGAGCACTGTTCCCGGCGGCTATGCCCGTTTTGACGGCACCTCCATGGCCTCGCCGCATGTAGCCGGCGCCGCTGCCTTGATCTGGAGCAAATATCCCGGATTGAGCAGCTCTCAGGTTCGAGACCGTCTTTTTGCCAACGTAGATCAAGTCGCCGGCTTTACCGGTGTGGTCGCTACCAACGGCCGCTTGAACCTCTTCAAAGCCATGCAATAAATTTCCGCCCATACCCGGAGGATGGAGCAGCCGGCCTTGCCGGGCAGGTAGAGCAGCTTCACCTCCACGCTTCAGCGCGCCTTTTGCCACATGGCCGCTTCGGGACCATCCTGACACCTTCCTTGTGCAGGTTGGGTTACAGGGGTCACCCTGCAGTGACAACGCTGACAGACCGCTTGTGTTCACAGGTAGTCCCCGCGCCGGCCAATGCTAGCTATCTATAATATTATCAATCTAGCATCAACTCCTTCCCTTAAACCTCCTTCAGGGCATGTCTGGTACAGTTTTTGAAACATAAACAGCGTGCACCATCTCTGAAAACCCATTAACCCGGGATCCATTTCAATTTTGTATACTCTTAAATCCATACCGCTTGCCGGTGTTCTGCTCGTTTGCGCAGCGGCGCTTTTCGCCCAGACCGGCAACGAAACCAGCAGGCGCCATTTAGCCACCCTGGCTAAAAATTTTCGTGACCAATTGCGTCAGGAACGAAAATATGCCGAAACGTTGGTATCAACGAAAAAATGGGAAAGCAAAGGTGAGCTGGCAGAGCACGGATTGTTTGAAATACAGCGCATCTGGCAGGGCACGCCCCTCTATTATGTTACCCACAATCTCAACGCCGCTCGCACTGTTTCCGCCGATCAACTCTGGCCGGGAGGCCGCACCGACCTGGAACTGGACGGAGCGGGAATCAGCATCGCTTTGTGGGATGGTGCCGGTGTTCTCACCTCGCATCAGGAATTTGGCAACCGTGCGCAACAGATTGACAAGCCCGCTTCGCTGGGTTATCACGCCACCCATATCGCCGGCACTCTGATAGCACAGGGCATCAACAGCAACGCCAGAGGCATGGCGCCGCAGGCGTTGTTGCAGGTGTATGACTGGAATTCCGATTTGGCTGAAATGGCGGATGCGGCGGCCGAGGGGTTGCTGATTTCCACCCATAGTTACGGCTACCTGGCCGGCTGGGTCTATAATTATAAAAACGACGGCAAATGGGCCTGGCTGGGTTCACCGGAGATAGCCGCCAGCGAAGATTATCTCTTTGGTTTTTACACCGATGGGTGTCGACAATGGGACCAGGTGGCTTCGGTCGCCCCCCACTATCTCATCGTGGTCGCCGCCGGCAACGATCGTGACGATTATGGGCCGGTTGTTGGTGACTCTTATTGGGTGCGCGATCAGGTCAGCTGGAGCTTGAGCCAGATCTATCGCAAGCCGGACGGAAATTTTGATTGCATCGCCGGCCCTGCGGTGTGCAAAAACGTTCTCACCGTCGGCGCTATTTATGATCTGAACAACGGCTATACTCGGCCCGGCGATGTGGAAATGGCCAGCTTTAGTGGTTGGGGACCAACCGATGACGGCCGTATCAAACCGGACCTGGTGGCCAACGGCATTGATCTCTATTCCACCTCCTCCCTGGGCACATCGCAATACGGTCTGCTTTCCGGCACCTCCATGGCCGCCCCAAACGCAGCCGGCGCACTTGCCCTGCTCCAGCAGCTGTATCACAGAAACACCGGCCAGTTCCTGCGTGCCGAAGCTTTGAAAGCGGTCGCCATTCACACGGCCGACGAAGCCGGACCCAATCCCGGACCCGATTACGGCCATGGCTGGGGCGTGCTCAACGCTGCCCATGCGGCACAGCTCATCGAATCGATCCAAACACAACCCGATCACCTCATCGCCGCCACCTTGTATCAGGGTGAGCGTTTTCAACAGCTGCTGCAGAGTGACGGCCGCTCGCCCATCAAAGCCACCATCGTCTGGACCGATCCGGCCGGAACCGTGCCGCTTAAATCCCTTGATCCACCCAGCCCCATGCTGGTCAACGACCTTGATGTGCGGCTAAGCAGACAAACGGACGGCCTCCTCTACTACCCCTGGGTGCTTGATCGCGTCAACCCGTCGCAGGCAGCGGTTCAGACGGATAATCGCATCGATAATGTCGAACAGATCCAGATCGCAGCGCCGGCAGCGGGTCTGTACACACTCACCGTTTCCCATAAGGGAATGTTACAAAACGAGCAGCAATCCTTTGCCCTGGTTTGCACGGGCACGACCTTGCCGCTGCAGCCGGCCTTCCTGCAGCTTAAAGTCTGGCTTCAGGGAGCGTTCTCGCCTGGGTCCCAGCAGATGACCGCGGTATTGAACGCAGAACGGCTGCTTCCCCTGCAATCGCCCTATGCGGCGGCCCCTGCCCAGGTTACAGCACTGACCGCCGACATGGTGGACTGGCTGCTGATCGAACTGCAAAACAGCACAACCTATGAAAGCGTTATCAGCAAAAGTGTGCTCTTGCGTCAGGACGGCATGGTGGTGGATCCAGCCACCCTGTCGACCTCTCTGGCTCTGGCGGTCCCGGCCGGCAGCTACAACATTGTGGTCCATCACCGCAACCATTTACCGATCCGGAGCAGCCGCTGCCAATATTTCAGCAACGGCATCACAACCATTTGGGATACATCGCTGGCCGGACAAGCCAGCGGCCAGGACGGCATGGCCCAACTGAGCCCGTCGGTCTATGGCCTGTGGACCGGCGATCTTGACCGTGACGGCCAGGTGACGCTGCTCGACCGCGACATCTGGTATGAAGCCGCCGGCCGCGCCGTCGACGGCTATGCCCTGACGGATATTAACCTGGACGGTCAGGTCACCACCGCCGATTTCCGTTACCTTCACCACAACGTCCGCTTGCTGGCCCGGAAAGGATTCTAGATCCGGTTCGCACACCGGGCTCTTGCTTGCGACCACTCCAGGTTGAGAAAAATCCCTTGCTTTTTAGACGCACTTTTTCTAATATAAATTATTCTATGCATCAGAGTTATTCAGGCACGGCGGAGGTAACATCATGAAGTGCAAAGTACTGATTTTGAGTTTGTTGCTTGTGGCGGGGCTGACAGCGAGCGGCTGGGCGCAACGCGGTATGCTCGGTGTTCATGCCGGCTACATGAATCCCAAAGACACCAAAAGCGGCCTGGTGGTGGGCGGCAACTGGGGCACATCCGTGGACGAATCGGTTGCCATCGGTATTGGCTTTGACGTGTTCCACACCTCCTACACGGACGAAACCCGTGTGGCCATGGAAACAGCCAACGGCATGACCACCAAAACCTATATGACCGAACTGGAATACAATCGCACCATTTTGCCGCTGATGGCGGAAATCGATGTCAAAATTCCCATGGGACGTTATATGGGTTATCTGCTTCGCGGTGGCCTGGGCTACTCGTTCCTGTGGAGCAAAGAAAAAAATTACGAAAAAAAGAGCAATGAAACGCGCAGCTACAACGGCTTTACCTGGCAAGCCGGCGCCGGCCTCTATTACGACATCGGCAGCCGTTCCACGTTTCTGGTCGATCTGTTTTACACCAACGGCACGGTCAGCCGCGACGTCAAGAGTTCCACCGCCGGCCTGCCGGTTGAGGAACGGGTCGATCTTTCCGGACTCGGCGTGCGCGTCGGTGTATTGCTCAATTTGAGATAACGAAACCATAGAATACCATTCAAAAAAGACGTCCGGTTCGGACGTCTTTTTTGTAACTGACCCCATGTTAAAACACTCTTTTCGTATGGGATTCGGCACGCCCTGGACCCCGATGGTTCGGTTGCTGATCCTGATCAACAGTGCGGTATATCTTGTCCAGGTTCTGACGACGCGCAGCGGCGTCATCGAATCGTATTTTGCCTTGTGGCCAGACCGGGTGGTGAGCCAACTCGCCTTTTGGCAGTTGCTCACCTACATGTTCCTGCACGGCTCGCTGTTCCATGTTTTGTTCAACATGTTTGCCCTGTGGATGTTCGGCTCGGATGTGGAACGCAGCATGGGCCCAACCCGTTTTCTCTGGTATTATCTGACCACCGGCATCGGGGCTGCGCTTTTTCATATGGCGTTCAACTGGGACAGCCTGACACCGGTGTTGGGCGCCTCCGGCGCCATCTATGGCATCCTGGTGGCCTTTGCCGTACTGTGGCCCGAACGGGAAATTACCTTGCTGCTCTTTTTTGTTCTTCCGGTTCACCTCAAGGCTAAATACCTGGCCGGCATATTTATGGTCATCGCCCTGCTCTCCGGCCTGCAGAGCGAGCTCAACGGCAGCGACGGCGTGGCGCATCTGGCGCACCTGGGCGGCGGTCTGGTGGGATTTCTCCTGTTGCGTGGAACGAACGTGCTGCGCTCCTGGACCTTTGAACTGCAAAAGCGCTGGCAATGGCGCCAAATGGCCAGGCAGCGCAAGCGCCAGGCGCAGAAAAATGAAAACCGAATCGAGATCGATGCCCTGCTCGATAAAATCAATCAGGTTGGCTACGAAAATCTGACCGCCAAAGAAAAGGCTTCGCTCAAAAAAGCGGCCGAACAGTTATCGGATGAATAAAACGACCTGGTACACCCTCTACCACGTGTGCTCCCTCTTGCTGCTGGCATCGGCCGCCCATGCCGAAGAAATAACGCTGGTGCACGGCAACAGCGGCGCCCGCATCGCGGCGATCGTAAGCATCCGCGCCGGTCATCACGATTTTGTCCCCCTCACCGAGCTCATGCAAGCCCTCAATCAGCCGTGTACCGTTCATCCTCTCACCAGGCAGTGCGAGATCCGTTCCCAAAAAACCATCATCGTCTCGGCTATGAACCCCTTCCTTCGCGTTGGCGACGAGATCCGGCAGATGCCCATCGCCGTGCTCTATCAAAACGGCCGCTATTACGCCCCCCTGGTCTGTTTTTTGGACGCGGTGCGGGATGCGCTGCCGTTCCCGCTGGTCTATGATGCGTCGCAGGCAAAAATCACCGTCTCTTCGTTTCACGCCCGCGTCAACGGACTATCGATCGAGGACAAGCAGAACGGCATCCTGATCCAGATACCGCTGGCCTCCTATGTGCCGCTCTCCAATATTTATACCAGCGAATCGAACGGCTGGTTCTATATTGATATTTACGGCGGTCACATCGAAGAGGTCGCCCGGTTTGCCATCGACAACAAAAGCCGCACCGTTACCCAGACGATGAAAGTACAGCTGTCCAAAGACACCGCCCGTTTTGGCTTGCTGTTGAACCGCGGCATCATGGAAAAATCGGTGACCGTGGAGGACCATCCGTTGCGGATCAACATCGCCCTGCGCACCCAGGAGCAGGTGTCCGCCGATCTGCTGGCAGACCTGGCCCGCGAACGGGAGAAATGGAAGATCGATCTGGTGGTCATCGATCCCGGACACGGCGGCAAGGACCCGGGCGCCATCGGCAAAAGCGGCACCTATGAAAAACAGTTGACGCTGGCCATCGCCAAAGAGATCAAGGCCGAACTGGAACGGCTGCTCAAAATCAAAGTCATCATGACCCGGGACAGCGACGTCCATGTGCCGCTGCAGGAACGCACCAAATTCGCCAATCAGAACCGCGGCAAACTGTTCATCAGTGTCCACGTCGATGCCAACGGCGACGCCGGTTTGCGCGGCCATACGGTCTATTTCATGGGGCCGGCCAAAACCGACGAAGCCCGTCGCGTCGCCCAGTTGGAAAACTCGGCGATCGAATACGAGGAGAGCCGCAAAAGCTACGATGGTATGTCGGACGCCGCCTTTATCCTGGCAGCCAACGCGCAAAACTCGTTCAACAAGGAGAGTCAGGATTTTGCCGATATGGTGGAAAAACAGTTGCGTACGACGGTCAAATCGAGAAGCATCGGCGTGCGCCAGGCGGGATTTTATGTGCTCTACGGGGCTTCCATGCCCAATGTGCTCATCGAGACCGGCTTTGCTTCCAACAAGCTGGACGAAAAGCGGCTCAAGGAAAAACCACAACAGCGGTTGATCGCCAAAGCGGTGGCTCTGAGCGTGAAGGAATTCAAAAACCGTTACGAAATGGTGGATTGAAACAACCGCCCCTGCCAGGTATCTCGCTCCTGCATCGTCCTTTGCAGGGTCTGCAGAACAACGCTTTTCCGCCCGGCCCACGCTGGCGCCAGCAACATGGCAGCAGGCGCTTCCGCCGTCAGCCGTTGAACCACCATATGCAAAGGCAGCTGCTCCAAAAACAGGACAAGCTGATCGACATAGCTTGCCAGCGTCAACGGTTGATACTCCCCTCCGGCATACATCTTTTCCAGTTCGGTTTCCTGCAACACCAGCATCGGATGCAACTTGACCTCGTGAATGGGCGACGGCGCAATGCGCAAAGCCGTTTGCAAAATATGATCAGGACCTTCGCCGGGCAGGCCCAACATCAGGTGACAACATATCCGCAGCGGTAAGGTGCTCAGCGCTGCAACGGCAGACAGGTAATTCGTATAGGTATGGCCGCGATTGATTCGCTGCAGCGTCTCCTCGTGTGTGCTCTGCAGGCCCAGCTCCACCCACAGGTCGGTGCGTCCGGCCAGCTCACGCAACAACTCGACCACCTCTTCGCTCAGACAATCCGGTCGTGTGGCAATGGACAGGCCGACGACGCCGTCATACTGCAGCGATTGTTCAAACAGAG
>CAZISM010000079.1:0-20173 GCA_964541895.1 uncultured Cytophagia bacterium
CGGACCTGGGTACGGATTATCTGGACTCTTTTCTCATCCATTGCGTCACCACAGCCGACTGGCCGCAGCAATGTGGCCGGATGATGGAAGATCTGGAAAAAGCCAAGGCCAGGGGGTTGATCCGCAGTCACGGCGTCAGCATTCATGGTCTGGCTCCGCTGAAAGCGGCCGCGTCGGTACAGTGGATCGATATCGCCCTGGTGCGGGTCAATCACAACGGCCATCACATGGATGGAACCACCGGCAAGTTTGCCGAGCCCGGCGATCACACAGCCGCCATGCCGTTGATCAGGCAATTGGCAAAAAACAAAATGGGACTGGTGGCCATGAAGCTGGTGGGCAACGGTGATTTCGTTTCCGAGGAGGATCGTGAAGCGGCTATCCGTTTTGTCATGAAGGAAAAACATCTCCATGCCGCGGTCATGGGGTTCAAATCCACGCAGGAAATAGACGAGGCGATTGCAAGAATCAACCGCGCCCTGGGCGCGGCCTAGGCCGGCAGCGTGGAAACGTTTTCGCTTATGGCCCGGCTCAATCCGGTCGTAACCAGAGCCGCTTTTTGAATCGTGACGTCGGCATTGCGGCTGCAAAAAAACAACCTGTCACTGAAGTAACGGCGTAACATGAGAGGATATCCGCCATGAGCTATCTGGGTGCCTGGGATTATGCGGTATTTGTATTTTATTTTGCCGTGCTGATCGGTATCGGGGTGTACTTTCGTAAAAAAGCGGCGACCGACCTGGAACACTATTTTCTCGCCGGTCGCAACATGCCGTGGTGGGCGCTGGGATTGTCTCAGATGAGTTTCTGGTTTGATATGACCGGGACCATGATCATCACTTCGTTTCTGTTTTTGCTGGGACCGCGGGGCATTTATGTGGAATTCCGCGGCGGAGCCGGTCTCGTGCTGGTCTTTCTCATGCTTTGGGTCGGCAAATGGCATCGTCGCTCCGGCGTCATCACCGCGGCCGAGTGGATGATCTATCGTTTCGGCAAAGACGGCTGGGCCCATTTTGCCCGCCTGATGTCGGTCGCCGCCAACGTGATTCTGAATCTGGGATTGCTGGCCTATTCGTTCAAGGGTGCCGGGCTGTTTTTATCCATGTTCCTGCCGTTCTCGCCCTTTGTCTGTGCACTGATCATGATGGTGATCACCGCCTTGTATACCATTGAATCGGGTTTTTATGGCGTCATTTTTACGGATATGTTCCAGTCGTTCTGTATCTGGGTGGGCGTGGGATTTGTGGTGGCTGTGGCCGTGGCGAAAATCAGCGGTCACGGCGATATTGCTGCGCTGGCGGCCAGCGTCACCGGCGACCCGAACTGGCTGAGCTCGCTGCCCTCCTGGCACGTCAACATGCCGGCCGGCTATGAGGATTACAACTGGCTGTTCATGTTGATGATCTTTTATTTTGTCAAGACCATCGTGCAGGGCACGGGGTCAGGCGCTGATCCGCGTTTTTTTGGTGCGCGCAGCGATCGCGATTGCGGTCTGCTCAGTTTTCTCGCCGGCTGGACGTTCATGCTGCGCTGGCCGCTGATGATCAGTTTCGCCGTGCTGGGGCTGTTTCTGGTGCAGGGTTTGTTCCCTGATCAGGCCGTGATCAGCCAGGCGACGACGCTGATCAAGAGCCACGCCGGCGCAGTGGCGCCTAATGAGTGGCCGGAGCTGATCGCCCGCATTGCCAATCATCCCCACTCTTTTCCGGCGCCGCTCATCGAGGGTTTGACCAACCTGCTGGGATCGGACTGGTCCTCCAAACTCGGCCTGCTCAGCTATCATGGCACCGTCGATCCGGAGCGGATCCTGCCGGGTGTGCTGCTGTTCATTATTCCGGCCGGGTTGCGCGGTTTGATCCTGGTCGCTTTGATGGCGGCCGCCATGTCGACCTTTAACGCCATCATCAATTCGTCCACCGGATTCCTGACGCGGGATCTGTATCAGGGGTATCTGCGGCCCAAGGCCGGTAACAAGGAGCTTATCTACGTCAGCTATGCCTTTGGTGCCTTGATCAACGTGTTGGGATTTCTCATGGCTTATTCGACCAAGAGCATCAACGATATCTGGGGCTGGATCACCATGGGTCTGGTGGGCGGCGTTACCGTGCCCACGGTGTTGCGATTGTACTGGTGGCGGTTCAACGCCGGCGGCTTTGCCATCGGCACGCTGGTCGGCCTGGTCGCCGCGCTCCTGCAGCGGTTTTTTCTGCCCACCATGCCTGAATGGCAGCAGTTTGTCTATATCATCTGTATTGGTACTTTGGGCAGCATCCTCGGCACCTACATCACCCCGCCGACGCAGCAAAGCGTGCTGGAGCATTTTTATCGCACCACGCGACCGTTCGGATTGTGGAAGCCGCTGGCCTATGTTCTTTCAGGTGAAGAAACCGTCGCCATGAGAACGGAACACCGCTATGATCTGATCTCGGTGCCCATTGCGCTATGCTGGCAATTTTGCATTCTGATGCTGCCGATGCAGTTGATCGTGGGTGAGTACCGTGCGGCGGCGATCACCGCAGGATTTCTGCTGGCGGCGCTGGTGGGTCTATATTTTACCTGGTACACCAAGCTGCCGCCACGGGAAGAGCCGGTGCGATAGGCCTGTTCTTATCGTACTATTTTTTTCAGGGCCACGCGACCGGCCACATACAGCACAACCGCTGCGATAAAGAGCGACATGGGATTGAACCAGGCGATCGCCACGATTCGGAGCTTGAACAACAGGAAAAAAGCGGCGAAAATAATGGTAAGAAAAAACGCCAGGCCGCTGACACGATCGAACCCCGGCACCATTTGAAAGTCTATCAGCCTGGAGAACAGGTAGAGGGAAAGAAGCATCCAGACAGGCGGAAAGAAATAAAAAACCGGCACGGTCATCAGGTTGGTCGGCGTCAACAGCAGCAGGTAGGCCAGGATCAGGCAGTAGAACATGCCGGGCAACGTGGTGATGAATATGGGGGCGCTCATGAAGCGATACGCGGCCAGCGGCCGGTTTGCTTTCAGCAGCAGGTAGCAGATCAGCAGGCTGAACAGCGTGATCAGAACCATGGCTACTCCCAGCAACTGCCACTGCCCGGCCAGAGACAGGAGCACGTCTTCCAGTGTTTCGGGTTTTCTTGCCATCGCGTTCTCCTTTTGCAATGATGTGACGAGCCGATGGGCCGTCGCTCTTTTCGGCCGAGCGGAGGCGCCCCCTGAATCATATGCTTTAGCGAGCCGTGCCGGTCTATTCGCCCTGCCGATGCGACGCAATATTGTTATTTCATAGACAAAAGTCAAGCAGATCCTGCGCAGGGGGAGCCGTCCAGGTTTGCGCCATTTTGCTCAAGCTTTGACCTGGTTCCCAAATCCTGCGTTTGGATCAATCTGCAGTTGGAGGGGTTTTATGAAATAAAGAGTCTTCAAACAGTAGATATCCGCGCCGGCCGGTGGTCCGGCGACAAAGCGGCCAATGTAGAAGACGACCGGCGCCGGGATCCGTGCTACATTTTTTATGTTCAAGTGTAATTTTGCTTGATTTTATATGCAAGGTTGATTAAGTTTCGAAACAATAGGGCGTCAGGCAGGAGTTGAGGTAATCGAACAGACCACATCAGTGGGAACCACACCTTTCGTGATACGCGTAATGCCGACACACCCTTCTGCCACCCTTGTCTCTCTTTGTCGCGCGTAATCTATTTCACCTTTTTTTCTGATCTGCGACCCAATCCAGCCGGCGATCAGGCTGGAAACAGGAAAATGACTGACACCGCGCATCCAGGATGGCTGATCTTTCGTCTGCGAATCAACGGGATATAAATCTCACGTGATACTGCTCCCATGACAGCGAACAGCAAAAGATCGAGCCGGAGAATCGTCTTGTCAGCGGCGATAACGCTGGCGATCCTTTGCGGCATTAAGCGGGCTGTAGCCGAACCGGTTCGCGTGCGGATTCTCAATTTTTTATTGTAAATGATACGGTAAATGTGTATACTAGTCCGCTCGATGGTATCAGATCCGGACTCGAGGACAAACCACAACCCGTTCGATTTTGATTGATTCAGCAGCCCTTGTAACTAATTGTGCGAGATGTAATTAACCAAGCCTCCTCAGCCCCTGCATTCCTTTATCTCGCTCTGCCTTAACACGGCGTTCTTTCCATGTTTCATCCGTTATTTGGATTTTTGCGGAGAAGCGTCTCTGTCCTGTTTTGCTTATTTAACGAAAACGTAATCATATTTTACGCAGCGAACAACGTATGTGTGTACAGTATGTCAAAAGAAAGTGACAAAATCCTGTCTGTTTGACTTGCGGCATCATTCTGCATTAATTATCTCATAGACTCAAAAAGCAACAGGGGTGGACATTGGCATTGCCTTCAGGGCGGCATAATGACCTTCTCAAAATGAAAGCGATCATGCAATTCATCTTGTGTAAGGCAGAGGTGCAACTTTATATAAACAGTCATTTCACGGGTATGGAGTGACGGGGCGGAGCTACACCTGGTTAAAGATGGCATCGGCACCTGAGGTGCAGCAGGCGGATAACTAAAAGTATCGGGCTACTCAATGAAAGCTTTACACACATCAGCACTGTTGTTGTTGCTGGCCGGCCTTCTGGTCGGTCAAACCAGGACGATCAGGCCGGGCGATGCGATCGAGATCGTTGTATATGGCCATCAGGAATTAAGTCGCATTGTCAATGTCAGCCCACAAGGCACCATTGATTTTCCTTTTCTGCAAAGCTGGCCGGTTAACGGTCTGACACTTGATGATTTGCGGGAGGTCGTGGTCGCCAAGCTGTCACGCTATCTCAATGCTACACCGTTGATCACGGTAGGATTTGCCAGAAGCAATACGATAAATATCAGTGTGCTTGGCATGGTACAGAGACCAGGCATTGTGCAGATACCGCTTTATTCCACTCTGCAGGGGGCCATCAGCGCGGCCGGCAGTTTTGTACCCGGAGCACGGCTCAATGAGGTGGTGGTGATGCGGAATGAGGGGGGCAAAATGGCTTCTCGAACCTATGATTTGACGCAGTTTCTGCGCAGCAGCGATCTGACGCAGAATCCGATATTGGAAGAAGCGGACGCCGTACTCGTTTCCGGTACACCCTGGCTCACCAATGTCAAGGTAGTAGGTGCGGTGCGCACGCCGGGTCAGTTTAACGTACACGACGGCGCTACGATTCTGGAAGCGGTCATGCAGGCCGGGGGGCCGCTGGAGGATGCGGACCTGTCCAAAGTGGTCTATCTCTCTCCGGATGCGCAAAGAAGCATGGAAATGAAGCTGGATCTTAAAAAAGCTATTCAAAACCGCGATATGTCCGGTTTGCCGGTCGTCAAGCCGGATGATATTATTTTTGTGCCCAAAAAGGTCACCTACTTGCGGCTTGCCCTGAATGCCATCCGGGATGCCAGCACGATTGCTCTGGCGGTCTATTATGTCTCCAGAATCAAGCAATAGGACAAACGGCATAGGATTCAGCCCTCTTGTGAGGAGTATTCACCCATGATTGAACAACACAGGTGCTATCATGCAAGATGAAACGGTGTTAACTTCTGAAACTCGTGAATTAAGGCTTTCGGATTATTGGAATATTCTGGTTCGGCGAGCCTGGATAATAATTATTACGTTTTTGATCATCTTTGTTTCGGTGGCTTTTTATTCGATATCTCAACCTGATGCCTATGAATCGTCGGCCACGTTCATCATTGATGCGACGGACATGGGCCTGGGTACGATGTTTGGCGGTCGTTCCCCTCTGCTGGGGCAGCAGCGGCGGCCCATTGAATTTTATCAGGCGCTGATCAAAAGCCAGCTGTATGTGGATCTGGCGATGCAGGCGGCGCGCACTGACACGGCGTTGCGATCGTTTCATCTCAGCAACGAAATCTTGTATGACCTGTTCAAAAATAAAGTTCAGCTGCTCACGTCCCCCAAATCCGAGCTGGTCAAGATATCGTATGAATCCGTCGATCCGAAATTGGCTCATCGCGTGGCGGTCATCGCCACTGAGGCGTTCAGCACGCGCTGTCGTCAGATCGAACTGCAGGAATCCCGCAATGTCCTCAACTTTGTCGAAGATCAGAAAGATATTGCCAAATCCAAACTGGAGGATACCGAACGTTCCCTGCAGGAGATCAGCAATTCCAGTAATTTTGTCATCAGCGACGAAGAAGGCGGCCTGCTTAAAAAGCTGATCGAGATGGAAACTCAGCTCGCCGATATCCAGAGTCAGCGCGAGCTGGCGGAAGCCAACATTGCCGATTATGATCGCCGTTTACGCGAGCTCAAGGCGCCGGAAGTAACCAGTATGGATGAAAGCGGTGATCCGCAGATCAACCGGTTGCACACGGAGATGGATGCCCTGATTGAAGCTCGCAATAAAATGGTGAACGGAAATTCGACTTCGGGCGTCAAAGTCGCCGCTTTGGATGAGCAGATCGAAGCCAAGAAGAAGGAATACCTGCAGATATTGCTGGCGGATAACCGTCAAAAGGGCGCCGGTTCGGTTCTGGATCAGACCATCCTGGATCAGCTGCGGGAAAGCCGCATCAAGGAGGAACTCAATCTATATCTGCTCAAGAATCGGGAGAGCATGTTCCGGCAGTGGGTTGAGCGCTATCGACAGGAAAATCCCCGTATCGTTGAACGAGCCATTGAAGAATCGCGTATGAAGCGCGGCAAAACCGTTTATGAAAACCTGTATAACATCCTGTTGGAAAAAGGCGAAGAAGCGCGCATCAAATCTGCGACCGGGTCAGGCGGCATTCGCATCATTGACGAGCCGGTTTTCCCCGAGAGGCCGGTGCCGTCCAAGGTACCGCATCACCTGGTGTTGGGCTTTGTTCTGGGCCTGGGATTCGGCCTGGGCTTGGCGCTGATCACGGAATATCTGGACAACTCGATTCACAGCCAGCAAGAGCTGAGCAAAAAACTCGGGCTGGTGGTCGTCGGCAGTGTTCCGGAAATCAACTCCGTCACCCGCTCGATGAATCGAAAACCGCAATCGTTCTGGCATAAAATCCGGCCACAGCCGCAAATCACAAAAGGGGCTGGTATCAATAAAAACGGTTATCATGACAACCTGTTGTTTGCCCTGCGGCCGCGGGACCCGATCATTGACGCTTATCGCACGCTTCGTACCAATCTGCAATTTACCAGCGTAGACAGGCCGATTCGCTCCTTGCTCATTACGAGCTCACTTCCCGCCGAGGGCAAAACGCTGTCGTCAGCCAATCTCGCCATTTCTTTTGCTGAATCCGGCAAAAAGGTGGTTCTGGTGGACGCCGACATGCGCAAACCCAGGCAGCAAGACATCTTTGATATTAAAAAATCACCTGGATTGTCCGACTATCTGGTACGGGATCTGAGCCTGGAGCAGGTCTGCTATCCGACCAGATCGGAAAATCTCAAGGTCGTGCCGTGCGGCACAACGCCGCCCAATCCGGCCGAAATGGTCGGCAGCCAGCGTATGAGCGATTTTATAAATAATACCCAGGAGAAATTCGACCTGGTGATCATCGACTCACCGCCGGTGCAGATCGTCAGCGACCCCATGCCCCTGGCCGCCATGGTCAGCCATGTTTTGCTGGTGGTCAAGTTCGGCAAAACACAATTGCGCGATCTGGAGGAGACGCTGGCCATCCTCAAGCATGTCAAGGCGTCGCTGCTCGGGGTGATTTTTAACGACATCAAAGTCGGTCGCGGCTACGGCAACCACCACAAATATGAATACTATTACGGCTACTCAAGCTCGAACAAGAAATAGTCCGTCTCCCGTTTACCTGATATTCTTACCACGCCCATGAAACCATAATGGCACATGCCGATAAAAAAACATTGCTGAATAGTTCCATCCTGATGTTCAGCCTCTGTTTGATCGTTCTGTTTTTCACCTCCACGTCCCCCACCACCGGCGAGGAGGTGAATCCCATGGTGCTTTTGGCGATCGGGGGGGTGGCCTTTATGTTTTTTATGACCAACCGCGTTTTGCTCATGGCGTTGTTCATCGCATTGTCGTTTTTCGATTTTACCATCGAAGGGCTGACCTATTTTAAACTCCTCGGGTTTCTGTTGCTGGTCGTGCTGGCGATTAATGCTTTGCTGAAACAGATCCACATCGATATCGCCAACCGGTTGATTCTTTTGTTGATCGCCATATTCCTGGCGAGCACCGCCGGCCAATTGATCAACAGGGCCTTTGTGCCGTTTTTTCTCTCCAAACAACTGATGGTTTTGGCCATGATCATATCCATCAGCGCGTTTATCACGCGGCTGGATGATTTAAAGTTTGTGTTATGGATGCTGGTCCTCGCCGGCATGGTGGCGGCGGTGATCACCATATATGAAGTCATTGTCAATCCGGACGTCCGGCGAATTGAAGGAACGCTGGGCAATCCTAACAATACGGCCGCCGTCTTTTGCATGCTGCTGCCCTTTTCGGCTGTTTTGATAGACCGGAAAAACAAATGGCGCGGCCTGATGTTTTCCGCTCTGGCTGTCTCGCTGCTGTTGACCGCGATTTTTGTAACCGCTTCACGCGGAGCTATCCTCAGTCTTGTCGCTATCGCCTCGACGGCGCTGCTTCTGTTCAAGCTGAAAGGCAAAATCGTTACGCTCTCCCTGCTCTTGCTCTCCGCTCTTCTCCTTGTTGCGCTCTTGGAAAATTACCAGAGTTTAAACCGGTATAAAGAAATCGTAGCGAGCGACAATGTGCTGGAGGTCAGAGATGTGCAACAGCGGCTGGAGATTTCAGCGATCGGGTTGCAGCTTTTCCTGGAAAATCCGGTTTGGGGCGTAGGCGCCGGCAGTTTTCGTTCCGAAACCAAGGATATGGAAACCGAATCTCTCGGCTATCTGTATCGAGGCATTGCGCCGCATAATATGTATACGCAAATCCTGGCCGAACTCGGTATCATCGGTTTTTTCCTGTTCGGGTGGTTTTTTTTCACGATTTTTCAATATATCCTGACCGGCATGCGCCAGAGGCATCCTGAAATCAGTCGCGTGGCCAAAATGCTGTTGTTCTCCTTTATTTCGATCATGATCAGCATGGCAACCAGCGGCGACTATAGCAAAGTGTTCGTTTATATTGTGGCGGGATTTGCCCTGGTGCTGAGAAATCTGACAGCGGCGCGTACGCCTATCGCCCGCAAGCCTCTTTTGGATGGCGCCGGCCTTTACCCTGCCATTCGCCACCAGGTATGACGCGGTGCAACCTCGCCGCTCCGTTGATCCTTTTGAATAACCGAACATTTCCCATGCGTGTGCTCTGTGTCATAGACAATCTCAACTCCGGCGGTGCCCAGCGCCAACTGGTGACGCTGGCCACCGGTCTGCATCAGAAGGGCCATGAGGTTGAATTCTTTGTTTATCATCCCCAGGATTTTTTTGCGCAAACGCTTTCGAACCTGAGTATTCCCATCCATCGCCACCACAAACGGTCCCGCTTTTCAACCGGAGTGTTTGGCGCGCTGGTGCGGGTATTGAAAAGTCGTTCCTACGATGTAATGGTCTCTTTTCTCACCACCCCCAATTTTTATGCCGAAATCGCCAGGATGCTTGCAGGAACGTCAGGCCCCAAATTGGTCGTTTCCGAGAGGAATGGCGAACCAAGCGGCGGCCGTCATTTTCATGCCAACGCATTGCGGCAGTTCCATAGACTGGCCGACCATATCACCGTCAACTCGCATCACCAGCGACGCGCTCTCGAAGAAAAATACCGCTGGATCAGACCTAAAACAAGTACGATTTATAACGGTGTGGATCTGGATGTTTTTCATCCGGATCCGGCGCCGAAACCAAGTGACGGCCCCTGCAGGTTCCTGGCTTTGGCCAGCGTTGTCGAGCGCAAAAACGGCCTGCGCCTGATCCAGGCGCTGGACATCGCCAGGAAAAAATATCACATCACGCCCATCGTCCACTGGATCGGCGAGCATCAGATGCATCTCGCAGAAAGAAAAAATGCCTCGCTGCGATGGCAGGCGGAAGTGAAGCGGCTGAACCTGGAGAACCAGTGGCACTGGTTTCCGCCCCGTAACGATATTCCAACCTTGATGCGATCCTATGACGCCCTGATCCATCCTGCATATCTGGAGGGTCTGCCCAACGCCGTGTGCGAAGCCATGGCTTCCGGTCTGCCGGTTCTTGTCAGCGATACTCTGGATCATCCGCTGATGGTCCGTGATAGTGTCTCAGGCTTTTTGTTCGATCCCTTTTCTGCCGAGTCCATGGCTGAAGCGATGTTTCGATTTTCTTCTCTGGCGGCGGCAGCGAGACAGCAGATGGGACTGGCGGCCCGCGCCTATGCCGAACGCGAATTGGCTCTTGCTGCATATGTCGATCGCTATGAACGGCTTTTTCTGGACATGATCTCGGAGCCGATGCCACGGCAGGCGAAGGGACCATATTGATATTCGGTTTCGATGAGATGACCATGGGCGGCAACAGGCTGATTTTTTTTACCGGGTTTTGATGCCTGTATCGCAAACAGCCACATCGAACTCACCTGCGGCCTGCTGAGCGCTGGTGAAGGCGCTATGTGGGTCACGTGTTCCTGGATCATGTTTACCTTACCGTCCCAGCGAGATGAATGCAAACGCCGGCTCCACGTATACATTGGTCATTAAGAGAGGCATCGATTGTATTGCCGCATTTTTTTTGCTGCTGTTGTGCCTGCCGATATTTCTTTTTTTGGCCGTTCTTGTTTTTATGGACCTGGGATCGCCGATCCTGTTCAGACAATCCAGACCCGGATTGAACGGCCACATATTCCATATCTTCAAGTTTCGCACCATGACGTTTGGCAAGGATCGGAACGGAAAGATATTAAGCGACGCCGAGCGGCTGACCGCCTTGGGCAGGTTTCTCCGCAAAACCAGCCTCGATGAACTGCCTGAACTGTGGAATGTGTGGCGTGGCGACATGAGCCTGGTAGGTCCGCGTCCTCTCCTGGTGCAATATCTGACCCGGTACACGCCGGAGCAGGCGAGGCGGCATCAGGTAAGGCCGGGCATCACCGGTTGGGCGCAAGTGCATGGCCGGAACGCCCTGACCTGGGAAGAAAAATTCGAACTGGATGTCTGGTATGTCGATCACGTTTCGTTCTTTGTGGATGTCAAGATTCTTGTCATGACGGTGGCTGCTGTTCTCGCCTGCCGTGATATTGATCAGCCCGGTCAGGCGACGGCGGAAGAGTTCCGGGGCAGCAGACGACAGGAGACGGGCGGATTCGGTCCATGAAGAGGATTCTCATAATCGGAGCCGGAGGGCACGGCCAGGTTGTCGCCGATATCCTGTGGCAGAGAAAAAAAAACGGAGAAGACCTTCAGCTGGTCGGTTATTTGGACGATGACGTCCAATTGTTGGGGAGGCGGTTTACCGACATCGAGGTGCTGGGGCCTGTCTCAGCCCACACCGTTATCCCGCATGATGCCACGATTGTGGCGATCGGTGATAATCACACAAGGCGGCACGTGTGTTTTGCACTGCGGTCGGAAGGGGAGACCTTCACGACCGCGGTACATCCGAGTGCCCTCCTGGGGCATGGCGCCCGGATCGGAACAGGCGCCATGATCTGTGCGGGAACGATTGTGGGAGTCGGTGCCGTAATCGGGGCCCACGCCATCCTGAACACCTCTTGTTCGGTGGATCATCATAACCAGATCGGCGATTTTGTTCACCTGGCTCCCGGCTGTCATACCGGTGGCGAGGTGACCGTGGAGGAAGGAGTATTGGTGGGTATCGGTGCAACGGTGTTGCCGCGTATTCGCATCGGTGCCTGGTCCGTTGTGGGTGGAGGTGCGGTGGCCCTTCATCCCATACCAGGAAGCGTTATGGCGTACGGCAATCCGTGCCGTGTCATCAGAGTTATATCCGCCGATCATGCCGTGGTCAGTGGCTGCGCAGATGAACAGTCAAGCGGGAAAGGGAATATGTGAAAGAGAAAATCTGGTTAAGCGCTCCGCACATGAGTGGCATTGAATTGAAATTGGTCGAGGATGCTTTTGCATCCAATTGGGTTGCACCACTGGGACCCTATGTCAACAGGTTTGAAAAGGAGTTGAGCAGCTATACCGGAGCGGCACATATGGTGGCGCTGGGTACGGGAACGGCCGCCATTCACCTGGCGCTGGTCGTGCTGGGCGTAAGCGCCGGCGATCTGGTGATCTGCTCCTCCGGCACCTTTGCAGGATCCGCGAATCCCATCATCTATCAGCGCGCTACGCCGGTGTTCGTTGATGCTGATAGAAAGACCTGGAACATGAGTCCGTACTGGCTGGAAAAAGCGGTTCGGGATAGCATCGAAAAGGGCAAACGGCCAAAGGCCATCATCGCCGTACATTTGTATGGCGTGCCGGCAAATATGATCGAGATTATGGCCATTGCCGACACTTATGAAATACCGGTCATCGAAGATGCGGCGGAGGCTTTGGGCTCCACCTATCGTGGACAACATGTGGGGCTCATGGGTTGCATGGGCACGCTGTCGTTCAACGGCAACAAGATTATCACCACCTCAGGGGGCGGTGCGCTGTTCTCCAACAACAAGGCTTATGTAGACAAGGTAAGATATCTGTCCGATCAGGCGCGGGACCCGACGCCCCATTATCAGCATAACCATGTTGGCTATAATTGCCGTTTGAGCAACATTTGTGCCGCCATCGGGTGCGGACAATTGCAGGTTCTGGATCGGCGCATTCAGCAAAGGCGGTGGATTAACGAATTCTACCGTCAAAAACTGGCCCATCTGCCCGGTATCGAGTTTCAGGCCGAACTGGAGCATTCCGTTTCAAACCGATGGCTGACCTGCATTACCATTGATCCGCACAAGTCGGGTGGCATCGACCGGAATACGGTGCTTAAAGCCTTTCGTGAGGAAAATATCGACAGCCGCCCGGTTTTCAAGCCCATGCATATGCAACCGGTTTTCGCCGGTTTCCCGTATTATGGAGACGGCACATTCGAAACCCTGTTCGAAACAGGGATCTGTCTGCCGTCAGGTTCCAACCTCGCCGTCTTTGACCTGATGCGGGTTGTGCAAGTACTGCAGCACTGCTATGAGAAGAGAGCGGAGGTCCCGTCACCCCTACAAACCCTCACTGGAGTGTATGCCGAAAAATGATGCGCGGGAAATTTAGCATGGCTGGTCTGGAATTGGCCAAATATAATCTGGACTCCAAGACCCGACGTTCGGCGAAAATCATCGTCGATCTCGGCTTGATCGCCGCTTCCTATTATGCGGCGTTCTGGCTGCGGTTCGACGGTCAGCTCGAAGCGGATATACGCAGGCTCCTGGTCTCCTCTTTGCCCATGGTCTTGGCTGTGTTCGGCATTATCTTGATGTCCTCGGGCATTTACAAAAGCATGTGGCGCTATTCGTCCGTTCGCGACCTTGTCGCCATCGTTTTGGGCGATACCATCGGCATCCTGGTCGTTTTTTTGGGTTTTTTGATTTTTTCTCCGGCTCTGGTGCCCCGCTCGATCCTGCTGATCTTTTGGTTCCTGGCGGTCTTTACCCTGGGCGGCGTACGCCTGCTCTATACGGTGTTGCTGATTTATTGGCCTCATTTCAATGAGCCGTATAAGAAAATTCTTATCATCGGGGCCGGCGATTCCGGGGAGATGATCGTGCGGCAGATCCTGCACGATCATGAATTGCTGTACAAACCGGTCGGTTTTGTGGATGATGCCGTTGGCTTGCGCGGTGACCGTATTCATCAGATTCCGGTTTTAGGCGAGCTTACAGCCATTCCACAAATCGTTAAAGCGAAAAAAGTAGACGAAATCATCATCGCGATTCCATCAGCCACCGCCTCGCAGATGCGACGGGCTGTAAAATTGTGTGAAGAGGCCGGTGTTCCTTTTCGCACCTTGCCTGGCACCAAAGAGTTAATCAACGGCGAAGTCACTTTGGACAAGGTGCGCAAAGTGAAAATAGAGGATCTGCTGGAACGAACGCCGGATGTCAAAGATGCAGGCTTTTTTCAGGAGCATTACGCCGGCAAGCGAATTCTGGTGACCGGCGCGGCCGGATCTATCGGTTCGGAATTGAGTTGCCAGCTGGCGCAGCTCAATCTGGACACCCTGATCATGCTGGACCGTGCCGAGAGCGATCTGTTTGATCTGGAATACAAGGTCGGCCGCATCCAGAACCGGCAGCTCAAGCGGGTATGTATCGTCAATGACATCAGAAACTATGATCGGTTGGAGCATGTTTTAATGGAGCACCGGCCGGATATGGTTTTTCACGCCGCGGCGTACAAACATGTACCGCTCATGGAACGGTTCCCACATGAAGCCGTGCTCAACAATATCGCCGGTACCATGAACGTGTCCCGGGCGGCGGCCGCGGCCGGCAGTGACCGGTTTGTGCTGATCTCGACCGACAAAGCGGTAAATCCGACCTGTGTCATGGGGGCCACCAAACGTGTGGCTGAATTGTACTGCGCGTTTCAAAACGGCAAGACGATGAAACATATTGTGGTGCGGTTCGGCAATGTTCTGGCCAGCCAGGGAAGCGTCGTACCCCTGTTCGAACACCAGATCCGAGATGGCGGTCCGGTGACGGTCACCAGTAAGGATATTGAACGATTTTTTATGACCATCCCGGAAGCGGTTGAGCTGGTGCTGCAGGCCGGCGGTATCGGAGAAGGCGGCGAAATCTTTGTGCTGGATATGGGAGAGCCTGTCAAGATATATGACCTGGCGCGACACCTGATCGTGCTGTCCGGCTTTGAGCCCGACGTTGACATCCCCATAAAAATCACAGGCTTGCGAGAAGGAGAAAAAATGTTCGAAGAATTATGGAGCGGGGAGGAAAAACCCGAGCCCACAGCTTTTCCCAAGATTATGCGGGTGACCAATACGCTGGCACGCAGGCACGGTTTTACGGCGTCCGTTCTGGAATCGCTGTTGCAGGCTGCTCATGCGGCGGATCATGTCCGGATCAGGAAAGGTCTGATGGAGATCGTTCCCACCGCCCAGCTTTAGGGGTAATTTAAAATTTAAGACAAAAATCCTTAAAAATAGCTTGACATTCTAACTGGAAATGGTTATTATGAGACAAATCATTATCGTGCCGACACATGCACCTTTAGCCTGCCACCTCAGCTCAAGCCACTTTCTCTTTTCAACGTTTATCAAAAGAATGAAGATTTCGCACGGCCCATGGCGACTGTTGCGCGTATGTGCTTTTGTCTTTTTCCTTTTTGGGATGGGCGGAGCCCTTGCGGCGCCTGGAACACATTTCTCCGATGACTCTTTTGCCACTCTGGCCCGCCATTCGATTTTGAACAACGGCTTTGAGAACGTCTGCCTCACCAGGGCCGGCAACACGTTGTATGTAGAATACGAAAACAGGATTCTGCGCAACGAATTGGTGGCCGCCGGTGTCATCGCGAGAATCGTGATCGCTGCTACGGAGGATAACTTTCAGCTGGTTCTGGTGCCGCTCCATCGCGGCCTCCCGATGTGCGCCATACGGGTGCAGAGCGCGGATTACCGTGATTTTATGGCGGGAAAAACCGGCGCTCGCGAATTTGCCGACCGTCTGCTCATTGAGGAACGCCCGCAGATCCCGGCGGACCGTGAACGAAGGGCATCCTCCTCCTTTCACAAACTTGATTTTACCGTCGCACCGGGTCATACCATCCAGCTCGGCAATTATGAGGATTCATTCAAATTTTACGGTTATTTTATTCCAGAGCTTTCCAGCCAACTCTGGCCGGGCGCTGCTCTGCGCATGCAGGCGATCGTTCCGGTGTACGATGAAATCGGCTTGTACACCAAGGAGGTACGGCTATCCCGCCTGTCGTTGAATCAGGTCGTCCGACTTTTCAAAAACGGCCTTGTGAATATCAGCGTCGGCGCCTTTGAACCGACACGTTACGGCATCTCTTCCGACGTGGGTTTTTTTCTGCTGAATCGCCGGTTCTGGGTCGGCGCAGGACTGGATTATACGGGATTGTTGCTGTACCAGAATAAAGAGTGGCAGTACTCGAAAGAAACCGTAAGAACGGACCGGGCCTTTGTTTATTATTTTCTGCCGTGGTTGGATTTTTCCATCGGGGTGCAGTACGCCGACTATCTGATGGGTGACCACGGCTGGCTGATGGACGTGACCCGGGCTTTGGGTGATTTTAAAATAGGATTATATGCGGCGCGGACCAATAAGGACAAGTTCGGTGGATTTCGACTCACAGTTCCGCTCTCGCCGATGCGACAAACAGCCGCAAGAAGAGTTCGCCTGAATTGGCCGACGTCCTATAATTGGAATTACCGCATGACCAGCGAAACCATTACCTACGACGTTCCCATGAACACCGGCCAGTCGGTCTCCAGCGGTTTTGAGCTGATCGATTTTCAAAAGAAACTGATAACCAGCTATATCAGAAACAATATCGGATGGTGGAAAACAGTTGACAAGTATACCAAATAACCATACCCATTTACAGGAGGTAGGTATGAAACGAAATTATTACACGCTAGTTGCGCTTCTCTTGATGGGGTGTGCCCTGATTTTGAGCTGCAACGTTCGGCAGGTTAATGAACCTGTGTTATCCTCGACTCTGCCTGCAGCGCAGAATTCGTCGCTCTTCAACTCGGTTGGTGTTGAGAAAACGACTTTTTATCCCTATGAGACGGTCATTATGTCTCTGGGAGATTTGTGGCCACAATGGGAAACCGCCATCGAGGTGGTTCGCCTGTCGGATAAAAAGATTCTGCGTCGCCTGGTGGTCTTTACGGACAGTGAAGGCAAAATTGCCAAAATCCCGGTTTGGTACTGTATTGGCGTGGCCGCGAACGGTTACCCGATCAATGAGGAAGGCAATTACACCATTCGCATTCAGCAGGCCAGCAAGGATAAACCCTGGCTTATCGTGGCGAAAAATTTTAGAGTAAGCAATACGCGGGGCACCACACCTGCGGCTTGGGTCTCCAAATCGGACGGCTCTTTCGCATTTGCCACGGTGCCGTTGGGCGGCGCTGTATACATGACGGGTGCTGGTTTTGCGCCCGGCAGCCAGGTTAAGCTCCACCTCGTTCTTGACAAGGATGTCTATAATAACGGCGATGTGCTTGCCGATCAGACCGGCGTTGTCGAGCAAGTTACCACCAAAGCAGACGGCACGTTGCCGAACACGATGGTCTGGGCCGGTGCGTTAGCCGGTAATTATGACGTTGTCGCCGATGTGGCCCCATTCGGTGAATTCGGGGCTGGTGATGCCGTCAGCGATGGCCAACTGGTTGGGCTTGTAGTGCAGACAACCGCCGCCGCTGCCGATATCATTGCTGAAGTCGCCTGCAATTCCAGCGGTATCCATCAAAACCTGTTTACCTGCCTGGATGCTATTTGGGCTAAAGCCGAACCGGGGCAGAGACCCAAACAGGCATCCGAGCTGGCGGCGCTCTATGTGGTAGTTCATAAGGATTCCTGGAAAGCCGGAGATGTCCTGATCGATGTTGAAACGGTAAGCGCCACAGAAATGCCGATCCAGTGTCTGGTTAATCCACTGTCCGGAAGCCTGGCTTTAACGCCGCTGCGCGGTCAAGGCAAAGCCAGCGACGGCCAACCGATCCGCCTATGGCCGGGTAGTTATGATGTGATCGTGGATATCGGTCGCAATGGCAAGTACGACCCGGGTACCGATATTCTCGATGGTGGCCCCCAGGTCGGCTTTACCATTACGTGTGACGAAATGGCAGAAAAGTACAAACTGATCGTCGCCGCCGAATGCGATTTTCTCGCTCAGAAAATAAACCAAACCAACCTATGCGTGCTGGTGCTCGATTCAAATGGGAAGCCCGTTCCCGGGGCATCCATTACCTTCAAGACTGAAGAGGGCTACTGTGCGTATTCGAGTGGCGGTGGAACCACGGATGCCGACGGCACCTTGTGCACCATATTGTACAACATCGGCTCCTGGGGAACCCGGCTATTGGTAAAAACGACAGCCGTCGTTAACGGTGAGACGCTTGTCGACTATTGTTCAATCTGGAGAGAGATACCCTACACCCATAATACAGGGGTAATCGTAGGTAACTAGAATTGAGTTACTAGCCATTCCAATTATGTCGGGTAGTTTGCGTCATGCAAACTACCCGTTTTTATAGGATGCCGTTTACGAATGTATGATTAGGGCAGCAGGAGCGCGTCATGCAGAATCACCATGTGTACCGGCCCCTCACACCGCATCAGAATTCTCTTCCTTTCGCATCAGCTATAATGTCGCTTCTATTCAGCATCCTGGTCACCACACCGGCTTTGTGGGCCCAGTCTTCCCGCGCTTTGCTGGGTTATGGCGGGATGATCGTTGTGCCCACGGCCACGCTGGCCGGCGATGCCACAGTGGCAGTCGGTTTTTCCCGCATTCCGACCATGTATGGTTACAAGCTCTATCCAGCGGCCAAGTCAGTCTATTATGCGGCACTCACCTTTACCCCTTTTTTCGAAGCCTCGTTTGCCATTGTAAAACCGGACAAACTGCCGGATCGGCCGTTGCACGTAGGTGATCGTTCGGCCGGCGTAAAGTTGCGGCTCTGTCCGGAAACCAGGCGCATACCGGCGATTGCGATCGGCAGCCATGACTTTTTTAACCTTAAGCTGCTGGGCTTGGCCAAGCCAGGCCGAAAACTCCCTGAAAATTTTGCCGCTCTCTATGCCGTTGCCACCAAATCGTTCAAGCCGACCTTTTTGCATCAACTTGTCGTTCATTTTGGCTATGGGACGGATTGGCTGCCGGCCAAACAAAACTATCTCGTTGGTCCATTCGGTGGTGTGGAATTGTTTTTGCGCAAGGAACTGGTCGTGATGGCCGAATCCGATGCGCGCAATGTCAATCTTGGCGCCCGCATGAAGCTGTTTTCTCATTTACAGAGCTGGGTGTGCTGGATGGACGCTCG
This sequence comes from uncultured Cytophagia bacterium, assembly GCA_964541895.1. Lineage (GTDB taxonomy): Bacteria > Zhuqueibacterota > Zhuqueibacteria > Residuimicrobiales > Residuimicrobiaceae > CAZISM01. Next base: position 18,891 of record CAZISM010000079.1, read on the forward strand.
AGAGCTGTGTGGAGGCGTTGGGCTTTCGCTCACACTCTGGGAATTATGACGCGTTAACCGTCATGCCGTTCAAGTACAATTCCCCTCGATCCCTCCTGCCTGGTCCTTTCAAATCTACCATGTGTCATAATCTTCTCATTTTTCCCTTTGTCATATTATTATGGAGGTGATCCTGCCATGACGCCTTTAGTCAGCGTTCGTATCATTACTTACAATCAAGCACCCTACATCCGCCAGTGCCTTGAAGGCGCACTCATGCAGAGCACCGATTTCCCGGTTGAAATCATTGTCGGTGATCATAGCAGCAGCGACGGGACGCAGGACATCGTACTGGATTATCAGAGAAAATATCCTGACAGACTGCAGGTCTTGAAAACACCCCGTGAAGAAGGTCTTATGAGTAACGCAATGCGTGTGCAGCAGGCTTGCCGAGGCAAGTATCATGCTGTGTGCGAAGGCGACGACTATTGGATCGATCCCCTGAAATTGCAAAAGCAGGTGGAATTCATGGAGGCACACCCCGAGGTCCCCTTGTGTTTTCATAATGCCTTTGTGATCAATAAAGCGCATGAGGCGGTTCGATTCTATTTTCATCGTCCCTTGTCACAACTTTTGCCGTTCGAGGAAATCTATTTGACGTCCCTGCCATCAGCCAGCCTGCTGGGTAGAGCGGCCATCCTGAACACACTTCCGGAGTGGCGTCGGAAGATCGTGTATGCGGATCGTGTGCTCAGATTGTGGTGTGCGCACTTTGGACCTTTGGGATATTTGAATGAAGTTATGAGTGTCTATCGCCGCCATCCCGGCGGCATTACGACGATTATGGCAAAATCGCGCCGGGAGTGGTATGAGAATACATTGTTTCTATGCAAAGAATTCAACATAGCCACCAACTATCAACATGCCGCTTTAATGCACCATTTCCTGGAAAGCGCCAAACACTCTTACCAGCGTAGCAGCTGGGGCAGAGCTTATTACCTTCTGCATCCCCTGCAAGCGAAACAAAAAGTGAAAAGGATTCTCAAGGCTATTCGGGAACGATAGTCTGCCTGGCGATCAGCACTCGCATGCACCCGGGTCGCACTCGTCGTGTACGGGGGTGACGAAACACGAGCAGGCCAAGTACATTCCGGCTTTTATACGGAAGCGATTGTTTTTGTCGTTTATTAAAAAGGCGAGAAAGGCTTTTGCGCGAAATGTGTTCGCTAGGAATAAAGACGCCAGGTATCCCGATACCGGGATAGCCGTTTTATGGATGTGATTATGGGGTATGAGAGCCATTT
>CAZISM010000079.1:20273-25384 GCA_964541895.1 uncultured Cytophagia bacterium
CACCCACTTGCCTGAAAACCGAACGTCAAATTCGATGCGCCAGATAAAGTCATACGGCCTGTACGCGGCGAACGACAATATGGGAAACAGCAGATTACCGTAAAAGGGATTTCGATTGCCTTTCCAGAAGGGAACCATGCTATAGGCTTTTTCGATGTCCGCCCTGGTGAACAGCGCATACTCTTGTTCGTCTTTGAACTTTTTAAACGGAAAATCGTTTTTCGAATTGTCATAGAACAGCTTGACGTCATAGCCGAAATAGCGGCATTCTTTCAGCTTGTCGAACTCTTTAAGAATAAAGGAATTCAGGTGATGAGTCATGAAGAGGATGCACGTTTTGCCCGTGACCATGGTAACCTGATGTGCTGGTTCTGATATTGTCAATGTTAGTAGCGAAAATGCCGCCCCGGCTTGTTCATGACCTTGCGAAAGATAAACAAGCCCAACGGACCAGACAAAGCCAAGAGTCCGAAGAAAAGGCTCTTGATCCGGTAACGGCTGTCTCCATGGCGCAGCGTCTGCAGGAAATGCAGAGAAGCTTTAAGATATTTTTTGTTGGTCATTAGAGCGATCGCATTGATATAGCTATTGAAGCCGGCATTTTCATTTGCTTTGCTTTTTAGAACGTGTGCGACCTTGATATCCGACTTGAGACCGGGAACACCATGGTCATCGAAGCGCTGCTGTTCATATTCGTATTGGCTCCAGCGAAAGGTCAGCGCCCCGCTGTATTGTCGCTTGAAATAGAGCGGTGTCGGCAGAACCGCAAACGCGGTACGCGATAGCAGTCTTTTCCAAAGGTCCATGTCTTCAAATTCGAGCTCTCGATTCAATCGATAGGGCTGTTCCGGCATGGACATGAGCACGCTTTTTCTCATCATAACGGATCCGTGCGTGATGGGATTGATGCCGTTGTAGAGCAGCTTTGCAAGATCGTCTTTTTTTTCAGGCGGACAGGAATAACAATAGGTCAACCCGTTGGGCGCTACGGACAGGCGAGCCGTACTCACAATACCCACTTCCGGGTGCTGCTGAAAATACACACCCTGCCGGCGTAATCGATCCGGGTGGCTGATGTCGTCTGCATCCATCCGCGCCAATGCATCGCCGGCCGCGACGCTGATCAGAAAATTCAAAGACGCCGCCACACCTTTATTCTCCTGCTGGAACAGTCTGATGCGACGGTCTTGCTGTGTATATTTCTGGAGGATGGACCAGGTGGCGTCGGTCGAGCCGTCATCAAGAATTAAAAATTCGAATTCTTTAAGCGTTTGCGCCAAAATGCTCTCCACCGCCTCCCGCAGGAAGCGCTGCGCATTAAAAGCCGGCATGATAACGGAGACGGCAGGAGTTGTAAGAGTTGTCATCATCTGTGCAAAGCCGTGATTGTGATCTGGTGGTATCGGGCGTGCAGGGCGGCCTATAGCTATGAAGGGGCAGCGAACGAACGCTTTTTAGCCCGTCATTCAGCTGCCCAATAAAAACAGCACTTGAAATTCTGCTGTTAAAAGTATATATTTAGCTTCTCAAAATCAAGCGGAAATTGAGCTGCCAGTGCGTTATTGACAACGGGCCGTGAAGATGGGTGAAGCAGTTCCGGTTCAAACAGGAATTCCCGCAACCGATGTCCATTAGAGAAAAGACCATATCCGGCATTACCTGGAGTATTATTGATAATTTTTCGTATTTGGGAATAAACTTTATTATCGGGATTATCCTGGCCAGACTGTTGTCGCCCATCGAATATGGCCTGATCGGCATGATTATGATTTTTATTGCCGTTTCCGATGCATTTATCGACAGTGGCTTCAGCCAGGCGCTGATTCGAAAAAAGGATTGCACGCAACAGGACTATAGTACGGCCTTTTACTATAATCTGGCGGTAGGTTTGAGTTGTTATCTCATCCTGTTTGCCGCGGCCGGCACCATCAGTTATTTTTTAAATGAAACCAGACTGGTTTTGCTGATCCGGGTGCTGGGTTTTAATCTGATTATCAATTCTTTTGGCATCATTCAGCGAACCATTTTGGTCAAGCGGATCAATTTTAAATTGCAGGCCAAAATATCCATCGTCTCCAGCACCTTCTCTGGTTTTGTCGGAATCGGCATGGCACTGTTTCATTGCGGAGTGTGGAGCCTGGTCGGGCAGATGATGAGCAAAAATATCTGCACCGTGGTGCTGTTGCACCTGGGCAACCGTTGGAAACCGACGAAGACGTTCGATACACGATCTTTCCGGGACATGTTCGGATTTGGCTCCAGGCTGCTGCTGGCGGAACTTTTGAACACGGCTTATCGGAATGTCTACTATCTTGTTATCGGCAAGTATTATTCTGCGGAACATCTCGGATTTTACACCAGAGCCGAGCAGTTTAAAAATCTGCCGACCCAGAACATTACCAGCGTCATCCAGAGAGTCACCTATCCGGTGCTGGCCACCCTGCGGGATGAGCCGATTCAATTAAAGACCGGCTACAAAAAGTTGATCAAAAGCACCATGTTGCTCTCTTTTGTTGTTTCCATCTGGATGGCCGCTGTCGCCCCCACGTTGGTTATGGCACTCATCGGAAAGCAGTGGCTGCCGGCGTCCGAGTTTCTGACGCTTTTGTGTTTCTCCGGCATGTTTTATCCGATTAATGTACTGAACTTGAATCTGCTCAAGGTGCTGGGCCGTTCCGATATTCATCTGCGTCTGGAAGTCATTAAAAAGGCGCTGGCGACTCCGATCATTGTCGTCGGCATTTTCTACGGCATTCGCCATATGCTCTGGGGGATGATCGTGATCGCCCTGGCCGGCTATTTGCTAAACAGCTATTATACCGGAAAATTCATCGATTATCCAACTCTGGAACAGGCCAAGGATGTCTTGCCATCTTTCATCGTAGCCGGTGCTACGGGTGGTATGGTTTTTATCGCCAGCCGTTTCATTTCTCTTGCGCCGGTGCTGATGCTGTTCAGCCAGTTGCTGATGGGTGCCGTCGTGTGCCTCATGCTCTGTGAAGTGTCACGGCTTTCTGATTATCTCTATCTGAAAAAAATAGTCCTGGAAAAATTGAAACGATAGCGCCGTTTTGACCGGCCATGGCATCCCATGGCGAAAAACTTGGGACCTTGAATGAGAACGTTTCGGCTTGCGCTGGTTGTCTTTTGGTTTCTCTTTATTGCTATCGTTGTGTCTATGGGGGTCACCCGGCATGTCCTGGAAGGAGGTAAACGGATAACCGGCCGGACCAGAGCGGTCGTTCTGTTCTTGATGGAATTGCCGTCAAATCTCGCGCAATTGCTCGATCCGAACGCGTTGCGGCCTCTGGAGAAGCATAATATATTTTCACTGGCAAGCGGATTTACCTATGGACCTGTGCAGGGGGGGCGAAACGGTTATCTGCTGGTCTCTGCCTGGGACGACGGGCTTGACCAGGCGGTGGTGAAACTGGTACGGGTTCGCGACGGCCGTGTTCTGCACCGCTGGGTTCCGGATATCGAGGCCATCCTTGACGCAGCCAATACGTCGATCAATGAAAGAGTGCATGCACAGGCAAAACTCGGCTATGTCAGATCCAACACGTTGCTGATCCATCCCCTGCTAATGAACGACGGCTCGCTTATTTTTCAGGTTGGCGCCATATTCAAAATCGACCAAAACGGCCGCATCGTCTGGATCCACAAGGCCATGTGTCACCATTCTGTGGAACTGGATGAGGAAGGGAAGGTCTGGATCTGCAGCTACAATGATGACGGCCGGAATGCAGACAAGTATCAACTAACCGATGACGTGATCGTTCAGCTGTCCCCCGAGGATGGCCGAGTGCTTTATCAAAAATCGGTTTTTGAAATTCTGATGGAAAACGGCTATAATCGAGGCGAATTTTTTATCTGTCCCACCAGCTATCGGATGCAAAGCTATCTCGACTACATCCATCTAAACGATATTGAACCGGTTTTGGCAGACTCGCACTATTGGAAGAAGGGGGATCTATTCCTCAGCCTGCGCAATCAGAATATGATCTTGCTCTACCGTCCTTCAACAGGCAAAATTATCTGGCAGCAAAATGGGCCGTGGCTGCGGCAGCACGACGTGTGCATTGTGGACTCTACTAAAATCGGCATATTCGGAAATAACGTCATGGAAGCCTTTTACCCTGATGCCGATGACGTCTTTGTAGACGGCCACAACATACAGTACGTTTACGATTTCAGCCGAAAGTCCTTGTTAACGCCTTATAATACCTTGTTTGCTTCCCTGGCCATCAAAACCAGAACGCAGGGTCGATCCAGGATTTTGGCTGACGGCCGTATATTTGTGGAGGATACCAATGAAGGCCGCTCCTTGCTGGGCGACGATGGAAAGGTCTTGTGGGTTTATGTGGAAGGTATTAATAAAAAACGTCTGCGCATGACCGGATGGAACCGGTATCTGACCGAAGAGGAATTCAGCCGACTGACTTTTATACGCACCAGGGAGGAGTAAGCATGTTGATGCATTTTTGTTTCATGTTAACACTGCTGTATGTCGGCCCGGGTATGGGCGGAGGTATGATAGCGGTTATTATCGGCATTCTGTCGGCTTTTGTGCTTTCGCTCATTGCCATCGTATGGTATCCTGTTAAAAAGGCCCTGCGGTTTTTAAAATCCCTGTTCAAGAAAAGCGAATGAGTTATCTGATTATCTTTATCATCAGCGCGATGTCTGCGTGGCTATTCGTCGTATTGCCTGTTAAACGCAGAGTGACCGTCATGCAGCGATTCATGACCGACTCGCTGGCTGTCCTGCAATCTACTGCTTGGACCGACGATCAAAAGCAAAAACAGCTGCTTGCTTTTTCCGGCCGGATATTGTGGTCTTCGCTGCTGCTGGCTCTTTTACTGGGTGTGACGGTGCTGCCTTTTTTGTTTCTCATCGTGACGGAAAACTATTTCGGCGCAACTGATGCCGTCTCCACCCGCTTGCTCACCTGGCCCGGCCTGGGTATCTGCGTGCTGGGTTTTGTTTCCTGTTGTCTGGCGAAAAAGGCGTATGAACGTGCACGGTTATAGCGCCGGCGCCAAATGGCTGCATCGAATCGTCCTGGGCTCTCGCACGATAGCAGAGATCAGTTTTGACATCGAACAGGC
>CAZISM010000080.1:0-25317 GCA_964541895.1 uncultured Cytophagia bacterium
CGGTGATCCGAGTTGGGTACGGTAAATGGCGCGGTTGCGGCGCGAAAGTTCATGATCTTATCCGGGGAGATCTGCCGAATGAGCGATGTTTATCATTTTCGTAAGAACCGGTAAGGGCCCAACCGGTCTATCAAGGCCCAGGCGTATGACAGCTATCGGTCATACGAGCCGCAAGGGACACGAAAGAGGATAGCACCCGAAAGTGAGGAACACAGCAGCGCGTATGGTAACATGCGCGATAATTCGGCAAAAGTCAGCAGATGGCATAGTAGCCGAACGCCTGATCTAATAATCAGGACATGGTGAAGGCCGGAACAATATGGTCAAGGAGGAGCACTATCCTGCTCGATATCGGACATTCACCCTCGACCGAGGGTGTCCGAGCGGCGCAGAGATAACCGCCAGCCTGGTTGATGTGAAAGAACGATCTTTTACATTAGATGAGAGATCATCCTGTATTGAACCGCCGGATGCGGTCCCGCATGTCCGGTGGTATGGGGAGGGCGAGGGAGAGCCTCGCCCTTACCCGATTGGCATAGTATTCAGATAGACGCACGAAAACAGAAAAAATACCTTGTGCGAAACAGCATAATTACGTACATTATAACGCCCTAATAAAGGATCTTTTATGTACAATATTGACATTAGAAACATCACTCCCCTGACCGATTTTCGCAACAATATCAAAAAATACCTGGAAGAGATTAGTATTCATAAGAAGCCCATAATTTTAACCCAGCATGGCAAGAGTGCAGCTGTGATTATGGATGCTGAAAAATACCAGGAAATGCAAGATCAAATAGACTTTATGAGAAAAGTTACTCTCGGTCTTGAAGATTACCGTGAAGGTCGTACTGTGCCTGCCGATGATGTCTTTGACGAGATCGATCAGATATTAAGCTGAGCGAGGTACTTGTGAAAATCATTTTTTCAAAAGGCGCTCAAAGAGATTTGATCGATACGGTAAAATATATTTCAAAGGATAAACCGAAAGCTGCACTTAATTGGGCCACTGAAATTAAGACATCTGTCATGAAACTTGGCGATTACCCCCGTATGGGCAGAATCGTACCCGAGTTTTCGGATGAAAGTATTCGAGAGATAATCAAAGGTCAATATAGAATCGTCTATAAAATCGACATTGAATCGGATACTATCGCTATACTCGCCGTTCATCACTCAAAAAAACTTTTATCATAAGTCTCCTCTGTCACCAGGTACTGCCAACCCCAAAACCCCTCAACGGTGCGCACCGGAGAAATATCATGCGCATCCCAGATAAAATTCGAAAACTAGAGAATTTTTAAACGCGGCACAGAACTGCGCATCCGTTGCAGGTGATTGTTGGCACCTGGTTCCTGAGCGCTGAATTTAAATTTGCAAAAGCAGTGAAATTTTCTCGATGACCTGTTCTATTACTGAGATAGGCATTTTACAAACAAATTGCGCTTCACGTACTTGCCAATCAAGATTTTTTATTTGATCCGCAAGGATAACCCCGGAAACAGGAAAACCGTTTGGGATTTTAACTTCAAAAGGATATTTTTTTTCTTGAGAAGTCGTTGGACAACAGATTAAAAGACCTGTTTTCGAATTATACTTTAACGGGGAGAGAACGATCGCAGGACGACGCCCTGCTTGTTCATGACCTCTTTGAGGATTTAGCATAATCCAAATAATATCGCCACGATCAGGTTCATAGTTCATAACAATTCTTTTCCAACTGGTTTGCCAAAACTGATTTCGCTGTGAACTGTGGATTCGTCAATTTTTTCTAGTAAAGCATCAAGCAATTTAGCACGATCTTTGACTGGAACGAGAATTATTTTTCCATCCTGTATCGAGATTTGGACATCCGAGCCATTCTCAATTCCAGTTTGTTCCGCAAATGCTTTTGGCAAGCGAACAGCGAGACTATTTCCCCATTTTTGAATTTTTGTTTCCATTTTTGTCCTTATAGTTAGTTGCGTATCTACATAGAAGATACACAAAATCTTGGCAGATTGCAAGTGCTTTAGATAAGAAATGCTTTAAGGATGCCAACGCGAGCATAACCGGTACCGAGGTGGTTGGGAACAGGGAGGGGAGGCGGTATCCGGTTAATGCCTGTGTTATACCCCTGTTAGCATCTTCAAAATCAAATCCTACCTTTGAATTTCTCTTTTTTAGGTAATTTTTGCTTAGAATGTCGAACGGTAAGAATATCAACTTCATTTTTTAAGATTCGATATATAATTCGATAATTACCAAAAAGAATTTCCCGAATATCTGAACGATCTATTTCAGGGACAGGACGTCCGCTTAAGGGAAATGCTTCAATTCTTTCAACTTTGCTGAAGACATCGTCGATCCGCTTAATGGAAGCTTCTGGGCTTTCCTCTGCGATATAATCAGCTATTTCATTTATTCGCTCGATAGCTAAAGGCGACCAAATAATTTTCATCTATGCTGCCTTGATTTAACAATTGTTTTTGCTTTCTTATGATCAATGCCGAGCCCGTCCGCGAGTTGTTTTTCGGCAAGATGAATATCTGAAAGCAGTTCAATTTTCTGCATTAGGGCTTCGTATTCAGCGACGTCGAGAAGAATTGCTGCACTTTTGCCTCTTTGGGTGATAACGACAGGCCGTTTGGTTTCACGCACTTTTTCGATAAATGAAGCTACATTTGCACGAAATTCCGACAAAGGATGAATATCTTCATCTAATTGGATTCTGGACATAAGGTTAACTCCTTTGTACTTTAAATTGTAAAATAAGGCGTACATTAGAAAGTACAATAGATTTCATTGAAAGGCAAGTATTATAATAAAGAACAAGTCCCAGGGGCAACTTGATTTCTGCAGCAAATATCATCACCCCGCTTCAGCAGCTGCAAGTCTGCCCCCATTTCTCAAAAAACTCGCGGAGAAAAAGCAGTCCGATGCACAAAGAGGTGCAGCTGAAAAAGCTGTCAAATCGTTCTTGCAGTTGGTTTCGGAGCGCAAACAATCCACACCACCTGCTATGGCGAGCGCTCCTTCGGCAAATTCAAACCAGCCGGCTACGGCGCCCAAAGCCTCTCAATGCAAATCCGGCAGTTGGGCGGACGAGTTTAATCGTCTGGCTGAAGCGATCAAGCTGCGTCACTATTCCCCTAAAACTCTGAAATCCTATCGTGTTTGGGTTAGCAAATTCCAGGCATTCGTGAGGAGCAAGGAACCGCCATCTCTGGAATCACAGGATGCTAAATCGTTTATTACCTGGCTGGCGGTGAAAAGGCAAGTCTCCGCTTCTACCCAAAACCAGGCCTTTAATGCGCTGTTATTCTTTTACCGCCATGTCCTGAAAAAAGAGTATGGCGATTTTTCCGACGTGTCTCGGGCTAAAGAAACGAAATATGTTCCGGCTGTCTTATCCCGCAAAGAGATCGACGCCATTATAAAGAATCTGGATTACCCCTACAACCTGCTGGTCAAGTTGTTGTACGGCTGCGGCCTGCGCTTGAATGAAGCGCTGAATCTGCGCGTTCGTGATTTCGATTTTGAGGAAGGGATCGTCACTATTTTCGGCAAGGGCGGCAAATTTCGCAAGGTATTGCTGCCGAAAAAGATACTTGCGGATTTGACCGGTCATCTGGAGCGTTTGGACAAGCTTTATCAGCGCGACCTGGAAGCCGGATTGCATGGCGTGTTCATGCCGGATCTGATGGAGGAAAAACATAAAAACAGCGCTCGCGAATTTGCCTGGCAATTTTGCTTTCAAGCCAAACACATGACGCTGGTGCCGTCAGACAAAACGTACCGCCGTTATCATCTGCATGAAACCCATGTACTAAAAGCGGTCAAAACCGTTGCTGCTCAGGCTCGCATCGTCAAAAACGCCACTCCGCATACGTTCCGGCACAGCTTTGCCACCCATCTGCTCAAAGCCGGTTATGACATTCGCACCATTCAAGAACTTTTCGGCCACAACGATGTACGCACCACCATGATCTATAGCCATGCCCTGCGGGCAACCCAGCCCAAAGAGGTAAAGAGCCCATATGATTTGAATCCGGACGATGGTTTCGCTTGACGATTTCCCAGCCGAGATAGGAGCCCTGGCGTGATGGTGCGTCTATGGCCGGCCGATAGGAGAACAATCTGCAAGCGAGTCCAGTCAATAACTGATGGACCGCGAACATGGCGAATGTTCGAGAATGACTTTTGCTGGCTTAAATTCTGCCTGGATACATCCAAGCTGTTCGCATCTCGATAGAATGAGTCAAAATTCTTTGACATTATTATCGGCGATTGCTTGAAGGGCGGCGTGTGGCATGTTGAATTCGGCTGGCCCTGCCTATTCTCTGCACGGCAGTAACGCGATTGCTGTCTTCCAATGGTATTTCTACCCATACTGGATCAGCTCAGCAGGATTGCAGAACTCTGGTACCATTTTATAGCAGTTTAAAAGTGATAAAGCCACCAATGTGAGGTTGGCATTCCACCCTGTTAACACAGCCAGTGGGAATTCCATTCTATTTAAGCAAATGCGCTTATGAGCGGTTTCGATTTCGTCACCATAGCCGCCGATATCGAAACCGCTGCAGCAAAAGGCACTAAAGACAGCCGTTCTTACTAAAAAATCCAAATCTACGCGTGATTTGTAAGCTGCTCTGCTTACCATCAATAGATGGTGCTGATGTGACAATCACCGCTACCATAACTCCATGAGCCGTTGTCTATGTTACAATAGCAAACCCATCTGCAAATGCCATTTCTTGCAGCATAGCCGGAAGCATCACATGGACCACACCCGATTATAGAGTACGGGCAAAGATTGTCCACGCCTCCACAAGAAGTCCAAACCCACGCCTTGCGTGCGGCATGTGCTGAATTTTGAATTATGCCAAGTCGAAGAGAAATCGTTTTGCCAGTAATGGTCCCATCATTTTTTGATGTAGTGGTGAGGTTAACGGCAGACAGGAGAAGTATTGCTGACATAGCTGCTTTTTTAATAAAAATTGAACGATTCATATTCAGCTCTCCTTGTTATGATTGTTAGTTGACAACTACTATTATGAAGTCATTGTTGTGGTGAGCGTTCTTCAACAAATATTGAACTGATATCGTAAGCAACATAATGATTATCAATTGATTTCATTTGGATATATTGAATATGTTTAGTTGTTTTGTCCATAGAGTCCGCCAAACTTGGCTGATATTTGCTTATAGTGATTGTTCTATCAGCCTTGCGTGAAATCTGTAAATTGCCCTGAGTAAATAAAGTTAACAACAAATCACCGTTTTGTAAAATATTCGGATCACGAAAAAGCTGTATTCCACCAAAGTTAGCGTGTCTTTCTTTGCGAAAAATCTCTGACTCTTTAAGTATCTTGTGGATGGCTTCTGATTCGAAATGTATCTTTTCAATTAATAAACCGTTATAGTCATAAATCCAAATTTTTGGATACATCATAAAAATACAATAGATGAATTCATGGCCGGGTTTTGCAGCTATCCAAAACGGCTCTCTGTCAATGTATGATGCTCTGATTCTCTTCAAGACAAAATCATCGTCTTTTGATATAGAGCCAATTTTATTTATTTCATTTCCAAGACTATCCTGGATTAGAAGCATATAATTCATTCCGGGATCATCCATCGAGTTGGGTTTTGTTATGATTTGACCATTATCTGCAACGGCGAAACAGCCCCCATCTGCGCTGGCGTTATTGATACCTCGAACGTAACGACCATTGCGATCAAAAAGTTGCAGTCTCAAGCCACAAATGTCTGCAAGATAAAGATATTGATTCGTTTGAAATGTATGTTCAGAGGGATCTACAAACTCTCCCGGTCCGCTCCCGGGTCCACCGATGGAGCGTATATATTTTCCTTCATATGTCAGCTGGACTAATCTTTTATTCATAAAATCGAAAACAAAAAGGGTTGAGTCCGGACCTTTGTTCAAGTTTCTGATAAAAGGGATAAAATGATCCTTTAGCGAAGGATCTTGCTCATACCAGGTGTTTGAGTATATCTTTTTTAATACTTTTTTAATGACCTTGATGTTGTTCTGAATCTGATCCAAGTTGATGACAGTTTCTGCATGAGATGTGATCGTCTTTGATTTCTTGGTGCATGCAGATAGGCCTAGTAAACAGGTCATGATAAATACAATTGATTGTTTCACAACCATATCCTCTTTAAAAAATTTGGCTCTCTTTATATTTCAATATTTTTGCCAAATCATTTGGCGCCATTATTGAAACGGTTGATAGCACCACTTTATGATCTTTACTAATTATGATGCTTGATGTATGTCCAAATGTCTTGAATGTAGTAAACATGCTATTGCGATCATTGTCACAATATATCGTGTTACTAAATTTTAATTTATTTTTAGGGTTTTCATTGCACTCACTGCAGATATATATGACATGCAGCTTTTTGATTAAATAGTCTTTCAGATATTTGTGCAGTGAATCATTATATGCTTTCAAGTTATTTCTATAATCTTTAACCAATAAAACCAGGAGCGGTTCGTTGCTAAAATTAGCCATATCTAATAGCATTCCATACTTGTCGGTAATTCTAGCACAATTAATCGCTTCACCATATTTAAGCATTTGATTCAAGTCGATTCGATCCCCAGGACAATTAAAAACTTTCTTCTCGCTGTGCTGTTTTAAAATAAGTGAGACTATGGTAATACTTGCGATTGCCAAAACAATAAACTTACGTACCACTTTGTTGTTATGTTCCATAACCGTGTACTCTTTTTTCCGACATGCTGAACAATAATTGATTTATCTTTTTGTTCAATAATGCTCATTATTTCATATTTGTTAGCATTGTTTCAAAATTACAATCCTATTTCAGCTTTTATTAGTCTTGTGAAAGCAGAGAAGATTGCTGACTTTAATAATAAAAGGGTAACCATCAGCCATGTTTTGATATTCTAATATTAAAAGAATAATTACTTGATTTTTAAGTTATTCAATTTATTAATGTATCCATCAAAAGAAACAAGATCTCGCCGTAAATCACTCTTATAAAGGACAGTCAAGATTAATAAAATTAGAAAATCTCTAGCAAGATCAATGTATGGATTAGAGTTTTCGCTTAGCCTTCCGAAACAGCCACATCCTTTCACTTCAAGCTCAAAAACAATTACTCCAAGCAGATATAGAGAAAAGCTGGTAATTAAGGCAAATGCAATTCTCAAGGAGGATCTTCTATATATACCCAACAATAACGTTGAGCCGATGATTATTTCCAGAAAAATAATGAAATTGCCGATTAGCATCGAAAAGTCAAATGATATAATTCCAATTTTGTAAATAAGATCATAAAAATCGCGGCTTGTTTGCAGCTTAACAATGCCTGAAAATAGAAGCATACCGCCCATCAATATCCTCAGAATTGAAATAAGAAGATATGGGATTTTAAGTTTCTTGATAAACATGACCGCCTCACGATTGCCTACTAAAAGAGATCTGCTGTGAATTCGAAATCAATTATCTGGAGCAACCATACAGCTGAATGATAATTATTTCTACTATTAAACATAATTAAAATGACTATATCGCGCAAGGGACAAAATCGCCACAGCGTTATATAAAAAACATGATATTAGCATGTGGATAGCTTTTTTAAAAAATGATAATGAAAATGTTCAAAAAGGGAGTTGGTTTCGCTTACTGCGCGGTTTATTATTTTTGCCATAGAAGCAAAACATCCGTATCGCATTATCTAGCACCACTACTTGTTGTCCAATAAAGCTATCTCCGGCCCAGGTATTTCAACCTGGCGATGAGTGAAGCTGAATCTGAAATCAGTCCAGTAGTAGCAGGTCCTGCAATCAGTGAAGATAAGCCGGCAGATTTTTATCTGTTCAAATTACCGGTTCCATTACCGACGATCGAACGGAGGGCGAATCTTTCAGACCGCCAAGAGTGGGTTGGGTTTGGCATGCCGAGCGCCCGACCACCCCCCCGCAGAGCGGAACTCCGAGCTCCATGAGATAGCGCAGTCTCAATTTGGAGTCGTGAACGAAACAACTCGAATTTGAAGTTAGGGGGAAGGATATGGCGTGTGAAATGTTTGGCTCGTTGAAACTGGCTGGCGCGATCTCTGCACCGGCCTGCAGCAACACGGCTGCTGCATTAGAAAAGCCGGAGCCCCTGCAGGGAATCGCGTTTTAGCCCGAGGCATGATTACGATCAAGCGCTTGAAAGGAAAAATGTATTCGCATTTTTGCAGCGGCTTATTTATAAGCAGGAGCTTTCTTTTCATAAAAATCAGCAGGATGCTTTGTCATCCAAAGTCGCGTCAATCGTGAAATGCGATTCTATGAAACGTGTGATCGTTTCTATTTCGGAAGGTTTGAGCGGAATCATGATGGCTTTAGCATTATGTTTGGTTTGCAGGGCAAGATATTTAAATCGTACTCTGTTATGTATGGTATACGCTGCGACACTGGACCAATATATCAATTTATCATTGTAATACACTCCGTGTAAGCCGATCACCGTTTGCAGCAGGCCTTCGTGTACAAGGGAGAAAGCGAACAAGAGTGCGAATGTCCCTGCAAAGATATATCTGCTGTTCATCACAAGAACCAGCGCCAGAATGACGAAAAGGACCACTCTGCTCCAGCTCCAAATTCCTGTTAGTGAAAAAAGATTGAATCTGGCCGGCCATTCTGCCACAATCGTTCCCACCTCGCCCCGGTTCTTCTTTTTTATAGAGATATGATACGCGCAAAATAACACCATCGCTATGGCATAGAGAGAGAGCGTTATTAAAAGGCCATGTTTCATGCTTGACCTCCTTTGCCATCTTCCGAGTGGAGCGTTTCATGCTCAAAATGCCGCTATTGCGAGACGCTTCGGCCACGACAAAAGCACACTTTGTGTAAAATAACTGATTTTACAAAAAAATCAAGGGACAAAATCGCCACAGCAATAGTTAAAAAACAATGTATTAGAATGTGTATGCGTTGCGGAGCGAATCGCAACGAATAAGGAAATGTCCCGCCGCAAGCCGGCTCAGAACCTGTTCCCTCTAACAAAAAAGGCGGGCCCAAGCCCGCCTTTTCTCTGAATGAACCAGCGAAGTCTATTCCAGCAGCAGCATTTTCTTCAGCCGCACCTGCTCTCCTACCTGCAGACGATAAAAATACAGTCCACTGGCCCAGCCTTTGCCGTTAAAGATAAATTCGTGCGCACCGGCGCTTTTCTGTTCGTCCACCAGCACAGCCACGCGCTGACCAAGGGCGTTGTAGATTTCCAGTGTTACCTTTTCCGGGTGCGCTAGCGTATAAGCGATGCGCGTCGACGGATTAAAGGGGTTGGGATAATTTTGCGCCAGCTCGATCTGCATGGAGGTGGGCGGCGCGTCGCTTTGCTCCACAGGCAAATAGGCGAGAAACATATTCTGTATGTATATTCCCAGGCTGGCGCTGGCGATCAGGCCATCAATGCTCCAGGCGCCGTCACAGGTGAACGCATACATGTGGTTTGCCAGCCACATCAGGCCGATATAAATGGATGCCGGAGAGTGGCATTCCGTGATGAATTTCAGCAAAACAATTTCGGCTGCCGAAAACAGGCGAAATTGGTAAACACTTCCGCCTCTGATGCTGGCGAACAGGCGGTCGCCTGATGTTTCCAGATCCACGACTTTGCCGGTGCCGCTGGTTTCTCCGACACGCAGAGGTGTCTGGGGAAAGGACACATTGAACGCTTCGATATACCAGGATTGGTTTGTACCATTGCTGCCGATATAAACCAGGCTGTCTGCATGCCAGATGCAGGCCGGCATGGCGCGGGTCTGGGCTGAACCGGCCAGCATTGGTTTGGCCTGATTGGCGAGGTCGATAATCTGCAGCCTCTGGCCGCCGGCGCCTGCGAACGCCACATAGGCGAACCTGCCCGTTTCCGGCACCGCCAGATCTCTGCCTTCACCGGAGAATTCAAGGCTGCCCTTGACCTGAATGGAACCCGGATCGGTCATATCCAGGATCGTCAACTGTGATTTGGCTCTATCCGTGTTTATCGTCAGCAGCCAGGCCGTGGTTCCATGTACGACGATGGCTCTCGGTGCTTTTCCTGCCGGAATCGCATACATTCCTTTTTGCACCATGCGGGCCGGGTCCGTTACATCAATTACATAAAGATTTTTCATGTCCGTACCGTACAGCAGCCGGCCTTCGACATAGATGCGGTACAGTTCCGGCCAGGTGGTATTGCTGCCGAGTAGCTTCGGATGATCGGGATTGGCATATTCATACACCAGCAAGCGCTCGGATGAGCCGGTGTAAATTCTGGTCCCGGATATGAAAAAGTGCGTCACATCCCATGGTTCGATCAGAGCGGCCGCTACGCGCGGCTTGGCGCTGTTGCTGATGTCAATCTTTATAAAGCCGTGATCGCTGGATCCCATGGCGGCATAGACCAGAGGCGGCAAAAGATTGAGGGATTGAAAGGCGGGGAATTGTCCTTCGGTTATTTCCAACTCTCCCCTTTTGACCGGTACGGCCGGCTGTGAAACGTCAAAGATATAGAGCCTGTTGCCGGCGGTTAGATACGCCAGATTATTCGCCACAGCGATCCGGCCCGGCATGGATGTGGAAATGCCTTTGCCGACCGTCGCGGACGCTTCGCCCGCCTGCTTTGGCTTGGTGGAATCCGCGATGCTGACGACGGTAAGTTGCAGGCGGGGTTCGGCAGTGCGATAGCCCAGCAGATAGGCATACTCTTTGTCGACACAAACCCCCTGAACCCCGGCGGTGGCGAGAAAACCCAGTTGCACCGGCTTGGCCGGATCGGCGATGTTGAGGATGCGCAAACCGTCGTGTCCGCCGATAAAAGCCAGTTTTCGGCGCACCACGATGTCAAAGCAGGGAACGGCGGAAGCACTTTTCAAGCGGGGCGTCAATGGGTTTTGTGCGTCCACTATTTTCAAGCTGTCGCCCTGGGCGAGATAAGCCATGCCGGCAGCTACACAGCCACGCACCGGCCGCTTGCTTTTCAACGCCATGGTTTTGAGTAATTTTGGAGCGACTGGATTGGCGATATCAACGATCATCAGGGCCGAATCGCTGCCGGCGACGAACAGATAGGCCTGGCTGCCCTCGATGACAATATCCACAGGTTCGTCGGGCAACATCAGCGAACCGAGGCGGCGAAATTCGTCGGTGGTGATGTCCAGGATGTTGAGGGACGTGCCCTGGATGAGATACGCGTATTTTCCTTTTATGGCGGAACCGTCCGGCCAGCCGCCAAAACGGCTGAAGGCTTTCAGAGTGTCCGACTGGGCAAACAGGGTTCGCCCTGCCAGAGCCATAATCACTATGGCAAAAATCCGGAATGCGTTTATCATTCGATTCTTGTTACTCATCTCGATCTCCTTTTGGCTAGAGTTGCACGAACAGAACCTTTCAGGAAAAATGCGAATTGTATGGTTTTGCCGTTCCGGTCCGTGCTGGCTTGGTGTGTGAGCGGTCCATAGAGTGTTACTGTGCAGGTTTCTCAAATAAAGCGGGTGCCGTGCAGAGATGTCGCCTTGTTGCACGTTCTGGTTCTGAAGGTTGACCCGTGTATGGAAAAAGGAGCCGGACAGGATGCCGATTGGAGAGCAGGGCAGGGAGGAATTCTGAGGCTAATATAAAAAGCTATTCAGTGAAAAAAAAGAAAAATCGAAAAAATGTTTGTCCACCGGCTAGCGACAACTCTGCTGTGGAGCTCGCAGGATTGGGAATGGCTGACCTTCCAGCCACCCCACGCGGAATAGGAACTCCGTGCTCCGTCAGTGCGCCTCAACCTGAATTGGCGTGGTGGCAGGATCCATCAGGCAGGATGATCACGACTGATTCACCAGCTTTGCCATACGCATAAATTTGCCTTGCTTGTACGAATTTGCAGGGCTATATTTCAGTAGAGTATTGCTGAGGAGCGCACCTGTTTCATTTGGAGGAACAGGAGCATGCCATAGATACCAGCAAACGAATCCTTCTCTCCCCAATTGCCGCCGATTTCACACCCTCAGCATCGATCCGTATCCTGATGAAATGCAGGCTTTCATGTTCCGCTGTTTAAATACGACGCCCTGCAGGCGATTACACGGCATTTCGGTTGTGGATTTTATCATGCCGGACCTGTCCGGTCCGGCCACCACCATCGTTCATTTCAGGTTTGCGAAAGGAGGGTGTTATGCCGACCAAAGCCTTAAAAGAATACCTGGACAGGGAAGGGGTCAAGTATGTGACCATCAGCCATTCGACGGCGTATACCGCGCAGGAGGTCGCCGCTTCAGCCCATATCAAGGGCAAGGAGCTGGCGAAAACCGTCATGATCAAACTGGACGGCGCCATGGCCATGGCGGTCTGCTCCGCTTCCTGCAAGATCGATTTTGAAATGCTGCGGGAAGCCATGTCGGTGCAGGAGGCGGAGCTGGCAGCGGAGAGGGAGTTCAAGGATCTGTTCCCCGGCTGCGAAATCGGCGCCATGCCGCCGTTTGGCAATCTTTACAACCTGCCGGTGTATGTCTATGACGAGCTGAGCCGGGATGAAGAGATCGCCTTCAACGCCGGCACGCATCGGGAGCTGGTCAAGCTGGCGTATGCGGATTTTGAACGGCTGGCAAAGCCGATCAAGGTCACCTGGTTTCGAAAATCACACTGAGCAGCGTATTGTCCGGCCGGCGCCAAGACCGCGTCGGCCGGTTGTAATACGGTGACAGAAATCCCAAAGCCAGAGTATGCCCACCTTTGCCGGGTGGCAGGCCGATCATGCTCAGCTGGTTTCGTAAATCGCGCCGGCCGACTGTAACACGGTTGCAGCACTCCAAAATAAAATGTATACAACAGCGCCATCGTAGCTGACTATCTCCCCTGCTGTTTTAGCCAGTCAGAAATGATCGTGAGCGCTGTCGGAGACATGGTCTCTTCGATCTGGGCGTACTCGCTGACTGCGCCGCTCTTGCTGGTCTGGAACATATGGTTGAGTCCCGGCAGCTCTTTGACGGTGTAATTCCTGTTGCCGCCGGCCTTGAGCGCTTTATCAATTTCCGGCATGTTCTGCTTGGGCGGCACCTGCGCGTCTTTTTCGCCGTTCAAAGCCAGCACCGGGCATGTTACTTTTTTCAACGCGGGGCGCGGATCGTAGGTCAGGAAATAACGATACCAGGTTGAGGTGAGCTGTTTAATCTGCATGTCTATAACCTGGTCGCTCATGGCCTTTTGTTCTTCAGCGCTCTTTTTCTCTCTTATGGCCTGCAGTGTTTGGCGGAGGACCGGCACCGCCTTTTCGTTATCCGGTTCTGAGCGCAAAATCGCAAAGATATTTTTCTGTACAGCCAGGTTTTCCTTGATGGCTTGATCGTTCTCTCCTGCCAGACGACTCAACGCTTCAATTTGAGCGAGCAGGATATCCTCGCCAGTGACGCCGGGGCCGGCCAGCATGATAATGAACGCCACTTTGTTCTGTGCCGCCAGCATGGGCGCCACCAGCCCGCCTTCACTGTGTCCCAACAGGCCGATTCTGCGGCTGTCAATCTCTTTGCGCGTTTTCAAATAGTCGACCGCGGCTTCGGTGTCCTGGGCAAAATCCTGTGTCGTGGCCGTAGCGCGGCTGCCTTTGGATTTGGCGGTGCCGCGATCGTCATAACGCAGAACGGCATAGCCCTGTCGGGTTAAATGATCCGCCAGGACCAGGAACGGCTTGTGATTGAAGATGGTCTCGTCGCGATCCTGGGCGCCGGATCCGGAGATGAGGATAACGGCCGTAAAAGGTCCGCCTGTTTTGGGCATCGTTAAGGTACCGGCCAGAGTAAAGCCTGCCTGTTTATTCTCAAACGTCACTTCCTCTTCCAGGTACGGATAAGGTTTTTGCGGATTCTGCGGCCGTTTGACTTCCGGCAGTTCCTGGATGCGTTTGAGCTCCAGCGGAAAGGTCATGCCGCCCTGGGCCCAGGTTCCGGTAATGGTATTGTTATCCGCCTGTAACTCGCCGTCATACTGGCCGCGTATAGGGGCAGAAGTGATGGTGATTTTTTTACCCATGAGGGTCACCTCGTCCATGGGGATGTCCTTGGCGCCCTGGTCCGGACTGTCCATTTTGCCGGAAAAAGTGCCGTCGGCTGCTTTGCTGATTTTGAAAATAACACGCAGGGACGTGCCTGCTACCTGCAGAGTTCCCAGCCAGTTGCCGGCAAAGTCCTGGCTGAAGAGAAGGCTGGGGAGCAAGGCGAGAAGAAAAGCTGTTTTTTTCATATGTGTTCCTTTTTGTTCTAACGGGGATTTTGTTTCACCTTTCGGCAGAGAAAACGTTCGCTCGAGTTGGGCGATCCGTGCTCAAAATTCTGCCGAAGCGAGACGTTTCGGCCACACCAATCGCGCGATATTGGTTTTTTTCCTGCACCACAGCATTGCAGCGTCAGGATCTGCACAGGCGGACGTGGAGGTCCGCCTGCCGGAAATTCCCTTTAATCCCCTTTTGGAAAAGGGGGAGAAATATGACGGTCGTCGTCGCTTTCGCCCTGCAGTTTTTTGAACAGCAGATAGGGATAGATGAATCCGCTGATGGCGACCAGCGGCAGCAGCACGCCGAACATGCTGTAGGCCATATCAATTTTCAGCAGCGCCAGCAGCATCATCACCACGCCGCCGGCGACAAAGAGATAACCGCCGACACGGTGGCTGCGCCGCCACACCTCTTCCGAGGCCAGGGTCCAGGGCGTACGGATGCCGAAAAAAAAGTTGCGCGGCAAACGCGGCATGTAATTGCCCAGCATGACAAACATCAATCCCACGCCGATGCCCAACCCTTGCGTGGAAAAGGTTCCCGTACGGGCCGCCTGCACGGCCAGAACAAAGATAACCGCGATAAAGAGGATGGTGATGTTTCGAAAAATGAGAAACGTTTCATATCGGTGCTCGATTTTTTTCCAGAAGGGATCGAGCATGGGGATGAACGTCAACACCAGGTAGAGAACGAATCCCAGTCCGATCGTCCACGCCATAAAGCCCAGTCTGGAGGAATAGTCGTCCGGCTGACCGCTGGCATCAAAATGGGTCGGCACCCGGTCGGGCAGGGTGGGATAGACCAGCACGGCGGCCACGCCCATAAGCAGTAATATCAACAGCGGCAACCATTCGCGTTTCCATTGCCATTTCATGGCTTACTCCTTTCTTATCAGTTTCATCATGTAATCGACACTCATCTGAAAGACGCTCATGTTGAGCGTGTAGCGGATAAACTGACCTTCGCGTACTCCGTCGATCAAATTGGCCCGCTTCAGGATATCGAGATGGTGCGACAGCGTCGGCTGCGATACCTTTATCTTTTGCAGCAGGTCGGACGGCGTCAGATCGTTTTTTTTCAGCAGCTGCAGAATCTGCCGCCGCGTCGGATCCGCCAACGCCTTGAACAGCTCATTCAGCTCCATGGTATTAATCTCCGTATATATGTACATATATACATATATTAATAAATAAAAGTTTCGTTGTCAAGAGGAAAAAGAGCGGGCGGATTATTCCAGGCGCTGGCCGTCCCGCAGGAGCTGCCGGCGTAGCAGACCATAGTCCAGATCCTGGACGCTGCTGCGGTGGCGCAGGGACAGAACCGCGGCCGTAGCGGCGCTCTGGCCCAGAATCATGAACACCGGCTCCATGCGGATCGAGCCATAGGCAATGTGGGAGGAGGAGGCGCAGATCGTCACCAGCAGGTTTTTGCACTCGTTCCGTTTCGGCGTCAGCGTGCCATAGTCGATGCGATAGGGCTGGGGGACATGGACGCCGATGTCGCCTTCGTTCTGCACCGTGCCTTCAGGGGTGACGTAGCGCTGCACGTTGTGGGAATCCAGCGTATACGAGCCCATGCCCACGGATTGCGGCACGGCTCGCTGTCCCAGCACATCCTGTTCGGTCATGACGTATTCGCCCAGCAGTCGACGCGCTTCGCGGACATAGATCTGCCGGGGCCAGTGGCCGTTGTCCGTGAATTCGTCTTTGGCCAATCCCCACTGCTGCATCTGCCGGCGCACCTCGGGCGGTACGGATTCGTCGTGACTGAGAAAATAGAGCAGTCCTTTCTGGTAGGATTCATGTTCCTGGAGAATTTCCCGGCGTCGGTCATAGCCGGCTTCGGGATAGTCATAGTTCCTACCGATGTTGTCGGTGCTGAAGGGGCCGTGATTGTTGGTATCGGTTTTGCGATTGGGGATGGCGTCGAATTTGTCGAACGTTTCCCGCCAGCCGGTGGCGAACACCCGGCTGAGCAGTTCGTATTGAGTACGATCATAACCTGCGGGTTTGGCAAACGGAACCCGGTTGTCGGGGTGATTGGAGAGGCACAGGCGATAGCAGTAGGCCTGGATGCGGTTATCGCCGCTGCCTTTATCGCCCGGCGGGTCGGCACTGATGCGCGGCAAAAGACCACTGGCCGGATCGCCGGGCTTTACATACGGATCCACGGGCGATTTAAAATAGTGGCCGTGCTGAAAGACGTTGGTCTGGACGCCGTTCCAGGTTTCACCGTAAACGCTGTTGGCTTCGCGTCCCACATGATAGGAGACGCCGGCGGCCGCCATCAAATCGCCTTCGTAGGTAGCGTCGATGAATATTCTGCCGGCAAACGATTTGCCGCTGAGCATGGTGATGGAACGAATTTCTCCCTTTGTGATGTATACACCGTGCGAGCGGTCGAGCCATTCGTTGCGATAGACGCGAATCTTGTTCGCGTTAATATAGGTTTCAAACACCGTTTCCGCCACATGGGGTTCGAACACCCACATGATGCCTTCGCCGTCGTCGATGGCTTTGGTGCCCTGACCGGCGTTGCTGAACTGGTCGCGCCGTTGCCAGCGCCAGGCGCCAGGTTTCCGGTATTGTGCATAAATGTCCCGATAGAATTCGCGGGCCAGGCCGCCGATGGCAGCGGTGCGACCGGCATCGGTCCAGCCCAGTCCGGACGAAGTCAGGCCGCCGATATGTTTCTCCGGGCAGACGATGATGGCTGATTCCCCCATGCGCGTCACCTGCACCGCTGCGATGACCGCGGAGGAGGTGCCGCCATAGATGATGACAGCGGCGGAGTCGCTGGGCTTTTTAGACGGATAGGAAGAAAGAAACGCGGACCAGAAAAGGAGAATGAAAAGAGAGCGCTTCATATGGATTCTCCCGGCTTTATTCCTTAAACCACTCTGTTTTCGGCTGAAAGCTCGTCCGCAATTTGCTGCGGCGTTCATGGCGTTCGATGGCGAGGCGGATCAGTTCGTCGAGCAACTGGCCATAGCTCATGCCGGTGGCCTGCCACATTTTTGGATACATACTGATGCTGGTGAAGCCGGGTATGGTGTTGAGTTCGCTGAGATAAAAACGGTTTGTGCCGCGCTCCAGCAAAAAGTCAACCCGCGCCATACCTTCGCACTCTACGGCCAGAAACGCGCGCACCGCCGTATCGCGAATGGCCTGATGCAGCTCCTCCGGCAGGTCCGCCGGGATCTGCAGCCGGCTGGCGTTGTCCACATACTTGGCGTCGTAATCGTAAAATTCATTGGAGGGAAACACCTCTCCGGCCAGCGACGCTTTCGGCCAGTCATTGCCGAGCACGCTCACTTCGATTTCGCGCACATGGGCCACGGCTTTTTCAATGATCACCTTGCGATCGTACTGCAGGGCGAACTCGATGGCCCTGATCAGCTCTTCCCGGTTGTGCGCTTTGCTGATGCCGACGCTGCTGCCGAGGTTGGGCGGCTTGACAAACACCGGCAGTTTCAGATCGTCCATGATCGCCTGCAGCATCTCTTCCCGGGTCATGTTGGCCAGCTGGTCCGGCAGCAGCGGCCGGTTCTGCCGGTTGTTGTCCTGCTCCCAGTCGATGTCACGGAACCAGAGAAAATCCACCACCGGCAGGTTCAACTGCCGGCAGATGTGTTTCTGCACGATCTTGTCCATGGAAATAGATGAACCGAGAACGCCGGCGCCGACATAGGGCAGGTCGGCCAGATCCAGCAGGCCCTGGATGGTGCCGTCTTCGCCAAAGGGTCCATGCAGGACCGGGAACACTACATCAATCGCTTCCGTATCCAGCAACGTAACGTTCGTTGGCCCGGAAATCGCAACCAGTTTTTTTTCAGTGGGATCCGCCGGCAGGCAGGTGGGAATGAGCTGGTTTTCTTTACCCTCTTTTAATAACTGCAGCGACGAGGGCCCAGCCAGCCAGCGGCCGTTTTTGTCGATGGCAATGGGAACCACTTTATACTTGTCCCGGTCCAGCGCCGAGATGATGTGTCCGGCCGATACCAGCGACACTTCATGCTCGCCGGAACGACCGCCGAAAATGACGGCAATGCGAATTTTTTTCAATGTAGGTCCAGGTTATTCATTCAGGGCCCGTACGGCCGGAGGCTCGTTCTGACCGGGCGTAATCATGGCCAGGATAAAATTGCCCGAGGCGCCGGGCAGTCGACTGACCGCGGCGGCCGCGATAACGGCGATCAGGCGCAGGCGATTGAGATAATAGCGACCGCGCTTCCAGCCCAGGCGCGCGGTAATGGTGAATCCGGAATCGAGATAGTAACTGCTCAACAGCTTTTCCAGCAGATGCAGGTCCCAGCGAAAGATGAAATTCTTGCGATTGTTGATGTTTTCATCCTGACTGTGTTCAAACCGGGTGCCGAGTCCCAGCCGGTCCAGAAGGCGACCGAGCCGACAGTCAGCGGGCTCCATGATGATGACGGCCTGGCGGCACACCCGCAGCATTTCATAAAGCCCCAATACCGGCCGACTGAGATGATGCAAACCCTCTTTGACCAGCACCAGGTCAAAGCTGTGATCAGGCAAGGAAAGTTTTTCACCGTTTTCTTTTTGATAGCGGATGCGCGCGTCCTGTTGCATGAAGGATGCAAGATCCGGCTCCGGGTCTCGCAAGCCCGTCAGCACGATCTCGGCGAACGGATAGCGCTGCAGTGCCCTGGCATCAGCCGCTTCGGCGCATACGGCCAGAACACTTCCCAGAGAAGGTGAATTTTTCAGGCGCACGTATTCGCGCAAAATCTGGTCGAAAAAAAAGAACAGCAGCTGGTCGCCGGAGCGAACCGCTAAAAGATCCTTGCTGGACCAGTGAGATGTGTGAATGGTATGGCGCATGTA
Organism: uncultured Cytophagia bacterium; assembly: GCA_964541895.1. Lineage (GTDB taxonomy): Bacteria > Zhuqueibacterota > Zhuqueibacteria > Residuimicrobiales > Residuimicrobiaceae > CAZISM01. Next base: position 19,121 of record CAZISM010000080.1, read on the forward strand.
GATGAGATGTCTGCTACCGGAGAGTCCAGAGATTACATGAATTACAGCTCCCGGAGTCGCCGTGGCAACGCCGGGAGCTGGTGGTTTTGCCTATTTGCCGTACAACGGCCCCATGGCCTGGCAGGCGCGATAGTCGGCACTTTCCATATCAGCGGTGCCAAAGCCGGCCCAGTTGCTGGGACGGAAGATGCGCTCTTCAGCGACATTGTGCATGCACACCGGAATGCGCAGCATGGAGGCCAGGGTCAGCAATTGATGGCCGATGTGGCCATAGCTGACCGCCCCATGATTGGCGCCCCAGTTGGCCATCACCGAATAGACGTCGCGGAACGGTCCTTTGCCGGTGAGGATAGGCGCAAACCAGGTGGTGGGCCAGGTGGGATCGGTCCGCTTGTTCAACGGATCGTGCTGCTTGGCCGGCAGTTCCACCGTATAGCCTTCTGCCAACTGCAACACCGGTCCCAAACCTTTGACCAGATTCATTCGCATCATGGTCACCGGCATTTCGCCGACGGTCACGAATTGAGAAGAGTAACCGCCGCCGCGGAAATATTCCAGGTTGGCCGGGCACCACAGCGTGGCGTCCAGACACTTTTGCATTTCCGACGGGGTGATCTCCCACCAGGGTTTCATCACCGGTTTGCCTTTGGCCGTTTGGCGGCCGCTGCCGTCCAGGGTGGCGGCGCCGGAGTTGATGAGGTGGATGATGCCGTTGGCGGCTTTGCCGGACAACGCTTTGCCGGTTACCCGTTTCACCGCGTCCGGACTCCAGTAGGTGCGGACATCGGCAAAGATCTGCGCCGTGTCGGTCAACAGATGGCCCAGCAGCATGGTCAGGCCGTTGAGGCTGTCGTTTTCCGTGGCCACGAGGTAGGGCTCACGAATGCCGTTCCAGTCAAAGCTCGAATTGAGCATGGCTTCGAGAAAATCGCCGTTGGGCATGAAATCGGTCCATTGCCGCTGCCCCTGAAAGCCGGCGAGGATGGCGTTGTGACCGAGCGCTTCTTCGCCATAGCCGATGTCGGCGAGAGCCGGATTGCCGACCATGAGGTCACGGGCGATCAGGGTCATTTTGACCACGGTTTCCCAGTCTTTCGCTTTCTGTTCCGCGGAAAAGCGGATCTGCGGTTTGTTGAGATCCGGCCCTTCTTTACAGTTGGCCTTGACCCAGGACAGGGCGCGGTCAAATTCCTTTTTATCATAGATGTCTTTATCCAGGCGGCGTATGAATTCCGACATGTCGACGAATTCGGTGCGCATGCCGAAATAATCGCGCAACAGCTGCGCGTCCACCATGGAGCCGACGATGCCCATGGAGACATAACCGAGGGAGAGATAGGATTTGCCGCGCATCTCGGCAACCGCCAAGCCTGCTTTGGCAAAGTTCAGCAGCTTTTGCGCCACATCCGCAGGAATGGTGGTGTCGCTGGAATCCTGCACGTCATGGCCATAGATGCTGAACGCCGGCAATCCCAACTGGGTGTGGCCTGCCAGGGCGGCGGCGAGATAGACGGCGCCGGGCCGCTCGGTGCCGTTGAATCCCCAGATGGCTTTGGGCAGCATGGGATCGAGGTCGATGGTCTCCATACCGTAGCACCAGCATGGCGTAACGGAGAGCGACACGCCAACACCCTCTTGCTGGAATTTTTCCGCACACATGGCCGCTTCAGCGGCGCCGCCGATGCAGCCGTCGGCCATGACACATTCCACGGGAAGGCCGTTGGGATGGTGCAGCTGCGAGCTCAGCAGTTTGGCCGCAGCCCTGGCCATATTCATGGTTTGCTGCTCAAGGGATTCGCGCACGCCCATGCGACGGCCGTCGATGATGGGACGAATGCCTATTTTCGGTAATGTGCCATGCAACCGTTTTGCCGGTGCATTCATTTTAACGCTCTTGTCCGCCATAACGAGTATCTCCATACAGGTAGGGTAATATAAAGAGACACCCCGGAGTGGTCGCAACGGGTGACCGGCTCCGGGATCTTGTTTTATGCGTGATTGTATATTAAAATAAATGAAAATTGGGGAAATCCAAAGGGAAAAATCGATGGGAAGCGGCGCAGCACTACAGCCACTCTTCCTGAAGGATATCGCCCTGAATGCCCACCACCACCACCTTGATGGGTACTTTACGGCTGCACTGTTGCATCACCATCTGTGCCATTCGCAGCAAACCGCCGCAGCAGGGCACTTGCATGATGATGACGGTGAGGGTGTTGATCTGGGATTCGTCGATGAGGGCTTTTAACTTTTCAATATAGACCTCCTGGCCCTCATCCAGTTTCGGACAGGCGATGGCCAGGGTTTTGCCTTTCAGATAATCCTTGTGAAAATCGCCCAATGAAAAAGCGGTGCAGTCCGCGGCCAGCACCAGGTCCGAGTTGCGAAAGTGCGGTGCGGCCGGCGACAGCAGGTGCAGCTGAATCGGCCAATGGCTCAACTGCGAGGGACGCTGTCCCGATAATTCCGTTGCCGGCTCCTGGTGGTGAAACTGCATGGTTCGGGATCCTGGACAACCACTGTGATGCGCCATGGCTCTGTCCTCCTCTGTGATGGTAATGTTCTGCCCGGCCAGGTAGGCCATGGCCTGAGAATAGTATTCGGTCTCGCCGTGATCCTGCAGGTGTTTGAGGTGGGCGCGTATGGTGTTCATGCCCTGGGGCACGATCTGGGCCATCACTTTGCGTTCGTCATAGGGTTCGGCTTCCCGTTCTTCCACCGAGATGGCTCCTTCCGGGCAGTGGCCCAGACAGGCCCCCAGCCCGTCGCAGAGCAGGTCGCTGACCAGCCGCGCCTTGCCGTCAATGATTTGAATGGCCCCTTCCGGGCATTCGGGAATGCACAGTCCACAGCCGTTACATTTTTCCTGATCGATGCTGATGATTTTGCGTTTCATAAGGATCCTTGTGGGTTGCTGGTAAAAAGTTGATTTGATGTTTATTCCCGCTGCAGCGGCCGGCGGGCGCTGAATATCGGCTCAGAGGCTGCGCAGCAATCCTGCGCCGGCCGCAAATAGTGCTTGATTTTGCACGCGGGATATTTTAAATTATTTCGTATAAACGAAATTCGTAAATGCGAAACAATATAATCAACTTTTTTGAAAGGTCCAACCATGAAAACCTATTTTTGCCTGCTCCTTCTGCTTTTCTCTTTGCAGACCCTGTCGGCGCAATCAGGAACCGCACGTATCGAAGGCGTGGTGACAGAGTCGGCGTCCGGACAGCCGTTGCTCAATGTCACAGTTCATATCCAGGGGCAGACATGGGGGGACGTTTCAAAACAGGACGGCGGCTATGTTATCGAGTCGATCAAGCCCGGCACATGGTTGGTGACCGCGCGGCTGCTGGGGTACGATCCGGTCACCAAAAAGATCCAGGTGCAGGCCGGAGAGACCTTGCGTGTCGATTTTGTCATGAACGAAGCCTTTTTTAAGTTCGATCAGATGGTGATCACGGCCACGCGTTCCGAAAAGCTGCTGCAGGACGTGCCGGTGGTCACGGAGGTGGTTTCCACTCAGGAGTTCCAGGAGCGAGGTGCGGAAAATCTGGCGCAGGCGCTGGAAGAGCGGCCCGGCATCGTGGTGGAGCCCAACTCCTCCGGCGGCAAGGTGTTGCGCATGAACGGACTGGACGGCAAGCACGTGCTCATCCTCAAAGACGGCGTGCCGGTGGCCGGCAAGCTGAACAGCCGGAGCGAGATGAATCTGTTCGACGTTGACAACGTCGATCGCATCGAAATCGTCAAAGGCCCCAGCTCTGCCCTGTATGGCAGCGAAGCCATGGGCGGGGTGATCAATATCATCAGCCGCGGCTTTTCACCGACCTGGCAGGCGCGCAGCAGTCTGCGCGGCGGCTCTTATGATCTGTACAGCGGTCATGCCGATGTCGCCGGCACGGTCGCCGGTGTCGGTCTGGTGGCCGGGCTGGACCGGCAAACCGGCGGCATTGATAAAAACGAGGTCAATATAAATATTTCTGAACAGGAATCCAAAGGGGCCTTTGCCCGCCTGCGCCGGCAGGATAAAACGCTGGGCGACTGGTCGGCCGGCGTTGAGTACAAGAATGATATCCAGAATTCGGACGACAAAGATCGTCTTGCCCGGGCGGTGGATCATGAGACGGACGTCCGCCGGTTCGATTACAACCTCAACTGGGATAAAACGCTGACCAAACGGGTGGCCTTTAAGGCCAAAGGGTACCTGTCCGACTATTTCCGCAGCTACTCCAGCCGAACGCGCACAGCCGGAAGTGTGGCGAGCATCGATACCAGCAAAGAAAAAGTGACCGGCTTTCGCTCCGATGTGTTCCACCAGTGGGGCCGGCATGTGCTGATGGATTTCGGCTATGATTTTTCCCACGACAATTTCTTTTCGGTGCGCGTAAAAAACCGCGAGGTCAGCCGCGATCAACACGGCGTTTTCGGACAGATGGAGGCCCGGCCCTGGCAGCCGCTGACCGTGGTGCTGGGCGGGCGCTATGACCGCATCACCGATCTGGACGGCCGTTTCAGTCCCCGCGTCAGCGCCATGTGGAGCACATCGCCGGCCCTGAAATTCCGCGCCGCCTGGGGCGGCGGCTTTCGCGCCCCCAATTTTGTCGATATGTACATCGATTACCGCAATCCCTATATCACCGTGATCGGCAATCCGGATTTGAAACCGGAGAAATCGCAGGGGTATATGGTGGGTGCAGAATATTTCTGGGGCCAGCGGATTCTGATCAACGCCACGGTGTCGCAAAACCGCTTCAAGGATATGATCGTGGATTACACCGTCAAGCCGGGCACGCAAAGCTATCATAACGTGGACAATGCCACCTATACCGGATTTGAGTGGCAAAGCCGGTTTTTCCTCACCAGGTATATGACGGCTACGTTCGGTTACAACTATACCCACATCGGCGATGTGGCGGAAAAAGATGCCGTGAACACGATCTATCCGCACTCGGCTTCGCTGCGGCTCAACTGCGCGCTGTTGAAGAACCGCCTCAAGCTGTCGATCCGCGATCAGTTTTTCAGCCGTCGCGACATTGTCACCTTTGACCCGGTGCAGGGCCGCTATCTGAGCAGCAGCAAGTCTGCGTACGACCTGCTGGATGCCACCGTGCGCTACCAGCTGTGGTCGTTTCTGGACGTGAGGGCGGGGGTGACCAATGTTCGCGATTACACCGATCGCGAGTATGGCCCGTGGATCGGTAAACGCTACTTTGCCGGCGTGGATCTGAATTATCGGTAGCAGGCGTGCGGAGCGCGTTATAGTGCTGTCACCTGATAAAAATTTGCCGTATATTTTCATACGGGATTGCCGTTCGTTGCCACCGGGGGATACCCCATGTACCTTTATTTGGGAGTAGCAGATGAACACCATTGAGCAAGACGCACAACACCTGGCCGAGATCGTTCCGCGTTTGATGAGCGCGTTTCATAATATGCAGCGCCATCATGAAAACACCGAAACCCTGACCATGCGCCAGTTTCAGGCGCTGGTGCTGCTTTCGGTGCGCGGTGAAATGACGGTGATGGAGTTGTGCGAGCGGTTGAACCTGGCGGCGTCCACCGGCAGCGAGCTGGTGCAGCGGATGATCGGTCAGGGTTATATACAAAAATCCCAGCAGCAGAGCGACAAACGCGAAGTGGGGGTGTCGCTGACGCCGGCCGGGCAAGAGATGTTTAAAAAACGAAAACAGGAACTGGTGGGCATGTTTTTCAAGATGCTGGAAATGTTTTCCGATAAGGACCGGCAAAAACTGTTGAAATCGTTCGATACCATTTTTGAAATTATGAGCAAATTGTCCGCAAGACCTTCCTGACTTTATACTCCTGAACGGCAACGCCCGATCCAGGAGCGGGCGTTGCTGGTCAAGACTCTGTTTCTGATCGCCCGGGGGATTTTCCCCCGGGCGGAACCACGGATCGGGCGTCCGCCCGAGATACCTCGGGCTTGCCATTCTAGGCTCTGTTGTTTTTAATCTGCATTCGCGAAACACACGAAAAACCGGACCTGCCTTCCCGAGCCCGCTGCTTTATCTGCGGATTCTCTTACCGGCGCCACTGCCAATTCTTGATCTCCGGCATATCTTCGCCGTAACGGGCGATGTACTCTTTATGTTCGATCAGTTTGTTGCGCAGCGCCTGCTTGGCATATGCCGCGGCATAGCCGAGTTTTTCCACGCGATCGATGACATCGATCGCCAGATGAA
>CAZISM010000081.1:0-3191 GCA_964541895.1 uncultured Cytophagia bacterium
CGATGCGTGCCGGCGGCCAGGGTGATCACGCCGGCCGGTCTCTGCCAGGCCAGGCCCAACATGCGGCTGAGCGTGCCCCACCAGCCGGTTTGCGGCACCGGAGCGTCAAACTCGGCAACACCGGCATAGGTCTCTTTGGAGCTGTAAAACGGCAGCGTATTGCCGACGTCCCGGTACAGTTTATAAAAAAGTCCCCGGCCCTGCTTGAGCAAGCGGTAATCCCGATCCAGGTCTGCCTGGCCATTGAGCTCGTAGGAGAATCGCTCGTAGCAGGCGGAAAACAGCTCCTGATCGTCGATGTAAAACCGGTTGCGATAGGTGCCGAATTCGTTGGCTGTGCCTTCCATCTGATCAAAGGCCTCTACGCCGAACCCGACCAGACCCTGCACACTGATCGGCTCTGGTATTCGATAGTCACCCGGGCCCAGTTTTTGCGGCCGGAGCAGCAGCGGCTGTAGATCGCCGGCGACTCGCGAATGAGCGGTCAGCGGCGTCAGAGAGATCTGCTGCACAATCGGCGGAATTCGATCCGTCAACTCGTACCCCTTGCTGAGGGGGTTGATCGGTCGATTGGCCTTGTCGCGCATTTCAAAATGGAGGTGCGGATAGCCCACGCCGCTTTCTCCGGTAAAGGCGATCACTTGGCCTTTCTCTATCGGAAACAGCTGCTCGTCGGGATAGAGAACCACCGAATAACGACCGCGCTTTTCCTGTTCCCGTTCAACATAGGCGGCCAGCCGGTCGTTGAAGCGAAGCAGATGGGCATAGACGACGATTTCACCGTTATCGAGTGTCTGGTACAACACGCGGCCGTAACCGAACGGCGAAACCTGAATGCGGGAAATATACCCTGGCCGTACGGCAAATACTTTATAACCCACCTGGCCCCAGGTTTTGACATCAATGCCCGCATGGAATCGGCTGGCCCGGGACTCGGCAAACGTAGAGGTGAGCAGCCGACCGGCATCTGTCGGCCAGACGTAATCCTGGGCCATGCCCCGGCTGCTGCAACACAGAATAACGCAGAATAATAATCGTTTCATACCTGACTGTATCTATTTCATCGTTAGGCGATCCAATAGTTCTGCCAGCTCCCCGGTCTGACAGCGGCGGTTATAGCGGTTGATCATCCCCTGTTTAGGTTGAAACCAGGAGAGTTGGTTCCGGCCGATCTGCCTGATGCCTTCCGCCAGGTCTGCGGCATCGTCGGCCGCTGAAAGTCTGGCGGCGCCGGTCTGCTGCAACAGTTCGCTGGTGTCGGCCACGTTGCTGACGGCCAGGATGGGTTTGCCGGAGCCCAAATATTCAAACGTTTTGCCCGGAATAAAATGTGCGCCGGCTTTGCCCAGGGCGATGAGCAGCAGCGCATCGGCCTGCATGAGCCATTGCAGCGCACGCCGGTGCGGTTGATAGCCGTGATAGGTTACCACCCGCTCCATACCGTGCCGAACGATATCGGCTTCAAATTGATTGGTCGCATCCATGCCGACATAATGGATATGCAATTTCTTCATCAATTCCGGTTCGGTGCGGGCCAGCAGCTGCAGAGCCTGAAACAGCAGAGCCGGATTACTGAAGGCGGTAATGGAGCCGCAGTGGCAAATATGCACTCCCTCCTCTTTTTTAGCCACGGCTGGAAAATCGTCGGGATCAAAGCCGTTGGCCAGCACCCGGGTCTTGTCCGGCACCGCCAGGGCGGCGGCGATCCCTTCGCTCACAGCCAGGACGGCATCCGCATGTCGCAGCACAGCGCTTTGCAGCGCCGCATGGCGATGACGATGCCAACGGGTCGGTTCGCATACGACAACGCCATCCACCCAGCCGTCGCGAAAATCGGCCACCCAGGGCAGATGGAATTTCGCCGCCACGCGTCGGCCGAACAGATGCACCGAATGGGGCGGGGCGGTCGTATATAACGCATCGTAGGTTTCATTACGCAGCAGCTGCCTGATGCGATGGCCGGCATGCCATCGCCACAGCACTTTGCTGTCCGGAATAAAAAAAAACGGCAATACTTTTTCAAACAGATATCTGGCCCGACCGCCTGACGGCTGCGGCGAGATTGCGGACAGGGTCGGGTGTTTTCGCCATTTATACAACAGCCGTTGCGGATCCAGCGAGCCGGTACGTTCGATGCGCACACCGGCGAGCTCGTTGAGCAGACTGGGATCCTGCGCCCAATAGGCGATCGGCTTGACCGTTACGATGGTAGGCTGCCAGCCGAAATCGGCCAGGTATTTGGCAAACTTGGCCGGACGCTGCACGCCGCCCATGCCCAGAGGCGGAAAATAGTAGCAGAGCATGAGCAGCTTTTTCATGTGGCCTCGCGAACTTTTTCCATGATCTTGGCGGCCAACCAGCGCGTGTTACACCAGGTGCTGTTTCGCATTTTGTGCCAGCGCTCCGCCACACGGATGAATTCGGGCTCTTTGAACAACCGCCCCAGCAGGAGCATCTGTCGAACATGAACCTCCTGATACATCCGCGAAGCCAGCCTGGCCGACGGATGCAGGTCATAGCGGGTCCAATAGCCCACATCAAAATCCTGCCAGCGGTGCAACAGCGTTTGCAGGCTGCGCTGCAGCCGTTCTTTATCCTCAGGCCGGCCGGAGAACAGAAAAAAATCATGTGCGCCCAGCAGCGCAAAAATATGGCCGTTGAGCACATGGCTGGCGGGCCGGGTCGGATACTCTTCAAAAAAGATATGCTCTTCAGCAAGATGGTCGAGGACGCCCTGTTGCTCCACGGTCAGATCCAGAACCCGCACTGCTGCGCACGCCGTCTCGACATAACGCGGCCGATCATCCAGCCTGGCCAACCGCAGGAGCAGTGAGATCGCCTCACCCTGCGCCATGGCAGAGATCCACGGTGCCTGCGGGCCGTAAAAAGGCAGGTCAAAATCAAACACCCATACCGCCGCACCGTCCTCGCGCAGGATGGCGTTGCGCATCAACCACTCCCCGCAGCGAAAGGCCATTTCACGATGCACCCTGTTCGCGCTGCGGTCGAAACGCTGCAGATGAAACAGACCGAATTGGGCGATGGTGATCGGGTTATAACGCAAACCGATGGGTGGTCCATACGGCACCTGCGGCAAGCCCTGGTCATCGTACCTGTAGGTGGAAAAATCCTCCAGGCCGGTCCAATCAAAGGGATAGGAAAGGGGTATGTCAGTGCGCCGTATCATGCAG
>CAZISM010000081.1:3291-9921 GCA_964541895.1 uncultured Cytophagia bacterium
ACGGCGTGCAGCGACAGATCGCGGGCATAAATGGACAGCCGTTGCGAGAGCAGGTAGAGCAGCGCCATGGAATCGGCGCCGCCGGAAACGGCCAGCAGAACACGATCCTGGTCGGCGAACATCCGGTATTGCCATATCGCCTTATCCAGCCGCGCCTGCAGCGCCCGCATACTATTCGGCCGCTTGCTGCTCATGGCCGGCTCGACTCCAGGCCGGCAGGATGAACGGGATCAGGGCTCAGAGGATCCTCTAATGCTGTGGATGTCGCCGATAATGGTCTCCAGCTTGCGCAAAAACGCCTGTTCCTTTTCTGCATCGCCGCTGACCGTGCCGCCGGCCAATTCGATGGCCTGCTGCAGCTCTTTGTAGCCGGTTTTCAAGCGCCCCTCTTTCAGGTGCGCCAGCCCCTTGGCATAGAGGATATTGGCCTGCTCTTTGACGTTGTTCAGCAGTTGCGCCGTGGCCAACGCCTGATCATAGTGGGTTTGCACATCTTCCCAGGCGCGACCAATGGAGGAGAGTTCCGCCAGGTTCATGTTGGCCAGCAGAATGGAACTGGAATCGTGGCGCGCTTCGGCGATGCTCAGGGCCGACAGGTAGTGGCTGCGCGCCTCATCCAGCAGGCCCTTTTGTCTTTTTATGGTGCCGAGGTTCATGTCCGTTCGCGACATTCCCAGACTGTCGCCGAGGATCTCAAAAAGATCCATCGCTTTGGTAAAGTGTTCCAGCGCCGTCTCCCACGCATCGGTTTGCATGCAGGTCATGCCGAGCTGGAAATGGGCTCTGGCCATCACCGGTTCATTGCGCATTTCGCTGGCCGAAACCAGATAGGCGTCGAACTGGCGCAGGGCGTCGCCGTAATCGGCTTTTTCGCGGGAGAGTTTGCCCAGGTGTTCGTAAATGCGGCTGGACTCGTAGGCATTATGCAGCCGGTCATATACCTGCGCCGTCTTCAGATAAGCGGCTCGTGCCTCTTCCGGTCTGTTGTCCTGCTCATAAAGTTGGGCGATTTTATACATCGCCTCCACCATGGAAACGCTGTCGGGAATGGCAGCCAGTAGCTGTACGGCTTCGCCATACGCCTGACGGCTGGCTTCATTATTATTCAACTCTTTCTGGATCCTGGCAACCTGTAAACGGCTCAGCGCGCTCCCGCGCTTTTCAGAGGCTTTTTGAAACAGGGAATCGGCGGTACGGTAGCCGGCCAGCGCCGCAGACGCGCTCTGCCAGCGCTCCTGCATGGCTGCAAAATTGAGCCACAGCCAGCCCCGGTCTTGGGCCGCCCCGGGTACGGCGACCAAATGGCGATAGAGATCAGCCAGCCAGGCCACGGAATCCGCCGGCATATCCTGCAGTTGCCGTTGCGCCTGAGCGGCGAAATGATAAAACAGCGCCAGATGCTGATCGACAAAACTGCGGCGAGTTTGCAGCAGGTTCTCCTGCTGAAAGCGGCGAAGCCCCCGTTCTCTGGATTGAAAGAGGGCGGCGTTGAGCAGAGCGATGCCGCTGCTGTCAATGGGTGCCGGTGTGCACGACAGGGCTTGGGATGAAACCAGCAACGGAACCGGCCATTGCATGATCGTCTCCGGCAGAGAATCCGGTGCGATGAACAGCATGGGCGGTTTGTCTGTACCAGGCCCGGACGGCGTCATGGCCAGCACGATGCGCGCGTGCAGCCCTCTGGCCCGGCCGGCCGCCTTGGCGCAAAAGGTATCCGGAACGTCCCCTTCTTCAAGGCGGACCATCACCGGTTCATCGGCATTGAGATCCATCTCGCCCAGATAACGAACAAGGCGCTCGCGATAGGTCGAATCCGACAACGGATTCACCAGCACCAGCATGCTGTGGTCATCGTCGTTAAAGGCAAAACCGAGGGTTTGCCGTTTTTCAATAGCGTCGAGCAGAACCTGATTGAGGTGGGTCTTTAATATCTCGTTCTGTACCGGCACGGGTTGCTTTTGCGGCAGGGACGCACACGCGGACGAGATGGTCGAACCCGTCGGCACCTCCTTGATGGTCAGATAGACATCCAGCGTGTCCCGGTTCATTTCCGCACCGAAGAAAAGCGCTGCATCCAGGCGCAGGGTTCGATTGACTTCGTACAGACTTACCGGCTCGAACTCGCGATAAAAATCGGCCGACCATTCCTCACCGGTCATTTTCGCCACCGAGTCGGCCGGGATAAATTCAATGCCTTCCTGGTCGCGCAGCATGGCCCGCAGCCGCGGCCACAGGTTATAGGGATCCCTGTTGCTGTTCACCGGTTTGCTTTCCGGTGCAATGGTCAATCGCAGCGTCGTCGGGCTTGCCTGGAGCGGAGTCAGAAAGGGGAGCAGCAGCCAAACCAACGCCGCTCCACACAGATGCCGAATGTTTGTAAACACGTTCACAATCCTTATTGCAACGGTAACATGATGCTGAGACGCGTTCCGGCCGGAGCCAGAGCTGTGAATTCAATAGGCTGTTCCTGATGATATAAATTCTGCAGCTGTCGCTGCAACTGTTTCATACGGTTATCCTGCATCATCTGCTGGACGCCCCCCTGATCGCTTTGTCGACTCGCGGTTTCGCTGATCTCGATCACCAGGTGCCCCAGCTCTTTGCGAGCCGACAGAATGACATAACTGGGCTGTTCAGAGGTTTCAATGCCGTACTGGATCGCATTCTCAATCAGCGGCAGCAGAAACAGGCTCGGGACTCTGAATTCGAGACAATCGGCTGACACATCCTTGACGATCTGCAGGCGCCGGCCCAGTCGACTCTGCTCAATGGTCAAAAATATTTCAGCGCATTTGACCTCCTGGGTGAGGAGGGTAAACGGTTGCCGATACATCTCGACCACCAGATGCAATAGTTCGCCCAGCGATTCGATGGTCTGGCGTGCCCCGTCCGGATTGACCAGCGTCAACGCCGCCACATTGTGCAGCGTATGCGAAATAAATATCTGCGACAATTGCCACGGCCAGATGTGGCCCGGTTCATTCATCGGGCGGCGGCCGGGAAAGCGATGCTGTACGCCCTGCCAGCGCGTGACACCCCAAAACCAGACCAGCAGCCCGCCGCCGGCGCCGGCCAGAGCACCCAGACCCGCAGCGAACCAGAAGTAACGACTCAGAAAGGCCGCTGACCAGATCAATCCCAACACCAGGCCGGCTCCGGTCGCCCAGAGCAGACTCCACAACAACATTTGGCGCTTCATCGCGGCTCTATCTCGATCTCGGTTATAATTTCAACAGGTAACGGATGATTTGTCGTGACGCAGAGCACAGGATTGCTTTTTTTCAAACCGAACGATTCGGAATACCAACCCTGTATCGGCGACGTTTGTCCTGAAATAACAAGAGTTTGAAGCGTAGCTTCGCCTGAAACCAGCAAACGGACGTCGAAACCGGTCAGGTGCAGTCGCAGCCCGGCCGGCTTTTCCAGCGTATAAGGGACGGGCGCCAGGTGCCAGAGCAGGGTGATTTCATGCGATTTTTTACCCTGCAACCGATCGATGATGCGGATGCGATGGCCCTGCATCTCGATGTGTCGTTCGTGGTGCACACCGAGATGGCGATAGCCGTCCTGTTGAGCCGCCAACGTGCATCGATCCTCATGGACGGACGTCTCTAAAAACCGTGCGGTGGCCCGTCTGCCCCATTGGAAAGGGCCGACCATTTCCGACTGGCTCTGACCGTCCACCACAACCGTATTGTGCGCAAGGGTGCTGCGGAAAAAATCCCGCCATCCCGGCTCGCCGCGATAGGTAAAGGTGCCGCTGTCCACCAGCACCGGTTCACCGTTAACCTGCAGGATGACCTGCAAGGCATCGGCATGGCCATGGGAGGACATTCGATCCAGACCGAGCGGGCCGGCGTCAAACACCAGATGCTGTTCGATACCGTCCTGGATTCGATTGATGATGGCATAGCCGCCTTGGGGAAAAACCGTCAGCGGGGACGGGGTCGAAAAATCCGGCAGCGAATGATAGAGCATCATGGCCGAGGGACCGTTAAGCCAGAAAAGTTCCGGCCCGGCGTAACCGGCTTTGCTTTTAAAGTCACTGCGACGAAAACGGACAGCCGCCACCGCCAAAAGAGTGCGCGTGGGATTAGCCCCCACGGTGAGTGAAAGAACCTGGCCGCCATCGCCGTCGCCGATGCCGGGCAGGCACCCGTGCCGGTCCACCAGCGCACACAACCACTCTGCCATTTTTTCCAGGCGTTGGCGAACCGCATCCGGAACCGGTACCTCGGCGTGTTCGGCCGCCAGCGTGGCCAGAAAAGCAAAGTAGAACACATAATGCTGATAGTGACTGGTCTGTTCGCAGGTCACGCCGTCGCTGTGAACCTGGCGTACATATTCCCGGAAAAAAATCTCAAAACCGAGGTCGCGCCACTCCCTGGATCGCGCCAGTTCCGGATAATAACAGCCGGCATAGATCAGCCCCAGCGCTTCGCCCAGGAGATGGTTGTTGGCCGAAGAATAGTGGGACAGGTTTTCGGCGATATAATCGGCGTGCTGTTCCACGGATTGCAGAATGTGAGTGTAGAACAATGGCGTCAGATAGTCGCTGGTCTTGGCCAGTTGCAGCGCCCAGGTCCACGCCACCAGCCGCAATCCCGCTTCCAGGCTGCTGGTCCAATTGATGCCGAACTGGTAAGGGTTGCCGGTCAGCCAGTGTTGCCATTGTCCGAACAGGGCGGCTGCATAGGGGCGATGTTTGGTTAAAAAATAGGCCTGGCCGAGTATCATAAAGTGCTGATGGCGGTTGAGCTCCCAGACATATTTGACGCCGCGGGCAACGTCGCTGTGCCAATAGGCAATCTCCGTCCAGTGCTGCAGGGGGATGGATTCCCGGCTCAGGGGATCCCAATGCCAGTCAATGTCGCCGCTGAAGGCGATCTCTTGATGAAAAAAAGAAAAACGGCGCTGTACAAACTGGTCCGCCGCAGCCAGGATCCGGCTGCGCTCCTCGGGCCAGGTGGACTCTATCATGCTCTGCAGCGAGGCCGGCTCGGCCTGCTGCCACGGCAACACGGCCCGCTGCCGGGTTTGCTGCAAAAGCCAGTTGGTCTGTTCAGCAATGGTGGCGTCCGGCTGCAGATTCTGATTCTGGCGCAGAAACTGTTCGGCCGACACAAACCGGTCCTCAGGCCTGGCGGCGAATCGTCCGATACGCGCCCTGATGTTTCGCTGTGACCGATAGGCCATTTCGGCGACGGTCATCGCTCTCAGCCGGTGGTAGAGCATTTTATAGTTGCGAGCCATAACGATCCGTTTTAATATTCGCGAATCCAGTCCTTGTCGTGCGGATTTTCCAGCAGCGAAGCGCGGGTGATGGCGTTGTCGCCGAATTTTTTGCGCACCACGTCCATCACCTGGTCGATGCGGTCGGCGGCATAGGTTTCGTCGGCGAACAGGTGCAACTGCTCTTCCGACGGATTGAGATTGGCCATGCCCACACCCAGCAGGCGTACGGCTTTGCCGTGACGCTGAAACGAATTGAACAGCTCTTCTATGGTCAGCCAGATGAGGCTTGTTTTATCGGTCGCCTCATCCAGCGATCTCGATCTGGTAAAGGTGGTGAAATCGTGCAACCGTATTTTCAGCGTCACCGTACGACCTTTATAGTTTTTTTTGCGCATCTCGTAGCCCAAATCATCGCACAGATAGAGGAGGGTCTGACGTATTTCGGTTTCATCGTTGGTATCCTGGCCAAAGGTGGTTTCACGACTGATGGATTTGGCCGCCCAATCGTCCACCACTTCGCGATGATCGATGCCGTGTGCCAGCTGCCAGAACGCCATGCCTGCTTTGCCCAGCTTTTTGACCAGATCCTCCTGGCGACAGCGGGCGAGATCGCCGATGGTGCGCAAGCCCAGTTGCTGCAAAACGGGCAGCGTCTTTTGGCCGACGCCCCAGAGCCGTCCCAGATCCAGCGGCGCCAGAAAGGCTTCGACACCGCCCTCGGCGACGATCACCAGGCCGTCCGGCTTTTCCAGATCCGATGCGATCTTGGCGACGAATTTGTTGGGCGCGATGCCGACCGAGGCGGTCAAATGGGTGATGGTCTTGATCTCATTCTTTAGCTGCACCGCCAACGCACGGGCATCGCCGAACAGCTTTTGCGTCGATGTGATATCCAGAAACGCTTCATCGATACTGATCTGCTCGACGTCCGGCGAATAATGGTCGATGACGGTCATCACCTGCCGGGAGACCTCGGCATAGCGGCTGCCGCGCGGATAGACATAAACCGCCTGCGGACAGAGCTGATACGCCCTGGATATCGGCATGGCCGAACGCACGCCGAACACGCGCGCTTCATAACTGCAGGTGGACACCACACCGCGACCTCGACCGTTCCGGGGATCGGCCCCGACGATCAGCGGACGGCCTTGCCATTCCGGATGATCGTTCTGCTCGACAGCGGCAAAAAACGCATCCATATCGAGATGCAATATGGTGCGTGAACTCATCTGTTCTGCTGTGTTATAAACGTGTGCACCAGATGGCGCCACGCTTCATCCGATTCATAGGCGGTTACCTGAATGCCCGGACGGGTGTTGCCCAGGATCATCCGCGATAACAGAACCGAAGCGTCATACAAGCAAAGCACAGGCTTGTGCATCGTAAGCGAATAGC
>CAZISM010000081.1:10021-12549 GCA_964541895.1 uncultured Cytophagia bacterium
TCGGCGGTCGATCCGGTTCAGGCTAGAGGCTGTTTTTCCAGCCAGATATAGGAACGGACGCCTTCCCGGATGAAAGGCATGAGCAGACGATGCAAACCGGACCATCGGGCCACATAATACACCGCATTGGTAAAGCGGTTAAACAGCTCTTCGTTCCAGCGCTCCAGCCGTTTGCTTTTGAGCAGGGTGTTGCACCAGCGAACCGTAAGCAGGAGAGCGGCCGGCAGCTTGGCCGCATATTTGACCTCTTTCTCAAAAGTCCCGACCGCCACAACCTGCAGTCCCGCCTGCTGGGCCAGGGCCGTCAGCTCTTCCGGCCGGTAGGCGGTATGAAAATAGCCGTCCTCACAGTCGCTGTTGACCTCATAACGGGTCAGGGAGCCGAGGCTGATCCATTGCGGCCGATAACGGGTGTAATTGGGCGTAGTGATCAGGGCGCGGCCGCCGTTCGTCAGGACATGGGCGATGCCGGCAAAAATGGCTTCCGGATGCAGGCAGTGTTCCAGCACTTCGCTGCAGAGCAGGTTGTCGAATCGCGCAGCGCCCACCGCCTGCAGCCGCTCCGCGTCAGCGACAAAATAGTGAATGCCGCTGCGGCGGCGCGCTTTTTTCAACACCGCCCGACTTAGATCCATGCCATAGCGCGGCCCATAGCGGTAGAGCTCGAGATACATACCGCGGTTGCAGCCGACATCCAGCAGCGAACCGTGCATGCGATCGAGGAAGGAGAGCACAAACTCTTTGCGCAGCCTGCCGCGCAGGGTGTGATACACCTCTTCCTCTTCCGGATATTTTTCGCCGACCTGTTCATAAAAGGTCTGCAGCGCCTTTTGGGTAGTAGTCATGCTCATCAGGACTTCCAGCCAGATAGTATTTTTTGCATTTCGTCGGCACGAAAAAAGCCGGTGCCGATCAGGAGCACGGGATAGAGCAACACCAGAGCGATACGCAGCGGCAGCCGAGTTTGCACCATGGCGGTCTGCCCGATTGTATAGACGAACAGCACCAGCACAGCTATTTTCACGATGCGCCGCCATTCAAAGGCGATGGGATACAGCTTTTGCGAAAAGCAGAACAGCACGCCGGCCATGACGATATATCCGGCCAGACGGGCCCAGGCCGCGCCCATAAAATCATGCGCCGGTATCAACAGGGCGTTGGCGAACAGATTCACCAGCAATCCCGCAACCGTTGCTATCAGAATATAGCCGGTCCGCTTTTCCAGGTAGACGCCCACATAAAAATTCAAATACGCGGCATAGAACACATACGCCAGCATAATGACGGGCACCACCTGCAGGCCGTCCCAGTACTCGGTGCCGATCAGGTAAAAACCGAACAGCCGCATATGCGCAGCAGGTTCAATCAACAGGGCCACGGCTACAAACACCATGCTGCACGCCAGCATGAGGTAGGTAAAGATGCGGCTGAAAATGCGCCGGGCGTCCGGTTCATGGGCTGTGGACAGAAAAAACGGCGGCCAGGCAAAACGAAACGCAGCCACGAAAAGGGCCATGATCATGCCGAGCCGTGCGCCGGCATTGTACAATCCCAGCGATGACAGCGAGCTCATCCGTTCGAGAAAAATGCGGTCGACCGTATCCATGCCGGCGATGGCCAGACCGGCCGGCAGCGCCGGCAGGCCGAACAGGACTATCGCCTTGAGGCGCGTTTTGTCAACCTGCAGGCCGCCGTGTTGCCAGATCAGCGGCAGGGTGAGCAGAAAGGTGATGCCGGAAGAGATCACGTTCGCCCAAAAGATGCCCTCCAGACCCAGCTCCCATTTGAGAACAGCCAGGCCGTTGGCAGCGACATTGATGACCACATTGGCAAACTTTAGCGTGATATAGTACCAGGATTTTTCTTCGGCGCGCAGCACCAGCATGGGGAGAAAGGCGAGCGTGTCAAAAAACAGGATCACGCTCATCAAATAGATCAACTGCTGCAGCAACGGCAGCGGAACCGCAGTCGAGGAACTGAAAAAGAGCGAGATCCAAAACGGGGCCGCCAGGCCGAACAGCAGGGAGAGCAAAAGGCTGCTGGCCGCTATGGTCCAGAACGAAGTGGAGAACGTCATCCGCCGGTCTGCAGGATCAGAGGTATCCATATAGTAACGCAAAAAGCCCGCGTCCATACCGTACATGTAGACCATGGTCAGGAGGGCCAGATAGGTAAACATCAAACCCGCCACGCCGAATTCGGCGCTGGGCAGCACATTGGTATAGAGCGGCAGTAGAATAAAGACCAGCGAACGATTGAGGATATGGCCCAATCCGTAAATGGCGGAATGGGTGAACAGGCGCTTCAGGCTGGAAAACAGGGCCATAGATCCGTCAATCCGTGCGTTCATTGAGCCGGTAGGAATCGGGGCGGCGATCCTGCAGCAGGTTGTTGCGGCTGTTGAGCCACTTGTCGCGCGCCTTGAGCGGGTCGATGGCTACGACCCTGATCTCTTCCACCAGTTTGCCGGCCTGGGCCAATACTTCGCCGCGGGGTCCGGTGATCTGGCTGGCGCCGGTAAAATGCAG
>CAZISM010000081.1:12649-16576 GCA_964541895.1 uncultured Cytophagia bacterium
TCTTAAAGATACGGATCGCACCGGCTAAATACAAGAACCTTGTGCGCCGTTATACCACCGACCAGCGAATGGTGAACAGATGATGGACCTCCACCCGGCGGGCCATGCGCTTCTCCAGCACCTGAATCAGATCGTCGCGTTTGACGGAGATGTCGTCTTCCACCTGAAAAATCTTTTTGCGCAGCTGCCGTTTGCGCGCTTCCAGCTCTGCAATCTGACGATGCATGCGATGCTGTTCCAGAGCCGAGCTGATGTGCCGTGATTGCCGGGTCAGTTGCTTGATCTGTTTTTTGACATCGATGAGCTGGGATTCCACCGCCGTGACCACGTCGTCGGTCCACTGTTCCAGCTTTTCGCACTCTTCCAGGAAATATTTGCGTCCCAGATCCTGCGAAGTCTGATTGAGCGTGGAGATCTGTTTCTGGGCATCGGTTTCCAGCCGTTTGCTGATCGTGTCCGGCACGCTGTCCAGCGCCGTCACCGTGGCCCGGCAGTAAAACAGCTTTGCACACTGCTCCTGGTCCAGCGCTTTGCCGCGGTCCTCGAACCCGGCAAAGATGAGATAGTCCTCCGGCTCTATCGCCTCGATAAAAAGATGAAACAGGCCAAGCCAGCCGCTCTTTTTCTTCAGCGACTGAACCATAGAGACTTTGAGGGGATGATGGCTGATGTCAAACAGGACGTGCGCCGGCGGTGTCAGTGCACGTTTGCCGGCATCGAGGACATATTCTCCGAGCGGGTGGGAAAGGCGATACAGAAACTTGTCGTCCACCGCCTGTCTGGAGCGGGAGACCAGAGTGTAGCGGCCGGTCGGCGTGTTGGGCAGCGGCGACTGCACCAGGTCGAACGCATTCTCCTGATCGTGAAACAGAGCCGTGGTTCTCAACACATGACGGCTGAGCTCCCAGAAATAGGAGCCCATGCGCCCCAATTGCTCCCGCGCATCATCCAGGCGCAACCGCAGTTTGGATTGGACGTCCTGGTCGAAATGTTCAAAGAGCATCCGTCGCGTGTTGTCCATCCGCTGCTGGATGCTCTCTTCCATCTCTTTCTGCAGGTTCTGGAAGGCGGTGTCGATCTCTTCCTTGGAGCGGCACTGCTGGTAAATGGACAAAATGCGGCGCTCGAAATCCACGCCGGATTCGATGTTGCCCAGTATTTCATCCGAAGCGCCAAAGACGCCGTTGAAGAGATTGAATTTGTCGTTGAGCAATTCATAGACACGCTGATCGGCGTCGTTGCGTTCGTTGAGAAAATTGATCACGACCACGTCGAACTTTTGGCCGTAGCGGTGACAGCGACCGATGCGCTGTTCGATGCGCTGCGGATTCCACGGCAGATCGTAATTGATCACCAGCGAACAGAACTGAAAATTCAATCCTTCGCTGGCCGCCTCGGTGGCGATCATGATGGCGGCGTGATCGCGGAAATGCTCCAGCAGCGCGGTGCGCACATCGATGCCGCGGCTGCCGGCCACGCGACCGGTATCCCTGTTGCGCTCCAGCCACTCCTGGTACACCGCATGGGCCTGTGCGTCCGAATTGGTGCCGTTGAACAGCACCACCTGGCCGTTGTAGCCGTGCTGCTGCAGATATTCGGCGATAAACGACTGGGTGCGGCGCGACTCGGTAAAGATGAGCGCCTTGCGGGGCGCGCCCATCTTATCCATCTCGCTGAATCCCGTTTCCAGCGCCTGCAACAGCTTTTCCGCTTTGGCTTCGCCGGGGATCGAAATCGCCCATTGCAGCAGTCGGTCGATCTGGCGGATTTCATCCTCCAGCTGCTCGCGATCGATCGGTTCGTCGCCGTCGTTGTCAAAGCCTTCATCCTCTTCGACAAAATCGGATTCGATCTCTTCCGCCTGCAGCAGATTCTGGACGAAATCTTCGCGCACGGAAAATCCCTTGAGCATGTTTTCCAGCCGCACTTTGATGGCCACGAGAGTGCCGATGACGGCATGCAGCGACGACGCCAGCAGTTTGCGCAAAATCAGCACCAGCAGATGGTTCTGCCGCTGCGGAACCGCATACATCACATCCTGACGCAAAAAAGCGGACAGTGCTTCGTAAAATTCGTGTTCTTCGTCCGAAGGCGTAAAGGGCAGCGTGATGGCGCGGCGTTCGGTATAGCGCACATATTCCGAAACCTGATTGCGCAGCGTACGCATGCAGAACAGGGACAAGCGATGCCGCAATTCGCTATAGTCGTCCTGCAGGCCGACAAACTGGGCGCGAAAGGATTGCAAATCGCCGAAAATATGCTCGTCGATCAGTGAAGCCAGACCGTACAGCTCCTGCAGCGAATTCTGCAGCGGCGTGGCGGTGAGCAGCACTTTGCGCCGATTCTCCACAGCGCCACGGATTTCCTGCGCCAGCTTGTTGGAGGGGTGATACACATTGCGCAGCTTGTGCGCTTCGTCGATGACCACCAGGTCCCACGGGATGGTGCGCAGATGAGTGCTTTTGCGGGCGGCAAAATGGATGGAGACGATCAGGACCTGCGCCTGGTCAAAGGGGTTGTTGACGCCGCGCATGCTCGCGTCCCGGTAGCTGCCGGCATCGATCACCGTATTCGGCAGGTGGAACTTTTCCGTCAGCTCCAGGCTCCACTGCTTGCGCAGCGAGGCCGGACAAATGACCAGCAGACGCCGCTTGCGCTCCGCCCAGAATTGACACAACAACAGACCGGCTTCGATGGTTTTGCCCAAACCCACTTCATCGGCCAGCAACACCCCTTTGGAAAACGGCGAACGCAGGGCGAACAGGGAGGCCTCGATCTGGTGGGGATTGAGATCCACACAGGCGTCGAACAGCGACGAGGATATCTTGTTAACCGTATCGCCGGCGTAGCGGCGCGTCAACTCGTATGAGAAAAATTTCGCATGATAAGGTGTAGACATCTGGAACGCAACGTCCTCAAGAACGATAATACAATCTGGGAATGATGGGGAACCGCGTATGGTATGCTCTGAGGCCAACCCCGCTGGTGCGCAACGATGGTGCGTTCGCACAGCTGAAAAACCGGACCGCACACCCCACTCTGCCACAAGAATTTTGGACCTCTAATATATCCATAAATCTGCTGTTATTCAAGACAAATGTCCGATTTGGCCGCCCTATGGCCGGGCTGGGTCCGGGTGGATCAGGCCGGCTAACGGGCGATGAGGTCCATTTCGAAACGGCAGGGATTCGCAGGCGCCGGCGGCAATGAAAAGAGCAAAAAACCGTCCTGTTTGACATGCGGGAGCGGCTGCCGATCGATGAAAACCTGCACCTTCAGGTTTTGCAAAGGCTCTGCCGGTTTGATGGCCAGCCGTTGTGGCTCAGCGCCGCGGTAGCTTCCGCTGATGTGATTTCGTTGCATGTGGTAGGTCAGCGTGCGCTCCCGCCACTGCAGCGTTTGGCCAAAGCCCTGTTGCCAGAAAGCCGCTGTCACCACCGGCGCCAGCACCAGGGTGCCATCCAGCTGCCGTTCAACGCCGAAGAGAAACCGCTGCACGATGCGGATGAGATTGGCCGGATATTCACAATAGGTCTTGGGCCCCGCCGGTTTGACGCCGCCAACGCCATCCGGGTGATAACGTTCAAACCAATAATAACTGCTGTCGCGGCCCACCTGGCTTACTTTTACCAGGCCGGCCAGCAAACCTTGCCCGTCCCCCATCACCGCCCTGGCCCAGGCTTCCAGATACCAGACGCGGCCCATGGCGGCCAGATCGTGGCGGTCCGGGTGGGTGAATTCCCAATCTTCATACGAGTGCGGCTCGGTGGCGATGCCGGTGGGCATGCCGCCATAGTGGAAACGCTTTTCATGGCAGAGTCGCGGCCACAAAACGGCTTTCTGTTCGGCGGTGGCGACGTTGGTGGCGATCGCCGCCCAGTCCACATCCGTCAATCCGTGACTGGCGATCACGCCCCGCTGCGGATG
>CAZISM010000081.1:16676-24659 GCA_964541895.1 uncultured Cytophagia bacterium
GCGGCCAGCGGATTCCCCGGCACCCAATGTTCATAGAGGCCGCCGTTTTCCGCCACCCTCGCCAGGGCGCGGCCGACGCCGATCTCTTTGCCCGCCATGGCCGGCAGAATAGCGAGCGGCAGCAGGCCGTCCGCTTTCTGAAACGAACGCACATACTTCCAGTTCTCTTTGACCACATCCACCTGGCCGAGGAAGAGCAGGGCGTCGCTGAGTTGATGGCCGTCCAGCGACGGATAGCTGTTGCCATAGCCAAAGCCCTGGCCGTCGGCGCACACTGAAAAATAACCGGGAAACACCTGCGGGTTGACTGCGGCGAGCACGTTTCTGCGCGCCGCCTGCAGATAGGCCGATGCCAGCGTGGTGTCCGGAATATCTGCGAACAGGAGAGCTGCCGCAGGGGATTGCGCATGACACGGAAACGACCGCAACGTTAAAAAGAGCAGAATGCCGGCGATAAGCGACTTGCACCAGGCTGCCCGTTCGTCCAACGAGATCCATTTCTTGAATTGTGGATCAACTGGCACGCGAAAAAATTCCATCATCCTGCTCCTTGAAAAAGGTTGCACGCGACAGCGGGGTTCCATTGTCAGCCAGGGACCCCGGCTGTCGCCGCGCTCTTGGCGGCAACTCCGGGTCTCCCGTTATCGTTCCTGTATGGGCAGAGCGGCTGTTGGAACACCCGGGATTCCCTCTCTTAAAGGGACTCCGGATTCGGTCAATAACCGCCGGCCTCCCACGTCGTCTCGAGCATGGCGCGATAATTTTCAAATTTCACATAGTTTGGGATGGTGTTGCCCGAGCCCACGCAATAGCCGCCGGAGGCGCCGACCTGTTCGATGAGTCGCCGCACTTCCAGTCGTATCGCATCCGGCGTAGCCCGCGCAAGGAGATCCACATCGACGTTGCCCACCAGAGCCAGCCGATCGCCGTACCGTTTTTTTACCTCCACGATATCCCAGGCCTTGGGTTCGATGGGTTGCAGCGCGGTGATGCCGGTGGCCAGAAGATCGTCCATCACCTCATAGAGAATGCCGTCGCTGTGATAGATATAGGGCATCCGCCGCTTTTGACAGAGATCGCCGATTTTTTTCATCCACGGAAACAGATAACGGCGCAGAGCCTGAGGCGACATCATCAGCCCGGTTTGGTAAGCGATATCATCGCTGTAAAAGAGACCGCCGACGATATCGAATTGCGCCATTCGTTCGAACAGCGTGTAGATGATGGAGCCGATGCGATCGAACATGGCCTGGACCAGATCCGGATCTTCCACCAGGGCGAATGAAAAGGTCTCGAACCCCATGAGCTCCCAGACAAACGTATAAATATCCCCATACTGACCGATGACTTTCATATCCGCCGGCAGAAGGCGCGTCGCCTCTTCAAACAGTCTGAACTGTTCATCCTTGACCACGGCGAATTCGAACCGGTCAAATTCCGCGGCCGAGGCGATGACCCCTTTGCCTTCGCTACCCCACTTGCGGCTGCGGTCGTTCTCCGTAGCACCGCTCTGGCGAAAGCCGGCTTCGGGCGTCGCGCCGGCCGGATTCATGTCAATGATGGGAGAGAGCTTGACATAGTCATAACCGGCTTGGCGGAAGAAATCGATTTTATCCGGCAAGGATTGAATCGGCCGGCCGATGAACTCTGCCATCACCCCTTCGTCGATGCCCAGCTCCATCAGCGGCACGCGATCCGCCTTTTGAGCCAGCAGGGTTTTATGCAAACGATTGAAATCGGGATCATAGGGTGCAAATGAACTCATAGTCACTCCAGGTCATAGTCATAGTTCAAGCCGCCGCCATGGGTATCGGCGGATCAGCCGTTTGCCGGCCACCATTCCGGTTGCGCCGGCGTAAATAGTCCCTCTTCGATGGCGATGCCGTACAGGGGACCAAAACAGCCGATCAGCGTGCCTTCATAGCCGGTCGCCAGTCCCTCCCACGACCGAAACTCATGGCCGCTGCCATCGCCGCCGTTAAAGATGCCGTTTTCATAGCCCACGGTCAGTTCATCCGCCAGTTTTCGGGCTTTGTCTTTAAGGCCATATATGGACAACGCCCTGAGATAATAGGTCGCCGGCCAGCCGCTCAAACTGCCGTCGGTGTAGGTTTCAAAAGTCGGATGGTTGTTGCCGGCGATTTTAGCCAGCATATGATCCTCTTCGCGGATCGGCAAGAGATTGCAGGGTACGCCCAGCCTGGCATCAGCCGGTCCCGCTTCGGCTCGCTTTTTCTCCAGGGCCAGCAGAGCGGTTCGGGCCTTGTCTTCATCCAGCAGGCCAAAGGCCAGGGCCACGCCGTTGACCCAGAGGAAGCCATAGTCATGGAGCATGCCGTCGCGGCTGCGCCAGCCGGCAATCCAGTTCGTTTGCGGGTTCAACAGCCGCATAGCATACTGCGTGCGGATGGTTCCGGCCGCGTTGCGGCACTGGCGCACCAGCGCCCCATAGCCGGACAGATCCTGCAGCATGGCGGCCGCATTACGCAAGGCACGGTACACCCAGGCATTCACATAGGCGTCGATGTGGCCGAAACCGATGACGTCCATCGAATTCGTGCTCCAGCGGTAAGAACCTGAATTGCCGCTCAGATCCCTGCAGATCGCCAGACCTTCGTCGCCCATCAGCGCGAGGATGCGCTGCACCGTATCGACGAGGCCGGGTTCGATGTGCCGCAACCAGGCCGGCTCCGGATCGGCCTGATGAATTTTGCCTGCTGCAGCCAGCAAGATCGGATCCGAGTCCAGATAGAGATTGCGATGAAAGCCGTAGCCGCCGCCGTCCAGCAGCGCGCGGGCGATGGTATAGCGTGCGAGCGCGAGGGGATCCACACCTCCCGGCGGGCGTTTGCTGCGCGCCGCGATCTCGATCGGCGGGCCCTGGGAGAGATGACAATTCACCGACGCGGCGTGGTTGGAAAAACCGCGGTATTCGGATCTGAAACAGGAATAGACGGTAGCCCAATGCCGGCGCAACGCCGCACTTGCCGCCGGCGCGCCCGGCGCACTGGCCGGTTCGAAATTCGCCAGGGTCAAGGCGAATCGGGCGGATCGCGTGCCGGCGGGTATGATCTGACAATCCATCTCGCCGGGATGCGATCCCAGAACAAAACCGCTGCTGACGCATTTTTCCGTTCGATAGCTTTCCACCTGCAGGCGGCACCCTTGGCCATCGCTGTGGACCACCTCGCCGGCCAGACAGCCGTCGCCATCGCCGGCCCACATCGCCGGCAGAGCTACATCACCGTTCCGTCCATTTTTTAACGTTGGTACGGCCGCCACGCCGGTGATGCCTTTGGACAAATCCCATGCCATCCGCCACGCCTCTGCCTCGAGGACCGGCCGGTCCTGCCGGCAGTGCTGGTTCAATTCGATCTCTATCCGATCTTGAGTAACCGTAAACACCGCATCGAGACTCAATCCATCCACAACATGCAGGTTCTGATAGCTGACGCGATTGCCTTCTACGCTCACCTCTCCGGTCCACAGATAGGCGGGATAATCCTGCTGCAGCGTGCGCAAGACCGGGCCGCTGGCGCCGCCGACCAGTTTATCGGTCCTGGGAAAGCGCCTGGTCAAGAGCCGGTTGGCGGCGGTTTCCGCCTTGCCGACTATGCTCCAGTTTAAATGCATCAGCATAGGCCGGGTCAGTGAAAAACCGATGGAAAGAAATTCGCTTTCATACAGCAGCATGTCCGGCCGGTCGATCACCTTCATGCTCCGGGGCGCCTTCGGCTGAATGCGTCGCCGTTTCAACACCGGCTGATAGCCTACTCTTGCTGCCGGATCGGCAGCGGCGGAGCCATAGGCAGCGAGTTTGTTGAGAATGCCAAAGGGAACGTTATGGACACCGCCGTTGCATTCGCCGTGATTGGGCCAGACCGGATGTTCGCGGTCGCACACGACGCGCAAGTGATCCGTTTCGACCGCATCCAGGTCGATCCGGTAAGGCGGCTCCTGCAGGACGCGTTCAAAATGGGCGTTCATCTCATCGATGCTCATGGATTGTGACAGGCCGGAACCGCTGATCCTGGGATCAGGCGGCAGATCGATTTCCCGTATGGTCTGCCATTTCAAGCTCGCTCCATCGAGCCGGGAGATAATCAGGTGAGCCGGATGCACCGGCACGTCCGGGATCCATCGCCCATAGACATGTCGCCCCAGTTCAAGATGGCTCAGCACCACGGGCCGGCCGAAGCGAAGATAACGGATGCAGGTTTGGCCGATGACGTCCACACCGAGTCGGGGATGCCTGCAGCGTTGTATCCCGCCATGGGTGAGCGCGTTATCCGGCAGCCGCACGCTGACGTTAGGGTCGGCCGTTTTTTTCTCATCAGCAGCGACAACAGCGGCCGGGAGCGTGTGTGTCATGGCCGACGCGGCTGCTACGGCCACGCCGCGTTTCAACAGCTGTCGACGACTCGGATTTCCGCTCATACATCACCTCCGCAGCTGGATTCAGATTCGTTCGCATGCAAATATATTTTAAACATGAACTGTCTGCGCATGGACCAGTGTAAACGCTCGACCCTGAACAGACGATTTCCGAATCTCGCCAGGGCCGGCTGTTGAGAGCCGGATAAACCAGATCGCTCCGTCGCACCGCATTTGACATGCTTCTGCAAGGTCGGTCAGGCACGCCCCCATCAATCCATGCAGGTCAATATACTATACCGCCGGCTAAATTTCAACACAACTATTCATCTTTTCTAAAGCCGGGCCCCGGGAGTACGGCGGAGTTGGCCGGCGCAGAAAAAAATCTGGCATCTGATAAAAAATGAGATTATATTGCGGCTTAAACCTGACACCGCCTCATCACCTTCAAGCTGAAAGGCAGAAAGATGCAGTCATCGCAATCTACCAACCAGGCCGACGATTGGAACCGACGTGAGTTTATGCTGGGAAGTGCGGCTGCCACCGCCGCCTTCACGATCGTGCCGCGCCGTGTGCTCGGTGGCAAAGGATTCCAGGCGCCCAGCGATACCTTGAATATTGCCGGTATCGGTATCGGCGGCATGGGCAAAAACAATCTCAAGGCGTGCGAAGAAGAGAACATTGTGGCGCTGTGCGATGTGGACGACAAGCTGTCCGCGCCGGTATATAAAAAATACCCCAACGCCAAAACCTATGTCGATTTTCGCATGCTGCTGGAAAAAGAAAAGGGGATCGATGCCGTCATCGTGGCCACGCCGGACCACACCCATGCCGTCGTCGCTCTCGCCGCCATGCAGTTGGGCAAACATGTCTATGTACAAAAACCCATGTCCCACTCGGTGTACGAAGCCCGCATGATGACCGAAGCCGCGCGCACATACAAGGTGGCCACGCAGATGGGCAACCAGGGCCATTCCGGTGACGGCACACGGCTGATCTGCGAGTGGATCTGGGACGGCGCCATCGGCCAGGTTCGTGAGGTGCATGCGTGGACCAATCGTCCTGTGTGGCCGCAGGGCATCGAAGTGGATCGCCCCTCAGAGAAAATCAAAACGCCCAAAACATTAAACTGGGATTTGTGGCTGGGCCCGGCGCCTTTTCGTCCCTACCACCCGATTTATGTTCCGGAAAAATGGCGCGCCTGGTGGGATTTCGGCACCGGCTCGCTCGGCGACCTCGGCTGCCATGTTCTGGATCCGGTGGTGTGGGCGCTCAAACTGAAATATCCGGTCAGCGTGGAAGGCAACATCTCCACCTATTGGGAAGGGTTCTGGAAAGAGACCAAGCCGAAAAACGAGACCTACCCCCGCTCCACCATCGTGCGCTACAAATTCCCGGCCCGCGAAGGGATGCCGGCGGTGGACGTGACCTGGTGGGACGGCGGCCTGCTGCCGCCACGCCCCGAGGTGCTGGAACTGGGTCGCAAAATGGGCGATGACGACGGCGGCCTGCTCTTCATCGGCGACAAGGGCATTTTAATGACCGGCTGCTACGGCGAAAGCCCGCGCTTAATACCGGAAACGCGCATGCGCGAATATCATCAACCGGCGCCGACCATCGAACGCATCCCCGGCGGATCCAAAGGCCATGAAAAAGACTGGCTTCGTGCCTGCAAGGGCGGCACGCCGGCGTGCTCCAACTTTGACTACTCCGGGCCTCTGGCAGAGATGGTTCTCATGGGCAATCTGGCCGTGCGGTTTCCGCAGAAAAGATTGATGTGGGACGGCTTGAACATGCAAGTGACCAACGACGAAGAGGCCAACGCCTACGTCAAACGAGTGTACCGTGAAGGTTGGTCGCTATAGCGTGTAATCATTCCCGCGTCGAACGATTGGGGCGGCCGAAGCGAAACGCTTCGATCGCACCGATCGCCCCATTGGGGCATCAAAAAAAATCCCGACAGGGCGGTCGCTCAGCCATGTCGGGAACTTTTTTTTCTCCGGATACCGGCGAGCTTATTTGAGCGCTTGCGGCGAAATCTCGGTCTTGCCGAAATCACTGCACTGCCAGGAAACCCGTAACTTTTGCTCACCCCCTTTTTGAAAATAGCGCACCTGAACCTGGTGCAGGCCACGGTTCAGATAAATCCTGCCGGCCACCTCTTCATAGCCATGATAGCCGTCGTTATCGATCAACCGTTCGTTGTCGATATAGAGCTGACTGCCGTCGTTGGAGCCGCAATGAAACATATAATAGCCGTCTTTTTCAGCGTGGACATATCCGATCATCACCAGAGCATAATTTTCACCACGGGTGGCGATCTCTTCGAGACGGAATTGAGACGCCCAGCCGGTCGCGACCGGTTGCATGTCCAGCAAGGGCGGCAGTTTATCCCACTCTCCGAGATAATATTTGTATAATACGCCTCCCTTGCGCGGGATCTTTTCATGTATCGAAGTCGCGATGTCGCTCGGGCCATAACCCGGCTTGAACGCCTGCGCATAGACGAGAGCGCTTTTCTTCAGCAAAAACGGCTTTTCATAGCGGCTCCAGCCGCTGACCGGGGCGTTTTTATCCAGCGCATAGCGGATGTCCGCGTTGGGCGTGGCGCAGCTCAGAGCGACCTGCACGGACTCGTGGAAGAACGAATGGTTGGGCCTGATTTCAGGCGTTCGGACTTTGAACGTGGGCAGGCGCAATTCGGCAAGCGCACTGGCCATGCCATCTTTAATCACTCTGGCCTTGATGGTGCAGGCGTCGATCTGCAGGAACGGTTGTCGATACACGCCGGCTTGCGCCGTGACCTCGCTCCCGTCCAGCGTATAATGAACGGATCCGTCCGCGGTGAATGAACGCATGGTGACATAGCCGTCGTCATCGCGGCGGATGAGCGGCTCCAGAAACGAAAAAAGAGAGCGATCCGCCGGCAGGTTATGGGCCAGGTTCAACGCCGACATCTCCATGGTCTCATCGAGGCTGAACAGCTTTTGCACCTGGCTGAAATCGTTACCCAGCAGGTTGATGTGCCGGCAGTTTTTTTCCAGTCGCATGAAAACCGGCGTGGTCTGCGGAAAACACTCACTGACGGATACGTTTCGGCACGCCCGCAGCCTCATCAGGCCGGCGGCGCCGGGATCGACCTGGCCCTTGACATGCAAGAGGTGCAGATTTTTAACATCGTCAAAAAACAGCGGCGGCCGGGCCTCTTCCAGGCCGTAGGCCAGTTCGACGTCGCGCAAGGTCAGGCCGTTCACATGCCGGCAGAAAAAGCCATAGGCCGGCAGATCGCCATAGCGGGTGCTTTCCGGATAATCCGTATCATTTTCCGGGTATTCCGCTTCGGCCAGGGCTTTGCTGCCGCCGCCGTCAAAATGGATGAACACGTTAGAGATGGCAACATTTTCAATATCACGATCTCTGAGGCCGAGGATGGAACACCCGTTGCGGCCGGCATGGGTGGCCGTGATATTGCTGATCTTGACGTTGCGGAAGGTGCCGATAGCCGCCTTTTCCTGGTGGACGCGGAACGGCCGGGCGCGATGGCCCAGGCGCATAAAAATCGGCGCCGCCATATCCTCGATGGCGATGTTGGAAATGGTGACGCGATCC
>CAZISM010000082.1:0-24469 GCA_964541895.1 uncultured Cytophagia bacterium
TCGTAAAGCTCGTCCACATACCCCCGGCTCATGGTCACGACGTAATAGTCACCGGCCGGCAGATTGTCGATGTGATAACTGCCATCCCCGCTCTGAACCTGCGCACCGGCGACAAAGTAGCCGTGCAGGTCGAACGCAAGAACCGACACCTCCTGAACCGCCGCAGCGCCGTTCACAGTGACGGTGCCCCTGATGCTTCCGGCCAGAGCCGCAATGTGGGCGGTTTGCCACTGTTTCAAAAATTCACGAACCTTGCCCGGTTTGGCGCCATGGGCGGACAGTTGCTGCATGCTCTGCAAAAACAGCGGCACCATGACATCGGGCCGAACCGCGGCCTTCATTTCCTGGCGCAGGCGCCATTGCAGTTGCTGTTCCTCAACAGCGGATTGCAGGAAATGATTATTGGCCTGCAACAGCGAACTCCATTGCCGGCCGAACTGATCGTTTTGTACCGGTGAGCTGAGTTGATGAACGGACGCGGTCGATTGCACCGCGACGGCCGTGCCGCCGCTGAGCAGCAAAGCTAACAGCAATACCGCGGCGATCAACGGACGACTGCAAGAATGTAACGAATAGGGAAACATGTACAAACCTCCTTATAATGGTTAGAGTTTGGTACTGTTAATAAACGTATTTTTGCTGTAATTGAGTTGTTTTGGATCACATTTCGAGCAATTCGAGCCGACCATCAGGACGGAGGCGAAAGTCATGTGATTTAGCAGTATAGAAGCGGTCGCCGAATCCGAGAAGGTTCAACAACAGTGAAAAAAACTGCCCTTTGGGCCTGTTCGCGGACCGGGTGCTGTCGGTCTTGACATGCGAGCGCGAAAGCCAGGTGCGCAGTTCCTCATAGGTTTCTTCGGATACCGGCTGCAGCGTCACTTGGATGCTGAGATAATAAACAGCGTCGGTGGTTAAGTTGGTGGTCGGACAAACGAACACATCTGTCAGTTGAGAACAAAACCGCTGTACATGAGCGACGCTCCTGGTCCAACGGGTTTCATCCTTTGATTCCAGCAGATATTTTTGCTGCCAGCGATCATAGCTGAGACGCACGGGGTACGCGGTCTCTGCTATCTGCTGGCTGATCAATCCCTTCCGCCTCCACACATACATACGGTGCAACGCCATGGAGGTAAATCCCTTCTCCAGGCCGGTCACCGTCTTCCCGTCGATCAATTCGGAGACATGGTAGGAAATATAGAGTTGTTCATCGTGAACAGCAAGACTGTCAATCATGACCTGGGGATCAGCTGCCAGGATCGATTCCGGGCAGAGGGACAGGCCGAATATCAACCAGCCCAATAGATGGACTAACCGAGCCATCTGGATGCTGACCTCATCATGTATGTTTTTGCGCCAGACATGCCAGCCATTCCTGCTGGCTGGAAATTTCACACAGTTCGAGATCATACTTTAGCAACGCGTCCCGGAGCAAAGGCTCTTCCTCCACCAGTATCCCCGACAAGATGATCATGAGGGGATATCTGCATTTTTCCATCATGGCCGGAAGCATCTTTACGATCTGGTCGCGATTGATATTGGCCACGAGCCAATCGAAACGCTGGTCCGCGGCCTCGTACGAATCCATCGTAGCCGTGGCGAAAGCGATGACGCCATCAACTCCATTCACGGCCGCATTCCGGACGGCGGTTTCTACCGCCACTTCATCCACATCAAAGGCAGCAACCCGGCTGGCGCCCAGCTTGGCGGCGGCGATAGCCAAAATACCGGTGCCGGTGCCCACATCCAGAACCCGTTGGCCGGGACAGAGATGATCTTCGAGCATGCGCAGACAGAGCTGCGTGGTGGCGTGCGTGCCGGTGCCAAAGGCCATCTCGGGATCGATTTCGATTACACACTCGGGGGCATCCGCCGGGACCGGCTCCCAGCTGGGACGGATCAACAGCCGTTTGCCGATGCGAACCGGATGATAATTTTTTTTCCACTCCCGATTCCAGTCCTGGTCCGCTATGACCTGGCCAGCGACCTGATCCGGTTCGGCCGGCAGGCCGCGCTGCTGCAGCTCCTCCAGGTAGGTCCTGACCGCTGCATCAGGCTGATCCGTTCCGGATTGAAAATAAGCCTCCAGGCGATCGGCGTGATCCACCAGGCCGGCGGCTCCGCAGGTGAACAGAAAGCTGCTGATCAGATCCCGCGTTTCATCGTGAACCGGAACCGATAGCAGCCGCCAGGATACGTTGGCTTTCATCTCTCTCCATAGATAACGGCGGTGATCACCCGGCCCACTTTTTCCAGGCTGGCGGCCGAACATTTATCCGGCCGATCCTCCAGCGTATGCCAGTAGGGATAGTCGAAATCGATGATATCGATACAGGGAATGCCCTTTTGCAGCAGGGGCATATGATCGTCGAAAACAGCATAGCCTTCCCGCGCCACAAACTCGGTGATGCCCATGGACCGGGCGTATTGCCAGACCTTGTGCACTACCGGGGCGGCGAATTGCAGCGAATAGGTTTCCCAATAAATCTGCAGATCACGGTCGCCGATCATGTCCAATAAAATCCCAAAGCGGGGGTGCATCTTGCCGGCGTAGGCATCGGCAAAGGCCGCGGAGCCGCGCGCATAGCTGTTGGGCTGGTGACTCTCGCCGATATCCTCGGCGTCGAACAGGACGATATCGATGCCGAGCGTCGTTTTTTGCTGCTTCAACAGGCGGGCGATTTCCAGCAAAACCGCGACGCCGGAAGCCCCGTCATTGGCGCCGAGGATGGGGGTGCGCCGATTGGCCACATCGGCGTCCATGTCCGCCCACGGTCGCGTATCCCAATGGGCGCACAACAGCAGTCGCTGGGACAGCGCCGGCTGAAAGCGGGCGATGATATTGCTGCCGCTGACGGTTTTGCGCGGCGTACCGAACGAAACCGGAAAGCGCTGCAGCTCGACCTGATCTGCGCAGCTGCGCAGGGTGGCGACCAGATAGTCGCGACACGCCTCGTGGCCGCGCGACCCCGGGTCGCGTGGGCCGAACTCGCACTGTTTTTGCAAATATTGAAACGCCGAAGGCCCGTCAAAGACGGGCACCGAGGCGCCGGTCTGGTCCTTTGCCATGCATGCCAGAAAAAAAAGCAGAAAGGTGCAAATTCGCATATCCAGCCTTTGCTTCATCCCCCTCATCTCATTATTTGGTAATATAGGTATTTAATTCGGCATTCGCAATCAAGATCAACCGCCGCGGATGGAGATGCTGACATCTATGCCGAACTCTTTGTAGGAGGTGTCGCCGAGCATTTTGTGATGGTTTTTACCGATTTCCAGGTGAGCGCCGCCGCGAACCCGGTCGCTGAAACTATAGTTCAGATTCGGCTTGAAAAACCATTTGCTGGTCTCGTTGGTCACTTCATAGCCGCCTTCGCCGATCTTTTTCATGGTTACATCGCTGCCCAGGCTAAAGGTCACCGATAAATCGACGCTGTTTTTCAGACGCATGTTTTTGAACGGCCACACCGGCAAGGGGATGCGGAAATCGCCCCGTTTCGAATAGTTGGCTGTAAAAGAAAAATCGTTGCGGGACATTTTCGTGGCACCGTCGCCGAATCCCTTGGTCAGCGACACCGTCTCGGAAGTGTTGTAACGCATGGATACGGTCATGCCGTTTTTAAAGGAGAGATTGAGGCCGACCAGCGGTGCAAACTTGGCGTCGCGATCATCCTTGGTTACCACCTCCAGGCCTTTGTCGACGTTGAAGGTCTGATTGAACTGGCCGTTATAATTGTGATCCAGGCTGACCCGTTGCACAAAGGCATTCAGCAGCGGCAGTTTTTCCAGGCTCGAAACCCGAACCGACCATTCCGGGAAGGGCAGGTCCAATTCGTTGTAGACCAGGCGACTGTGGGACCGCTGCCCGGTGGTAGTGGTGCTGCTGTTCAGGGAATAGTTGTCATCGAACTTGAACTGGATCTTGACGTCGCGCGACAAGCCGAATCCGCTGGACATGCTGAGGTTATTGTTGATGCTCTTGCTGTTGCGGTTGACCGTACTGCCGCCGCCGGAACCGCTGGTGCTGGAGGTGCGCGGCATGGACAGACTGTCCGACAGACCGAACTGGAATCGCCAGTCCGGCATACCGTTGATGCCGTACATGGCGATGTTGTCGCGTTTGCCGTAATTGATGCTGACCGGTTCAAACACTTCAAAAAACTTGCTGACCACACTCATGACCGTGAGCGGCTTTTTCTCATCCGCCACTTTGGTCTTGGCTTGATTATCTCTGGCTTTTTGCTGAGTCGCTTTTTTGCCCGAGGGCAGGTTGCCGGTGGTGTACAGCGTCACGGAATCGGCCTGGGCCGTCTTGAGCCGCGATTTGTCCTCTTCGTAACGTTCCACCTTTTTAACCATGTCCTGACGGATGTTGAGCAATTTCGTTTTGGTTTTTTGCTCGCGATTGACCTGTTCCAGGGAGCGCAGCTTGCCGGTGTTATAGAGCTGAGCGGAATCGGCTTTAGCCGCTTCCAATTCGGCGGGATCCCAATTTTTGCCTTTTTGGGTTCTCTGCTCGATATACTTGCGCGTCCGTGCCAGTCGATCTCTGACCCGTTTTTCCAGTTTTACTTGCGCAGATGTTTTGATGCGGCCGGTCTGCTGCAGATAGATGGAATCGGCCAGCGCCAGGCGCAGTTTGCTCGAATCCAGCTTGGCGCCCTTTCGCCGGCGTGCTTCCAGCTCCTCACGCAGCTGCGCCAGCAGGGCCTGCAGCTTTTGCTCCTGCTTGATGCGTTCCGGCGTCTTGTAGCCCGGCGTCTGCATCAACGCAGAGTCGGCCAGGGCCGCCTTTACCGCGGATGAATCGACGGCGCCGCCTTTTTGGATCTGTTTGGCCAGCTCCTTGCGGGCTTGCGCCAGGCGGGCGTTCACCGCCTTGGCCACTTTGATCACATCCGGCGACACCAGCATGCGCTGGCGGTACTGGGCGGAATCCGATATCGCCTTTTCCTGTTTCGCCGTGTGGTCGGCGATTTCTTTTTCGTCCTCAGCTATTTTTTTGCGCAGATCCGCCAAGCGCTTTTTGAGGGCTATTTCCTGTTCCAGCCGTTCCTGAGATTTGGGCCCTTTCGTGGCCAGTTCAGTCGAATCCAGGATCGCCAATTTGAGTGCCGCTGAATCTACCGGTGCACCTTTTTTGCTCTGCTTGCGAATGTCGGCCCGGGCCTGCTCCAGCCGCTCCCTGATCAGTTTTTCCTGCCGGATCTCTTCCAGGCTCTTGAATTTTTTGCCGCGCAGCGCCACCGAATCGGCGAGAGCGGCCCTGAGCCGGGTCGAATCCACGGCTGTGCCCTGCGCCAGCAGTTTCAGCACCTCGCTGCGGGCCTGGCGAAGGTTTTCAGCTACCCTCTGTTCCTCCTGGAGCTGTTCCTTGCTTTTTGATTTTCGCTCCAGCTCGGCTTTCTCTTTGGCCTCTTTTGCTTTTGCCTCTTTATCAGCTTTTTCTTTGGCCAGCCGTTCTTTTTCGGCCTTTTCTTTCTGCTCGCGCTCTTCCTTGATCTGCTGGTCGGTCTTGATAACGCCCTTGCTCTTGAACAGAATCGAATCCTCAATGGCTTTGCGCAACAGGGTGGAATCCGGCGCCACGCCTTTGGCCGTCTGTTTGGCAAGCGTTTGCCGCGCCTGCGTCACCCGCTCCGCCACTTTGCGTTCCTGTTCCTGCTTGATTTTTTCCTGCTTGGCTTTCTCGCGCGGCGAAAGCTCCTTCTGCTCCGGCGATGATTCCGACCGGCCGCTCTGCGGCCGCGGCCGCTGCGGCTGGCTGCCGCGCGGTCGCCCGGCGCCCGGCCCGCCGCTTCGATAGACGCTCTTGAACAGCTGGTTCATATCAAACGTTCCGGAGACGTTATAGGTCTTGCCCAGAGAGGCGTCACGCAGCCGCTGCTGACGGTTATAGCCGTAACGAAAATTGGCCGAATAAGAGCCGTTGAAATTCAGCCAGCTGAAAAAACGCGGATTATAGCGCGCGGAAAAATTCTGGTTCATGCTGGTCAGGATGCCCAGTTCACCGCGGTTGAGCATCATGCGCAACGTGTCGTTGGCAATGTCCTGCAGGTCGTTGATGTAGCTGCGGTTGACGTCGAACGACATGCTTTCAAATATTTTCATTTGCGTGCCGACGCTGGAATTGACGCTAAAGGTGTTATTGCTGGTAAAGAGTTTGGTTCTGGTCAGCTGTTCGCTCAACGTTCTCGAACCGGACATTTTCGCGTTGAAATTGGCCGGCGTGAAATACATTTTCAGATCGGAGAGCCGCGTCACCAGCGGCGAATCGCCCATGAATTTGAACGGCCGCACATAGTTGTTGGGACTGAAATTAACGCCCCAGTCCACATTGCCGGACTGGGCCAGGGAGGAGGATTTTTTGATGGTCGAGTTGCTGCCGTGACCTTCGGATTGAGAATAGTTGGCGCGCAGGTTGGCGAGGATGTTTTTCACCACAAAATTATTCGATCGCGAACGGATGCCGAACGAAACCGTAAAACCCCTTTTCTCGTCCACGTTGCGAATCTGCTCGACAATGGAATCCGGCAGGGCATCTGTCACTTCCACATCGGTGCCCGGTTTGTATTTGGGCGTAGCCTGGCTGCGGCCATAGTTGTAACTGAAGGGCAGACTGATGCCCAGCTTGGACGGCAAAAACTTGTCCAGATTGATGCTGGCCTGAAAATTTCCCGAAAACGAATTGTCGCCGTCGCCATAGCGGGTGGCCACATTATGAAAATCGGCGTCCTGTTTGTTGATTTCACCGTTAAAACGCAACAAGTCCGCCCAATCGAAATCCATACGCGCGCGCAAAGCCATGCCTTTGTCCTTTTTGACGTTGGACAGGCGCAACTCGTTGAGCCAAAGCTCGCCGGTGAACGACTCCTTGCTGAGGTTGCGCACACCGGCCACGAGCATGCGGATGTTGCGCAGCGCCGGCTGGCCCTTGATGAAATAAACCTTGCCGTCGCTGAACCGTTTGTAATAGCCTTTGCGGCCGTCGGTGCTGTCGATGTTTTCCGCAATCAGCTTGATGGCCGACAGCTCGATCAGGTCGACCTCGATGTTGTTGCGTTTGTCCCAGCCGGGATAGACCGGCTCACGCACTTCATAATAGTTGTTCAAATCGGCGCCAAAGCGCAGGAAAAATTCGATCTGGGTGGTGTCCTCGCTGATGTGGCGCTGGCGCGTATCGTTGCCGCCGACGTACATTTTCAGTGTGCGGTAGTTGATGTAATCCTGCGGCTCGAAAAACGTCTTCTGCAAAATGCCGTTTTCGCCGCCACCCAGGTTCTTGATCTTCATAACCAGCGCCTGTTCGCGCAGACGGGCGCGGGTGATGCGGTCCACTTCGCCGGCCACGCCGGGCGGCGGGATGTATTCGGGATCTTCGTGTGTGTTCAACACGGTGGCGAACACGCCCGTGGTGGAGTCGGCCGGCAGGTCGTATTTTTCCGGCAGCACCGATTTGGCGATGCCCAGTTCCTTCCATTCGTTGCCCACCAGGTTGATGTCGGCGATCCAGATCTCGCCCGGATGGCTAAAGCCGTCCACCCAGATGCGTACGAAGGAAATCTGCGTGATAGAGGGGTTGCCTACCTTGGTCATGATGTCGTTGCCGCCGGCCAGCGGAATGCGGAACAGCTTCCACTTGGTCTTGTTGAACAGACCATAATTGGTGCTGACGTTGTAAATGGCATCCGGAGTGTTGGGGTTGAGAGAGAACGAATAGGCGAAATAATCGTTGCGCCGGTCCAGACCGCCGTTGTTGTTCATGTCCTCCGTGTCCGGACGCCGGCCGCCATAATCGTTGGCATTGCCCTCCATGCCGTTGATCTCGGCATAGTTGTCGCTCTTTTCCTTATAGGCCCAGTTGTCGTTGCTGAAGGGTTCGCCGTA
This sequence comes from uncultured Cytophagia bacterium, assembly GCA_964541895.1. Classification (GTDB taxonomy): domain Bacteria; phylum Zhuqueibacterota; class Zhuqueibacteria; order Residuimicrobiales; family Residuimicrobiaceae; genus CAZISM01. The sequence goes on from CAZISM010000082.1 coordinate 7,888, forward strand.
ATCGCGGCGACCGTTGCGGTTGATGTCCCAGTAATCCGCGCCGGCGGCCGCAGCGCGCGCATCCTTGTCCGACATGCCGTCGATACCCACATCCTCATCGTCGTCGAGCACGTTGTTGCGGATCATGTTGCGCATCTTGTCTTCGGTGTCCAGTTCGTTGTTGGGAATGATATCTTCGGAAATATTACCCAACTCGATGTGCAGGCGGCCGGAATCGCCGTGCACCCAGATTTCCAGGAACTTGCTCTCGGTCTGATCCCAGTAGCCGGACGACAGCGCTTTCTGAATACCGCCCCAGGAGTCGCTTTTATTGCTCACCGAGTCCGGCGGGATAAAGCGCATCTTTAAAATGGAGGTGTGGTTGGCGGTGCTGGCGGTGACGTCGCGATTGGGCCAGATTTCCTGGATCGGGTACTGTTCATACGGTTCCCACCACTGCAGTTCGCCGCGATTGGTCAAATCCACCCAGTTGCTGCCGGGGCGATATTCCATTTTTTCAGCCGGCACGGAGCTGAGATTCCAGCTGCGTCGCGATATGCCCAGCGGCGTCATGCGTTTGGCCGGCTCGAAATCGTCGATATAGGCGACGCCGTCGTTGTCGCCGGTCGCCTCGTTGTTGCGGGTGTTGGGATTGGGAATCACCTGCGCCACTTCCCCTTCAAACCGCAGCGTGGAGGGCTCACGGGTATCGACAAAAGGCAGCAAGTTGGCAAACCGGGTCATAAAGAAGGGCCGCATCACCATGGAGGTGTTGACGTCCCACACCATGTTGCGCATCGGGCCTTTGCCCACGCGCACTTTTTGCTCCAGCGTGCGTTCGTTCAGATAGAGGAAGGTACCGCCGATGAAACTCTCGTCCCAGAGGGCATATTCGGCGCGGGCTCCCATGACCGTTTTCTTGTCGATCTGGAACATCTGGTTGCTCTCATAGGTCACGTCCACATTAGCCGTTGGACGTGTGGCCTCGTCGTTGAGCATGCGCAGGGTACCGGTAAAATAATCGATGGTGTAATCGGTGCCGCGGTTGAGGCGGCGGCCGTTGAGGGTCACCTCTTCGGAATTTTCAATGATGTTCATGCCAAGACGATATTCGGCGCTGCGCATCTTGGACTGAACTTCGATGTAAAACTTGCTTTCTGCGGTGATAAAACTTTGCACGGTGGTGTCGTATATGGCGCGCGTGCGTTTGTCGTCCGGAAAGAGCGGATTGTAGCGTGAATCGGGATCGAACGGACGCAACTGTGGAAACCACAGTTCGCCGCTGGCCAACCGCAAGACGTTGTCGTTGCGGTCCACCACATTATCGGGCTTGGTATTGCCGACACGATCCACTTTGTCCAGACCGAACATCTCCAGATATGACATCACCTTGCCGTCGATCTCGACCGTCTCCTGGGGATCGCCGGAGGGCGGCTTGTAATAGATCTTTAAATCAAAACCGTCTTCGGGAATGCTGCGGCCGCCCAGGCTGTAGACGTTTTTCCATTCCAGGTTCCAGGTCACATCCGACGGCATGGGATTTTCCGAACTGAGCATGCGCAGATGAATGTTGCGATCTTTTTTCGGATCGAAATCGATCTGGCCGCGGACATAGCCGGCGCTGTCGCGATAAGCCACCGCCAGCACTTCACCGCTGCCGAGAGGATTGTGCATTCGGATGAAACCCAGTTCCGGATTGAAATCATAGTTGGTTTTTTCGACACGGATAAAATAGCCCAGATACATATTTTTACTGGGCAGGGTATCGGAGCGGGTTTTGATGATCAGCGAGTTGGTGTCTTTGGGGCTGGTCGTCCACGCCCAACCGCGAATGGCCTTGTCCGGTTGATTCTGAAAACTGGGTTGTGAGGTGTAGACTTCGATCTGGCTGATCTTGCGCGCCGGATCGTAGATAAACAAACCGTCGGAGGAGCGCTGCGGAAAGTAAGAGCGATAATGTTCGTCGAGGAAATAATACTGCTTTTTGACATAGTTATAGTCTTCGATCTTTTGCATGTTCTCCGTAGCACCGCCGGAGAGAGAGAGCTTTTTGTTTTCGCCCTTTTCCTGGCTGGCGATGGCGGTCAGCTTAAGGTTGCCGAGGCTGAACGCGGTTTTGATGCCGAACAGACCGCTGCTCTGACCGCCAAAGGTGACAAAACGGGTGCCGGGCAGGCTGAGGGCGATGTTGCCGGCTTCGATGGATTGAACAATTTCATCCTCATAGCCCTGATAGCGCAGATGCAGGTTGTTTTCAAAATCAAAGGCGCGCTCCGAATCCTGATCGACGCCGATGGTCACTTTTTCGCCGATGTGGCCCTGCACCTGGAACCGTTGCGTCTGTTCCATACGGAAATTGGTGTCGCTGCCGCGGGTGAGCGAGGTTTTGACTTCACTGCGGTTCTCATGGCGCAGACCGCCGCGGATGTTGATTTCACCGGTTACGTCCAGACCGACGGTGCCGCCGCCAAAGATGGCCTGGAAGGCGCGGTTCTTGATCTCTACCGGAATGTCGATGCGCAGGGCGCCGCCGCTGCCGTACTGGGAAGAGGATTGTTCACCCAGCTTGGCCAGGGCGTTGCGCACCCACAGGTTGCTCTGATTACGCGTGCGCCTGGTCTCGACATAATCCTGCAGCGACATATAGGTGGGCAAACGGAAATCAAAGTGATCAAGCTTTTCGACAAAGTTGATGTTCTGGCCGGTGGAATCCAGCTTGACTTCGCGCTTGAAACTGCCCAGGCTGCGGCGCAATACCGGCGAGCGCAGGCCGCCCATATGGAGACCGAGGAACGACTCCTCTTCCAGAATGGGAACGCGAGGATCAGAGACCGGCGGCAAGTGCATACCCACATAGGGTTGCACGTCCGTGGGACCGTTCCTGGTCCTGTCCGCAAACGCAGAGCACGGCCCTGCTATAATGATCCAGATCGAAAGCACCACCACAGGCAGGAAGGTTACTGTCGACCTATACGTATGGCTCAAGGTCATCGAGATGTGTGAGAATGTTTACCTAGTGACATTAGCGTGTCGTTCACGTCGTAACAAAGACTCGATACTTGCTCCTGGCTGAAGGTGAGGAGTGACCCGGCAGGACCGGATCGGCCTGTGGTGATTGATTTTTAATGTAGGGAATTCTTTGATAAATTTCAATATAAAAACGGCATGCCCGGCTAAAAAGTTCCACGCCTTGCCGTGCAGACATGATTCTCCATCCGGAAATAAGCAAAAACCGCGCCAAAATGCAGACCGTACGGAAGCCGGGCCGGATTCAACTTTTTCTCCTTGATGCTAAATATTATTTTTAATATCTTTATAAGAGTTCATTTACCCAGCATTCCCGGAGAGTCCTGTTCAGCATGCGTATCATCTGGCGCTACATTTTAAAGGAGCATATTGGCCCATTTCTGTTCTCCATATGTGTCATTACGCTCTTTTTTATTTTAAACCTGGTATTTCGTGACCTCTCGCGTATTCTGAGCAAGGGACTGGGAGCTCGGGTCATCCTGGAATTTTTCTTTCTGCAGCTGGCCTGGATCATCGCCCTGGCCGGCCCGATGTCGGTGCTGGTGGCCACGGTGATGGCCTTTGGCCGCCTCAGCGGCGATCAGGAGATTACCGCCTTCAAAGCCAGCGGCGTCAGCGTTCTCTATATGATCGCTCCGGTGCTGTTCTCCGCCACGCTGCTCACCATCGCCATGATCTGGTTCAACAACCACGTCCTGCCCGATTTTAATCATCGCGCCCGCCTGCTCACCGCCGACATCTATCGCAAAAAGCCAACTATCAACCTGGAAGCGGGCGTCATCTATCGCGATCTGCCCGACTATACCCTGCGCGTGCAGCACATCACGGAAAAGGCGGATACGGCGCTCGTCGATTCGGTGTTCATCGACGACAACAGCGATCCCAACAGCAGCAAAGTCATTTTCGCCAAACGCGGGAGCATCGTTTTTAACAACGAATCGGAAATGCTCCTCCTGACCCTGTACGACGGCGAGATGCATGAACTGGACCTGGAAAAAATGGAACAATATCGCAAACTGGCCTTTCCCAAACAGGTCATCACCATCCCCGTGCCCGGCATGTCCCTGGAGCGCAGCGATTCACAGACCAGGGGTGATCGCGAAAAAAGCGCTGACATGATGTTGACCGAGATTGCCGAAAACAGGCGACAAATCAGCCAGTATCAAAACAACATCAAACAGCAGATTTCCGACCATTTTCAGCGGCATCTGCCCCTGGCGGCGGATTCGGCAGCCGCTGTAGCCGGCCGCAACGAGCATTGGCCGGCGGAACGGATCATCGCAGATCACCTGCGCCTGCAGCAGCAGGTCTCGGGCGAAATGAACGCCATCAAACATTTGCAGCGCCATAACGGCAGCCTCATGGTCGAAGTCCACAAAAAATATTCCATCCCGGTGGCGTGCATCGTGTTTGTCCTGATCGGCGCGCCGCTGGGCATCATGGCGCGCCGCGGTTCGCTGGCCATGGCCGGCGGCATCAGCTTTGCCTTTTTCCTCCTCTTCTGGGCGGCGCTGATCGGCGGCGAAGAGCTGGCTGACAAAGAGCTGTTGTCGCCCTTTCTGGCCATGTGGTCGGCCGACATTCTCGTGGGCGTAGCCGGCGTTTATCTGGTGTTCCATTCGGTCCACGAAGCCACCTCCCTCAACTGGATCGCCCTCAAATCGATGTTTCAGCGCCGTCGCCGGCAGAGGCCGGCATGAGAATCCTGGATCGATATATCCTGCGCCGGTTCACAGCCATTCTCTCCTTTGCCCTGTTTGCCTTTATCTGCGTGTTTCTCATCGTCGATTCCATCGAGCGGCTGGATGTCTATATAGATGAAAAAGTGCCGGCCCTGGTGGTACTGCAACTGTACGTTTATTATCTCCCCTATATCATCGTGCTGGCGCTGCCCATCGCCATGCTCCTGGCCAGCCTCTTCAGCGTCGGTACCATGGCGCGCCAAAACGAAATCGTCGCCATGTCGGCTTCCGGCGTCTCCCTGTATCGCACCCTGGCGCCGCTGTTTGTGCTGGCGTTTCTCATCAGCGCCGGCGCGTACGGTTTCGGCGAATATGTGTTGCCCCAGGCCAGCAGCAGGCGCGCCGAACTGATCGATCAGTATATCGAGAAAAGACGGGAAGCCTGGCGCAAACGCATCACCAACGTCTTTATGCGCGACAGCCTCAACCGCCTCATCAGCATGCGCTCGTTTCAGGCCGCGCAAAAGACCGGCCACATGGTCAGCATTCGCCAGTTCGACGGGCTGAACCTGCGTTATCGCCTGGACAGTCGCACCATGGTATGGGAAGACAGCGTCTGGGTGCTGCGCGAAGGCGTGGAGCGCACCTTTAACGGCGAACAGGAGACCGTGCGGACGTTTGCGCGGATGGTGCTGCAGAACGAAAACCTGCGGCCGCAGGATTTCAGCCAGGTGCTGAAAAGACCCGAAGAGATGTCCTTTGCCGAATTAAAAGCGTTCATTGAGGAGGTGCGCCTGAACGGCGGCGATCCCAACAACTGGCTGGTGGATCTGTATCATAAAATCGCCATCCCGTTTGCCAACTTTATCATCGTGCTCTTTGGCGCTCCCCTCGCCTCGCCCAAACGACGAAGCGGCGGCGCCACGGGCTTTGGCATCAGTCTGGGCGTCTGCTTTTTTTATTTCGGTATTGTCAAAATTTCACAGTCCTTCGGCCAGAACGGCGTGTTGCCGCCCTTGTTCGCCGCCTGGTTCGCCAACGGTCTCTTTGCCGCCTGGGGACTGTTTATTCTGCTCAGAACCCAAAAGTAACCATTCCAAACCACCGCCGCCTTAGCGAAGGCAGATCAATTTGAGCGTAAGGACCTGCCGCGATGTCTCGAGTTGACAGAAGTAGAGCCCGCTGGGCCATGCCGGGCCGGCAAGATAAAAGGTGTGCGCACCACGGCGCATAAAACCACTATGAAGCCTGGCAGCCTCGGCACCGATCAGGTTATAGACGTTCAGGACCACATGATCGTCATGAGGCAGAAGGATGCGAATGGTGGTCGAATCGTTAAAAGGATTGGGATAGCTCACCAGTAACACAGGTTCTAACGGCCGCGCCGGTGCCTTGGCAACGCCGGTTTCATCTCCCGAAAATATAAAGATCAGCGCGTCATCGATATGCGCCTTCCAGTTGCCCCAGCTGTGACCTTCATGATACTCCCCGTACAGATAGCGATACCCCTTGCTCTGCAGTGTTTCTTTTAAATTCCGAACCATAGGTATCAGGAGCGGGATGTCGTAGGTGCCGATATCCAGATAAAAACGCAGCTCTTTTTTCGCTTGTGTCTGAAACGCCTGCTGCAGCCCCGGCTGAACATAGCTGGATTGCGCGATGACGTTGCCAAACTGGTCCGGAAACGCATAGCCTAGATATACCGAAATATTGCCGCCGTTGGAAGCACCCATGGTCGCCCGCAGCCGCGCGTCGGTCAGGGTGCGAAAACGGGTGTCGAGAAAAGGCAGCAACTCCCTGGAGATAAATCGTCCGAACGAATCCTGCAGATAACCGGCATACTCTTCTTCCCTGCGCACGGCCGGCAGAAACGCCGCAATCAGCGGAGTGATTTTTTTCTGCGCGATCAGATTATCCAGCACCAGCTGCATCTGCCCCAGGTTCAGATAATCCAGACCGTCGTGCACCAGCAGCAACGGATAGTGTCGATGTTCTTTTTCATACCCGGGCGGCGTATAGACCCGCAGGCGACGGCTGTAGCCCATGATGGCGCTGGCAAAGGTGGTATCAAACAGGACGCCATGAGCGATGGCCGGATCGTAGGCCACTTCAGGAGGCGGAACATACGCCGGCATGCGCAGTTCGGAATTGGCGCCGAATCCGCCGGCACAGGTGAACGGATTCCGCGGATCCAGAATCCAGCTGCTGCCGTTCAGCACGAACTTGTAATCCAGGCGCGCGTCGTTTTCCAGCGCCTGCGTCACATACCAGAGTGTAGTGGCGCCGGCCGGGCTCATGCTGAGCGCGTCTGCGCTCCAGTTGTTCATATCGCCGGCGATGTGTACCCGGGTGGCGGCGCCGCGATAAAGAAAATGGGCCTGATTTTTTTCCGTCAACGGCGTTTGCGGCCATCGGGCCAGAAAGCTGTCCACCAGCGCTTCGCGCCGGCCGGGCTCGGCTTGGTCAAGCTTTTGCAGGAAAGCGGTGAACCACTGCGCCTGCAGCGCACCGGCACAGATACAAAGCCAGATGACTACTCTTTTCATAGTGAAAATCCTATTTGACCAGCATTACTTTTTGCGTACGTGTAAAGCGGTCGTTCTGACAGCGAACCAGATATACACCGGAGCCAACCTGTTCTCCCTGCTCGTCCAGGCCGTCCCAAAAGATGGCATGTTCACCGGCTGCAACGGTTTGCTCCAGCAGGGTGCGGATTCTCTGTCCAAGCGTGTTGTGAACCGATACCATAACCTGCCCGGATACGGGAACTTGCAGCCGAAGCCACGTGCCGGCATTAAAGGGATTTGGATAATTCCCTGAAAGCTCCAGTTCAAGCGGCACCGTATTTATCCCGGCCGCCACAGAGGTTGCCAGCACGGCAGGCAATTCCCGGCCCTTGCTCCGTTGCCGGCCGGCTGCGTCCGCCAGGTATATATTGGCCCAGTCCGGCCGCTCCGGCACGTCACCAGCTGCGACCGTGGCTTCCCACTCCTGGTCTGTCATTCTTTTAAAATTTTCAGTCACTTTCTCATAATAGGACAGCAAAGGACCAACATAGGCCATGGCCGCGAACTGGTTGGAAGGGGATTCCACCAGAAACACGCCCAGATTGACCCGGCCAATACCTGTATGCAACACGCGCCCCACGATGGTGCCGAATTCGTCGGACGGCTGCGTGTGCACATCGACACACATTATGTTTTGTTCGCCGAAAGCCAGAAAATCTGTACCGTACAAAAGACCGGGATACCAGCCGGTGTACACCGGACCGGCGTAATCATCCTTTTCATACAACATGGCCTGCAGAAACTCGCACTCTTCAGCGGAAAACGGTTCGTGAGCCAGCTCTTTTCGCGCCAGGGTTTCCAGGCGACCGGCCACTCGCTCCAGGTTGGAAAAATAGGCCTCCAGTCCATAATAGTTTTGCCCGCCCAGCATCCGGCGTCCATTCCCAGCCAGGACAGCCAGTTGCCGGAAAAACTCGGGGTACGGTTCGATGTAAGAATGGGGAAACGAACAGGTCCACATGCCGGTATAAGACTGCTTGGCATAGAGCACGTTATCGTGACGCAACTGAGTCCAGGAAGCCAATTGGGTGTTCCATTTCTCTTGTTGCCAGGCAGCGGTTTGTGTGAACAGCGGCGCCGTCGACCGCTCCGGTGGCGCGTGCAGCGTTCGTAACGATTGCACCCAGCTGTTATAAAATGTGGCTTGCCATTCATCGGTCGTATAGGAATCGACCAGCTGTCGCATGGCGGCCAGTTGGCCGGCATAATGATACTGCTGCAGGGACTCGGACAGCAAAGGCAGGGCATAGTCGTTGCCGAGACTGAACAGCATATCCAGAGCTTCCGGCATAGGCCGCCAGATCGCTTTGTTCTGATAGACGATGTGCGGATAGACGACCTGAGAAAAAACGTACGAGTCCACCACATAACGCTGTCCCAGCAGTTTGAAGGCGATGGGTACATCGCCCATGACACCGGTGTCCGGTGCATCCTCTGCAAAAAAGATGGCCAGGATTTTTTGTTGAAACGCGGGCTCAGAGCACAACGCCTGCTGAAATTGCGCGATCCGGTTCTCTTGCAACAGTTCGGCGCCGTTTTGTATGCCGGTGAGGGTGAGCAGATGCGCCAGTTCATCCACATCCAGATTATCACATTCGCCGACCAGATACGCAAGCTGTGCGTCCATCGACCGAAGGAGACGGCGGACATTGGCCAGATCAATCAGCTGATGCAACAGCACGGCGTCGATGCACATCCGTTTGGTATCCCGCACCCATTCAGGATCGCTGCGGTGGATCGCAGGCGGAACCAGCAGAAAATCAATGATGCCCAGCCACATCATGGTGCGAAAATATTCCGGCCGCTCGATATAGTTCCCTCTGGGCGTGAATTGACTGAAATCGAGCAGACGCGTCTTTTCACTGAACAGGGGCATTTCGACCAATTGTTCCGCCCGGATCAGCCGGAAAAGATCATCGGCCACATTCTGCGACACCACGTGCGGCGCCAGATCCGCCAAAAAACTGTTGTTGCCCGCCTCCTCGATGGGAATCCTTTTCAACCGTAAAGCGGTGGTGATATACAGATCGATATCCTGCAAACAGGCGATCATGGCCGGATTGTCTTTGTAGCGTGCATACAGCTCGGGAAACGAGTCGTACAGGCGGGACAAGGTGGTATCAAGACTTTTGTCGATCCCCCGCTCTACGGTGGTCAGGATATTTTTATAAGACCGGTGCAGGGCGTCCAGCATCATATCCGTAGACACGAACAGCGGCAGGTCTTTTTTAAAGATATCCCGGATCGCCAGGTCCACGCCGTCATAGCCCATCCGTTCCGAAGCCATAAACCGGTTTTGCCGCAGCAGCGCCAATTCATCCGGCGTCAAAGCGTACTTTATCATAACCGAATCGAGAAAAGCAAATTGGCTGATGGCGAAACCATCGCCGCTCAGCTTGAACGGCGGTACGGCTATCGGGTATCGGGATTGCAGATCAGCGGCGGTCAGATGCTGATTTTGCCTGGACCACTCCAGATAGCGATCCAGCGACACCGTTGCTTGAGCCCATAACCAGATGGGTGTAAGAAGTAACCATAGGTACTTTTTCATATCCCCTCCAAAGATAATGGCCGAACAGGTTTTTTGCCGGGACAGCTGCAAAAATGAAATATAAACCGCACGGGCGATTTCCATACCATCCTGCTGTCCAAGAGATCCCTATTTCATAAACGTCATCCGCCGAATCAGCTCGCCGCTGTCAAAGCGTAAACGGCAGATATAGACACCAGATGAAAGGCGCGACGCGTCAAAGGTGCAGGTGTGTATTCCGGCGGGCAGCGAACCCTCCAGCAATACCTGAACGCGCCGGCCAAGCCGGTCATACACTTCCAGACGTATCCGGCTTTGCGCGGTCAATTCAAAGGGAATGGTGGTGACAGCGTTGAACGGATTGGGATAGTTCTGCAGCAGCCGGTAGCGCAGCGGCATCGTGCTGGCGTCCGCCACCAGGGTCGCCTCGCCGGTTTTAAAGCGCCAGATGATGGACCAGCCGCTGTCGCCGAATTCATTACGGCTGCGCACGCGCCAGAAATAAATGCGCAAGGGCTCGAGACCCAGGTTCACCAGCACCGTATCCCCGGCCATCGTGGTGTCCGCCACCATGGCGGTGCGGTCAAAATTCAGCGAACGGCTGACTTGCACCTGGTACAGGAGCGAGTCGGTTTGGGCTCGCCACACCAGACCGACCGGCAGCTCCACCTGCGTGGCGTTGTTGGCCGGGAAAGCCAGCAACGGCGCAGCCGGCACACTGGTACGGAAAACGCGCGTTTCGGAAAAATCACTGCGTCCGGCCGGATTTAGCGCCTGAACCCGCCAGTAATAATTGGTAGAGCCCGAAAGATTATTCACTAATCGAGTCGTATCGGTCAGGGTTAGATTCACCAGCATGGCACGGGTAAAGGTGGAATCGGTGGAAACCTGCAAGTTGTATTGCGCCGCGACGGCGCTCTGCTGCCAGCTCAGCGCTACGGCACTTGCCAGTCCAGGCTGAAAATTGAACGGTTTGGCCAATTGTGGCACCGCGGGCGGTGTGATCATCACCACCGACGAAGCCATGCTCTCGTTGCTGTTATCATCCAGGGCAGTGCCCACAAAATAGCAGGTCCCGGTTTGCAGCGCAGGCTTGGGCTGCATATGTGTCAAACCTGTGATCACCAACAGCCTGGAGGGATCCTCCAGATCACTTTTATCGGCCGGCGGATGCGGCAAACGATAGATCGCATAGCGCCGCGCCGTATCACCGTCCCCCGCAACGAGCGGCGGATCCCAGGCCAGGGACATAACGCCATCCGGCCCTCGTTCATAACGCAATTGCCGCGGCTCGGACGGCGGCATTGCGTCTTTCCAGGCCATGACCGGTGCCAGTGCCGGATGGCGATATAAATTGGTCTTTAAACTATCCGTAAATCCCAGCACGTTATCCTGCAACATGCTGGCGCGAAAGAACACCTCGCCGCCGACGTTGGCATGGGCTCGATTGAGGCGGATTTGATTCGGCATCTCCCGACTGGTCCAGGAAGAGATGCGGTAAGCGGCATTGCCGGTGTATAGGTGCCGACCATCGAGTTTCGATGCCCACCAGGACATGAGGCTGCTGTAATCTTGCGGCCCTCCGATCTTCCAGTACAGCTGCGGCGTCAGGTAATCGATCCATTTCTGCTCCAGCCAGGTTACGGCATCACAATAAATTTCATCATAGGCGGAGAGGCCGACAATGCCGCCGGGGACGCCGTTTTTCCAGATGCCGAACGGACTCATGCCGAATTTCACCTCGGGCTTGACGACCTGCAGAGTGTCGTGCAGGCCCTTGATGAGTTGGTGCACATTGTCCCGGCGCCAATCCCTGATATTCATAATACCACGGCTGTATTGTTGAAACGTTTTTTGATCCTCATTCGTTATCCCGTTTGGCGGGTAGGGATAAAAATAGTCGTCGAAGTGGATGCCATCGACATCATAGCGCCGAACCACATCCAGGATCACCTGTGTTACGTACTCCCGGACCATGGGCAAGCCGGGATCAAGAAAACGGAACGTGCCGATAGTGATCAGCCAATCCGGATGTTGCATAGCCACATGCTTGTTGGACAGAGAATAGGCACCCACCTGCCGTACGGCGCGATAGGGATTGAACCAGGCGTGCAGCTCCATGCCGCGTTTGTGGGTCTCTGCAATCGCAAACTGCAAAGGATCGTAATAGGGCGACGGCGCCATGCCCTGGCGGCCGGTGAGATAATAGGACCATGGTTCGAACGGGGAGTCATATAAGGCATCGCACTCGGGGCGTATCTGAAAAATCACCGCATTGATGCCACAGGATTGCAAATCATCCAGCAGGGAACCGAGCTCGGCTCGCTGCACTTCCGGCGAAGCGCCGGCCGATCTGGGCCAATCCAGGTTGGCGACAGTAGCGATCCAGGCGCCGCGAAATTCCCTTTTGGGCGGCTGGTCAAGGGCAGACAAAGGATGAGAGGCGAGAACGCACAACAGGAACAGAATCCGAATCCGCATGCCATAACTCCCTTTTGCAAAGTCAGGTACCAGGTTAACTTAGCAATAAGGCGGTTAAGGTGCAAGGGATTTACGAAACAGCTGTGAGCAGCATACCTCGGTTTTGCAGGCTTTGAATTCGGCCGTCGCTGCGCGACGAAATTTGATTCTGTTTTTATTCCAGGCACACCGCTAGGCCATCGGCTGCTTTTTGATCACTACAAAGGTGACGTCATCGTTCAAGTCGCGGCCGTTGCGCCACTCCAGCACCAGCCCGCGCAGGCGCGTGACGATTTCATCGGCCGCTAGATGACCGACCTCTGTAAAAGCCCGGCGAATGCGCGGATAATCAAAAATCTCATTCTGGTCATTAAAAATTTCCGCCAGACCGTCGCTCAACAGCAGCAGCGTGTCGCCGTCCGCCAGCGTCCGGGAACAATTCTGATAGGGGAAATCGGGAAAAGCGCCCAGGGGCATGCCTTTCAGCAACACCTCCTCCACCTGCCGCGTGGCGATGCGAAAAATATACACCGGCGGCATGCCGGCGGATGAGACCCAGAGATCGTTCTCCTTGATCCGGAGCAGCGCCAGCGCCATGTAGAGATTGCCCAGATGCATTTGCCGGATGGTATGGGTGCAGATCTGAAAAAAATCTCGAGAATGGCCGTTGCCGCCATAGGCCGTGAACAGCCCTTTCAGCACCGACACCATGGTGCCCGCCTTCAGGCCGTGGCCGGTGGCGTCGCCGATGACCACGGTGAGCGTGCCGTCCGGCTGCACGCTGAAATCGTAAAAATCGCCGCCCACTTCGGTGGCGGTTTCCATATGCACCGCAATCTCCAGGCCGGCCACCTGCGGCAGCCGCGATGGCAGCATGGACAGCTGCAGACGGCGCGCCTCCTCCAGCTCATGCGACTGGCGCTCGTTCTCCGCCTGGATGGCGCGCGCCTGCGCCTCTGCGGCACTGGCGCGCAACTCCGCGTTCACAACATGCGCCTTTTCCTGTTCCCGTTTCACCACACGCGCATGCTGCCATGTAAACGCAGCAAAGACAGCAGCGACAAACAGAAGGCCAAAGCCGGCATAGGCCCAGCCGGTTTTATACCACGGCGGCCGGATCATCACCCGGATGGTGGCGCCCGTTTTGTTCCATTTGCCGTCGCTGTTGCTGGCGATGACCTGAAACGTGTATCGGCCCGGATGCAGATTGGTGTAGGTGGCGGTCCGTTGCCGTCCGGCCATACGCCATTTCTCGTCATAGTTTTCCAGCCTAAAGGCGTAACGGTTCTCCTGCGGCCGGTTATAGTGCAAGGCGACAAATTCAAACGTAACATCGTTCTGTTTGTGGGAGAGCGCGATTTCAGGCAAGGCGGATATATGCTGCCGGAGCGGCGAGCCGGGTCCAATGCGGACCGCCTCGTTGAACAGCTGCAGGCCGGTGATGACCACACGCGGCGCATGGGGGTTGTCGCGCACCCGGTCAGGGAAAAAAGCGTTAAAGCCGTTGATGCCGCCAAAAAACAGCTCGCCCTGCCGGCTTTTATAGCAGGCCTGGCCGTTGAACTCTTTGCTCTGCAGCCCGTGGAACACGTCATAGTTGGTAAACGTGTTGTGGCGCGGATCGTACCTGGCAAGGCCGCGGTTGCTGCTGCACCAGATATGGCCCTGCTCGTCGCCCAATACACCATAGATCACGTTATCGGCCAATTCACTATTGCTGTCGGTAAAATGGCTGAACTGCCCGCTTTGCGGATCGAACCGGTTGAGGCCGCCGCCAAAGGTGCCGATCCAGATGATGCCGTCGCGGTCGATATACAGCGACTGCAGAAAATTGCTGCTGATGCTGCGGGTATCCTGCAGGTTGTTGCGATAATGGGTAAAGGTGTTGGTCTCCGGATTATACTTTTCCAGGCCGCCGCCAAAAGTACCGAGCCAGAGTGTCCCGGCCTGGTCCTCAGCGATGGCTCGCACCGAATTGTTGCTCAGGCTGCCCGGATCGCGGTCATCGTGCTGAATGCGGACGAAACGCTGCCGCTGTGCATCGAACCGATCAAGGCCGCCGAAATCGGTGCCGATCCAGAAACGGCCCTTGCGGTCCTGATACATCACCCTGACAAAATCATCACTCAGGCTCGAATCATCGCCGGAATCGTGGCGATATCTTGTAAACGTTTCATTAAAGTCATCAAAGCGGTTCAGGCCGCCGCCATAGGTCCCCACCCAGAGCGTTCCCTGTTGATCCTGATACAAGGCCCAGATGTTGTCGTTGCTCAGGCTGCTCTCATCCTGCTCGGTGAAACGGAAATGGGTGACTTTTTGCCGGAGACGATCATAGCGGTTCAAGCCGGTTTGCGAGCATCCCACCCAGAGCCGGCCCTGACGGTCCTGACAGAGAGCACGCACCAGTCCGGAGCTCAAGCTGTTTTCATCTCCCGGTTCTGAGCGATAGAGATTGAATTTGCGGCTGAAATACTCGGTCTTGTTGATGCCGCCGGTGTTGTTTCCCAACCACATTACTCCCGTGGAATCCTCATAGCCGCAGAGGATTTGATCGTTGCTCAACGTGCCCGGATCAGCCGGATCGTGCGCATAATGTTCAAACCGCCCTGTGCTCCGATCAAAGGCGTAGAATCCATCAGCGGCATGGGTGGCCAGCAGCAGCAGGCCGGTTTGATTTTCCACAATGGTGCGGATGCTGTTTTGCGGCGCCGACGGCTGCTCCGGTCTGGGTAGATAGCAGCGGAAGGTGTTGCTGCCTTTATCCCATCGCTGCAAGCCCAGGCGCGTGGCGACCCAGAGGACACCCTCCCGGTCGGTGAAGGTGGCATAGACGCAGCGGCTGGCCAGGCCGCGGCGAGCTTGTGGCTGATAGGTAAAAGTGCGTACCGCGCCGGTTTTTGTGTTCAGTCCGTAAAGACCGCGACTGGCGCCCGGGGCACCGGCAACACCTGAGGAGATATAGAGCATGCCGGTATCAGAGGGCGCTTCATATAGATGAGTGACCTGACGCCAGCCCTCTTGGGGCGCGGGATAAGGCACAAAATCATCGCGAACAGCATCATAGTAGTTCAGCCCACGAACCGTGCCCAGCCACAGGGTGCCGTTCGCCTGTTGAAACACGGATCGGATAGCCGGACTGTCCAATCCGCCCGGATGCGGTCGATAGCGTACAAAGGCATTGCGGCCGCGGTCGAATCGTTCGACACCACCGGCCTGGGTAAAAACCCAAATGCGGTCGTTGCGGTCGTGGTAGACAAACGCGACGAAATCGTTGCCGATGGTGAAGGGATCGTCCTGAACTGAAAAATAGTGGGTAAATGTTTCGCTGCGCCAGTCGAATCGATTCAGGCCGCCGCCGTTGGTGGCCACCCAGAGATATCCAGAATCATCTTCACAGACGTTGCGGATATTGTTATGGGAGATGGAGGTGGAATCAAAGGGAAGATTTTTAAATACGGTGAACTGATAACCATCGTAGCGATTCAGCCCCGACTCGGTGCAAAACCACATAAATCCCCGGCTGTCCTTCATCATGGAAAAAACAGAACTTTGCGACAGACCCTCATCCAGGGAATAGCGCTCGAATTCCAGATGCGTGCACCAGGCAGGGGGTGTCGGCAGGCACAAGACAAGGATCAGGAACAGCACGCCCGCGCCGCAGCCGGCCGGCACGCGAGGCGATGAATCGTTATAGAAAAACATGGTGTCCTTTCCGCCGCCTGACGCGGCAGACCGCATAGATTTACACCTGTTCGTTCCTGCCTGCCGGCCGCAATCGGCCGGCAGGAGCGGAACGTCTCACCATGTAAATACGATACCCGGCTGAACGAGTTACACCCGCCAGCCATTTTGCGCCTGTCTCCGTGACGCTAGCGGACAACCATCATCCTCAATTTCCGTGTCTGCTGCGTGCTTTGGAGACGGCACACGTAAATACCTGAAGGGGCCAGGGAAGCATCCCACCGTAGACGATGAGATCCGGCCGGCCAAAGCCCGTCTGCCAGCAGGGCCACGCGGCGGCCCAACAGATCATATACCGCCAGCTCGATCACCTGCGCTTGCGGCAGCGCAAAGGGCACAATCGTTTCCGCATTAAAGGGATTGGGATAATTCTGTTGCAGAGCAAACTCTGACACCCCGACAGCAGCCGCTGCGGCGACGCCGGTCGTCACAACACTTTTCCTGACCGCGCGCAAATCATCAAAATAGAGCTTGCCGCTCCAGGCCGATCCGTCATCGCGGGTGAGTTGAAAGCTGTCGATGTTGAGCTGGCTGCTGCTGAAATGGCCGTCACCGAGCCAGGTGCCGAACGAAGCCGGATCGCTCAACTTCCACTC
>CAZISM010000083.1:0-18744 GCA_964541895.1 uncultured Cytophagia bacterium
CACTCTTCCTGGTGGGACGGTTTTTTCGTCTACCTGTTGAACCATCATCTCTGGCAGCGCCGCCTCGATCTCATGATGCTCAAAGAACAGTTGCAGCAGCATCGGTTCTTTCGCTTTCTCGGCGCTTTTTCCATACAGCCGGGGGATGTGCGGCAGGTGCGGCAATCGCTCGCCTACGCCCTGGATCTACTGCAGTCGCCGCACCCTTCGTTGTTGACCGTATTTCCGCAGGGGGAGCTCTTGCCCTGGGGCCGCCGTCCTCTCGAGTACCGGCCGGGCGTCCGCTGGCTGTGGCAACGCGCGCCGGCAGCGACTCTCATAGTGCCGCTGGCGATCAAAATCGAATGTCTCGCCGAGCAGCGACCACAGGCGTTTCTCATGCTGGGCCAACCGGTTCCGGCAGGCACCCGACCGTCTCTGGAGCACGTGCGCCGGCAGCACGAGGAGCTGTTGCTGGAGCTGCAGCAGCGGATCGAGGCCGGCGATTGTGGCCGTTCGCTGGTGCTGGGCAAACCGTCGCTCCATCAACGCCGCCGGTTGTGGCCCTGGCGAAAGGGTGGCGCATGATCGCTCTCTATGTGCTGCTGATCCTGCTCGGGGTCATCCTTGCGGTTACGGTGTTTAACGCGCTGACGGCGCCGCTGGTTTGCCGGGGACCAAAGCCGCAGCGCCCCGCTTTAGTCTCCCTGCTGGTGCCCTGCCGCAACGAAGAGGATAACATCGCCACCTGCCTGTCGTATCTGCTGCAGCAGGATCATCCCCGCTTTGAAGTGCTGGTGCTGGACGACGACTCCACGGACAACACGGCGGCGATCGTGCGCTCGTTCGCCGGCCGGGACCCACGTGTTCGTTTGATCCGCGGCCAGCCGTTACCGAAGGGCTGGACCGGCAAGAACTGGGCCTGTCATCAGCTGAGCCGGCAGGCCGGCGGAGAGTTTTTAATTTTTACCGATGCTGATAATTTTTACTCCGCGGATGCGGTCAGCCGAACGATCGGCTGGATGGAGGCGTATGAACTGGATCTGTTCTCGGCTTTTCCGCAACAGATCACAGTGACCTGGTCGGAAAAGTGGCTGGTTACGTTTTTTGATTTGACCGTTTACACCCTGCTGCCGCTCTGGTTAACCTATCGTTCCTCTTTTCCGTCGCTGTCCGCTGCGAACGGCCAATGGCTGGCGATACGCACATGTGCCTATGAACGGATCGGCGGCCATGCCGCGGTGCGGCAACATGTGGTCGAAGACGTGGAACTGGCCCGCCGCTGCAAGCGACATGGCCTGCGTATGCTGACCGCTTCCGGACGCGATGCGGTCAAAGGCCGCATGTATCGTTCGTTGTCGGAAGTCTGGAACGGTTTTGCCAAGAACGCCTATGGCTTGACGGGATTTCATCCTCTGCCTTTTCTCATTTTTCTGTTGCTGCTGTTTTTGCTCACTGTCCTGCCGTACGGTTTGATCTTTGTTGCAGCGGTTCGCATCCCCGCTCTCTTTATGGTAGCTGCCAACGTTCTTATCCGTGGCGTGGCGGCGGTGAAATTCAAACAGCCCTTTGGCCACAGTACTGTTTTTCATCCGCTGGCGATGGTGCTGGTCCTGGCGTTGGCGGTCTATTCTATGGTATCCTATTATCATCATGGCGTGGTGTGGAAAGGACGCCGGATTACATGGTCGTAAGGGAGCAAACGTGGCGGCGGCAGGATCCTGTGTCGATCCTGATGTACGTCATGATGATCGCCGGTGCGGTCTGGCATGGCCTGGGCTGGTTTGACAGCCTGATGCGCTGGCTGAGCGGTCCCATGTTGATTGGCTTTGGGATCGGCGTGCTGTTTCAGGCAGGAAAGCGGGCCACGCCGCTGTTCTGGCTTTGGGCTGTGTTGGTGCTTTTGCTCTCGTTTCTGATCGAGAACGCCGGTGTGCACACGGGCCTGCCTTTTGGCGTCTATGCTTATTCTCACGTCCTGCAGCCGCAATGGCTGGGTGTACCGTTGGCCATCGCCTTTTCGTGGCTGATGCTGCTGATCGGTGCGGCCAGGATCGCGGCCTGGGCCGGTGGCAGCCGGTCGCGACCGCTTTTGGTATGTGCGGTCGCCCTTTTGCTGACTCTGTTCGATGCCGTCATGGAGCCGGCGGCGGTGCGTTTGGGCTACTGGTTCTGGCAGGGCGGGACGATCCCGCTGCAGAATTACATCAGCTGGTTTGCCATCGCGCTCCTGTTCGCCTGGGCCGGATCCTATATGGATCTGGAAAAAGTGTTGCGCTCCCGCCGCCTCGCCCATTTCTACCTCGCCCCCCTGCTCTATTTTATCCTGGTGTTGATCTTTAGTTGAAAAAAACGGGCTTGCGGTTCACTAAAAATGTGTGTATAATTGAAAAATGATTCAATAATCAAAGCAATGGTGTTATGAGAACAAGATCCGGCAACAAGGAACAGCGCATCCTGGATGCGGCCGTAACCGTCTTTGCCCAGGACGGCTATCATCGCGCCAAAATCGCTGTCATCGCCGAAGAGGCCGGGGTGGCCATCGGCAGCGTCTATGTCTATTTTACCAACAAGGAAGCCATCCTGCAGCGCATCTTTGCCGACTTGTGGGCCCATTTTTCCGACGAATTGGAGGTGCGCTACCAGCGCAAGGACCTGAGCGCTGTTGAAAAGCTGGAGGCCATGATCGATCTGGTTTTTGACGAATTCATTCATAATCCTGACCTTGGCATCGTTTTCGTCAACGAACAGAACTATTTGCTGCAAAAAAGCCGCGCCCGCTTCGAGCAGTATTATGATGCCTTTCTGGAACTGGGCAGCCGGATTGTACAGGATGGCATGAAGAAAGGCTTGTTTCGCAAGGATGTGGATCTGTTGGTATTGCGCCATTTTACCTTCGGCGGCATCAGACACCTGATTCATCTCTGGGCCCGGGACCCCAAACACTTTTCCCTGCCTGATATCCGGTCGAGCATCAAGAGCCTGGTCAAAAACAGCATCGTGCGACCTGACTGAACGCTCTCCATAGCCGGCGATAATCAAAACGTCACCCATAATTGAAAAACGATTCAATAATCAATAAAGGAGCTATTATGCGCAGGTGTCTCCTCCTCGCGCTCTGGCCGTTCCGGGTATACTGCCAGGCGCTGGGGCTGGCAGAGGCGGTCGAGTTTGCCGACGACCATAACGAAAGGATCCGCCAGTATGCGGAGCAGGTTCAGGATCACGGTCACAGGGTGCATGCGGCCCTGGGCCGGTTTGCACCTCAGGTCAAACTGGCCGCAAGCGTCACCCGTCTCAACGATGACATGGTGATCGACCTCAGTCCCATCCGTACGGCGCTCATCGATATGCAAAGCCGAAACCAGGTGGAATTCGCCAACCTTTATAGTGTGCAGCAGCAGCGACCGCAGCTGACCAGTGGTGAACGCGCCGCTCTGCTGCAGCAGTACAGCGCGGCCCTGGATGACCGAATTCCGGCCTTTGCCGAAACGTTTAAGGAGAAAGAGTATTATACGGCGACGGTATCCGTCGTGCAACCGCTTTTCCTCGGCGGCAAATTGATCGCCGCCCACCAGTACGCCCGGGCCGAACTGGCCTGCAGCCAGGCTGAGCTGGAAAAGATCCGCCACGAAGTGGCTCGGGAGACCGAGGATCGCTATATCACCGTCGCGCTTTTGCAGGAGGTGGTGGCGACGCGCCGGCTGGTGTTGCTGGGGATGCAGCAGCATGAGCGACAGGCGCAGCGGTTGCTGGCGCAAGGCTTGATCGCACACGTGCAATTATTACGCAGCCAGGTCGCCGTAGCCGAAGCAGAACGCCATCTGCATGACGATCTCAATCGCCTGGATATCGCCATGCTGGCGTTGCGTCAAGTCATGGCCTGGCCGGAGGAAAGACCGTTGCAGATATCGGACACGTTGTCTTTTGTGGTGGTGCCGGATTCAGCCGCCTGCTTTGCCGGCAGCATCGAGGAGCAGCCGTTGCTGACCATGGTGGCCAGCAAAGAAAAGGCGGCCGTGCAGGGGATTCACGTGGCCCGCTCCGCCTATTTTCCGGAGCTGGCGGTCTTTGGCAAATATGAAATGGCTCCCCGATACCTTTCGGCGTTGGAGCCGCGTTGGCTGATCGGTGCACAAGCCAGCATCACTCTGTTTGACGGCTTTCGGCGACAGCAGAACCTGCAATCCGCCAGGAACGTCCGCAACCAGGTGCAGGCGTTGCGTGCCCACACGCAACGGCAGATAGACTTGTGGAGGGTGAAAGCCTATCGCGAGGCTAACAACGCCCTGCATCGCTATCTGCAGATGGCCAGCCATCAACAGCTGGCGCAAGAGAGCGTGCGCCTGTATGAAAAACGGTTTGAAACAGGTTTGAGCACCTCGCTGGAGGTGATCGACAGCCGGCTGGTGCTGGAGAAAATTATTCTCGAGCGAACGCAATCCCTGTTCGATTTTTATCATCAGATGGCGGATTTTTATGTAGCCAGCGGCCGCCCGCAGGATTTTATCGCGTTGTGGAACAGGCGTACGCAAAAGTGACCGCCGTGCACCGGTGCGAAAGCGAACAAAGGAGACAGTGATGAATACGAGCAAAAATCGATGGCTGTTATGGATACCGGCGCTGTTGTGTGTGCTGGCTGCGCTGGTTTGGGCCTATACGGGCTGGTCTCGTCCGGCTGAAATTCTGGAAGCCATGGCAGAAGCGACCCACATAGATGTATCCAGCAAAATCCCGGGCCGGATCGACACGATGATGGTGGAGGAGGGAAGTTTTGTCAAGCGAGGCCAGGTCCTGGCCCGCCTGAGCAGCCGCGAGATCGACGCTAAAGTGGGACAGGCGCGTGCCGCCATGCATGCGGCAGAGGCCAGGTACCGGATGGCGATGCACGGGGCCCGGCCCGAAGAGCGGGTGGCGGCGGAAAAATTGTTCAAGACCGCCCGGGTGCAGCTGGATCTGGCGGAAAAAACCTACCAACGGATAGAGGCTGTGTTCGCCGACAGCGTCATTTCCGTGCAGGAACATGACCAGATGCTGCACCAATATCAGGCTGCCCGGGAACAGGCCGAAGCCGCCCAGGCTCGCTATGAAATGGTGCTGCACGGCACCCGCAGCGAAGAGATCGATGGCGCTCGTGCCTTGCTGGAGCAGGCCCGGAACGCTTTGCAGGAAGCCCTGGCCTATCAGTCCGAATGCGAGATCAAGTCGCCCATCGATGGCCTGGTCAGCAAACAGCTGCTGGATCGCGGCGAGATGGCAGCGGGCGGCTACCCAGTGTTTACCCTGATGGACGTGCATGACATCTGGCTGGTTCTGCAGGCGCGCGAAGACCAGCTGGCTGATCTCAAGAGCGGTCAGATCTGTTATGGTGCCATTCCGGCTCTGCGCCAAAGCCGGGTGGCGTTCCGTGTCAGCTCCATCGCTGCCATGGCCGATTTCAGCACCTGGCGGTCCACGCATCAAAAGGGCGATTTTGATGTCAAGACCTTTGAAATAAAGCTGGTGCCGGTGCTGGCTGTGAGCGGGTTGCGTCCCGGCATGTCGGTTCTTTTACAGCGATAACGACGGGAGAGGGTTATGGTGCAAAAACGCAAGGCCGTGATCCTGCGAGCTGCGGCACGAGTAGCCATTCGTGAATGGCGCCGACTGTTCAGCCGCCGGGATATGCTGTGGTTGATTATTCTTTTGCCGAGCCTTGTGTTCATGGTGTTCGGCGCCATATACTGGCATGGTGTGGTCTCTGACATTCCGATCGTCATTTGCGATCTGGATCACACAGAGCTGTCGCGCCTGTTGACACGCAGCCTGGAGAGCACCCGCTCGCTGCGCATAACAGGATACGTCCACTCTGTAGAAGAAATCCGCCAGGGCTTTCAGCAGGGCGAATGGCAGGCGGCGGTGGTAATGCCGCGCGATCTGGAGGCCCGGGTCAAGACGGCAAAACCGGCCCGTCTGGTCCTCTATCGCAACCAGGGCAACATCATAATCGGCAACCTGGTGTACAAGGATGCTCTGGCTGTGATCAAGACCGTATCGGCCGCTATTCTCATAAAAAAATTTCGCAGCGTCGGCATGACGGACGAGCAGGCGTTGAGCGCGGCGAATCCGATCCGGTTGGACGTGCGTTCGCTGTATAATCCGTATTATAATTACGCGCAGTATCTGTTGCCCGGCCTGTTGACCGCGATGCTGCAGATGAGCTGGATGATGTCGGCGGCTTTGGTGATATCGACCGAGTTCAAGGAGAACAGTGTGAGCCGGCTGTGGGCCGAATCGGCCCACAGCCCCTGGGCTTTGCTGGTCGGCAAGGCGACACCTTATGTGATGATCGGCATCGTCCAGTTTGTAGTGCTGTTTCTCGTCGTCCTGCTCCTGGGCAAAACGGCGGCGCCGACGAGCTGGCTGGCGACGCTGGGTTTTACCTTGATTTTTCTTTTGACCTCTCAGAGTCTGGGCCTGATGATCTCCTGTCTGGCGCACGATCCCATGTTTGCCACCGAGATCAGTGTCTTTATCAATACGCCGGCGTTTCTCTTTAGCGGCTATACCTTTCCAGTCTGGGGCATGCCGGCGCTGCACACCCTGATCGCCCGAATTCTGCCGTTTACCTATTATCTCGGCGGCTTGATAAAGGTGTTTGTCATGGATCAACCGGTGTGGTCTGTTTGGCGGGAAGCGCTGATCCTGTCCGGTTTTTTATTGGTTTCGATCTGGATATCCATCCGCTCGCTGGCGAAAACGATGAGAGGTTTGGCATGATAGCGATTTGGCAGCGGTTGCTTCGCCGTGAACAGAGCCTCATCCGCCAAGATAGAAATTTGATCATGGTGCTGCTTGTGGCGCCGGTGTTCTATGCTTTTTTTTATGGCAGCATTTATTTGCATAAAAGCGGGCAGGATATAGCCGTGGTGGTGGTTGATCAGGACCATACCCCATGGTCCAGGGAATTTATTCGCAGCCTGGATGCCCACCCTCTTATCCGGGTGCAGGAGGTTGCCACGGAGGTGTCGGCGGCGCGAAAGCCGCTGGACGCGCTCTCTGCTTGCGGCGTGATCGTTATTCCGCCGGGAGCCTATCGCCGGTTATGCCGGCAGGAGGCGGCCACGGTGGTCGCGGAAATCAACGCCAGCCGCTTTTTGGTGGCCAATGACATCAATAGAGCGGTGAACGAAGTGGCTGAAGAAACAGGTCGCCGTATTGCCGAAAAGGCGCTGAGCCGGGCCGGTCGTCCGCAGACCATGGCCACGCCGCTGACGGCGGATCTGCGTACGCTGGCCAACCAGACCGGCAGCTATGGTGATTTTATGCTGCCAGGGCTTTTGATGCTCATTTTACAACAGACCCTGTTGATTGGCCTGGCAGAGGGCATAGGCCAGGAACGGGAAAACGGCACTCTGGTTGAATGGCTGACTGAAGCGGATCAACGACCCTGGTTGGCGGTGATGGGTAAGGGTACTTTTTATGTTCTTTTATACGGCGGTTATGCTGCTCTGTTTCTCACTCTCCATTATGCCGTCTTTAAGCTGATCCAGGCGGGTCCTTGGGGGAGTGTGGTGATGCTGCTGGCCATGTTTCTTTTATGTGCGACCAGTTGGGCGATGCTGATAGGGACGTTTTTCTCCGGCAAGTTGCAGGCGTTGCAGTGGAGTGTGTTTACCTCTTATCCGGTATTTTTGCTGTCCGGCTACAGCTGGCCGCTGCAGGCGATGCCGCACAGCTTGCAGGTGCTGGCGCAGCTGCTGCCGCTGACGCCGTTCCTGCGGGCTTTTGGGCGCGTGACCCTGCTGGGGGCAGAGTGGACGCAGATCATGCCGGAACTGTTGCACCTGGTTCTGCTGACCGCGCTCTGCTTCTGGGCGGCCGGTCGAAGGCTGGCCGCTTTGTCACAGAGTCGTTTGTCGCCGGATCGCCAGGAATAGCCGGACGGCTTTACGCCCGCAGGGCCAGACGTCGTTCGAATCAGCAAAATCTGCAAGATATCCATTGGCTACAAGCTCAATGAGGGCTGGCAATACTTCGGCTAATCGCCTATCCCTCTGCATAATAGTGAATTAGCTTGTTGATTCGGACAGATTTTTCAGTTATGTCCTTCGTTGAAGGCTGTGCCAGTAACGAAGGGCGGGGGGCAGGATCAGAGCGGCGGCCAGTATCAGAGCAAGGCCGATGGTCACCACCAGGGCCCAGCGATGCTGCACGCGGCTGGTCACCCACATGTGATAATCCTGCAGATAAAACTGTTTGGCCTTTAGGGTCCAGCGTGCTTCACGGCCCAGCAGTGTGGCGGCGTTACCGGCAATGACCACACCCGGCATGATGACCACATTTGTGTACTCGTTGCTTTCCACCTCGCCGGTGAATTCGATGATGGGATTCAAACCGGCCAGGATCGAGTCTGCGCTCGCCTGCAGGGCGGACAGCGATTGGACGCCCAGAACCTGTTCGCAGGTT
The DNA here is from genome assembly GCA_964541895.1 of uncultured Cytophagia bacterium. Taxonomy (GTDB): domain Bacteria; phylum Zhuqueibacterota; class Zhuqueibacteria; order Residuimicrobiales; family Residuimicrobiaceae; genus CAZISM01. The sequence continues at coordinate 8,428 of CAZISM010000083.1, forward strand.
TTTATGACCGCTTTGCCGTCTGTTTCCTGATCATTGTCCTGCAGGGCTTTGAGCAGAGCCGTTTTGTGCAACGGCAGCGCCTGCACCACATCTTTTTGCTGCAAACTGTCGGCGGCGCGATATAATTTCCGGTAAAATATCTCCAGCAGATTATCCATGACCCAGGCGTCCATTTTTTTATCGAACGTCTTGATGGAATCCGGCGCGGCCTGCCACTCTTTCAGTTCGGCGTCGGACAGATAGTTGGAGATCGGAATGAGATGAAAGGGGGAGTAGGCCTTGTACTGCTCATGATAGGTCAGATCGGTAGAGAACCAGCGAAAGCGCCGCTGCAGAGACACCTGCCGCTGCACCTGCAGAGGGGATTCTTTTTCGTTCAGCGCTTCCACGGTTTTAAAGGATTTGCGGGCGGTGTAGGCATAGCGACTGCTGTCCGTGCTGTCCGGGGTCACCGTGATGCTCCAGGAGCTGTCGCGGGGAATCGGGAATGCGGATCCGGAAGGATTTTTTGAAGAGCTCTGTACCACAACGGTTCGGTCGCAGGAACCGTCCGCATGCACACGCGTGGTGGTGGTAATCTCTTTACAGTGCACGAACAGAACGGCCGTCATCAGCAGAAATACGAGATGTCTCATGGGGTGCCTCAGATACGATATTCGTTAAAAATGTCACGGATGTGCTGATCGGATAATCCGCATTCCTGTAACATGTGTGCCAATTCCTGACGCTGTTTTGAATTCAAACGAACAGAGGAGGGGTAGGTCCAGAGAGGACGGAACGGTTCCCTGTTTTGGGGCAAGCCGGCATACCACCGTTGCAGTTTCTCTCTGCAACCGGCCCATCGGGGTTGACTTTGGTTTTCTGCCGCCGAGGTGGACTGTTGCCGCAGCTCCTGTTGTTGCATCTGCGTATCATAGTTCTCCCAGGCTAATACAGAGATAAGGATGACCAGCGTAAACGCCAAAGCGGTGCGGACACGGCCTTGAGCCAGGAACGCCATAGCCCGTTCCCAGGCGCCTGGGGGTTCGTTGTCGCGAATGGCGCTCAGGACCGCCCGGTTGACGTGGACCGGCAGGTGTGCGGAGCGCAGAGGCTGCAGGGCGTTATCCAGGGATTGCAGCTGCAGCCAAACCTGACGGCAGTCGGGGCAGGCCTGCAGATGTTCCTCCACCTGTGCGCGTTCCCCGGGTTCGAGCTCGTGGTCTCGAAAGAGATAAAGCCGTTTTTCGACGGCACGGCACTTCATATATTCCTCACAACACGTTCAAAAGTTTACGGCGAATGGCGCGGCGTGCCAGATAAAGATTGGTCTTTATGGCTCCGCAACTCATGCCGGTGATGGTTTGCACGTCGGCCATGGACAAATCCTGCACGTCGCGCAGGGTAAAGATAAGCTGCTGTTTGACCGGCAATGTAGATGCGGCCGCTAGGATATGGTTCTGAATCTCCTCCTGATCGTATTTCTGTTCCGGCGAATAGCCCGGATCCCCGTCGCTGCGATCGAACAGCATCCAGCGACGCCGCCGGGCTTTGAGCCGGTCCAGGCAAAGCCGCGTTATGATCTGGTAAAGCCAGGTGGTGAAACGAACCCGGCCGTCGAAGTGCGGCAGATGTTTCCAAACCCGGATAAAGCCTTCCTGCACCACATCCTCGGCCTCGTCGCGATCCTGCAACAGACGACAGGCCAGGGTGAAGGCATAGGTTTGGTATTCGTTCATCAGGAGGGTGAACGCCTGTCGATCGCCGTTACGGCAACGTTGTAACAGTTCTTCTGAAGCCGGCACCTGTGGTCCTGTAATCGTGTTCACTCTATCCATTATACGACGGGAAATTAAAAAAGTCAAATAATGGTTGCATGACAATCGACTATTTCTTAAAATACACGGTTACCAGGAGGATTGCGATGTGTCGATTGAGTTTATTGGTTCTCGGATTATTCTTGCTGTCGTGTGGTGAAAAGAACGTGCAGGTACAGTGGAGCGGGCTCGATCAGGAGCGAACGCAGCCATGGCTGTGGGAAGGCCGCGTCAACGGCCTGTCCACCTCGGCCGTCCCATGGCAGGGCAGTGATATTGTTCTGCAAAGAACGCCCGCGTTTTTCGGCAACGATAAAGAGGGTGCGGCCTCTGTGTATTGCGCCATTTTTCAGCCGCAGCAAAAGGATGGCCAGGGGACTTTAACCGCCAGGGCCGGTGAGACGCCGTTTGTTTTTAGCGAGAGCGACGGCCGGTTGACCTTGACGGAGAACGGCAAGCCGGTGTACGTATACAATCAAACCCCGCAACTGCCGCCTGGGATTCATGAAGACCGGCGGCGATCCACCTATTTCCATCCGGTGTATGATCTGGATGGCGGTGTGCTGACCGACGATTTTCCGGCTGATCATCTGCACCATCGCGGCCTGTCGTGGATGTGGCCGCATGTTACCATCGCGGGAGAGGAATACAATCTGTGGGAAATGCGCGGCGGCGTCATTCGTCAAGTCTTTGAATCGTGGCTGCAAAAGGAGGCCGGTCCGGTGGCCGCCATATTGGGCATTAAAAACAGCTGGATGGTGCAGGATCGCAAGGTGATGGACGAATGGGTGTGGATGCGGGCGTTTCGTGCCGGTGCCGAGGCGCGTGTGCTGGATTTCTCCCTGACCTTGCAGCCGCTGGAGCCGGTCCGGCTGCTTGGTGCGGACGGCAAAGGCTATGGCGGCCTCTGCTTCCGTTTCGCTCCGCGCGATACGACGGTGTTGTATTCTGCCGACGGACTGGAAGTGGGCGACAGCAACGATCATCGTCCGCTGTGGGCGGACTTGTCGGCCAGATATAAAGCCACGGGCCATACAGCCGGCGTAACCATCATGCAGGCCGGCTCCAATCCTGATGCGCCGTCGGAGTGGTGCCTGCGCTATTATGGCTTTCTGGGCGTCTCCTGGCCTGGATTGACGCCGGTCACATTGCCGGCCGGGCAACCGGTCACACTGGCCTATCGAATCGTCATTCATCGCGACCAGTTGCAAAATCAGGCGGCGCAGGAGTGGTATCGGAATTTTGCGCGCATGGCTGATGTTAAACTGAATAGGGTGTTTCCTTAATTCCAGGGGCATGTAATCAACTTTGATAGAGGAGCGTACATGGGAGTTATTGATTTTCTGAAAGGAGTGGGCGCTAATCTTTTTGGCAAGGGCAAAGATGAAGCGCAAACCATTACCGAAATGCTGCAAACCGATCTGCCCGGCCAGATAACCGACCTCAAGGTGACCTTTAAAGACGGAGTGGTGGAATTGTATGGCGATTGCCAGTCGGCGGAAGTAAAGGAAAAGGCTGTTCTGCTGGCCGGCAACGTCAAAGGCGTTGAAAGGGTGGACGACACCTACCTTAAGGCGCCGGCGCCGCCGCCCAAAGATGAAACGGTCTATTACGAGATCGTCAAAGGCGACACGCTCTCCAAGATTGCGAAACATTTTTACGGCAATGCCATGAAATACCCGGTTATTTTCGAAGCGAACCGGGAAGTGATAAAGAATCCTGATCTGATTTATCCGGGGCAAAAAATCCGTATACCGAAACAAAGTTAGGGAGGAACGATCATGCCGGGTTTACTCGATGATATTGTAAAATCCCTGGGACCCCAGGTTACCAAGAATCTCACCGACTCACTGGGCCTGCAACCTAAAGCCGCCGCACAGGTGTTGCCGATGGTGGCGCCGCTGATTCTGGGAGGATTGAAACGACAGATGGAAAATCAGGGGGGTGCGCCGCGTGTGGACCATATTCTTAACAAATATGGCAGTGACAGCGTTCTGGACGACATCGCGGGCCTGTTCGCGGCAAAATCCCAGACCAGCAATCCTGATCCCGCGCTGGGCGGTCTGCTCGGTCAATCAGGGATTCAGGCCGCTGGCATGCTGGCGAGTAAATTAAAAATCGACGCCGGCACGGCGATGAAGATCATCCCTATGATCGCTCCTCTGGTTCTCGGTGCGCTGACGCGCAAGCGGGATAGCGGTGGCCTGGGCCTGCAGGGGATCGCCGGCCTTTTGGATCGCGATGGCGACGGCAACATCCTCGATGATGTAGCCGGCTTTCTGACACAGGGCCAGGGAGGTAATCTGTTGGGCGGTCTCCTCGGCGGCTTGCTGAAAAAAAGATAGGTGTGAGCTCGAACCGTCAGGTTCGCGCTGATTTTCCAACCCCGTTCGGATCGTGCGAGCGGGGTTATTTTTTTGGCCTTGCGTCAGGAGAATGAATTTCGTATACTGAGCCGGACCAACTAGGGAGCGTATATGTCGAAACAAAACTATCGATCCATGGCGAGCATGGCTACCGTCAATCGCCGCGACCTGTTCAAACTGGCAGCCGGCACCGGAGTGCTGCTGGGCCGGCCAACCCTGTGGGCGCAGGATGCACAAAAACCGCAGCCGCCGCCGCGACCGAAAACAAATATCGACGACGCTCTGCAGGTTCCCAAAGGCAGACTTTCATTGCCCGGACCGTATCCCGGCCGCGTCGTTCAGGTCGTCGATCCCTCCTCCCTTTGTGAAAACCAGGTCCAGGCAACGGTGGTGCAAACCATGTTAGCCAAAGGGATCACCCAGTTGACCGGCCAGGACATGAAAAAGAGCTTTGCCTTGCTGTTCGATAAACACGATGTCGTGGGGATCAAGGTCAATCCGGTCGGGCCGGGCCTCATCGCCACGCACCTGGAGGTGGTCGACGCCGTCATCGCCTGGCTGCAGGCAAACGGCCTGCCGCGTAAACAGATCGTGATCTGGGACCGGTTCGATTATATGCTCAAAGATGCCGGCTTTACGGCGGAGCGGTTTCCCGGGGTCAGGATCGAAGGTTTACAGACCATGGATGAAGTGGCGGCCGAAGGCAAAAGCAGCGACAACAGCCGCTGGCTGAAGGCAGACGGCACGCATATCAGCGCGGATCAGTTCGATCGTTCCGTATATTATTGGGCGGATGTAGAAGGCGACAAGGAACCCGCCTATCTGAACCAGCATGTGTTTGACGGCAAGTTTTCCTATTTCGGCAAGTTGTTGACGCAACGGTTGACGAAAATCATCAACATCCCGGTATTTAAAAACACCGGCAACGGCATTTCCATGGCCACGAAAAACATCGGCTACGGCGCCATCTGCAACACCGCCCGCCTGCATCGGCCGCTGTTCTTTGATGTCTGCACCGAAGTGCTGGCGTTCCCGGTGATCCGCGACAAGATGGTGTTGAACATCACCGACGGACTGCGCGGCCAATACGACGGCGGCCCCGGACCTGCGGCCCAGTTCGGCTATGATTATCATTCGCTGTTTTTCGCCACCGATCCGTTTGCGCTGGACAGCGTCTGTCATCGTCTGCTGCTGGACAAGCGCAAGGCGATGCAGGTAAAAGTGAACGAACATCCCCGATTTACCGATTATCTGCGCTATGCGGAAAAGCTGGGTTTGGGCGTGGCGCATTGGGAGAAAATTACTCACCGGGTGGTTTAAGGATCGAAAGATAAGTAACAGAGACATAAAGTCGAGCGAATCCTCTCTGCCGCGGTGTCTCGGCGAGATTCTGTCTTTTGTTGCCAGAGGTTGTTGTCGATGCAGAGTTCATCTTTCTAATATTGCTGCCGAGGAATAGGAATGAAGTTTTTGTTGTATCAGCTCTGTTTTCTGTTGATGCTGGCAGGAGCCCGACCCCAGCAGGTCGGCGATCCGATCCCGGATCAGTTTGCCGATGGCTGGAAAGCGTCGCAAGGGGTGATGCGGTTCGCGCAAAAGGACCTGTATGGCTATATCGACGGCGGCGCCGAGCTGTTCCTGGAATTCGGCTTTAGCGAGCTCCTGGTGCAACGTTATCAGCGCCAGGACGATGAGATGAGTCTGGATCTGTACCGTATGGAGAGTGCGGATGCGGCCCTGGCGGTTTATCTGGCCAAACGGGGACCGGAGCAGCCGATGCTGGAGACCGATTGTCGGCACAGCGGCGGCGATTACCAGATCACGGCGTTATGCGGTCGCTGGTTCGTCCAGGTCAACAATCATAACGGCAAACCTGAAAATCGTCCGGCCATGCTGGCGTTGTTTCAAGCCGTGCTGCAGCGGTTGCCGCGGGAAACGCCGCAAGAGTGGTTTGTCGGCCTGCCGGTCAAAGCCATCGCCGGTTCAGAAGTGCTGATAGCCGGGCCCTTCAGCATGCAATCGATATTTACCTTTGGCGAAGGCGATATGCTGCAACTGGCCGGCCGGCAGTTTGGCCGGGTGGTGGACTATCCAGGTGGTGACGGCAGCAGGCAGACCTGGCTGGAAGTGAATTATGGAGATTCGCTGACAAGCCGGCAGGTGATGGCGAATCTGACCAGGAACCTGGATCCCTATCTGCAAAAGATCAAGGGGGGTGGTGACACACTGCTATTCAAAGATTACAATCATCAATACGGCCGTGTCGTACGCTCGGCCGGCGTGCTGCAGGCATGGCTGCATCTTCCCCAACCGTAATAGAACGCGTTATCAGACCGTATACTTTTCGATCACATCAGGGGGAATACGTTCCGGACGGCCGCTGGCCGTGTTGATGAGCACGTATTCCAGATGACCGGTTGCCGAGATCTGGCCGGTTGATTTCTGTGCGATCTCGAATTGCACCGTCACCCGGCTGCGTTCATAGCCGGACAGCCAGGTTCTCACCACGGCGGTGTCGCCCAGTCCCAGCCCTTTTTTATGTTCAATGCAGGCTTTGTGCACCCACCAGCTTAGCCCTCTTTGCAGAAATTCATCCATACTCATTTTATAACAGCGGGCCATCTGGTCGTAACGGGCTGCCAGCACGTAATCAAGATAGATGGTGTTGTGGACGTGCTGGTTGAGATCGATGTCCGATGGCCGGACGGGAATTTCGCTTTCAAAATGGGTTCCGTTGACATCCATGAGTTGGTGCAGACCTCCTGAGATTAAAAGAGCTCGAACAGTTTGGCGGCCATGATCATGGCCGCCACAGCCACCATGATGCGGATCAGTTTTTCTCCGCCCTTGATATTCGCCTTGGCGCCCCACCAGGCGCCGGTGGCATTGCCGGCGGCCAGGACCAGGCCGGGCAGCCACTGCACTCGACCGGAGAGGACAAAAACCAGCAAGGCCGGTAGCGTGAACAGCAGCATGAGAAACACTTTGTGGATATTGACCTTGATCAGGTCCAATTTTTCCAGATGATAGAGGGCGGCCATGATCATAAAACCGACGCCGATTTGCAGAAAACCGCCGTAAAAGCCGATGGCGACCATGGCGGGAATGAATAGCAGACGTGATGATTTGGGCGCCATGTCGTTCTGTCGTTTGGTGATGGGTATGAACAGGGTGAGGACGATGAGAATGGTGAGCACCGCCAGAATTCGTTTAAAGAGATCGTCGCTGATCTGTACGGCTGTAAACGCGCCCAAAAGGGCGCCCGGAAGCGCCGCCAGCGCATACAAGCTGGACTGTTTGTAGAGGCGGAAATTTTCCCTGTGATACGAAGCAACCGAAGAGAGGGACTGCGCCACCACGGCAATGCGATTAGTGCCGTTGGCCACAGAAGCCGGCAGGCCGATAAAGATCAGCGCCGGTACGGTCAGGATCGAACCACCGCCGGCCAGAGCATTGATGAATCCCGCCAGGGTACCCACTCCAAGCAAGAGCAGCAGATTATACCATTCCATGCCGAGTCGCCCCTGATCAGGATTGTGCGCGTTGGGCGATGAGGGTGAACAGGGCTTTAGCGGCGATCTGCGGGCCAGAGTGTTCCATGCCGTTCAATCCCAGTTGCGTTCGCAGTTGTCCGACCACCACCTGCCGGCTGAACATGGCCTGCATGACATGATCCGCCAGTTCCTCATGGCGGACGCGGCGTTGCGGTGCGCCAAAGGGATTGGCAAAGTAGCTGTCCACCAGTCCTTTTTCGGAAGTGGTGCCTTTGGCGAGGCGGGTGCCGCTGCTGAACACCGGCAAGGCCTGGTCTGCTCGCTCGAACAGCTGCACGGCCGGATGCTGGTCGTCCACGGCTTCGTAATTATTGGCATAGAGAAAATATCCCACCGGCGTGCCGGCGATGATCCGTTTATAATTGGTCACCGGCAGAATGACGCGGGCGTTGATCATTTGCGGATTCATAAAAATGGAACGATCCATCTGCTGAAAGGCGTACCCGGTCTGGAGGTCATCCAGGCGCAGGAAGGCGCCGATCTCGGTGCCGAACGCCACCAGGTTTTTGTCGATGGAGCCCATGTCATCAAAGATCACGTCCATATCGCTGATGTATTCCTGGGCCAGAATGCGGAACGCCTCCAGGGTTTCCGACTTGCCGGCGCCGCTGTCGCCGACGATGATGATGTTGGCGTGCGTCTGATTCTTCAGGAGAATGGAGACCATGGCGCCGTGCACCGGCAGGACGTTGCGCTCCAGCATGATCACGTTGTGCAGGGTGAGGAGCATTTTTTTCATATAGCCAAAGTAATCGACCGATTCGTCGTTAACGACATAACCGGTGAGAACGTTGTTGACCTTGTCCTGATGGAACAGGGTGCGTTCCTGGCTGAACGGCAGCGGCGGTCCGCCGAAGAGCAGGACAATATCCGGGCGCTGATCGTAAATATCTTCAAACGAAGCCAGCTCGAAGAGATTGGCCAGAGAGGTGCCGTGGGCCATAAACCGTTTGTGAAAATAGGCAAAGGCGAGCAGTTTGCCGATGCGGGCCGGATAGCAGAACCATTCATCCGCATTGATATCGAGATCGTGCAGCGGGTTCTGCGAGACCTCTTTAAAGAGGCCGGAGCGGGTGTTCTTTTTCGGGTAAAAGATCACCGGCGGTTCCAGCAGGGCGAGGCGGATGAACGGAATGTTGGTCAGGCCGCGATAGGCGTACGGGCATTCCCATTTGATATGCTGCGTGAGGATGCCGACATGGGCGCCGGCCGGCAGCTGGCGGTAGACGCGGAACGGCGCTTCAATGAGATTTTCGCAGATGGTGCGATAGGTGCGCAGGATCAGCTGCCGCAGGGTTTCGTTGGCCTTGATGAACTGGGCGTGGTGAATGCTGTCGCGGGTGCGCAATTTGGTTTTAGGCGCGCTGATTACGATGTAGCGTTCGTAGGAGCGCCAAAAGTCATACAACCCTTCGACAAAATCATAGATCAGAGCCCGATCTTCGAGAAAGCGGGCAAAGCGCCGGTTGAGGGCGGCCACTTCAGGCACCGTATGAGTGGTCAGCAGGCGCAGCACTGCCGCGGCATGACGAAACAGCGTCATGGTGTCATGCGGCTCCACGCGGTTGAGGAGCTGTTCATAGATCCGCGAACCTTTGTCGGCCAGGCGTTCGAGATAGCGATGGAGAATGTGTTCGAACGGTTTGCTGCGCAGCAGCTTTTCCGAGGTTTCGCAATAGGCCGATCCGAAATCAAGGATGATTTTGTCGGCGTCGATGGAGTAGGCTAGTTTCATAGGCGTTTCGCTGAAATGGATATCCTATATAAATAAAAACCGGGCCCGTGGGCCCGGACGACTAGGCATAATATAATTTTTTTGGAGAAAATGCAAGCTTTATTTCACCAAGACCGTTTGTGCGTGGCCGCCTAGCCGGTGAAACGGTACTTTTTCAGGGTCTGGACGCTCTCGAAGAGCACAACTTTGAAAAAGCCGGCGCACGGCACCGCGATGAGCATGCCGAGAATACCGAAGAGATGACCGCCGATGAGGATGGCGAGCAGCACCAGCAGCGGATGCAGATCCACACTTTTGGCCACCACGAACGGCTGTATGATCACGTCATCGATCAGCTTCAAGCCGGCAAACGCCAGCACCACATAGACCGCGCGCATGGCGTCGCCGCTGTCCAGGATGGAAACGGCGATGGCGGGGATCATGCCGGCGATGGGGCCGACGTAGGGGATCAGATTGGCCATGCCGGCGAACACGCCGATAAAGAGGAAATACTTGACGCCCAGCAGCCAGAGCGCGATGGTGGCCAGGGTGCCGAAGGCGAGGGCGTCCATGAACTGGCCGCGCAGATAGTTGCCGAGCTGCTGGTCCATTTTATAGATCAGGTCCATGGAGAATTCGAAATAGCGATTCGGCACCAGACGAATGAACTGCTTTTTCATTTCGATGCCGTCCTTGAGCAGAAAAAAGATGATGAACGGAATCGTGACCAGATGGACGATGATGTTGATAAAATCCTTAACGATGAAATCGCCGATGGCCTGCATCAGTTCGGTTTTGGCGGTTTCTATTTCTTCATGGAGGTTGATGTCCGCCATGCCGAGAAAGCCGAGTTTGCTGCGCAGCAGGAGCTGAAACCGGTCGATGGC
>CAZISM010000083.1:18844-21463 GCA_964541895.1 uncultured Cytophagia bacterium
TTTTTTATGGTTTCGGACCTGCATATTATTGGCCCGCTTTTTTGTAGTGTTGCAGTTCCTGGTTGAGCGCCTGGGCTTGCTGGTTGGTTTTGCGCAACCGTTCGGCCAGCAGCCGGGCCAGCCGGAAGACGATCTTGAGCCCCAGGCGTGGATCGCGCGCCATCAGGCCGAACAGATCGGGCTGGAAAAAGCCGAAAATCCGGCTCGGGCATTTGGCGATCGCGGTGGCGGAACGGGGCGCATCGTCCAGCAACGCGACATCGCCAAAAAAATCACCGTCGGAAAATTCCGACAGCTTGAGCTGGCCGCTTTCGGAAATGATGGCCACGCAGCCGGACTGGATGATGTACATCCCCATGCCGGGTTCGTTTTCACGAAAGATGATCTCTTCCGCCTGATATTCGCGTTCATGAAGAATCCGCACCACCGCCGCCAGTTCGCGTTTTGAGAGATCTTCAAAAATCGGAACCTGGCGCAGAATGGTTTCAAGGGTGTGCGCTTCGTCCCTGCCGGAGGCGGGAGTCTGTTTCTGGAAAAACTTTTTCAAGAGCACTCCTCATTGGCTTACGGTTCGGCGGCAGCTGGTGTACCCCTGGTTCGGGAGCGCGCGAGTGTTTCGGAATCGTATCACGGCGAGCCGCACTTCAAAAGTACAACACTTTAGAGTGCAGATCAAGAAAAAAATCATTGGTCCTTACATTATTATTTGTATATTTTGAGTTAGATCAATTTTTCGCGGCCGGTGATCCCGGTCGCGGTGACGAAACGATGGTGTCGATAGGAGGCCAATCATGGGTTGGGTTGCTGCCTTGAGCAAGGTTCCCTGGAAACAAGTTTTACCCTATATCCCGTCGGTGGTTGAGACGGCCAAAGACCTGCTGCGGGCGGCGAAAAAGAGCGGCCCGGCCGCCGGCGCAGATGGCGGGCCGGTGGCGCCTGACCTGGCGGGACGGGTAGCACAACTGGAGAACAATGAACGCAAACAGGCCGAGCTGGTGCAAGCCATGGCGGAGCAGCAGGAGCGGTTTACCGTCAGCTTGCGCATCCTGGAATCAAGGCTGCAGCTGCTTTTCGTGGTCACGCTGGTACTGCTCATCGCCCTCGTGGCCATGTTCGTCTATCTGTTTTTGCATTCGCCGGCCCGCTAGACGCCTATGACCGAACCCCAGCACTTTAAGCGCGAATTGGGACTCTGGTCCTCCACCATGATCGTTATGGGGGTGATGATCGGCTCCGGCATTTTTATCGTCAGCGCCGATATCAGCCGTACCGTGGGCTCTGCCGGCTATCTGCTGCTGGTGTGGGTTTTCACCGGCGTGATGACCCTGATGGCCGCTCTTTCCTACGGCGAACTGGCCGGCATGATGCCCCATGCCGGCGGCCAGTACGTCTATCTGCGCCAGGCCTACAACCCGCTCATCGGTTTTTTATACGGTTGGACGCTGTTTCTGGTGATCCAGACCGGGACGATCGCTGCCGTCGCGGTGGCGTTTGCCAAGTTTCTTGCCGTGCTGCTGCCTGCCCTGGGTGAAAAAACCGTTCTCTTTACCGTGCTGGACAAATCCGTGACCGCCAGCCAGCTGGTCGGCGTCGCCAGCATCGTTATCCTTACAGCGGTCAATGCCGCCGGCTTGCGCCAGGGAAAACGGGTGCAGAATATTTTCACCGTGACGAAAATCGGCAGCCTGCTGGCGCTGATCGTCATCGGTCTGATCGTCGGCCGCAAGCTGAATATTTTTTCAATGAACCTGGCCGGAGCCTGGCAGGGCCAGTGGACCGCCCTGCATAACGGCCAGGTCACATCGACACAGCCACTTTCCGGAGTGATGCTGGCGGCTGCCATCGGCGTCGCTATGGTGGGTTCGCTTTTCTCCTCCGATGCCTGGAACAACATCACCTTTGCCTCCGCCGAAGTGGTGCGACCGCAGCGAACCATTCCCTGGAGCCTGGCCCTGGGCACCGGAGCGGTGACAATGCTGTATGTGCTGGCCAATCTGGCCTATATCGCCCTGTTGCCGGTGCAGGGCCAGCCGGAGGCAGCGGATGTGACAGGCAGGGGCATTGCCTTTGCGGTGTCTGACCGCGTCGGCACCGCTGCTGCGTGGATTTGTTTCGGCGAGCCGGCGGTGGTGATCATGGCGGTGCTCATCGTCATCTCCACCTTTGGCTGCAACAACGGTCTCATTCTGGCCGGCGCCCGCGTCTATTATGCCATGGCGCAGGACGGTCTGTTTTTTCGCTCCACCGCCCGGCTCAACCGCAACCATGTTCCGGGCTATGCGCTGTGGGTGCAGGCGTTATGGTCTTCGCTGCTGTGCATCACCGGCACCTATGGCGAATTGCTCGACTATGTGATCTTTGCGGTGCTGATTTTTTATATATTGACCATAGCCGGCCTGTTTATATTGCGCGTCAGGAAACCGGAGGCCGAACGACCCTATCGCGCGTTTGGCTACCCGGTGGTGCCTGCTCTCTACATTCTATGCGCCCTGGCCATCTGTGTCGATTTGCTGATCTTTAAGCCGCGTTTCACCTGGCCCGGACTGATCGTGGTGATGTGCGGCATTCCGGTGTATTACCTCTGGAAACGATGGTCAATCCGTCCCTGATGCCTCCGGC
>CAZISM010000083.1:21563-24446 GCA_964541895.1 uncultured Cytophagia bacterium
ATTCTGGTGGATCAGGGTAAGGCGAAATGGGATGCTGCGGTTATCGATTACCTGCCCTGGTTTCGCATGTACGATCCCTATGTGACGCGGGAGCTGACTCTGCGCGATCTGCTGGTGCATCGCAGCGGCCTGGGTCTGGGCGCCGGTGATCTGCTGTGGTGGCCGGCGACATCGTACTCCCGAAAAGAGATCGTTGAGCGGATCAAATACCTCAAGCCGGCGACGAGTTTTCGCAGCGCCTATGCGTACGATAACGTGCTGTACAGCGTGGCCGGCGAAGTGGTGGAATCCGTCAGCGGCCTTTGCTGGGAAGATTTTGTCCAGCAGCACATTCTCCAGCCGGTGGGTATGACCCATTCGCTCAGCCGCATTTCCCGCATTACGACAGCGGCTGATGTGGCAGCACCACATGCGATGGTTCAGGGTTCGCTTTGTCCTGTTGCCGTTTTTGCTGCGGATAACGTCAATCCGGCCGGCGGTATCTGTTCGTGCAGCGATGATATGGCCAAATGGATGATCGTACAGCTGGATTCCGGCCGCCTGGCAGACGGCACGCGGCTGTTTTCGCAGGCCGGCCATCGTCAGATGTGGTCGCTGGTTACACCCATTCCCATCAGCGATCCGCCGGCCTATGTGTCGCCGGTCAAGACCGATTTTCGAGGTTACGGCCTCGGTTTTTCCCTGGCCGAATACCGCGGACATAAAGTGGTGCAGCATACCGGCGGTCTGCCCGGTTATGTCTCCAAGGTGACCATGATTCCCGAGATCGATCTGGGCATCACGGTGCTGACCAATCAGGAATCGGATTACGCCTTTGCAGCGATATCCTATTTTATCATGGACTATTATCTGGCCGCGCAGTGGGATTGGCTGGCAGGCTACACGCGCTTTAAAGCGCACAACGATTCCATGTTGATGCAGGAAGAACAGGAACAGCGCCAACAGCGTGCGCGTTCGACCAGACCATCGCTGGATCTGCCCGCTTACGCCGGGACCTATGCGGATGTATGGTACGGCGACATGACCTTGACTTGCGAAAACGACACGCTGGTGCTCAGAATGATGCACACGCCAGCTCTGGTGGGAGATCTGGAGCACTGGCAGTACGACACCTTTATCTGTCGCTGGCGTGATGCCGAACTGCGCGCCGATGCGTTCGTCACCTTTTATATCAATGCCGAGGGCCGCATCGAAGAAATAAAAATGAAGGCGGTCTCTTCGGCTACGGATTTCAGTTTCGATTTTCAGGACCTGTTGTTTCGACGAAAAATCAACTAATGGTGATTGGAGAGGATGGTATGAAAAAGATATGTGCTGTGCTGTTTCTTTTTGTGACGGTTTCGCTCTTTGCGCAGAAAACGCCAAGCGGCAACCCGGCTGATTTCAGCGTCAAACCGTGTCTGCATTCGATCGGCTATGCCGGTTTCTGGCGCGGCCAGGCCTATTTGACCGTAGATCAATTTCTCGTCAAGGCCAAAGAGTTGGGCTATGACGCCGTGATGATCATGGCCAAGCGGCCGCATCTTTCCCCCCTCGATTATGATGACGCGGCGAGGAAAAAATTAAAAGCCCGTTTGCGCGAATTGGGATTAAAGCTGGTGTGTCTGGCCGGCTATTCCGATTTCACCGCCGGCATCGACAAGCCGGGTATCCCCAACGTGGAAATTCAGGCCGCCTATGTGGGCGAGGTGGCGCGTCTGGCCCGCGATCTGGACTGCGACATGGTGCGGATTTTTACCGGCTATGAACGGCCCGGTGTCCCCTACGACAAACAGTACGGTCAGGTGGTGGAAGGTTTAAAGCTGGCCGGCAGGGAAGCGGCCAAATACGGTGTAACGCTGGTGGTGCAAAATCACCACGATATCGCTCTGCATCAGGAAGCCATGTATTGGCTGATGAATGAGGTCAATATGGCCAATGTTAAAGTCGGCTGGGACGCCTGGTCGCCGACCCTGGAAGGGTTGAGCGCTGCTGAAATCCGGCAGTCGATTTTGAAAATGAAACCCTACATCGTCCATACCATTGCCGCTCAATATCGGCGCCATCCCCGATTTCATTATGCGCACGAACTGACCAACTATCTGCGCCAGGACGACGTCATCCGCGCCGTGCCCATGACGGATCCGGAAGGCATCATCGATTACAAAACGTTTATCAACACCCTCAAGGAAATCGGCTATCAGGGTTACATCGCTTACGAAATGTGTGAAGTCCTGGATGGCGGCGGTTCGCTGGAAAACCTCGACCGTACGGCGAAAAAATTCCTTGAATATGTACAGCAGTTCAAATAGCCAGAGCACAACATGAAAAATCGCATAGCCGCGGTACTTTTCTTTCTGGTCGGTCTGACCACAGCCGCCACGCCGCAGTGGCCGGCGGTGAACAAAAACATGAAGCCCTGGGTATACTGGTGGTGGATGGGCAGCGCGGTCGATGAAGCCAATATATCCTATCTGCTGCAGAGCTATGCTGATGTTGGTATCGGCGGGGCGCATGTCATTCCCATCTATGGCGTAAAAGGGCAGGAGGCCCACTTTATCCCCTTTTTAACGCCGGCCTGGATGGACAAGCTGGCCCATACCGTTCGCGAAGCCGACCGGCTCGATTTCGGCGTGGATATGACCGCCGGAACCGGTTGGCCGTATGGCGGGCCGATGATCGGCGGAGAGAATGCGGCGGTGATGTGGCGCGTGGATAAGTATGGCGACGGCAAGGTGACGCCGGCCAAAGAGTGGAACATCGTCGCCGTCGATTCCAGCCAAAACGAGGCGTGGTATGCCCTGCTGGAAAAACCCACCGGCATGCGCATCAAGCGGGCCGCGCCCGGCGGCGAGGGTCTGGTGATGGACTATCTGTCCGACCGTGCCGTGCAACACTATTTTG
>CAZISM010000084.1:0-24331 GCA_964541895.1 uncultured Cytophagia bacterium
ACGAATAGTTAACGCTTACACCATAATCCACCGAAAACCCTGAACAAAATCGTTGGAGGTGAACAAAAAAGAACACTTACGTCATGCACAACCGCTCAAAAAAAAGTCGCTGGCGGTTGTGTGAACAACTAATCTTTACAAGGAGTTCATCATGAAAAAAGCGATGTTGACTGCTCTGTTGTGCCTGGCTTTTGTGATGTCGGTTTTCGCCGGCGTCACGGAAATCAAAATCTACAGCAACGACAATCCACCGCGCTGGTACGGCGACAAACAGGTAGGCCCTGATTACGCTGCCAACTATGTCGGCCAGAGCAAAGACCGCATCCACACCAACGCCATCGTGGCCCGTATTGGTATGAATAATGACATCGATACCAAATCCACTCCCCCGGACAGTGCTCAGCTGTGGGTGGTAAAAGACGCCGCCATGGGCCCCTATGGTCTAAAGATCCACTTTGTCGGCATGCCGAATCCGCGTCTCTGGATAGACATTCAACGTGATGATACCCCGGGTTACACCAACTTTCTCGACGCTTCCGCCACCGAACGTGTAACCTTTTGGGTCAAGGGCCCGAAGGATTGTCCGTATCCGTTGTATTTCCGCGCTCGCAGCAAGAACAGTGCTGTTGACGGCAAAGACGTCTATGGCGCTTACATCTGCTTGCAGGGCGAAACGATCGTCCGTATGGACGCTTTCGGCTATCCCTATCTGGCCCGCTCAGCCAAGTGGAACGGCGAGTGGCAGTTTGTCTCTCTGCCCTGGGCATATATAAAGAGCACCAATCTGACTGATCTGCAGTCGGTGTGTCCCTACAGCTGGGCTGGCCACATTGCCGGCGATCACTATGTCGGTGAATGGCTCGATCTGTCCACCATCAAATGGCTGTCCCTGGACACCTCCGAAGGTGGCGGCGCCAACAAAGGTAATTTCCCCTGGCCGGCCGGCGGCAGCATTGGCAAAGCCGATTTCTACGTCGATGAAATCACCTTCACGATGAACGAAGGCAGCGGTGTTACTGATGTGGCCGGCAATCAGACTGTGATGCCCCTGGAGTACGCTCTGGGCAACAACTATCCCAATCCGTTCAACCCGACCACCTCTTTCTCTTATGCGATTCCGGCCTCCAATCCGGTGACCGTGGCGGTCTATAACGCCACCGGCACCCTGGTTCGCACCCTGGTGAATGAGTTCAAGTCGGCCGGCACCTATACGGCTTCCTGGGACGGCAAAGATGAAAATGGCCGTCAGATGCCCAGCGGCATCTATTTCTACCAGATGAAATCCAGCCATTTCAACTCTACCAAAAAGATGCTGTTGACCAAGTAATTCTTTTGCTCCAAAGGGGCAGCGGTATGCCGCTGCCCCTTTTTTTATCTCCTTGTTCCAGTCCTCATACGTAGGTGTTTGGTCCGGTCTTTAATTAAAGCGCTGTTGAAACGCAGAATTTTAACAAGAGACTGGTCAACAAGAGAACCCCTGGTGTCGCGTTCTTTACGATCCCGGGTGTTCGAGCAACAAATCCAGCCAGGAAATTTTCGCATACAGACAGGAGATCCGATGAAAAGATCCATTTCGTCAACAGTACTGCTCATCATTTTTTGCAGCGTCAGCCTGGCCGCAGAACTCGCCGACCTGCCGGCCGGCCCCAAGATAGATCGCGCCACCGGATTCTTTCATTCCAAAAAAGTAGACGGCAAATGGTGGCTGGTAGATCCGTATGGCCGCGCCTTTTACATGATCGGCACCGATCATATAAACTATAACGGCCACTGGTGTGAAACGCTGGGCTATGCGCCCTATGGTCGCAATGCGCAAAAAAAATACGGCAGCGAAGAGAAATGGATTCAAACCCAGTTTGAACGATTGTCGAGCTGGGGATTTAACGCGATGCCCTACTCTGCCGAATCCATGCGTCGCCGCAAATTTCCCCATGTGGAAACGCTCAGCCTGGGCACCTCCTTCGGCGATGTCGACGGCCTGAGCCCCAAAACTACCTGGACCGGCTTTCCCAATGTCTTTAATCCGGAATGGCCCAAACACTGCGACCGCATCGCCAAAGAACGCTGCGCAGCGGTAAAAAATGATCCCTGGGTGTTGGGCTATTTTCTCGACAATGAACTGGAATGGTACGGCACCACGGCCACCGGCCTATTCGGCGAAGCATGGAAACGACCGGCCACTGATACGACCAAACAGGCATGGTTGACCTTTCTGGCGACACAATGCACTCCCAACGAGTTCAGCACACATTGGGGCATACCCATCAACAGTTTTCAGGAACTGGCCGACCATCGACAACCGGTGGAGCCGAAAACCGAAAAGGGCAAAGCCATTGTCCTGGAATTTATCCGCCTGGCAGCGGATCGTTATTTCAGCACCTGCGCTGAAGCGATTAAACGGTATGATCCCAACCATATGATCTTTGGTTGCCGGTTCGCGAGCAAAGCGCCGGCCATCATGGATATTGCCGGCACGTATTGCGATGTCCTGACCTTTAATTATTACAAATGGATCGATTTGAAACGGGGTGTGCCGGCGGTTCTGGTTGATGAATTGACCGATTGGCATAAAAAATCCGGCAAACCCATGATGTGCACCGAGTGGAGTTTTCCGGCGTTGGATGCCGGCCTGCCCTGCTTGTGGGGCGGCGGCATGCGCGTGGATACACAGGAACAGCGTGCGCAGTGTTTTACCCATTTCCAAACCATGCTGTTCTCGCTGCCGTACATCGTCGGCTCCAGCTATTTCATGTACATCGACGAACCGGCGCAGGGCATCTCGCACACGTTTCCCGAAGACTGCAATTACGGCTTATTGGATGTGAACGACGACGTCTATCCGGAAATCACCCAGGCGGCGGCTAAACTGAACGCACGCGTATACGAGATTCATGCCAAGTGCGCAAAAATACCCATGTCCGGTAAAGAAAAAATCGTTCAATGGATTTCGAAACCCTCAGGTAAAGTGGCGTCCCCTGCTCCGGCGACACTGCAGATCAAAGCGGGTGAATTGAATCTTGAAGGTCCGGTAGACGGTCACGCCTGGAGATTATACAACGGCAAAACGCTTTTAGGCGATCTGGTCGCTTATATTGAAGAGGACGTGGGCAACTGGCTCTGGGTGCCCACCGATTCCTGTCGTATCGTCTCTGTGCGCGAGGACAACCGCGCCACGACCGTGGATATGGAGATGATCAGCAGAGGCAAAGGGCCGTTGATCACGCGATTGACGGTGGATAATTCCCGTCCGGCGCCGGACAAAGTAAAACCTGGTCAATACCGCGGCGTCTGGCGGTTTGTGATTCCAAAGCAAAACGGCGAATGGATCTCCATGCAGTGTCTCTGGTTTGAGAATATCGATCAGACCGCATGGACCTCCAAGATGTCCTATCTGTTCCTGATCCCGGCTGTGGGAGGCAGCGTTGACAACGACAAACCGCTCTATGCCCCAGACATGCATTTTTATTATGTCACCGGTGCAGCTTGGGTGGACGCGGCCGCCGGCACAGGCATCGGCTGCTGGTTCAAACAGCAGCCGGACGTAGAATGCACCTTTTGGATCGATCGTCTGGGGCGCTATCGCTCGGACATGCGCAATCCGGCTATGGCATTGTTGCAGCCGGGAGAGCGGTATTCTGTTCCAGGCGCGATCGGGTTTTTCTTTCCGCTGCACGGCGTCACCCGTGCCGCCTATGAAGCCGCAGCGGATCGCTTACAGCTTCAGGTGTTGGTGAATTGAAAGCCGTTCGTATTCGCCGCTTCCAGCGGCGGAAATCTGCGGGCCGGAGCGCCTCTTACAAAGCGCCAAGTACCGTAACATCGAAGGTCGCGTAGCGACCGTACGAAGGTAGCCAGGCGTTTCAACGCCTGGAACCAGAATTAATATTTATTTCCGTCGCGCAGCGACGGACGACTCGCAAGCTGCAAAATCAACCCGTAACCCGGAGAGCCTATGAAACGCGCCATTCTTCTCCTTATGTTGATCTGCACATTGGCAATCGCGGCCGATCTGCGCATGCCGTTATTGTGGACCGTCAACACCCACACCTTTCTCGAAGCGGCGCCCATCCTGGCAGACATTGACGGCGACCAACGAGCGGAAATCATCACCGCTGGCCGGGAAGAGATCATCGTCCTGCAAGACAACGGCAAGGAAGCCTGGCGCTGGCACTCGCGCGGCCGCTATATGACCTATCCAGCTGTTCTTACGCGTGACCACGAGCCGGCATTGATCTATGCGGCAGACTTTAGCGGCCAGTTGACCTGCCTCGATGCGCTGGGCCGTGTCGTCTGGCAGGCTGAATTAAACGGTCCCAGCAGTTGGTCTGCAGCGGTGGTCGGCAAACTGGCGGCCGACCAACCTTATGCTGTGGTGCAGACCGATGAACGGGGCACGGTTTGGGCGTTCGATGCAGTGACGGGCAGAACTCTTTTCAAGGCCGCTGTCAAGGGCATGCCGGTCAGTCCGGCGATCGCAGATATCAATGGCGACGGCCACTCCGAGATCGTCGTCACCACCGGTGACGGTCTCGTTTATGCCATCAGCCATGATGGCCGTATTCTCTGGCAAAGAGAGATCGGCGGCAGCTCTGAAACCTGGTCCACCTCCTCCCCGCTCCTGTTCAGCACCGCCACCGGTCAGGTGTACATCGCTGCGGCCGCCAGCACCGGCAAGATCTTTTGTTTCGACCAGGCTGGCGATATCGTCTGGCAACAACCGACCAAAGGTCCGGTTTCTTCTTCGCTTTCAGCAGCCGATTTCGATGGCGACGGTAAAACGGATGTTTTTCTCATCACCCAACTGGGTGTGATCTATCGTTTCGACGAGAACGGCCAAATGCTCTGGGAAATCGACATGCAGGGCCGCAGTCTGGCCGCTGGTGCCATCCTCGATCTGAACAATGACAACAAGCTGGAATACATCCTGAGTACGCAGCAGGGATACCTGTTGGCTCTGGATAACCAGGGCCAGACCATTTTCTCATACCAGTTCAACAACCGCACCATCAACGTTACGCCTGCGTTTGCTGATGTCACCGGCTCCAGTCAGAATCTGGAAATGGTCATCAACGGTGGTGAAACCGGTCAGGTTTTCTGCTTTGCCACACCGGCAGCCGCTGCGGCCCATCGTCCCTGGCCGATGTATCGAGGCGACCCACGCAACAGCGCGGCGTGGTTGAGCCCATCGCAGGCAGATGGTGTGACCATGATGCCGCAGAATCTGGACCCGTCTCAACTGGTCAGCGGTGAAAGCATCCGGTTTGCCATTCAAAATCCGCAACCGGGCAAGTCGCCTTGTCGCGCTGTTGCCACCTGCACGGCACCAGCGGGCGAAAAACAAACCGCCATGACACTGGTCGTCGGCAAGCAGGGTGAATTGTTGTTGCCGGTGGAAATCCGTTCCGCCGGGGATTACCGCTTCTCATGGTCCTTGACGAACGATCAGGGTCAAGCCGTGGTCCAGGGGGAGCGCACATTTTCGTTGCAGCCGTTCGCCAATGATCGGGCGTTGCTGAACCGTGCGCTCGCCAACCTGCAGGCTGCCGCAGAGCAGGTACAACACGCTCTACCGCTCTCCGCTTCCGCCTTGCGCCAGGAGGCACAAGCGCTGGCCACGATGGCGCAGCCCCTGAATGAAAAACTTACCGATACAGAGTCGTTCCAGCAAAATTCTGCGCTCGCCGGCCGGATTGCACAAAAAGCCAAACGAGCCCTGCGCATCAGCAACGTGGTCAGGGAAGCCGAGGCCTTTGGTCCAAATACCAGTCTGATTCCGTTTACAGGCGCCACATGGGAAAACCGTGGCGTGGCGGAGCAACTGCCCGTACGCTTGCAGCAGCCTCTGGCCATGGAGCGCACCCTGGTTCGCGGTGAATTTGAAGCCATGCCTATTGCCATTTTCAACATCACCGATCGCCCGCTGCAGGTGCAGATCAAGATCGATTCGGTGGCGGCGCCGATCCAGGTGATCCCGCACCGTTCCGTCAACACGCCGACGTCGCTGGGCGAAATCTCGTGGGACGCTCTGCCGGAACTGGATGAATCCGCTATTATAGAAATTCCCTCTCTGTCCAGCCGCGAACTGTGGCTGGAAATCGCCACAGGCTCTGCGCCGGCCGGAGAGCATCGTTTTCAGGTTCGACTGCTCGCCCTGAACGGCAGCGGCGTTCTGGAAGCACCCACACATCCGCATGCGATCCAGGCGCCGCAAAGCCGGGTCCATGTCAAACTCAACGTGCTGCCGTTTACCATGGCGGCTGCCGGCGATTTCCGGCTCTGCACCTGGTCGCCTTCCAAAGGAGCGTGCCTCCCCGATCTGCTGGCCCATGGCAACAATGTCTTCAATGCGCCGCATGGCAAGCCGACCTACAGCAAAGACGGTGAATTGACCGATATCGACTTTACGAAGCTGGACGAGATCATCCAGGGCCTGCAGGGATTCGATGTCATGCTGCTCCTGAATGGCTTTCCGGAAATTCCGCTTGCACCGGAGAATGCCGGATATCAAAAAGCGCTTGCCGCGTACCTGGATAAATTAGTTCAGCACCTGGCGCAAAAAGGTATTGACCTGCATCATTTCGCTCTCTATCCCATTGATGAACCAGGCGGCCATGGTTGGGCTATGGTGAACAAGCTGGTGCAGTTCGGCAAAATCGTGCGCGCCTGCAATCCCGACATCATGCTCTATGTGGACGGCGGTGGTGAAAAACCGATGTTTGAAGCCATGGCCCCGGTCATAGATATCTGGACACCCGCTATTTTTCAACTCGCCGAGAATTCGCCCGAAATGAAAATCATGCGCAGCAACGGTAAAATGCTCTGGTCCTACAACTGCTCCTACGGCTTTAGCCGGCCGACCGGACCCAACCTCAAAAACATAAACATCATTGCCGAGTATCGCGCAGCGGCGCTGTTCGCCCTACGCCACAACGCCACCGGCATCGGCTACTGGTGTTACAACGCCGGCGGCGAAAACGCCTGGGAGCGCATTAAATATGAATACAATATTGTCTATAATGGTCGCAGCAAACCTGTTACCAGCCGGCGCTGGGAAGCGGTGCGGGAAGGCATCGAGGATTTTCGCATTCTCACAGCGCTGCAAAACCGGGCGAAAATGACCGGAGCGAACGCTCTCCCGGAAGCACTGCGCAACCGCATCAAAAGACTCATTGATGTCTCGCTGCCCGAACTGGTGGACCAGAGTTTTATGGAGATGACCATGGGCCTGGCACGCCACGTACTCGATGCCAGCAGCAATGACAGAACCATGGAAACCTTCCGCCGGGAAATGATGGCGTGTGCAGCAGAGGCCTGCAAAACCGATCAATGATAAAAAGGCGGCAATGTTTATCCAGCTTGACCAATGCCCTGTGTTCTTTGTGGCTTTCATACTTGCCGGAAATTAACTTCGGTCAACACCAGGATCATGGAACAGTCAATGCTTGATCTGGATAGATCGGAATCAACCGCTAACATGAGGACTCCATGACGTATTCAAAACCTCTCCAATCTGTGTTTTTATTGATTCTTTTTCTTTTGACCTGGCCATTTGTTCTCGAGGCTGCTGATGGTGTCATCCCGTTTCAATCGGATGTCTTTATTACCAGGTGGCTGGTGTGCGGGCCCTTTCCCAATGATAATGACAAAACCATCAATTACGATTTCCTGCAGGAACAGGGCGATGAATTGACTATTGTGCCGAAATTGGGCATGCGGCACAAAAGCGGTTCTGTTCCGGAAGGTTCGGTGGCCTGGCGTACGGCGAACGCCGAGGCGAATGGAAAGCTGGATTTTGTCAAGGTGTTGACGCCGAATCAAAAAAATGTTGCTTATGCCTTTGTCGCCATTGAATGCGCGCAAAAAACTCCGGCCATTCTAAAGCTGGGAAGCAACGACCGCATCAAAGTGTGGCTGAACGGACAACTGGTCCAGGCTTATCTGACGCCCCGTTCCACGGGTCCCGATGCAGATAACATTCCGGTGATCCTGCAGAAAGGCGAAAACCGTCTCATGGCCAAGGTGGACAACGAAGGCGCCAATTGGTACATGTATGCACGGCTTGAAGCGCTGGTGTCGGTGGACGATCGGCTCTATGTCCTGCCCCCCACCATCAGCCAGGTGCCGAAACGAACCGTGTCCGGAGGGTTGGCGGACATGATTTCGGTGCTGGCGTTTAACATGTCGGATACGCCGGTCGGCCCGGTGTCGCTGGAGGTGGCAGCATCCAAAACCCGCCAGGCGGCGAGGACCGAATGCGCAGAAATAAAACCGCAGCAGATCACCTGGCTGGCCGTTGAATCCAGGGTAATCGGCAGCACACAAAATCAGATGATTGCAGCCGATCTCACCATCAGCACGGACAAGGGCAAGCAGCTGTTTCCCTTTCGGGACAAGCGAGCGCCGTTGACGGAAGGCACCGTCTTCCTTGTGCCCGGCGTGCACGTCGATCCGGTCTGGCTGGAAAGCCAGGAGGGCTATCAAAAGATCACCTTTGCCAACCTGTACCAGTTTCTGCGCGCCGCCGAGGCGGACACGGCGTTTCAGATTTTTCTCCACGAAATTCCGTACCTGAAACCGTACTATGACGCTTATCCGCACGATCGCAGCCTGATCCGCCGACTGGTCAAACAGGGACGCATCGCCACCGGCGGCAGCTACAATCAACCCAACGAAACCACCATCTCGGGCGAAGCGCTCATCCGCAATATCCTCTATGGTCGTCTCTTTCATGAAAACGTTCTCGGCGATTATCCGCAAACCTATGCGCCCTGGGACGTGTTCGGCCATATTATCCAGTTGCCGCAGATTCTGAAAAAATCAGAATTCATCGGCGCCGCCTTTACCCGATCGAATTACCGGGACCCATCGGTGCGCGTGCCGGATGTACCATCCCTGTATTGGGCGGTGGCACCGGACGCCAGCACGTTACTATTTCGCAAAGTCGATTACGGTTTTGACTGGCGCGGTTATTCCTTTGATATGTCCATGAGCGCCAGGCAAAAACTGGCCGGCATGCTCCACGATCAGCAGAACCAGATCCAGGGCATAAAATCAGAGTTGATACTGGAGGCGAACGATGAAAAAGCGCCGACCACCTGGATGATCGGCCGCTGCAACGAGTTCAAAACCTATATCCCGGAAGTAAAACTGGCTGCCAACGGCATGACCGATTATTTCAAGGCCGCTGCCGCGCAAATCCAGACAGAGTCCCTGGACGTGCCGCAGGTTTCGCGGGACGAATCGCAATACAACGAAGGGTGTGAACTGTCCCGCTTTGATCTCAAGATGGGTAACCGGCTGGCGGAAAACACGTTGATCTCTGCTGAAAAATTTGCCACCTTTGCCAACCTGCTCGGCGCCGATTACCCGGCGGCCGCCCTGGATCGGGCCTGGCGTCATGTGCTCTATGGCCAGCATCACGACGGCATCACCGGCTGCGGCTCGGACATCCCCTATCTGGATCTGGTTGCCGGCTACCATGAAGCGCTGGAATTGAGCGGCAAAGCGCTCCACGACGCCCTGCAGCAGATTTCCAGCCAGGTGACAACCAGACGGGAAGGCGATCTGATTCCGATCATTGTCTATAACGCCCTCAACTGGCAACGCGACGATATCGTGCACGCCGACATTACCTTTGCTCAGCCGGTGCAGGGATTTGAGCTCATCGACGAGCAGGGCCGCCTGGTAGAATGCATCGTCGAGTCCTGTCAACCCGCTGCAGGTCCCATGGCCTCTGCGCGCATCGCCTTTCTCGCGATGCAGGTACCGTCCCTCGGCTATCGGACCTTCTGGGCCCGGCCGGCCGCTACCCGCCCGGCTCCCGTCGCGCAGAAAAAAAGCGCCGTAACATTCATCGAAAATAATTATTTTCGTCTCATTGTGGATGAATCGCTGGGTGGCGGCCTGGCCAGCCTGGTGGACAAGGAGAGCGGCAAAGAATATATCAACACCCGCAACGGCCACCCCGGTAATGAACTGATCCAGTTAAAAGAGGGCAACGGTTTTGAACCAGCCTGGCGATTTCTCACCACCGGAGCCAAATTTTTTTCCAAAGACACTCGCTGTCACATCGAAGCGTTCGAGAATCCGCTCTTTAAGAGAATCATCATCACCGGCGATATGCCGCGCATGAAGAAACGGGTACAGGAAATCACCCTGTATCACAACCTGCGCCGCATCGATTTCCGCACCAGCCTGATCGATTACCAGGGATTGCAGGGACAAAACATTCTCGAAAAAATAAAACATAACGACCGGGATTTTTACTGCATCGGCTTTCCGGCCAACCTGCAAGGATCGGTGCCGGTTCTGGAAGATCGCTTCAGCGTCAAATCCTATTATCCCGGCAAAGAGTATCTCAACTTTTACAGCAGCATGCGGCAATGGGACTCGCACCATTCGATGAATTCCTGTTACCAGTGGATGGACCTTGGCTATTCGGTGCGCGTGCTCTGCGGCGATTCCACAAGCGTCGCTGTTGGGCCATGCGAAATACTCACGCCAAAAAACAGCCGCCTGCGGCAGGCCGGTTTTGGCCTGCAAACCGCTCTCGCCACCTGCGGCGTAACCGCGACGCCGAGTTATGATACGGTCAAACGCGACTATGACATCCAGTATCGACGATTCAGTTTTTCCATCGGCACCAAAGACGAAAACCGTTATAACGAAAAGCTGCTGCGCACCCTGACGCCTGCGCAACGCAAACAGGTGGATCATCAGCTCGCGCAAGACGGCTTTGCCTATATCCTCACCGAAGATACCAACCTGCCGGAATCGTGGTTCCCGCTGCCGGTCCTGATGATCATGGGCACCACTCCCGCCAACACGGAAAAAGCCACGGCTCAGTTGACCGCACAATTGCAGGAGAGCTCTGATGTGCGCCTTCCCCAGGCGGTCGTGGCGGCCGCAAGACCACTCCGAACGGACGAACAGGGGCTGGCTGTTCTCAATCGCGGCAATATCGCCGTAAGCACAGAACCCGACGGCACCATGATTCTCTCTCTGATGCACATCGTACCCTGGCAGAATCCGCACTTGACGTGGACGCACGATTTCCCGGAACGGAAAACCCACGTGTTCGATTATGCCGTGGTTCCCCATCAGGGCGATTGGCGTACCGCTGATCTGGTTCGCAGCGGCTATGAATTCAACAATCCGCTCCTGGCGGTTCAGACCGGTCTCCATAACGGCTCTCTGCCTGCCACCGCTTCGTTTTTCAGCAGCGGAGATGCCAGAGTCGTGATCACCGCTCTGAAACCGAAATCCGCGGGCAACGAAGCGTTCCTGCGGACCCGCGCGACAGATGCCGGCAACGGCATTGTGGTTAGGTTCTACGAATGTGACGGCAAAAACACAACCGTGCCGCTGAATCCATCCTGGCCGATCACAAAGGCGGAATCGGTCAACTTGATGGAACGGCAACCAAAGGCTCTGTCGGTATCTGCCAATACGGTGACGGTTCCGGCGATGCCCAATGGCATTGAAACAGTGCTTCTCTCGCTGGACGCCAGGACGCAACCGATCAATCCGGCCAATTCTAAAAAAGAATCACCTGCCGCGTTCGTGCGTTACTGGCAGCATAACGATGGAGCTGCGCCCATGGGATATCTGCCGGTCGGCATCCGGATTATAAACAAAAACGACATGACATCGGCAAGGAATCCCAGACAGGTACTGTGGCGACTGGAAGCAGCGGTCACCAATGATTTTGTCGATGCGGCCGTTACCGGGACGATTAAAATTGAAGCGCCGCCCGGCTTGCGTATCCTGCCGGCAGAAATAGCATATAAAGTCCCTGCCAACGATGAACGGTTCTATTCCTTCACCGTCATGGCGGAATCAGAGAACTGGGTGCCGGGATTTATCATCGCTTCCCTAGAACAGAACGGCCAGCGCCTGTATGATATCTGCGAATTCGGCTTGCCGGAAAAAAGTCTGGCAAATATCCAATGGCGCGCGGAAAAACAGGGGAACGACGTTGTTGTCATAATCAACAATCCCTTTAGCCAGAGTATCGAGGGGCAGGTCTCGCTCATCGGCCCGGTGGAATCCTGGGGTATGCCCTGGATCAACCCGATCGGCTTGACAGAGGTGACCCCCTGGCAGCGCTATTTCAGTGTGCCTGCCAAAGGCGAGAGCAGACTGAAATTTTCTTTGCAGGAAATCCATTCCTTTGCACAGGAGGAGGTCACGCAGTGGTTGGTGGCCAGGCTCTCATGTTTCGGCAATGTGGATTATAAAGCAGCGTGGGGGAATCTGGAGATAAAGGGACAGGTCAAGGAGCTGGAGTGATTATCATCCGCGCCCTGTGCGGTACGTCCGCACTCTGAACGGAGGCTGAGACCAACTTTTCAGTATAGAGGCTTGCATGAAAAACCGCAATATTCTCTTTTCCATCCTCTGCACCGTTGCGGCCATCCTGGCCTGCTCCGGAGCAGATCAGCTGAACCTGGTCGAAAAGGGTAAAAGCGATTATAAAATCGTCATCAGCGAGACAGCCACAGAAGCGGAGCATCATGCCGCCAAAGAGCTGCAGCACTATGTGCTTGCCATCTCTGGCGCCACGTTGCCGATTATAACCGATCACGATCCTCTGGCAAAACAGGAGATCATGATCGGCCAGAATAACCATGCCAGGCAACTCGGTCTGCACCTGGATTGGGATAAATTGGGCGAGGACGGATTCCATCTCGTCACGCATGGCAAACACCTGGTCCTGGCTGCTAATAACGGCCGCGGCAGCCTTTATGCCGTCTATGGCTTTCTCGAAGAGGTGCTTGGCTGTCGCTGGTATACGCCGGAGGCGTCCTTTATTCCAACAAAACATTCCATTGCTATCGCCAACCTGGACCTTGAGCGAATTCCCAGCCTGGAGTTCCGGGCCGTAGGATGGCGACCGGCCCTGGACCCGGATTGGGCAGCGCGAAATCAGGTCAATTCCGGATCGCCTCTGCAAGCCAGCCACGGCGGCCAGCTGAACATCAGCGGCGGCGGCCACTCTTTTTATTCGCTGTTGCCGCCGGACCGCTATTTTGAAAAACACCCTGAATATTATGCTGAAATCGACAGCCGGCGCACCATCCGAAAAGCCCAGCTCTGCCTTACAAACGCGGATGTGGTGGCGCTGGTCACCGAGGCGGTCGAAAAACGGCTGGCAGCCGATTCTGCGATAAAAATAATTGCCGTGGGCCAGGAAGATTGGGCCGGCTGGTGCCAATGTAAAGAGTGCAAGGCGATCGCGGACCGGGAGGAGAGCCAGGCGGGTCCGCTGATTCACTTTGTCAACCAGGTAGCGGAACGAGTCGAAAAAAAGCACCCTCTTGTTTCAATCAGTACACTGGCCTACCAGGACACCCGAAAACCGCCAAAATACATTAAAGCAAAACATAATGTCATCGTTGTATTATGCGGAATAGAGTGTTGTTACTCACATCCAATCGAAACCTGTACGCTGAACCGCTCCTTCAAGCAAGATGTCGAGGGCTGGGCCAGACAGGCAGATCGTTTGTATATCTGGGACTATACGGCCAATTTCGAGCATTACATTATGCCGCAACCCAACCTGTTCGTGCAGAAAAAGAACATTGAATTTTTCATCAGGAATCATGTCCGCGGCATCTATGGGTCCGGCAACACCAGCATTGGCGCTGAAATGGCCGAACTGCGCGGCTATTTGCTGGCCAAATTATACTGGCAGCCCTGGCTGAACGAACGCGATCTTGTTCAGGAATTTTTGGCCGGTTTTTATGGCAAGGCGGCACCGGCGTTGCTGCGCTACATCGACCTGATGCACGATAAAGTGGAAAAGGATCAGATCCACGTGTTTATCGCTTCTGGTCCGATGATGCCTCATCTGCAGCCCACGGTAATGGCAGAAGCGAAAAAATGGTTTGATGAAGCGGAACGGTTGGCCGACAACGAGACCATACGAAAACGGGTGCAGGTGGCGCGACTTCCCATCCAGCATGTCGAGCTGGAATGGGCCAAACCGTCCTATCGCGTGCGGGACGGCCGCTATCACGCTGACCTGATCCCCGGCGCGGAAGAATTGGCGGCGAAATTCCTGCAGGTGGCCGAGGAGAACAATGTGGGTCCCATATGCGAATTTGAAAATCGGACGCCGGCCTGGCACCTGCAGCAGCAAGCTTTTTGGAAAAAAAGCTATGAAGCGGTCACGCTGGAAAACGCGCTGCTGCATATGGACGTTGTGCCGGAATTGGGCGGACGAATCGTCAGTGTGCGCTACAAGCCGGCGGAGCGGGAACTGCTGCTGGCGCCGCAGGCGGACGGACGCGAGTATCCCTGGTCCGGCGGCTATGAAGAGTACAGCGAGCGCGGCGGTCGCAGCGCCGGCTGGCATGAACCCTACAGCTACCGCGTTGATCTCAGTGGCCGTAAAGTAACTTTGACGGCTCCATTGCCGAACGGTCTGCAACTGGAACGCACGGTCTCTCTCGCAGACGAACGCGCGCGTATAACCATTGACTCACGCCTGACCAACATCAGCAAGACAACAAAAATGGGCTGCCTGCGTGTGCATCCGATTTTTACCCTGGGGCCGACTCAACAGGTAACGGTATCATACCAGACGGCATCTGGAGAAAATCGTTCATTTCCTTTGATCTTGCCGCCAGGCCTCTTGCGGGATAAGGTCATTGCCACTGCCATGGACAAGCCGAACGGACGTATCCAGGCCGTCAACGATTCCTTGAACCTGTCCATCACACAGCTTTTTGATGCCCAACAGATCGCCGAAGTGCAGATAGACTGGCTGCCGTCGCGCGAACGTTTTTTCTTTGAATTGTCATCACCTGAAGTTACCTTGTCGCCCGGTCAGTCCATCCGCTTTGTCCACGAATACGATATACAACCCGTTCGCTAATAAAACTCATGTGGAGGTGTCTATGAATTCCAACGTCTCTCGCCGGTTTTTTCTTCGCGGAGCGGCCCAATCGGCTGTTTTAGCCGCGTTGCCTGCTTTTGCTAAAAGTCATCCGTGGGAACGACGTTTTTTTCAGGATCCTGAAACCAATGTCCGCATTCTGCAGGTTACTTCCTTTCCGACCGTGAACATGAATCTCTATTTTCACAGCCGCAGCTGGACGCCCGATGCGCAAACCTTTCTGTTCTGGTCCATGACAACTCCGCGTCGCAGTGGCACCTTTGACCTCTATCGCTCCAACGTCGAAGGCACGGATATGGAACAGCTGACAGACGGCAAAAGCATAAGCGGTGTTTCTATCCGCCCGGACAACAGTTTGATCTATTTTGCCAGCGGTAACGCCGTCTACACCATGGATATTAAAACGCTGGCCGAAAAACAGGTAGCGTTGCTCAAGAATGGAACCATCAGCGGCGGCATCGGCAGTTTCACCGACGACGGCCGACGCTACTGTTTCAACGTAACGACACCGGAATATAAGAACGGTATTGGTTACCTGGATACACGCACCAACAAAATCTCCATCATACCCAGAGATTTTGCGCATTGCGCCCATCTGCAGATCGAGCCACGCGAAGGCCACCTGTTTCATTACATCGGCGAAAGGACAGCAGAGGGATATGCTCTATTCGTGATCGACGAGGATGGCCGCAACGAGCAGGCTCTGCCCATCACGGACGAAAACGGACATGAAGCGTGGCTGGGACCAACCGGTAAGATATATTCAGCGTTGAGAAACGAACAGCGCGGCATTATGGTGGCCGCCCCGGGGGACAGCAAACCGGTGCTGCTGGTGCCTGGACCGCCCAATTTCTGGCACCCCGGCTGCGATCCGGCAGGTAAGTGGATCGTGTCCGACACCAGTTGGCCGGATGATGGACTGCAATTGATTTGTGTTGAGACGGGAAGAATGTGCCGCCTGGCGCGGTCGGAAAGCCAGTACGGCCACGCACAGTGGTCCCATCCCCATCCCTGCGTCAGCCCGGATGCCAAATATGTTCTGTTCAATTCAACGCGAACAGGTGTTCCGCATGTGTACGTGGCCACCATACCGGAGGAGATGAAGAAGAAGCTGCAGGTACCGTTTCAACCGCATGTGACGGGATGAGTGGAACAAAATAGAGGAAGAAAATTTAAAATCAGGCAAAGTCACTTTTAATGCAGTACGAGTGGGTTCTTACACAAAAGGGTCAAAAAATGTCGGACACTTTCGAGGTGTCCGACATTTGGTACCGTCTTCTCCGAGTTGGATATTACCCATATAACCGCAGCGCGCTGAGGCAGAGATGCAAAGTCGTCATTTCCATCTCTGCGGCGACTCTTTTGCTTCGTATCGAATATTATCTGCCAACAAACCGCTTTGCCTTTTCTTCAATGGATTGCATCAGGCTGGTAAACGAGCTGCTGAACGCCTGCACGCCATCCTGCTGCAATTTTTCAGTTAGGCCACCGAGGTCGATGCCCAACTCTTGCAGGTCCGCAAGTCTTTGCTTCGCCTCGGCCACATTCTTTTCAATGGCCGCCGCGCTCTGGCCGTGATCCAGAACAGCGGTCAGTGTAGCCGGCGGCAGCGTATTTACGGTGTCTTTGCCTATCAATTCATCAACATACAACGTATCCGGATAGTGCGGATTTTTTGTACCTGTGCTTGCCCACAACAGCCGCTGCACCCTGGCGCCAGCAGCCGCCAGCTTTTCCCAGCGAGGCCCCTGGAAATAGGTTTTAAAATCAGCGTAGATGTTTTTGCAGGCCGCGATGGCTATCGTGCCCTGCAGCTGCCTGACTCCTTTTTTCTCCAAAGCCGCATCAATGGCCGTATCAATCCGGCTTACGAAAAAAGAAGCTACAGAAGCCACATGATCCAGCTTGCCACCGCTGCGCGTGAGAGATTCCAATCCCTCAAGATACGCCTGCACCACCTGGCCGTATTGCCGGGCGTTGAACAGCAAGGTTATGTTTACATTGATACCGGCCGCTATTAATGTGCGGATCGCCGGTATCCCCTGCGGCGTGGCCGGCACCTTGATCATGACGTTGGGCCGATCTACCTTTTTGAACAGTCGCAGCGCTTCCTGGACCGTTGCCGATGTATCGTGCGCCAACAACGGATTGACTTCCAGACTGACATACCCATCAAGCCGTTGACTGGAATCATACACCGGCCGAAACACATCAGCCGCTCTGGAAATATCACGCACAGTCAGTTCTTCATATACGGCTTCTACGGCCAAACCTGCTGCCAACAGGGAGCGTATCTGTTCATCGTACTCGGCGCCTGCGCTTATCGCTTTTTCAAATATCGTGGGATTAGAGGTAACGCCTTTTACACCCTTGTCTATCAATCGCTGCAGTTCGCCTGATTCGGTGAAGGACCGCTGTATGAAATCAAGCCAAATGGATTGTCCTGACTCAGCCAGTTTGAATAGTGTCGACATAACCAGACTCCTGTCCCTGAAAACTAATCCCCTTATTACTGTTTTAACAAGATAGCGCCGGTTTCTATTTCGAGAAAACTGAATCACCCGAACGACTTCCCAGGGGCGATGCCCATATGGAGTGCAGTAACCGTGTTACTGCTGGCTGGCGCGGTCTCTGCGCCGGCCATGCCCGCCACCAAAACACGATGCGCCAACGCGGTTGGCGCATTCCAAACCGTAAAAAAAGAACCAATATCCTGTCTTTCCCTATTTTTCAAAGATTCTCACAAAATATCGGCAGGTACCGTTCCATCCAGATGCAGCTTTAGCACGGTGATCAGATTATCCTTGCAGTGGTCTGGAATGGACAGCTGCATTTCCTTCCGGGTGACGGTTACCGGGATCGATCCGCCCTGGAACAATTTTGCTTTTTTTACCTTGACCGGCAAGGCCGGTAATACCAGTTTGCCTTCCGCCGGATGCTGGAACAGAAAGAGATAGATATTCTTGCCCTTGTGCGTACAAGCGCCCCAGCGGCCGGGCTGGTAGGGGCCGCCGCGCGTCCCATAGATGCCTTCGCCAAACTCTTTCAGCCATGCGCCTATTTCCTCCAACCGCTGCACCTGCCGCGGTTCGATACGGCCATCCGGCATGGGGCCGACGTTGAGCAGCAGATTGCCATCGCCGCCGGCACAGGAGATCAAAGTCTGCAAACACTCCTGCAGGGATTTCAGCTTGTCGTTCGGCTTCCAGGCCCATTGCTGACAGATGGTGATGCAGCTCTCCCACGGCCGTTCGTTTTGAAACGTGCCGACGCGCTGCTCCGGCGTATCAAAATCCTCAGCCAGACCGTTGCGATTATTGATGAGCAGGTGCGGCTGCAGTTCGCGCGCCATTCGATTGATATCCACGGCTCCGTACTCTTCTGCGGTCCTGTCAAGACCGTCGAACCAGAGAATATCCAGTTTGCCATAGTTGGTCAACAGCTCCCTGACCTGGGTTTTCAGGTAGGCCAGATAGCGATCATGACGATCCGGCGTAAAGGCATCGGGATGATGCCAGTCCGGTTGCGAATAGTACAGGCCAAAGCCAAACCGCGCCCGGTGACAAGCGTCGGCCAGCTCTCGAACCACATCCCGGCGAAACGGACTGGCCGGACTGGTGATTTTATAGTCGCCGGCCTGCGTATCGAACATGCTGAACCCGTCATGATGGCGGCTGGTGAATACCAGATATTTCATGCCGGCCCGTTTGGCGATCTGCACCCACTCTTTGGCATTAAACAGCGTCGGATTGAACCGGGTATACAGGCTGTCATACTCTGCCACTGCAACCTCTTTGCCTGGTCCCCATTTATAGCCTCGCCGTTCGCCGGCGCGAGACCAGCCGATTTCCGTGCCCTTGAGGCTGACCGGTCCCCAGTGAATAAAGAGACCGAACCGCATCTCCTGCCATTTTTTCAGCGCCTGCTGATGCGCTGTCTCTTTGTCGCCAGCATAAGCGCTCCCGGCGGCAAGCACTGCGAGCAAAATCAGTCCTGCTTTTTTCATAATCACGCTCCGTTGAATTCGTGCACTGCTTCATAGAGTGCTATAATATTTTCCGGCGGCACATCCGGCAGAATGTTGTGCACCGTATTGAACACAAATCCGCCGTCGCGGCTGAATATCTCCATTCTTTGTTTCACCTGCTCCTTTATCCGGGCTGGTGTGGCACGATTGAGGACATGGCGGGTGTCGATGCCGCCTCCCCAAAAGGTTATATCGCGGCCAAAGGTTTGTTTCAGCCGTTCCGGCTCCATGTCGGCGCAGTTGGTTTGCACCGGATTGACAATCTCGAATCCGGCCTCGATGAGATCAGGCAGCAATTTGTAAATGGATCCGCAACTGTGCAGAAACGTATGCATGGCGCTGTGGGATTTTACATATTCGCACAACTGCTTATGCCTGGGCTTGAAGAAGCGGCGGTAGAGGTCCGGCGACATAAAGGGGCCCTGATCCGTGCCCAGGTCATCGCCAAAGCGGAGGATATCAACCACGTCGCCGACAGCGTTACACACTTTGGCCAGCGTCTGCAAATGGATCTGCAGCAGCGCTTCCAGAAGCGCTTCAACATGATACGGATCAGTGACCAGATCCATGAGGAAATTATCGATGCGCCGGAGAAACGTGCCCCATTCAAACAGATTGCAGCCGCACACCACCATCAGGGCCCGATCCGTACTTTGCCGCAGAGCTAGGGCACTTTCGCGCAGTCTCTGCCAGAAATCGGTTTCTCCGGCATGGTCCCACGGACTGTGAGCCAGGGCCGCCCAATGCACCAACCCCATGCTTCTGGACAGATCGCCAAAGTCGGCGGGATAGCCATCGAGGTAAGGAAAACAGCTCTGGTCGAAAAAGGCGCTGCCGACCGGCATATGCGCGATCTCTGTTCCGTCTGCTGCGAGAGCGTGCCAGGAACCGTCGCCCGAACGACGAGGCTGAAACCATTTGGGATATTGGGCGCGATGCCCGCTCGACATGGTGATATCGTACCAATCCTCATCCCGAGCGTTGAACATCCGGCCGATGTCCACCACATCGATGCCAAAGCGAGCGAGGATTTCATCTTCCGGTTGCGCCAGTTGTTGCACCACATCGTAAATCCGGGTCTGCCCCTGGCTCATGCCCATATGTTCCTTGAGTCGCGCATAAGCGACGGCCGAGATGCCGGAGCTGGGGGTGGCGCCGAGATCCACAGGCACTCGATCCGGCTCCTGGTGGGCAATGGCAGCCAAAACTCGTTCGCGTGAGGTCATTCTGTCACCTGCAGTTTTTCATTCAGTCGAATTTTTTGATTTTTGCGTGTCGACAGGGTAGCGGCCTGGGCGCCATGACGGATCCGCAAAGGCTCGCCTTTGCGCGACAGGATGGTGACCCTGGTGACTTTGGCCTGCTTCCATTCCAGGTCAACCTCAAATCCGCCGCGCGCGCACAGCCCCCGTATCGAGCCGTCCGGCCACTCGTGCGGCAGGGCCGGCAAAAGGACCAGTTCGCCGTTGTGGCTCTGCAGCAGCATCTCTGCGATCCCGGCGGTGGCGCCGAAATTGCCGTCAATCTGAAAAGGCGGGTGTGCACAAAACAGATTGGCATAGGTACCGCCGGCATTGGTATAGTTTGTGCCCGTTTGACCGGAAGGCCGCAGCAGGTTTTTCAGCAGCTGCAGGCTCTTGTCGCCATCGGCCAACCGTGCCCAGAAATTTATTTTCCATGCCAGGCTCCAGCCGGTACCACTATCGCCGCGGACTTGCAGCGAACGTTGCGCGGCCTGAGCCAGTTCCCGTGTAGAGTGCGGCGAGATCTGTCGACCCGGATGCAACGCGAAAAGATGCGACACATGGCGATGCTTTGGCTCCACTTCCGGCACCTCTTCCGACCATTCCAGCAGGCGGCCGTCGGAGCCTATTTTCAAACCCTGCAAATGGTCGCGCGCTTCCCTCACCTTTTTCACAAAACCATCTTCCAGCGCCAGCGCTTGCGCCGCGTCCAGCACGTTGGTAAAGAGATCCCAGATGATCTCCTGATCCATGCTCGGCGCCATACAAAAGAACGCTTTGCTGCCGTCGGGGGCGATGAATTGGTTTTCCGGTGAATTGGCAGGTCCGGAGACCAGGCGGCCGCTGTGCGGATCCGGTACCAGCCAATCCAGACAAAACTCTGCCGAGCCTTTCAGCACCGGCCAAATTCTTTGCAGCACCTCCGAGTCCCTGCTGAACGCATAGTGTTCCCAGAGATGTTGGCACATCCAGGGCCCGGCCATGGGAAAGAGCCCCCAGCGTGCCGCATGGCCCGGCGAAGTAAAACCCCAGACATTATGTATGGTGTGCACGGTCCACCCTTTGCAGCGATAGTGCGCCTCTGCCGTTTTCCGGCCCGGCTCCTGCATGGCCTCAACCAGTTGGATAAGCGGTTCGGCACATTCCGCCAGGTTGGTGGTTTCCACTGGCCAGTAATTCATCTGCACATTGATGTTGCAATGATAATCTCCGGCCCATGGAGTTTTGATGACATCGGTCCAGATCCCCTGCAGATTGGCGGCCAGATCGCCGGGGCGGGAGCTGCTGATCAGCAGGTAGCGGCCGAACTGAAAATAGAGCGGGTAAAGACTCTGATCCGGTTCACCGCTCTGCAGGCGGGCCAGTCGCACGTCGGTCGGCAGATCTTCCCGGCCGGGGCCAAGCTGGAAAGCGACCCGATTAAAGATGGGCTGGTAATCGGCCAGATGGCGCGACCATAATTCGGCGAAAGACTTTAGCGCGGCATCGCTCAACTGTCGCCGGCTGCGTTCAGCATAATCCGCTGCTTTGTAATCGGTAGCCGCCGTGATGAGCACCAGCGCCTCGTCGCTGTTTTCAACGACCAGCTGCGGAACACCGTTGCTGTCGCTTACAACACAAGTTTGCCCGCGTCTGCTGACCACCTGCACGCGCGCCATATACTGCAGGCCGGCATCAGAGGATCCGGTGCTCAGCTGGCCGGACATGATCAAGCCGTTCGGTCGATTGGCGGAGGTGGCAAATTTTTCCGGACGATCGAGCGTCATGCGAAAACCGATCTGTCCCGGTCGTGTGCAGGAAAGGCGGATAACGATCACCTGATCCGGCGCGCTGACGAATCCCTCACGGGTAAACGTGGCACCGTCCTGTTCGAATGTTACGCGCACGGTGGCGGTTGCCAGATCGAGTTCGCGTCTGTACGAAAGAGAGTCATGAATGGAATCAAAATGCAAACAGAGATTCCCCAGAATCTCATACTGCCCGAATTCTGAACGGTTGGCAACCGTGGTCCGGCAAATCATTTTCGACTGTATGAGTTCCTGGGCCTCGGCATATTTCCCTGCAAACAACAGAGCGCGCGACGGCTGCAAAACCGAATAGGCGTCCGGATTGTCGGCGTCATACGGTCCACCGGACCACATGCTGTCTTCATTGAGGACGATGCGCTCCTGCTTGACGCCACCGAGCAATACAGCGCCCAACCGTCCATTGCCGATCGGCAAGCCTTCGGTCATCGGTGACAGGCCGGGTTTGTCGTACCATATTTTGCGGGATGCAGAAGGATCGGCCAGAGCGGCTGCGCTCAGGACCGTCATCAGAACGAGAACAGTAAACCATGCTTTTGGCAAATTTCCTCCCACGTTTATTTTTCCGATTCATACATCAATTGTACGGGACCGACCAAACCGGACACAGGTTTGCCCTTATAAGGACTCGGTATGGTTTGATAATGGTTGGCCAGCGTATTATACACCAGCACAGCCAATTTGTTTTCCCCCCTTCGTACGAAACGGCTGACATCCAGACGAAAAGGCGCTTGCACCAGAACGCCGGCTTTTTCATCGTTGATCCAGACTTCGCAGGTGGCTACGACCTGACCCAAATCCAGCCAGGTTCGAGCCGGTATAGGCTCTGCGATCGAAACGGTACGCCGGTACCACATGCCGCCGGAATAGTGTTTGAGCACGCCCATCTGTGACCAATCTCCGGCCTCAATGTCGCCTGGGCCACAGGTCAGGCTCACCGGTTCGGGCAAAGCAGCGCCTGCATAATATCCGGGTCGATTTTGAATCTGCAGGGCGACCAGGCTTGCTCTGGTCAGCGTCGAGTCCAATCGGACCTGAATCTCCTGCCACTCGTCAGACCTGTTTTGGCAAAACGTTTCGACAGCCCGACCATTGATCCAGACGCGCGCCTGGCCGCAGGTTTTAAAATGCATGGCCTGCAAGCCGGGCGGTGCCATGAAACGAAAGCAATCGCTGTGAGGCTGTCCGTTCAAGGGATCAAAAACGATGCGACCGTTCATTTTGTACCAGCGCATGGACAGCGGGTAGGGCACATCATGGGTCGAATCAGCAGCAACCAACACCATGGCCGCGCGGCTGCGATGATCAATGATATGAGGGCCTTGTTCAAATGAATTCGCGATCATATTTTTATATGCGAAAAAGAGATGGTGGCGGCCGGCGTCAAGAGTGATTTGCAGCGTATGAACCGGTTGGCCATCGATCCATATCCGGTCCGGCGACCTGGCGCCGGTATGCAAGGTGAGCCGAGTTTTTTTGGTCAGGTTAAAAGAGGTTTGAAAAAAATAGTGACCGTTGTCGGCAAATATGATAAAATCGTCGCTGATCTTTGCTTTTAAACCATGATACCCCTGCGAGCCGGGCTGATGGTCCACGCCCCAGCGCCAGGAAAAGGTGCAGGGTTGCCAGTGGTGTCGCCTGTCAGCTGCTGCAGCACTGTTTTCAAAAGATTGAGGCAGCAGACTGGCGCAGAGGCTGTCAAAATCAGCGGTTTGCGGCAAACACAATTGCCGGAACTGCAGACCAAAAGAGGGCCGCACCAGTGACCAGGCGGAATCGTCAAATTCCGGCTGTTGCCAGTCGGTTGCTGCTGACTCTGCCGCGGCATAACGAAACTCGGGCGCTTCGGCAGCGATCATGGTGTTCGTAGCCGGCAAGCGAAAGTCGCCCCAGCGATTATCCCGCGTTGGCACCATTTCACATTGCCAGAATCCGTCAAGCACCTGACGGGTGATCCGGCGGGGTGCGGCGGGCGATTCACGGATTGGTTGGCCAGGGCTGAATACGACTAGTGCCGACCGGGGCGGATCCACTGGCAGATGCAGCCAGGTGCCAGCGGCTGTTTGCTGTATGATCGGCAGTGGTTGAACGCCACCGGTCCATGCATCCCAAAGTTCGGCTTTTCCGGTATTGGCAAAAAAGTACTGTCCGCCTGCTTTACCGTCCATCACCATATAAATATGATGATCGCCTGCCAAACGATGCAAAGAGTGCACCGGTCCATCATCTGCTCGACACGACAAAGGCAGATGGTTTTGGAGGTGGCGAAGCAACAGATCGAGATCGTCTCCGGCCGCCAGACTGGTACGGCGAGATGATGGTGTCGAGTTCGCAAACATCGAGCTCACCAGCT
>CAZISM010000085.1:0-12135 GCA_964541895.1 uncultured Cytophagia bacterium
GGAGCTCCGCGATCCATGTAGTTAGGAGGGCGGACCTCCAGGTCCGCCAATGCGGGGTGGAGCGGAGTAGGCCGCACTCTGAACGTCGCCCCGTTCGGCACCTGGAATACAATATTTTTTGCAATAAATTATAATCCACAAACAATCCCCATCAACCATTACCAGGATCGATACCATGAAATCATTTGCTGCCATCCTTTGTTTCGCTTCTTTGCTGTTCGGCGCCAGCAAACCGCCGTTGCCCCTGCTGCCCATTCCCACGGCGCGGCAACTGGAATGGCAAAAAACCGAACTCATCATGTTTATCCATTTTGGCGTGAACACCTTTTCCAATCGCGAATGGGGCGACGGCAAGGAAGATCCGGCGATTTTCAATCCCGCTCTTTTGGATGCCAATCAATGGGCGAAAACCGCGGCCGACGCCGGCTTTGGCACCATCATTCTCACCGCCAAACATCACGACGGTTTCTGCCTGTGGCCCAGCAAATATACCGACCATTCCGTCAAGAGCAGTCCCTGGAAAGAGGGCAAAGGCGATGTCGTTGCCGAACTGGCGCAAGCCTGCAAAGCCCATGGTCTCAAATTGGGACTCTATCTCTCTCCCTGGGACCGCCACGAGCCCTCGTATGGCCAGGGCGCTGCTTATAACCAGCACTATAGCGCGCAGTTGCGCGAACTGCTGACGCAATACGGCCCGGTCCACGAGATCTGGTTCGACGGCGCCTGCGGCGAAGGCCCCAATGGCAAAAAACAGGTGTACGATTTTCCGGTTTTTTGGTCCCTGGTCCGGCAACTGCAGCCGCAGGCGGTCATGTTCTCCGACGCCGGCCCTGATGTGCGCTGGATCGGCAACGAGCACGGCCACGCCGGCCCGACCAACTGGTCGATGATGGACAAATCCAAAGTCAAAATCGGCGGTTCCGACGTCAAGTATCTGAATGCCGGCGATGTGGCCGGATCGGATTGGGTAGCCGGCGAATGCGATGTCTCCATCCGCAAGGGGTGGTTCTATCACGCCGACCAGGCCCCCAAAACCGTCGAAGAGCTGCTCGATATCTATTTCAAATCCGTCGGCCGCAACAGCGTGCTGCTGCTCAACGTTCCGCCCAACCGCATGGGCTTGTTTGACAACAGGGACATCAAAGCCCTGCAGGCGTTTCGCGAACGGCTCAACGCCATTTTCACGAGCAACCTGGCAAAGGGCGGCACTGCCACCGCGACTCGCTCGCGCGGCAACGAATCCTCCTTCGCGGCCCAGAATGTTCTGGATGACAACAACGAAACGTACTGGGCGACCGAAGATTCCATCACCACCGCCGAACTGCAGATCAACCTGCCGGCGTCGCGTGCCTTCAACGTCATCGCCCTGCGCGAACCGGTTGCGTACGGCCAACGCATTTCCAGCTATCGCGTGGAATCGTGGCAGAATGGCGCCTGGACGGTGATCTCGCAGGGCACTACCATCGGCAATAAAAAACTGGACCGCATCAACCGGATCACGGCGATGAAGCTGCGCGTGGTCATTGAAAAAAGCAGAGCCTGTCCGTTGCTCTCCGAGGTTGCCCTGTACAACGATCCGGGAAACTGACGGCATTGAATTGCAGCCATACTGAGCGATGGTTGTGGCCGAAGCGCACCGCTTTGGCGTTCTTTCAAGCACGAATCGATCACCGCGGATTGTAATAAATTGTAACGCCGGCCTGCGCAGGCGGTTTATCCGCACGCAGGCCGGCCTGCTTGCAGAACTTGTTCCCCGGCTATCCGTTCTTTTGTAAAACCCTTTCCACTCAACGACCTCATTCGAAACACATGGCTCGGGCCGGTCGAACGATTATGATATCAGCATTGTCTCGTACCCAGCACGATTATCACCGCATCACTCTTTACGCCATCTATACCGCCGCAGTGGCCATGCCGATCAGCATCTCGCTGACCCAAATGGCCATTGCCGTGGCCGTCCTCTCTGCTCTGGCGGAATGGTTCACCGCACCCGGACCTCGACCCGATCTGCGCATCGGTCTGGAAAAAGCGTTCGCCTTGTATGTCGCCGCCGAACTGCTGGCGTTTCTCTTTTCCACCAATCATCTCGAGTCCTTTTTCTTTATGAAGCGGCTGTTGTTGATCCTGGTGGTGTATATTACCGCCCTGCATGTTCGCGACGTGAAAACCTATCGCACCGTTCTCCTCCTCGTTCTCATCGGCCTGACGCTCT
Organism: uncultured Cytophagia bacterium; assembly: GCA_964541895.1. Taxonomy (GTDB): domain Bacteria; phylum Zhuqueibacterota; class Zhuqueibacteria; order Residuimicrobiales; family Residuimicrobiaceae; genus CAZISM01. The sequence goes on from CAZISM010000085.1 coordinate 2,213, forward strand.
ATTCCATTCTCGGCCTCTATACTTTTTTCACCACCAGCTCTATTCGTCTGCGCCACATACACAATTCGATGACTGCCGGCGGCTTGACCATGATGGCGGTGCTGCTGTGCGCCGCCCTGTTCGTGTATGAGAAACAAAAAAAGAGAGCGATAACCTGGCTGGCCGCTTTTCTGATCAACGCCGGTGCGCTGCTGCTGACGTCGACGCGCAGCGCCTGGCTGGGAGCGCTGCTGGGATTGATCGTCATCTTTTTCATCGCCGACAAACGGTATCTGCTGATCCTGCCGGCCATTATGGCGGCGTTTTATTTTTTTACGCCCAGGGGTATTGCCTACCATATTCAGCACGTGTTCGATCCGGGCTGGGGCACCAACGTCGAGCGCCTGGCCATGTGGAGCACGGGTCTGAACATTATCCGGGATTATCCGCTGTTCGGCATCGGCGATGTCAGCACCCAGGCCATGTTCCAGCGCTATATGCCGCCGGATTTCACCTATCTCATCGGCCACTTTCACAATAACTGGGTTCACATCGCCGTGACTCTGGGACTGGCCGGACTTTTGGCGTTTGCTTATATGATGATTGTTATTTACATTCGTCTATCGACCGCGCTTGCCGCAGCAGCGGCGCAGCCGTACACGGTGCGCTGCGGCGTGCTCGCGGCACTGGCCATTTTCTGCGGCTTTCATGTGAGCGGGCTCTTTGAGTGGAATTTCGGTGATGCGGAAATTATCACCATGGTATGGTTTTTCACCGGCATGACGATGGCGACTCTGTTATGGTCCAGACAATCGTAAAAATTGGTGCGGGTTTTCTGATCCTCGCGGCCCTCTTTTTGCACTGCACAGATTCGCGCATGTCCATCATCCCGACTCCGCAGGAGTGGCATTGGCAGAAAGGCCTCTTTAAGGTTTCTGATCACACGCCCTGTTTTTGCTCTCCGGCCGGTGAAGAAGCGGACCGTTTTCTGCGCCTGATCCATGAAAAGAGCGGTTGTCGCCTGACTGCGAACAGGCTGCAGGAATGGCCGGATCATCCGCAGGGATGCTACCTGGTGCTGCTGGATTCGAGCAAGGCCGTGGACTGGCTCGCCGGTCGCGGCCTGGCGCTGGCGCCGGAACATCGACAGGAGGGCTATCTGCTGGTCGTTGAACCGGAACGGCTGGTGCTGGCTGCTTATACAGAGACCGGATTGTTTTATGGCATGCAAAGTCTTGATTTTCTTTGGCAGAAACGGGGCGTTGCGGCGGTGACCATCCGCGATTGGCCGGCCATGGCCTGGCGCGGCGTGAGCGACGACATCAGCCGCGGCCAGATATCGACGCCGGCGCATTTCGAACGCATCATCAAAACACTCGCTTCATTCAAAATCAATCGCTACCTGCTCTATATGGAAGATGTGCTGGAATGCAGGGCCTATCCCGGTCTGACGCAGAGAGGCGGCGGCCTCTCCGCCCGCGACGTCAAGGTGTTGCAGGACCTGGCAGAGCAGAACCACATGGAGCTGATTCCTGTTTTTCAGACCCTGGGCCATTACGAAAATATTCTGCAGCAGGCCGAGTTCCTGGCGCTGGCCGATTATCCCGGCGCCGCTTCGCTGAATGTGACCAATCCGCAAACCTATCTCTTTCTCAAAAACTGTCTCGATGAATTGACAACGGTGTTCCGCTCGCCTCATGTCCACATCGGCGGCGACGAATCGTTCGATGTCGGCCGCGGCGCCAGTCGTCGCCTCACGGCCGAAGTGGGGCCGGCACGCGTTCATGCCGATCATTACAACAAAGTCATCGATCTCTTGCGGCCGGCCGGCAAGACCGTGCTGATGTACGGCGATATGATCCGGCGCTACCCTGACGCGCTGGCGGCGCTGCCCCGGGACGTCATCCTGGTGGATTGGGACTATGACGCCAAAAAAGAATTTCCCTCCATCGATCTCTTTGCCTCGGCGCAGCGGCCGTTCCTGGTTTCTCCAGGTATTCACAACTGGCGCAAACTGTTTCCCGATTTTAAATCCGCTGCAACCAACATCGAGCGCTTTACTCTGCAGGGCCATGACAAGGGCGCGCTGGGCGCAGTGGTTTCCAGCTGGAATGATTTTGGCGCGGTCGATCTGCGCGAAATCAACACCTATGGCTATGCCTTTGCCGCGGAATGCGCCTGGAAGCTGGAGCGAAAAAATCGCGACTGGTTCGATAAACGATTTTTTGATTTTGTCTACGGCCGTCGCGATCCGCAGCCGGCGCAGGTGTATGCTGAACTGCAGGAGATGAGCCGGCAGGTGTCCTGGATGCGATGGATCAGTCAACCTTTTTATCCTGTGGATAAAAAGCGGCACAAAGAAATCGCCAGGGCCGCCAAGCTGGCCGACCGTTCCGAGCGGGTGCGGACCATGATCGCTTCACTCGAGGATCGGGTAACACGCAACCGCGATCATCTGGACATTATGGAATGGTGCAATCGCTGCTATGGCTGGTACGGTCGCCTCGCCCAGGCGCAGCTGGCTATGTTACACTCGGATGCGGAAGCGGCGACGCAGCTGGATTTGCTGGCCGCGCAGTTGCAGGGGATTATCAGCACATATCGCGTATTGTGGAAAAGATACAACCGGCCGGAAAACCTGAATCTCGTCACCGATCTGATGGAGCGGCAGGTGTCGGCGCTGCTGATTAAAGCGGATCAGGTGCGTGCGGGTGATTTTGCCTTTGACGGCAACATCCCGTCCCCGTTCATCACCTGCGCTGCAGCTGCTGCTGATGGGGACAGTGTCGTGTTGCAGCGCCGGTTCGACGCATCCCAAAAACCACGATTCGCGAGCCTGCAGCTTATCGCCGACTCTCATGCTGAGCTGTTCGTCAACGGGCAGCGGATCGGTCAAGTCTTGGCCCGTCGCTCTGCGTCCGCCTATGTGCAGGCGCAGCGGGTACGGGTGTGGAATGTGGTTCCGTACCTCGTAGCGGGCGCAAATACGATTCGCATCGTGGTCCGCAATTATGTTCCCGGCGCGGCGGCGGCCGCCAATGTGTGGATGGAGTGGGATGAGGGGGTTCTGCACAGCGGCGACGGCCTCTGGCAGGCCGGAAATGGACGTTCCGGCTGGTCGCCCGCCATTCCTGTCCTCAACACCTGGACGATTTCCCGTCCCATGCTGCAAAAGGGAGTGACCAGCCGGATCGAATTTTTCTGATTCGCTGCGCGGCTGGATTATTTTTTCTGATACACCCGCACATAATCGATGAGAAAACGTTGCGGAAAGATGCTGTCGTCCACGCCTTTTATCCCTCCCCAGGCTCCGCCGATCGCCAGATTCAGGATCAAATAATGCGGCAGATCGTACGGCCAGACATCGCGGCCGGTGCCTTCGTTTTTAAAGGTAAAATATTTGGTGTTATCCAGGAAAAAATCCATGTGATCCGGAAACCACTCGACCGCATAGACATGAAATGATTCATAGGGCTTTTTGCAGAGGATGCGGGCCCCTTTGCCGGTGCCGATCATGTGATTGTATTTTTTGGTGTGAATGTTGGCATGAATGGTATCCGGATTAAAACCGACGTTTTCCATGATGTCGATCTCGCCGCAGGCGGGCCAGCCGATCTGGTCGATGTTGCTGCCCAGCATCCAGATGGCCGGCCAGGTGCCCCGGCCGGTGGGGAGCTGCGCGCGCACTTCGATGCGGCCATAGGTCCACTCCTGCAGGCCTTTGGTGATCAGGCTGGCGGCGGTGATGTCGGTGTATTCGCGGTTATTGCGCGAGTCGTTGCTGCCGGCTTTGTACTCGGGAATTTTAATTTTTTCCTTGCGTGCCTCGATGATCAGCACGCCTTTTTCAACGCGCGCGTTTTCTTTGCGGCCAGAGGTGTAGCATTGTGATTCGCCGTTGCGAACATAGCCGACCTCATAGGTCCATTTGGCCGGGTTCGGCAGGCCGTCTTTGTCGAACTCGTCGGACCAGACCAGCTTCCAGTCGGCCGCAAAGGCGCCGGCTGCCAGCACAAGAATGATGAACACGATTTTTTTCATTTAGCGCTCCTTGTTGGATATATGTTTTACTTTGCTCTCTTGATTTTGGGATCCTGATCGCCCGGGGAATTTTTCCCCGGGCGGAGTCATGCTGCCGGGCATTCGCCCGGCAATCTCGAACAGTGATGTTCCTCGCCGTTTGAGATTGCTTCACTCCATTCGAGTGCTTGCCGATCCGCTACGCCCGCGCCTCCGTTCGCAATGACAGGGGGGAGCGAGAATATATCTCCCCGATCACTGATACTCGTATTCATACCGCGAATCGCAATGAAAACCCTTTTCGACCACCTTGTCGCTTTTAAAAACCGCCCACGAGGGCAGACTCTGGAATCGTTTCGTCATCTGATGCAACTGCAGGCTGCTGTTGCTGATGAAAAAGAAAAGAATGCGCTGCTGATCCTGTGGATGGGGCATAGCCAGGAATAGACCGTCGTCCGGGTCGGCATAGGTTTTTTCCCGCCAGTAAAAATAGTTGAGCCCGACCTTGATTCCCATTTGCCGGCACAACTTTTCGCACAGGCGATTATCAGCCGGGCCGCCAAGGATCAGCAGGTGCCTGGGCGACGCTGATTCAGCCGTTACCTGTGCATCCTGAAACAGGGGCAGCAGATTTTCCGTAAAGGCGTCGGCCAGCACGCTCTGAAAACGCTGCGCCAGTTCGTGCTGTGCTTCGATCTCGCGGCTGCTGCCATAGACGATGCCGACGTTGTCAAACTCGTCAAACAGATTTGAAAACGCATAGATATTTTTCCGCGCCACCGCTGCATCGTTGCCGGCGTTCACGATCAGTCGTTTGGGTTTGGCCGGCACGGTGAAATCAAATTTCCTCTGCTGCGGTTGCAGGTGGATCGGCTGCCAGATGGCTTTTGTATCGGTTTCAATGACCAGGGCGAGCAACAGCTCCCAGCTCGTTTCGGTCTGCGAAAAATCCACCGTGACCTTCCAGACAGAATCACTTTGCACAGCCCGGGTGGTGAAATTCAGAACCGGCAGATCGTCCCGCTCCAGCCAGGGCTTGACGAAGGTGCTGATGTCCTGGCCGGTCGTTTCTCTGGCCTGAAGCAGAAACTGGGCGGTGCTCATGGGTCGATCGTGATAGCGGTCGTGCACCGCAGTCATCATCTTGCTGAAACGGTCGTTTCCCAACAGCAGACGCAACTGATGCAGCAGAAAAGTGCCGCGGATGCGCGGACTGAGATAGTCCTTGTAGCGGTCGTAGCGACGCTGCACCTGGTTTGGAGCAATGGCGCCTTCTCTGTCGTTGATGAAGAGCAGCCGGTTGTTCATTTCCTGCAGTTGATCTGCCAGTTGCGGCGCAGCGGATTTGGCCTGCGCCGGCAGGCTGTTCAGCATATTCCAGTACGCTGCCGAGGCGCTGACAAACCAGTTGTCGGCTTCGTTGGCCGGCAGAACCGTATTGCTCCACAGTAATTTTTTTTCATACTGGTAGCGGTCGTTGACCCGCTTCAGGTCCGGCTCTTTTTTGGCGGACGAGTCCGCTTTTTGTTCCTGCTTGCGTCGCGCCTGCAGTTTTTCGGTGATATAGATCGGATTAATGGCCGAATAACCGAGCGCCAGATGCGGCACCGCGTTGGCCAGATCCGGCATGATGCGGCTGCCGGAAGCGGGAAATTTGGAGCGCTGGGTGACTTTGCCGTGATGGGCCCAGAACATCAGCTGTTCCGCCATGGCCGAGGTCGTGACCTTGCCGTCGCACGCATGCGGACGATTCACCGGCGAGGTGGCCAGAAAACGCATGGCGCTGACACCGTTGATGTTGCCCTTTTGTTGCCGGTACCAGGTATGGAAGGCCAGGTCGCGGTTCGAATTGCCATAGACCACATCAAAGGGTGCATTGGCCGGATCCGGGATATATTCGCTTCGCACCTCGGGATCCTTGGCGTTGTTCACGCTCCAGAGAAAACCGTCGGTGCCGCCGGGAAATTCTTTTTTGCCGCTGCGCCACAGCTTGCTTTTTTTCGTACCCAACAGCAGGATGGCGATTTCATTTGTTTTGCTGTCGGCGATCAGCCAGTCGTTGGTATAGAGTCCGTTATTGCGCTCGCTGAGAATTTTCACCGCCTCATCAATGTTGTTCGCGTACTGCGCCGCTTTGCGGATGCGATTGGATTGCGGCGTGCCGTTGATTTCGAACGGCGTTTGCATGACCGTGGTTTCGCCGATCATGATGCCGGCTTTGTTGATGTAAAAGTCCGCGCCGGAGTGAATGCCGCCGGGAAACGTTTCATACACCAGACGATGGCCCTTGGCCGGCAGGACATCGCAGATGATGTTCCAGTGCACGCCGGTATAGCCGCCCCACATGAACAGCTGGCCGAATACGATGCCACCGTCGCCGGTCGCCGGTCCGTTGGCCAGGAAGGAAGAGCACTTGTGCAGTTTTTCCAGCGCGTTCATTTCCTGCTGCTCCGCATTAAAGGACCTGCCGGACAACGGATGGGCTGTTTCCTGCAATGCGCCGGCCAGCTGGCCTAGGTCCACGTCCGAGTTGACGGTGACGATGTCGAGGAGATCCAGGCTTCGGCCCGACCAGGTGGCGCCAGCTTTGTTGGCGCCGTCGCAGATGCCGCGCATTTCGATGAGGTACTCTTCGTCATAGGAGCGCAGAAAGAGCGCGTCGACCAGTTGCCGCTTCTGGCTCCAGGCCTGCTGCGGGTTGGCGGCATCGGCCCGCACTGCCAGCTTGTCCATAAAGGTGGTGATGTCGCGACTGAGCAGATACCCGTATTGAAAACCGCGCTGATACGGTTCGCCTTCGATGTGCACAAAGGTCCAGCCCTTGTCGGTGTAACGAAACGCGGGACCATACCAGGTTACGGTTTCGTAGGGAATCAGCGGTTCGAGATCCGGCAGCTGCTGCAGTTGCACATCATCGAACCAGGCATCACCGCCGGCCGCGCCGTTATAGCCGAGGTGCAGGCAGATCTGATCTTTTTCCTGCGTTGCAAAAAATAGCAGTTTGATCTGCTGCCACTCCTGGGTGGCGGCAACGGTTTCAGAATGTTCGCTAAAGGGGAGAGAGGCCATGCGGATGCAGGCGGCCACGGCGGTTGGATATTGTGTGGTCGGATCCGCCGATACGTTTTGCGTTTTAACCCAGGCGGTCAGACTGTAGGGCCGGCCGACTTGCAGCGTTATGGCGGCGGAACGGATTTCGCTCTGTCCGGCAACGGGATGATGGAGGCGCAGGCTTTGCGAACCCTGGTGGCGAATCTGCGCGTCGCATGCGACAGGGTGCTCCTGGTCCGCAAGCGTGCTTTGTACAATCCAGCCTTCAGGAAGACGGGAATCTAGAGCAGCTTCAAAACCGCTATTGGCAATCAGGCTTTGCGCCTGGACAGGGGGCATGAACGACACAAAGGTACATGCGAGAAGGACATGGATCATCGCCGGAGTTTTTACATGCATGGAAGAATTCCTTAATTATGTGGCAACCTTGGGAAGGATTGCACTATCAGATGGACTGGAATGTAAATTAGACCTGAACAGCGCTATTGGTGTGGCCGAAGCGTCCCGCTTTGGCTGCATGTTGAGCGCGAATCGCCCGATACGGGCATAAAGATATCTCGTATGGACAACCTTTGCACTGTTATTATCCAGTTGGGTGGAGAAATGTCAGACACCTTTGAGGTCCGATATTTGTTCCGGTTTATCCGGTTCAGGTAATAAAATAATCAAGGGGCAAGCCATAAGCAAGCTGAATCGTAGCGGCGAGGGCTGGAGACGATTTTTTAAGCGGCTGAATGTGAAAAATTACTGGAGATTTACTTTTTGTTCGAGTATATTGGTAGAGTCGGTAATCTTGCACCTGGAGACGCTATGAAAAAATTGAGATGGTTCGTTGTTTTCGTCTTTGCCGTTATGCAAATGGTGATGGCACAAACCAATTCCGGGTTTTCCGGATTTGATCTCGGCAACCTGGCCAATTTGACCAACGGGCGTACGCGCTCTGTTTCTGCGGAAAATCTGACCGGCGCCAAAGGCATGGGCGGCATGGCGGTGCCCGATCCCAAAGAGCCCTTTCCGGCTGCCAGCGCCCGCGCGGCCGACGATCTGGGACAGGGCTGGAAGGTCAAACCGTTCCTGCGTGTGAACAAGGGCGAGACCGTGACGCTGATGGACGTGGACGGTCCGGCTGTCATTCAGCATATCTGGCTGGTGGAAGGATTGAAACGATCGCATGTGTTGCGTTTTTACTGGGATGGCGAGACGACGCCGTCCATCGAAGTGCCGGCGCCGGATTTTTTTGCCGTGGGACACGAGATGTTTGCCCGCGTCAATTCCCTGCCTGTGGTGGTAAATCCAACCAACGCGCTGAACTGTTTCTGGCCCATGCCGTTCCGCAAACATGCCAGAATCACCTTTACCAACGACGACAAAAAGGATCTGGAATTACTGGCCTTTCAGATCACCTATTGTGAAACGGCGATTGCAGAGAACGCCGGCTATTTTCATGCCCAGTGGCGCCGGGCTGTAACCGACCGTAAAAATCCGGACTATACCATTGTGGATAATATTCGCGGCAAAGGGCGATACGTTGGGACGTTTCTGGCCTGGACGCAGTTGTCGGACGGCTGGTTCGGCGAGGGTGAGATAAAGTTTTTTATGGACGGCGATAAAAAATTTCCCACCATTTGCGGAACCGGCACAGAGGATTACTTTTTAGGCAGCTATGGTTTTCCGGAAATATATTCGACCGCCTATTCCGGCAATACTTTGAAACGGGGCAATGCGGATGGTCCGCCCAAATGGAGCCTGTATCGCTGGCACATTACGGATCCGATCTGTTTCGATCAGGACTTGAAAGTGACTATCCAGGCGCTGGGCTGGTGGCCCAATGGCAAGTACCAGCCCCTGGCTGACGACATTGCTTCTGTGGCCTATTGGTACCAGATCGAGCCTCATACACCATTTCCGAATTTCCCGGAATTGCAAGCGCGTTGGCCGAGATGAAAACGGATATCCGTTTACTGTCTGCCGCCGATATCCCGGCTGCCATGCGTCTCAAAGAGCTGGCCGGCTGGAATCAAACCGAACGCGATTGGCAGAGGCTGCTGGAGCTGGAACCGGATGGATGTTTTGCAGCCCTGTGCGACGGCCGGCTGGTGGGAACGGCCACCACCACGAGATTCGGTGTCGAACTGGCCTGGATCGGCATGGTTCTGGTGGATCCGGAGTATCGCCGCCGCGGCATTGCCACGCAGCTGATGAAAACGGCCATGGCCTATTTGCAATCCAGCGGCGTCAGGACCATCAAGCTGGATGCGACGCCGGCCGGACAGCCGGTGTATGAAGCGCTGGGGTTTGTGTTGGAGCACAGAATCGAAAGGCAGGCTGCAACGGTTTCGGCAAGCGGGAATTTGAAGAGTTCGCCCGCAGATATAACACAAGTGATGGCGCTGGATCGAACTGCTTTTGCAGCGGATCGCAGCCGGTTGATTTCGAGCCTGTATCACGAGGCGCTGGCCCAGGCCGTGGTTGTGGAAGATAACCGGCTTTTGGGTTATGCGCTTGCACGAAGCGGATATAAGGCGCACTATATCGGCCCGCTGGTGGCGCTCGATGGGGCGGTGGCGCATGCGCTGCTGTCGAATATCCTGGCGCAGTTGCCGGCGGGCAATGTATACCTGGATTATAATACCGGTTTTACCGGTGTGGATTTGCAGCGGTTTGGTTTTGTCACACAGCGCGAGTTGTTCCGTATGCGCTATGGTCCGCCGCTGCAGGCAGGAGGAGAAGAAAAAGTGGTTGCCATTGCCGGGCTGGAGGTGGGATAGTTTGGTTTGGTGTGCAGCAACCGTGTTGCTGCCGGCCGGCGTGGTTTTTACGCCGGCCTCATCACCGCATTGTATCTCGGGCTAACGCCCGATCCATGGTTCCGC
>CAZISM010000085.1:12235-23741 GCA_964541895.1 uncultured Cytophagia bacterium
CGCCGGCCTCATCACCGCATTGTATCTCGGGCTAACGCCCGATCCATGGTTCCGCCCGGGGAAGGATTCCCCGGGCGATCGGAAGTTTCAGCAAAAGGCGCGGATTTGAAAATATGTTCCCGCCCGGGCGAGCGGAACTTTACACCCCCTATCATTGCGAGCGAAGGCACGGCCGCCGCGAAAGAATATGATCTCGAATGCAGCGAAGCAATCTCAGGGAACAACCGCCGTATTTTTTCTCTTCCCTGCGGCCGTGCGCAAAAGGCGCGAATTTCGAAATATGTTCCCGCACTGGAACGGGTTTAAACGCGCACAGTGAACGCTTGTGTTTGAATTTGATAACAATCGAGAGTCCCCGATGAAATCTCAAAACAGTTCCTTCATCAGCAAATTCCTGCAGCAGGAATCCAGCGGCGGCATCCTGCTGGTCGGCGCCGCTGTGCTGGCCATCTGGGCGGCCAACTCGCCGCTATCCGCGCTTTATAACCTTTTGCTGGAGCTGCCGGTGTCCATCCGCATCGGCGCGTTGGCCATCGACAAACCCCTGCTTCTGTGGGTGAACGACGGTCTCATGGCGGTCTTTTTCTTCCTGGTCGGACTGGAACTGAAACGAGAGTTTATCGAAGGCGAGCTTTCCAACAGAAAAAAGATCGTACTGCCGGGACTGGGTGCGGCAGGCGGCATGATTGTTCCGGCGGTGATTTATGCCATGCTCAATTACCACGACGCCATCGCCATGAAAGGCTGGGCCATTCCCACAGCCACGGATATCGCCTTTGCCCTGGGGGTGCTGTCGCTGCTGGGATCCAGAATTCCTGCCAGCCTGAAAATCTTTCTCACCTCCCTGGCCATATTCGACGACATCGGCGCCATTCTCATTATCGCCTTGTTCTATACCAGTAAAATTTCCATGATCGCCCTGCTGGTGACAGCCTGTTGCATCGTTGTGCTGCTGATGATGAGCATCAAAAAAGTCGGCGCGACCAGTCTTTATATATTTGTCGGCGTCATCATGTGGGTGGCGACGCTGAAATCGGGCGTGCACGCCACGCTGGCGGGCATTACCCTCGCCATGTTTATTCCGATGCGTTCACCCCAGGATGCGGCGGTCTCGCCGCTCAAACAGCTGGAGCATGACCTGCACGCTACGGTGGCTTTTATCATTCTGCCGCTGTTCGCATTTTTTAACTCCGGCATCAACTTGTCCGGATTCGGCATGGACCATCTGCTGCACCCGGTGCCATTGGGGATTGCGCTTGGACTGTTTATCGGCAAGCAGGTGGGAATTTTTGCTTTTTGCTGGCTGGGCATAAAATGGAGATGGGCGGAACTGTCGAAAGAGATCTCCTGGACGGCGTTTTACGGTACTACGGTGTTGTGCGGCATCGGTTTCACCATGAGCCTTTTCATCGGCTCGCTGGCATTCGAGGAAACGGGCGTGAATATGTTGTTCGACGAACGAGTGGGCATTATTCTGGGATCGCTGTTGTCCGGGATTTTGGGATATGTGATTCTTCGTCAGAGTTTGCGTCGCAAGGAGTAGCCGGTTCGTGATCAACGTGCAGCCGAAGCGAGACGCTTCGGCCACCCCGATCGCTCAATTTCGTCATAAAAAAAACGGGTCGATAAGTAATTTTATCGACCCGTCGATTTAGTAGCGGGGGCAGGATTTGAACCTACGACCTTTGGGTTATGAGCCCAACGAGCTACCAGACTGCTCCACCCCGCGATTTTAAGTGATAATAATATACCAAAAAAAGCGGTGAAAGTCAAGCTAAATCTGTATAGCAGGCTGTTCTATTTCACTGAATCGCCGTCGGCCGCCGTTCGAACCAGGGCTGGATCGTTTCCAGCTGCGCGGCCAGGCGAAACAGGGTCGCTTCATCCCCCCATTTGCCCGCAAAATGCATGCCGATCGGCAATCCTTCCGCATTCCAGTGCAGCGGCACTGACATGGCCGGCTGTCCGGTGATATTAAACAGCGGTGTGTAGGGAATGAATTCGAACGTTTGCGCCGCAATGGGCTTGATGATGTCCAGCGCATTGAGCAGCCAGCCGGCGCGCAGGCCGCCGATCACCTTCATGAGCGCCCGTTCTGCCGGCTTGGGCTGGAGAGAGCCGATAGCGACCGGCGGCGAGGCCAGTGTCGGCGTCAGCAGCACATCATACTCTTCGAAAAAGCGGCCTACCGCTCTGCCGGCTTTTTGCAGCACGCGGGCGGCGCGGGCATAGGCGCTGGCGGAAGTGGCTTTGCCAATCAATCCCAGGGCAAAGGACGAAGCCTCATAATCGCGCAGCCTCGGTTTGCGATTAAAGAGGCGGGAGGTGGATTCGAGATCGGCGCGCATTTCGCCGGCCAGAATCGTCAAAAAGGCGACGGCGCATTCGCTGCCGTTGATGTCAGGTGCGGCTTCGATAAGGGTGTGACCGGCTTGCGTCAACAGCTGCACGGTTTGCGCCAACCCTTGCTTGCAGTCGGGATGAACGGACGAACCGAAAAACGGCTTGTCGGTAAAGGCGATGCGCAGCGAACCCGGATTCTGATTCAGTTCCTGCATGTACGGCCGCAGCGGCGGCGCGATGATGTAGGGTGTACCCGGATCAGGACCACCGATGGCGTCAAGCACGGCGGCGCTGTCGCGGACCGAGCGGGTGAGCACATGTTCGACAACAAAGCCGCGCCACAATTCGCCGAATTCCGGTCCTGTGGGCACGCGACCGCGCGTCGGTTTTAATCCAAACAGGCCGCAGCAGGAGGAAGGAATGCGGATGGAGCCGCCGCCGTCACCGCCGCTGGCCAGGGGCACCATGCCGCCGGCCACGGCTGCGGCGGAACCGCCGCTGGATCCGCCCGGTGTGCGCGAGAGGTCCCAGGGATTGCGCGTGGCGCCGAACGCTTCCGGCTCGGTAAAGGGCGTGAGGCCGAATTCCGGCGTGTTGGTTTTGCCAAGGATGAGCAAGCCGGCTTTTTTATAACGGCGTACGAGTTCGCTGTCCTGAGCGGCCGGTTTGTTCTTGAGCTGGCGCGTGCCGCAGGCGGTCGGTACGCCGGCGACAGTGCCGAGCAGATCTTTGAGCAGAAACGGAACGCCGGCCAGGGGACCGTCCGACGGCTGCTGCGCCGCTGCTCTGGCGTAATCGTACATTTTATAGATGACCGCGTTGAGAGCCGGATTGTGTTTTTCAATTTCGCCGATGGCTGTTTCCACCAGTTCCAGAGGCGTGACCTGTTTTGTCCGCACCAGTTCGCTGAGGGCCAGTCCGTCGTACCGGGTGTACTCGTTGATAGGTTGCATAGGAATCCTTGGCTTGTATTTGGAAATTACTCCTGTCCTCATGATAGGAAAGGGATCACGTCCACCTCTTGCAAACGGGGATTCTTGAAAAAGACGATCCTGGAAATACATTCTAACCTTCCTTTGGAAAAGGGAGGGATTAGAATTAGGGGGCTTTCCGCGAGTGCGCGACCAAACTGGATGCGCTACATGCCGGCGTAATGTTCTAAATATAGACCATGAAAAAATGGCCAGGCCGTTTTCACATCGGCCTGGCCAATACCACTCAGGCTTGCTGCCACTGTTCCTTGATCAGCTTGACCGCAGCCGGAATCGTGACCGCTTTGTCACCCACCGAACCGCATTCAAAGCTGATATAGTTCTGATAACCGATGACTTTCAAGCCGCGCATGCCGTCGACGTAATTGTCGCCTTCATCTTCACCCGGCATCTTGCGCCGCTTGCGGCTGGCAATGTGCACGTGCGAAAGGTACTTGCCGGCGGAGATAAACGCGCCCATGTCGCTGGTCTCTTCCCAGGTCATGTGCCAGAAATCGCCCATGCAGGTGATGCCCGGATGATTGACATCGCGGCAAATCGACGCCGCGTCCGCCACCTGGCGCAGGAACCAGGCCTCTTTGCGATTGAGCGGCTCCAGGATCATCACGGTCTTGTTCTTGACCGCGTGATCGCCGATCTCCGGCAGCATCTCCAGCAGCAACGCCCTCGCTTCCTTATGCGGCAGCTGCGGCTGACTGTTGAACGCCGGCACCGCAATGACGCCGACAGCGCCCAGCGCTCCGGCTGCGGTCAACAGCTCCTTGAAGGAACGAACGAATTCCTGCCGGTCCGCTTCCTTGTCGGAAATCGGCACACCGCTGAAACCGGCGCAGACCACGCTGAATTTGATCGAACGGCCGCGCAGCGCGTTCTGGAATTCATTGATGCGATCCGGCAGCCCTTTGCCGCCGACTTCGATACCGGTAAAGCCGTTTTTCTCCATAAAATCCAGCTTTTCCGTCAACGTCTGGCCGACGGCAATGCCCTCCTGACAGGAAAGCTTGAGCACCGCTTTTTGCGGCGGGTTCGGCAGCGAGATGGCGCGACTGACCGCCGGAACAGCCACAGCAGCGGCGCTGCCGGCGGCGGTCATTTTAAAAAACTCGCGACGATCCAGTTCCATATAGTCTCCCTTCTCAACCTTTTTCCGTGCCCTGTACCGGGACCTTGAACTCTTTCATCTCCGGAACAGCGCCCATGACCAGATTGGCCACGCCGTATTGAGCCGTGGATTCCATCATCTCATCCCAGGTGACCAGCTTGCCGGTGTAGGCAGCGGTGCGGCCCATGATGGCGGTGAGGGTGGACACGGCGATGTCTTTGGCCATGTTGATGGGTTTGTTGGTACGAATGGCGGTGACCAGGTTCACGTGTTCCTGCTCATAGGGATTCTTTTCCGGCTCTTTCTCTTTGTTCCATTCCCAGATGACCTTGCCTTTGAGATCGACCATTTTGGCGCCGCCGCCGAGATAGCAGATGCCTTTGCTGCCGACCAAAGTCTCGCTGACGTTGTTGACGCAGCCGTTGACCTGACGGCACATGCTCATGACGTGAACGCCGCTGCTCATCTCAAAATCAACGGCAAAATAATCGTACTGGTCGCCGGTGACGCGGCGGGCGCGTCCGCCCATACCCACGGCTTTGACCGGGTGATCGTTAAAGAACCAGTTCATGACATCGATGTTGTGCACATGCTGTTCGACGATGTGATCGCCGGACAACCACTGCCAGTTCACCCAGTCGCGAATCATCCATTCCATATCGGACCATTTGGGATCGCGTTCGCGGAACCACAGCTGCGACTGATTCCAGTACACCTGACCGCCGACCAGTTCGCCGATGGCGCCTTCGCGCACCAGCTTCAAGGCCTGCCAGTAATGATACTGGCTGCGGCGCTGGTTGCCGGTCACGACGCACAAACCCTTTTGGGCGGCTTTGTCGGCATAATCCATGATCACCCGGGCGCCCACCGGATCGACGCAAACCGGTTTTTCCATGAACACATGCTTGCCGGCTTCGATGGCGGCGCTGAAATGGGTCGGACGGAAATAGGGCGGAGTCGCGGTGATGATCAGGTCGATGCCGGAGTCGATCACTTTTTTATAAGCATCCAGGCCGACGAAGCAGCGGTCTGCGCTGATGTTCTGTCCCGCTTTGGCCAGGCTTTCCTTGCATTTGAGCATACGGTCTTCAAAGGTATCGCAAATGGCGGTGACCACCAGATTCGGTCCGGCTTTGAGAAAATCGTTGGCCGCACCGGTGCCACGGCCGCCGCAGCCGATCACACCGGCGCGCAACGGTTGACCGTCCGGGGCCTGCGGCAACAGGGCCGGTGTATCGAATTTCGTTTTGGCCGCGTTGCTGCAGGCAACGGCGAGTGCGCCGGCGGCGGAGACAGCGCCGATAAAATGGCGGCGTGAAAACTGGCTTTCGTGTTCGGACATGGAAAACTCCTTCCTGTTTAGAATGGAGACGGGATGTTGATTATTGTATCACGAGTTGTTATTTGCGCAAAATGGTCAAGATGGTCCACCACTATGAATGAAACTCTACTTTTCGTACACGCGGACGATGCGGAAACCCACATCGGCGCAGTCGGAATACCACCACATGCTCTTGGGCGTTTGCGGATCGGTCATGAGCCACGCGTCGGTCCGGGTGTAATCGCGGTTGGCGCTGCGCAGATCCGCGGCATCGCTTTTGAACGAACCGCCGCGAATGACATATTCCTTGCCGGTCTTGGGTCCGGTGGGATCGGTGATGCCCGCTTCCGGCCAGGAAGCCAGGATGTTGGGCTCGTAATAATCGGCGCAGAATTCGCGCACGTTGCCGAGCATGTTGAACAGACCGAAGGCGTTGGCTTTTCCGCGCAGGCCTGATCCGGTTTTGCCTCTGCTGTTGCCGGCGTACACGGCATAATCGCTGATCACGCTGGTGTCGGCGCCGAACAGCTTGTTCATCAAACCGCGCCGGCTGTACTTACCCGGATCGCCGGGAAAAAAGTACGGCTCTTTGCTGCCGGCTCGCGCCGCGTATTCCCATTCCGCTTCGGTGGGCAAACGGTAGAGCTTGCCGGTGATGTCGCTCAGCCATTCACAGTAGCGCGTGGCCGCATAATGGGTCATGGTGATGGCCGGACGGCTGCCTTTGCCCCATCCCTGATCCGGCGAGCCGTAGGGAGGCGTCGGACCGGTGATCATGTCCAGCTCGGAGGCGTTGGCGGCCCAGTATTCCCGTTTGCCGCGGCCCATCTGTGCGAAATAAATTTCCCATTCCGCCCAGGAGACTTCGGCCTTGCCCATCCAGAACTGACTGACCGTCACCTGGCGCTGCGGCCCTTCATCAGCCTCGCGAAATTTTTCCGATGCCGGACTGCCCATGACAAAAGTGCCGCCGGGAACAGGCACCATGTCAAAGGCAACTTTGGAGCCGGGGATGGTTTCGGTGTACGCAATGAACGGTTCGTTCAGTAACGGCCGGCGCGGCACTTTGACGATCTGCATCGGTTTTTTATGGATCAGGGTGGTGTCCACCTGCGGCATTTCTTTATAGTGACCGACATAGAGATGACAGTTGATGCAACGAACCTTGTCCGTGTTCTTTAAATAGTAGACATGGGCATCGACGCCTTTGCTGGTGAGGTTTTTGCTGAACAGATCGGTGTGGCACCTGGAACAGGAGGCGTCAAAGGTGAAATGCACGGCTGCTTCCAGTCGCGATTTGCTTTCCCAATTTATGCGTTTGGCGTCCTTGAACACCGTTCCATAGGCGTCGCGCACACCCAGCCAGGCCTTTTCTTTCAAATAGGCCAAGCCGCCGGGAGGCAGATGACAATCGACGCAATGGGTCACCACGCCGGATTCATTCTTGAAATGGGAGGACAGTTTCCATGAATCCATGGCGTGTGGATGGGTGTGACACGAGTTGCAAAAGGTGTCGGTTCCGGTGATGACGATCAGCCACTGTCCGGAAAAAACGAGCAGGGCGCCGAGAATGATACCGCTGATTACTAAAAGCCTGGTTCTGGTCCGTTTCATACTGGTTGCTATCTCTCTGCTACGGGGAAGAAGCGGACCCGCGTCCGCCGGGGAGACAATTATCCGATGAAAATAATACCCTTAATGAAGAAATGCAAGGACTTTTCTTGCGCTCAGGCGTGAAAAAGCCCCGGTTCCGGCGGAATCGGGGCTGGGCTCGTCAGGGTGAGCTATTTTTTGATATAAAAGTATATCTCGATACGGCGATTCAACTTACGTCCGGTGGGCAGGTTGTTGTCGCCGATGATGATGGTTTCGCCGCTGCTGCGGATGACGCCCAGCGGTTTGGTTTCGCCATAGCCTTTGGCTTCGTCCGTATGCGCCACCACCCGGTCATAGCCTTCCGGGTAGTGTTCCCTGATATAGGTCAAAAAGCCGTCGTGAAAGGATTTCGACCTCTTGTCCGACAGGCGCAGATTGTAAGGCGCTGCGCCGATGGCGCAGGCATGGCCGAGAAAACGAAATCTTCTCGCCGGATCGGTCAGCAGCTCTTCGATGGATTCCAGGATGTTGGCCCAGTAAAAGCTGTACAGCGGATCCGATTTGTTGAACTGCAGCGGAAACGCCACCGTATGCTCGCCCAACTCTGCTTTTCCGGTGGGTAGAAAAACTGTGGGATGCGTCCGAAAGGTTCTAGCCAGAGAGTCGGTGAGCTCCATGGCATACTGGGTCGGCTGGTTGAGCCATGGATTGGCTTTAAAATAATCCTGCACCGGCAGCATCCACGAGGTCAAGCCCTGAATGAACTGACCTTTGGACACATCAGCGGCAAAACTGTCACGGGCTGCTTCGGTTTGCAGGCGCACCTTGCCGTGGTACAGGGACAGGGCGCTGCGGATCTGATTGTCGAACAGAACCGGAGCGGTGATGTTTTCCACATCCACATAATTCAGCGGCGCAAACAGGGTGGGCACATTGGTGCTGTCGGTGGTGATTTTTACATAGCGCCGTTCTTCGAACACCCAGCGCGCGTCCTGCGCGTTGACCGGCACGTAACGCCGCTGCAGCCGTTCGCCGGGCAGAATGGCGATCTGTTCGGGCCGCACGCCGTTTTGAATCAGGGTGTCGCGAACCGCCTGGGAACGGCGGTTGGCCAGTTCGAGGTCGGTTTCGTTGGCATTGGGATCGATATAGCCTTGCAGACGGATTTTGATATCCCGGTGCTGCACGAGGCGCCTGGAGATGATGTCCAGCGGCGGTTCGATGACTTTTTTCAGCAGATACTCTTCCTTGACGCGCGTGTCCAGGGTGTCGAAACAGACTTCGGTGATGATGGGAATGGCAAAAGAACGGGTGATGGCTGTGATCACCTGCGCCGTGTCGGCCGTGGTAAAGCGGCCTTTGGGAATGGTGAAAAAGGATTTGGCGATGCGGTTGTTGTCCACTCTTGTTTCATTCGCCTGGTCGGAGCGGATGTCGAGGCGCAGCTGATGGCGGCCGAGTTGACTGGTATGCCACTCCAGTTCTACGGTTCGTTCCTCGCCCGGCAGCAGCACCGGCAGGCGGTCGGAATGCAGGATCGCCGCGCCCGGTTGCGGCGGCGTACCGGCCAGTGGCGACAGCAGCGAATCCACCAGCGTCCACTGCACCTCCTTGGCCCAGTGTTCGCCCTGGTTGGCAAAACGGATGCGCAGTTTGCCGTGGTAATCGTCTTCGGTTATCCAGGGGTCGTAGGAAAAAGTAATGTCCTGCGCGATCAGGTCCGGTCGCGGCACATAAAAGTGAGCGATGGTGCGCTTGTCTTTTTCCGCAAAGCGGATGTGATGATCCTGATCGTAGGCGACGGCGGTCCAGTAATAGTCGCCGCCGCTGAGATGCCGCGCCGGCGCAACTGGTGTGGCGAGTTCTGCGCGGGACATTAACAGATCGCCGGGCAGGGCCTGCATAAAGCCCTGCACATTCTGTTGCAGTTGCAGCATGCGGCCGGCCAATTTGAGACTGTCCTGATCCATGAGGATCATGTAGCGCACATCGTCATAGAGGTCCGGCTCGCGACTAACGCTGCAGCAGAGTTGAACGCTGTCTGAATAGACGGTGCCGCCCATATACGGTGTGACGAATTCAAACGCTTCCGGACCGATGGGATAGTGGGAAGCGGTGCCGCGATAGGTAAAGTGGAAGAACTCGCGTTCGTTCATGGAGGCCATGTCGATGCGCATGGCGTTGTTGCGGCCGGGAATCTTGTTGCCCAGAATCGAGGTGCGGTCGTCCAGGCCAATGCTGAATCCCAACGAGTATTTGTCCAACAGGTCGTTGCTGGTGTCCCAGCCGCCGTGGATGGCAAAGCGGTTGTTCCAGTTCAACTCGGCGCCAAAGGCGATATGGGAGCCCTCATCGCGACGGTCGTGGTAATCGGCGGCGAGCTGCAGCTGCAGGCCGTTGTGTCGGCCGGCGTAGAATGCCAGGCCGGCGCGCACCTCTTTCGGCAGCGGCGTGGCCCGCTGAATGAACGTCAATGGCTCGCCCATGTTGGTGACAGCCACGCCGGCGGAAATGATGCCGAACGGAAACAGACCGTCGGGATTCTTGAACAGCCGGAATCGCGGGGTGCGGTAGAGCGCGCCGGTATCAAACACCCAGGTGTGGGCATCGTAACGAGCGAGACGGCTGGCGAGATATTTCACGTCGGCGCCGACGGAAAGATTCTGCGTCAGGAACGACAACGGCTGGCCCATGTTCAGCGCGACCACCAGATCGTTGGCTGACACCGGGCTGGCGCCGCGATCCGAACTGTCGAATTCACCCACGCCCTGATAAAGCACGCCGGCGGAGAACAGCGTGCGCCGGCTCCACGGCGTATGCAGGCTTTTGCCGGCGATGAGGGAGGCGTTATAGACATCGGCGATCCATTTAGAGTAAGAAGCCGACCAGTACCATTCGCGCAACAGTCCGGCGCCGGCCGGATTGGCGAACACGGCGTGACTTTCGTCTATGAGCGCCGTGGCGCTGTTGCCCATGGATTGCTGACGGCTGCCTGGCAACATTTTCAGAAACGCACTGCCTGCCCGCAGCTGCGCATACGAGTGGGTGGCGCCCACGAGGAGTAACAACAGGATCGTCTTTTTCATGGCTATCTCACAATCATGCATTTTTTCCAATCCTTGAACTCGCCGCTGTGCAGAGTGATGATGTACACCCCGCTGCCGGCGAGCATGCCGTTGGGCAGGCGACCGTTCCAGTAATAGGTGTTCCAACCGGCGTTGTAGAGATCCTCGCTCAGTTTTCCCAGGTGCACGCCGGCCAGGTCATACACATCCAGTCGCGCCGGCCGGTTGGAGGATAGTTTGAAATTGATGGCCAAAGGTTCTTCGCGATCCGGTTCAAAGAGGTTGCGATTCAACGCCATTTTGTTTGCGCTGCGCACCGTTACCGCCGCCTGCGCGGTGACCAGGCGACCGCTTCGGTCCTTGACGCGCAGTTCCACGATGACCTGCTCTTCTTTGGCCGAGGTGACCAAAGGCACGTTGAGCAGCCAGGGCAGATCTTCGCGCCAGGTATCGGTGATGATCGGGTGACGGCGGATGTAATCGTCGGCAAAGGTCGAATCGATGTGGCCGTCCGCATAGCGTATCCAGAGATCCCAGGTCTCGACCCCGCCGTCCGCTTTCACGCGCACAGAGACCGAATCGCCCACGAAAATAAAGGGCGGGCCCAGTTCGACATAGGGCTTGGGCGGCGGCGACAGCGGCGGCTGGTGCACGGCATAGACCCGGTACGCGCCGGCGTTATTGTCCGCCGTGGTGTCGTTCACAGCCTGCACCAGGGCGTTGCTGTTGAGCGGCAGAAGCGACGTGGACAGGGGCGTCGGCACCAGGGCTTTAAAACGAATGGTGCTGGTGATGCCGGCTTTGAGAGAGTCGATGCGCCAGAACAGGGAATCGGTTTTTTGAAGCGAAGGGGCAGAGGTAAAGTCGATCGCCATAATCGGCGTCGGCACCGTGGCCCAGAGCAGGATATTTTTGGCTGTTTGTGGTCCGTTGTTGGTGAGCGATAATTCAGCGGTAAAAAATTTTCCGCCTATGACAGCTGGCTGACTGATGCCGTTAACCAGGACCGTGGTGTCGGTAATGGCTTCATAGTGCAGAGCGAGATCGAAATTTTTTGACGGCGGTTTTAAATAGGGCCGGATAGCAT
>CAZISM010000086.1:0-23649 GCA_964541895.1 uncultured Cytophagia bacterium
TTGCTGTCGTTGAGAATGGCCCGACCAAGGGTTTCGCCATCCATACCCGGCATTTGCATGTCGAGGAGGGCGATTTGAAACGGATGCTGCGCTTCCACGGCCTGGTATAATTGCAGCAGAGCAGACGGTCCATCTGTCGCTTCGACCGGCCGGGCATTCCAGGCGCGCAGCTGTGACGAGATCACATCCCGATTGGTGGCGTTGTCGTCAACGACCAGGATCAGAGCGTCTTTAATATCCTTCAGTCTTGGCAAACGGTTCCGTCGCGGCTGGTTGTTCTTTTGTTTGTCAAAACGGGCTGTAAACCAGAATTCGGAACCCTGGCCGACCTTACTGTTGACGCCGATTTCGCCGGCCATCATTTCCACGAGGCGTTTTGAAATGGCGAGGCCAAGGCCTGTGCCGCCGTATTTGCGGGTGGTAGAGGCATCGACCTGGGTAAAACTGTGAAAGATCTCTTCCTGCTTGGCTATGGGGATGCCGATGCCGGTGTCACGGACGACGAACCGGAGGTCAACCGTGCCGTTTGACTCTTGCGCCAGCGACGCGCGTACAGCCACTTCGCCGCTGTGGGTAAACTTGATGGCGTTGCCGGTGAGATTGATGAGCACCTGGCGCAGTCGGCCGGGGTCGCCCTCCAGGGCGGTGGGAATGCCCGGGTCGGCGGAACAGACAAATTCCAGGTGTTTGGTGGCTGCGCGAATGGCGAACATGCCGGCAAAATCTTCCAGTATATCGAGAAGGTCAAAATCCATTTTTTCCAGCTCCAGGCGGCCGGCTTCGATTTTGCTGAAATCGAGGATGTCGTTGAGAATCGCCAACAGGGATTCGCTGCTGGAGCGGATGGTTTCGGCATAGCGACGCTGTTCGTCGTCGAGTGCGGTATCCAGCAACAGGCTGGTCATACCCATGACGCCGTTCATGGGGGTACGGATTTCATGGCTCATGTTGGCTAGGAATTCGCTCTTGGCGGAATTGGCCAGGGCCGCTTCCATGGCCATCTGGTTGGCTTTTGTGTTGGCCAGTTCCAGATCCAGGTTGGTTTTACGCAACACCTCTT
This sequence comes from uncultured Cytophagia bacterium, assembly GCA_964541895.1. Lineage (GTDB taxonomy): Bacteria > Zhuqueibacterota > Zhuqueibacteria > Residuimicrobiales > Residuimicrobiaceae > CAZISM01. The sequence goes on from CAZISM010000086.1 coordinate 1,061, forward strand.
CCGCCCGTTTGCGCTCCAGCGCTTGCGTGATGGCATTGCCGACCGTCTCAAGAATGCGAACCTCTTCCTGCGTCCAGGCGTGTTTACGGTTTACGGCTTCAAAGGTGAGAAAACCGTCCACACCACTCTGATTAACCAGCGGCAGAACAAGAAGGGAGCAGACATTTCGTTTGGCTAAAAGCGTGCGGGCAAATTCCGAATCAGTGCTCACTTCGGCAACATCGGAAACGATGATGGTTTCACGCTGCAGAACGCGCCTCACCCAGCGCTGCAGGGAAGCGGTCGGCAGCGCTTTGTATTCGTGTTGTTGTGCGACCACTCTTTCCGAATGCCACTCGTGTACGTTGGTAATGAAGGAGCCGTTTTCGATGAATTCGAAGAGGCAGGCCCGGTCGATGTCGAGGAGCTTGCCGACGGCGTTCAGGGTGAGGTGGATGGTCTCCGGAATTTTGTTGATGGGCAGAGTAATCAGCTGAGATGATGTTTTCGCGATCAGGGATAACATCTCCATGCGCCGGCACAGCGCCTCTTCCGCCTTTTTCTTTTCAGTGATGTCGCGCAGGGAGCCGGCAATGGCATGCGGGCTTCCCGTCGGATCGACGAGAACCCGGCTGTTGACGGAAACGGGAATGGTCCGGCCGTCTTTCGTTTTCAAGAGGACCTCGTAGCCGTTGACACGCCGGTCTCGGTCCAGGGTTTCACGCAATCTGTTTTTGATCGATTCGGTATAAAAATCACGAATGGGCTGACCGATCAGTTCATCCGGCGGCCAGCCGGCGATTTCATACAGCGATGGAGAAATTTCGGTGACGATGCCGTTCATATCGGTCTGGTAATAGATATCGATATAGGCTTCGTAGATATGTTTGTATTTTTCTTCGCTTTTTTTAAGCGCTTCCTCCGCGGCCCGTCGCCGGTTTTCCAGCTCGATGTCATGCAAGGCAAAGCCGAGATCGCCGGCAATTTCCGCCAGCAGCCCTTTTTCTTCTTCATCCACCAGCTCTTCCGCGAGGTATACGGTCAGTACGCCGTACTGTCGGCCCTGGTGCATGATGGTGGTGGCCAGGCCGATGTGATCTTCCAGAACGGGCTGTGAACAATCATCGCAGGACAGGAGCGGGTCGGCCACGATCACCTGGCCGGGCTGCTGAACCGCCCGCTGCAAGCAGGGCGGGAAGCGGCCGTTGCCAAGTGTTTTGATCAGGTTGTCGGTGTCATCATGCTGATTCCGGCCCGCTACGCAAGAGATGCGCTGTTCCTGATCCAGTAGCACGATCCAGGCCCGGCGATAGCCGCGGGTTTTGATCAACTGGCTGCAGGCCTGCTGTACGAGCTGTTCCCTCTCTTTCTCATGGACGATAAGCTGATTGATGTCGCGAATCGCGGCCAGCACATGGTTGAGATGTTCGGTCTTTTCCAGAATGGCTCGTCGTTCCTCTTCCAGCGACAGGGCGCGGGCCAACGTGACCAGGGTGCTGATTTCTTCTTTGCTAAAGACGCGCGGTTTGACATCCACCACGGCCAGCGTGCCGATGGTTTTTTGCCCAAAGTGGATGGGATGGCCGAGATAGGATTTCAGACCGTATTTGAGGACGTTGATGTCGGTCTGTGCATAGGGCGTTTGCTCCAGGTCGCTGAAAGCGATGGTGCGATTATAGCCCTTGATGGTGGCCTCATAGCAGATATGACCGTCCGGGATGTCGCTGACCGGCATGTCCGCGGGCAGGTTGTAGCCGGACCAGACCACCAGCGATTTTTCGCGCGCATTCAGTTTGTTGTAGAGAGCGGCGGCACCTCCAAGAATTTCTCCGGCGCGCCGCACGATGGCATCGATGTTGTCCTTGCAGTTGGAGCCCATGCCATGAAAAAGGTTGCCGGTGTCCCGGATCATTGTTTCCGAGCGCTTGCGTTCCGTGATATCCGCATGGATGCCGGCCATGCGCAACGGATGGCCCTGATCATCCCGGGCGGTAACGTGGCCACGATCCTGGATCCAGATCCATTCGCCGCTCTTGTGACGCATGCGGTATTCACAGTCATAGTACTCGATTTCCGCCGCCAGGTTCTGTCGAACCAGTTCCTTGATCCGGTCCAGGTCTTCGGGATGACAGCGGGTTTGCCAGGATTCAAAATTGGAGGGATACAGCTCTTCGGGATGATAGCCGAGAATTTCCGCATACCGCTTGTCATAGGAAATAGTATTGTGCTGGATGTTCCAATCCCAGGTGCCAAGGCGGGCGCCTTCGAGGGCGAGATTGAGTCGGTCGCGCATGGCCACGACCTGCTGCATCCGTTCGAGCACCAGCTGTTCCACACGAATGCGGGAACTCAGCACCCGTTCTGCGGTTACGGCGGACAATATGGAGATCAGCAGGCCGATCGGCAAAATCCACCAATACCATCGGGAGTGATAGGAAGCGATGAATTCAGTCCCAGGAAAAAAGGTGATGCGCCAGTTGCGGCCGGCGATATCGAGGATCTGGACGCGCTTGGGCAGTCCGCTGGTCTGCGACCAGTCGATGACATCGGAACGGGAGGTGTGCCGGTAAAGCTCCTGACGGCTCGCAGCCGTGTCCATGTCTTCCAGAATAAAGGCGACGCCTGTATTGGGCAGATTGCGCAGCGTTTCTTCGATATAGTCTTCGATGCGGTAAACCCCGACGATGAACCCTAAAAGGGCGCGGCGGCGTTCTTTCGCGGTATGCAGCGACTGCTTTTGGTCATAAACCGGCATGAACATCAGGAATCCCTTGCGAAAGCCTTTCTTTTGAATCAAAGAGATCGGCTCGGTGATGACGGGCTTGCCTTCATTCTGCGCGGCTAAAAGCGCGGCGGCGCGTGATGGGTTGGACGCCAAATCAAAGCCCACGATCGGCTCGTTGTTTTCCAACGGTTCGATATAGTAGACCGGAACATAGTACTCGCGTTCTCCTTCCTGAACGAGAGTGCCGGTGCTGTCCATCTGTTTAAACTGGTAATGAGGCTTTATCGTTCGACCGGCCTTCAGCTCAAAGGACTGCCGATCCTGGCGCGCAATTCGCGGCGCCCAGGCAATGGCTTGCGCCGGATGATTGGCGACGAACACGTGGCTGGCAAAGCGGCTAAACTCCACGTAATCCACATAGGATGAATTTTCAAAAAACCGGGCCAACCCGCTCAGGTCCGAAATAGAGTGATCCACGGTGTTGGTTATGGCGTCCACCTTGGCCATGGCCTGGCGATGAAAGGCGTTTTCAAAGGTATCCAGAGCACTGCGCCGTGCATCGGCAAAAAAGAGAATGGTTAACGTGGAAAAGAAAACCACCACAGCGGCGGACGTACCCCAACGCAGCATGGGATCCTGTTTTTGTATGGCCTTGGGAAGAAGCAGGTCGAGATAGCGCCAGCGCAACACCCAAACCGAGAGAATGCCGATGAGCAGCATCATCAAAAGGCCGATGCCCTTCAACCGTTCTCTGGAAATGGCGTTTTGAAATTTTTGTGCCGATTGATCGAGCCCCAATACCGCATTCACACGGCCGGTGCGAGAAGCCAGTATGGGCACAAAGGCGGAGAGCCATGTACCCCAGCGGTCGGTTGCCGGGCCTTCCACAATGGCGATGCCGGTGTCGAAAGTGAGTCGCAGCCGGGCTGACGCTTCTTCATAGATCTGACCATAGGGTGATTCATCCGCTGACCCAACCGGTTCAGAGTCGACGAGAAAACGGACCTGGTTGTTTTTTTTCTCCAACAGATAAATAAAGCTGGCGCCAGGGATGTTGCTCAGCCAGGTCCGCAGGCGGGTTTTCATGCGGCTGATCTCCTGGCTTTGTTCGTCCGCATCATCCGGCAGAGCCAGCAAGGGTGTGGGATCCAGCGTCTTGGCAAAGTCCTGCGCCAGTTCAATCAGATGATGGCGCTGGCGCCTATCTTCTCTATCCCCCAACCAGTCGACTATTTTCCAACCACCGGCGATCATAACCAGCAGAGAGACAAAAAGCAACAGATGGGTGTTTTTCCACCAGGGATGGTTTTCCGTTCCGGTGCAGATGTATTTTTTGGTAAAGGCGACCAATGCCAATACCATAGTCGCGATCGCCAGCAGGCCGGCCAGCTGGGCGGGAACGCCTGAAAAGGCAAAAAACGCATCCTGGTTAACGGTCATAGCAGGCCAAAACGGCGCCCACGGCGGAATGACGGCTGAAAAGAGAGCCTGGCACGCCATGGCGGCGCTGGCAACCAGCAATGAGATTTTCCTTTGGCCCTGCTCATTGGCTGCCAGCCAAAACGCCGCTCCGGACCATAACGCGCCCGGAAAAGCGAGCGCGTACTGAATGGTAGCCTGCAAGCCTTCGTGGCTCCAGACGACGCCGATCGCAGCACACACCACCAGAATCACTGTGATCCAGCGGTTTGGTCCATGGCCGAGTTTTTGGTATATACTAATGCGGCCGAATTCAACCAGGGCCAGGCCGGCAACCAGCAGGGTGGAAATCTGCAAGAATGTCAACAGCGGCAAGTTGATACATAAGGAGACCAGGGACACCCATTGATGAGCGGCATGAGCAAAACCAAAAACGGCCAACCATCCCCAGGAAACACGATCGTCGCCCAGCTGACGCAGGGACAGGCTATAGGCGGCGATGATCAGCCCGGCCAGGCCATACATCAGAAGGATCATATCCATATCAAAAGATTGCACTGTTTGCACCATGGCTTTTTCCACTTCAGGAGTTAGTTCGGCTAACTCGTCTACACACACTTCCCACCATCCACCGCAGTGAAGCAAAAATCTGCCACGAGATCGGCATTTGCGCAATCGGCCATTCTGCGTTTAGGACAGAGTCGCCTGTTCTGGCCTCGACTCCAGTCCCGGATTGGCATAATCCCTCATTATTTCTCCCGCTCCTGCTGCTCCTGACCATCCGGCAGCAAAAAACACAAGAGAAATAACTGTTTATAGAATAGTAAAACATTCTCAAAAATTCAATATTTTTTATTCAAACTCCCCTTTTCCATGTTGACCGTTGCCACAAAACGCGCGAACGGCCAAGTTGAAAAGGTTGATTAAAAGCGAAATGTTGTTCAATATATCAAGTAATCCAACCGTACAGACCTTGGCAATCAGAAGCGTTCAATTCAGGTTGCTGTAAAAGGCGAACAATTGTTCCCCCAGACGAGGCAGACTGTAATGTTGTCTTACAAACGTTCTGGCCGCTTCGCCGAGGCTGGAACGCCAGGCCTGGTTTGTCACCAGCTTACTTAGAGCGGCGATCAGGGATGTCACATCGCCGGGTGCGATCAGCAGGCCGTTGACCCCTTCCTGGATGATGTGCGGTATATTGCCGACCGCGCTGGCTACGGGCGCGCATCCGGCGGCCATGGCCTCCAGCAGGGCCATAGGCGTGCCTTCGCGCAGGGACGGCAGTACAAAGATGTCTGTTTGCGCGAGTAACGCCGGGATATCGTTGCGGACTCCTAGAAAATCGATACGGTTGTCGATGGCCAGCTCTGCGGCTAATTGCTGCAACGGCTGTCGCAGGGGGCCGTCACCGATAATGCTGAGGTGAACCGTTTCCGGCAGCGCGGCAAGCGCCTCGACGAGAACCTGTATGGCTTTTTCCGAGGAGAGCCGAGCTACCGTGGCGATGCGGCAGCGACCCCGGGATTCGCGCCGGTCAGCAGGGGCAAAGGCATCGCAATCAATGGCATTGGGCAGATATACGGCGCGCTCCTGCTTTACGCCCATTTGGCCGAGCTGGTCAAACAGCTCCAGAGAGACGGCGGCGACGCCATGGGCAGAGGGCAACACCAGCCGGTCGAGTTTTTCATAGAGACGCACTTTGGCATCGGAGCTGGTCCAGCCATGCATCGTGCTCACCCAGTGCACCTTTTTGCGCAACAAAAAGCCGAACAGGTCGCTTTTGTAATCGTGGGTATGCAAAATATCATAGCGACCCTGTTCAAGGTGCGCCTTGACCGCCTGGAATACAGCAAATGAAAATCCACCCGGCGCCTCGATAATCCGGACCGGGGCATGGATGCGATGCCGTAACGGATGTTCTTTCAGGCCGGTCAGCAGGAGCAGTTCCATGTTCGCGCGGCTGTTTTGTAGAGAAGCGAAATAAGAAGCCAGCACCGCTTCGGCGCCGTAAAAACCGCCGCTGCTTCTCAGATGGAGCACGCGCAAGTCAGGATTGTTCATGCAATACCTCAGTATACAGGGCCGCATGGCGAAGCGCCATGGCCGCCAGGCTGTAGGTTTTTTCTGCCCTCTTTTCTCCCTCAGCCTCCAGTTGCCGGCGCAAGGCGGGGGTCGATAACAGCCGTTCCATTTGTTGGGACATGCCGGCCGGATCTTCAGGTGGTGACAATAAACCGTTGTGTTCGTGCTGAATCATTTCCTGCAGCCCGGAAGCGGCACTGGCGATAACGGCCTTGCCGGCCAGCATGGCCTCCATGACCGCCAGGGGATGACCGCCTTCGTTGCGGGAGGGTTGAACATAGAACGTGCAAGCGCGCAGAGCAGCGCTGATTTCGCCGCTGCCGCGGCTGCCGAGGAACAAGATGCGATCGTACACGCCCAGTCCGGCGGTAAGAGAGAGCAAGTCTGCTTTGGCAGGCCCATCACCAACCAGAACCAGGTTAAGGTCCGGATGTTCTTTTGCTATCAGTGCAAACGCTTTGATCAGTATATCCTGGCCTTTTACCGGTTGCATGTTGCCGGTACATAAAATAAACCGTTTCGGCAGCGCTGCGCCCAGCGGGCTGACGGGTGCGAGGTCGGTCCCGTTATAGAGGACTCGGCAGCGATCGCGCAGAGCGGGAAAAAGGCCGAGAAAATCACGGCGCAGGCTTTCGGACGGAAAACAGATGCGCCGGGCTCGCTTTAACACCGGCGCGGCGATAGCGCGCAGCAGCGCGGAACGGCGCAAATCCAGACGGACATCGCTGCCATGCAGGGTGATGAGATACGGATAGCGCGATGCCGCAAAATGAAGATAGTGATCGCCGAAATAGTGTAAATGGAACAGTCGGGTTGAGGCCGGCATCGGCAGGGAAAATAACCGTTTATGTTCTCTGCGGAACAGCAGCACAAAGGCGGCCAGAGGTTTCCAGTACAGCCGCCGGTCCCAGGCGAACGAGCGAAAAGGAAACGCCAGGATCCCGTCATCCTGGGCTGCGAGTTGCTGGTTGGCTATGACCACCGAGCCAAAAGGGGTGTGTTGGGGCAGACCCTGATGCAGATTAAGCACGGTGCGCACCACGCCGCCGTGCAGATGCACTGGAAAGGGCGAGACCTGGCAGATGGTGACGGTCCTTTTTTCAGCCGCTGGATTCATTTGCTTCCTGCTGTAGCTTTTTTAAGGACCATGGCCGCATGGGTGGCTTCGAACAGACACTCCCATTGCGTCAACAGGTCTGTGATTTGATCCGTCCGGCCTTCTGCGGCCGACTTTTCCACTTTTTGCGATAACCCTCGCAATGGCTCTGCGCACAGGGTGGCACTCATACCTTTCATGGTGTGGCCCTGGATGCGAACGGTTTCCAGGTCGCCGGCAGCGACAGCGTCGCGAGCTGCTTTCAGGTGATCGCGTGCAGCGCGGCCGAAATCTTCCACCAGCTCATCGTACAGCGCCGCATTGCCGCTGATGCGTCGCATGATATCCGGATGGTCAAACAGCAGCACCTGTTTCTTTTCCTGTACCGGCGGGGTGGCGAGATACTGATTGATCAACTCCAGCAGCTCGGCCCGTTTGAACGGTTTGGGCAGATAGTCGTCCATTCCGGCTGCAAGGCATTTCTCCTTGTACCCGGCGGTGGCAAAAGCGGTGATGGCGATGATGGGGACGTGGCGGTGGTCCTTTTTTTCCAGTTCGCGGATGCGCCTGGAAGCGCCATAGCCGTCCAGCTCCGGCATCTGCACATCCATGAGAATCAAATCAATGTTCTCTTCCTGATACCGCGTTACCGCTTCCAGCCCGTTAGCCGCTTCGATGATTTTGTAGCCCAGCGGCCGCAGGTACTCTTTACTGATCTTGCGATTGACCAGATTGTCTTCCGCGATCAAGACCGTGAAGGTTTTGCCGTTTTGCTTCATGGCGGCGGCGGGCTTTGGTACTGTTGCTTTGGGTGCGGCTTCGCGGGCGCTCAGCAAGCCCTGCCGCAGCCGTTCCAGGGTAACCGGTTTGGTGATGCAGGAGGCGATGCCAATCTCCTGTGCCTTGATCATCACGTTGGGATCATCCGCCGAGCTGAGCATCAGAATGGTCGGACGCTTGTTCAGGATGCCGCCGTGGAGAATTTTGTTCGCCAGTTGAATGCCGTCGATATGGGGCATGACATAATCGAGCACGAGCAACTCAAAGGGACGATTCTCTTTTTCCGCCTGTTCCAGTATGTGACATACCTGTCTGGGATCCATGCAGGCCTCGACGATTTTGGCTTCCGACCTCAGCATGCCTTCCAGAATGCGCAGATTGGTTTTATTGTCGTCCACCACCAGAATGCTTTTCAGGAAAAACCATGACGAAACCCCCGCCTCTCTGCCCTGATTCTCCGCGATCCGGAAGGGCAGGGTGACGAGGAAGGTGCTGCCCTGGCCGATTTTGCTTTCTACTGTTATCTGGCCGTTCATCATTTCTGCCAGACTGCGGGTGATGGACAGACCGAGGCCGGTGCCGCTGAACTTTTTGTTAGTGGAATCACCCACCTGGCGAAAGCTTTCAAACACTGCTTCCAGCATGTCCTCACGGATGCCGATTCCGGTATCGCTTACGCTCATCTTGAGTGTGATCTGGTCGCTTTGCGCCGGCGCTGTCGGTTCGATCCGCACCAGGATTTCTCCCTTTTCCGTAAACTTGATCGCATTGCTGAGAAGGTTCATCAATATCTGGCGAAAGCGCAGCGGATCGCCGATCAAACGCCTCGGCACGCTCTGGTCAATATCACAGAACAGTTCAAGCTTGTTTTCTTTCAACCGGCCGACAAGAATGTGCACCGCTTTGTCCACCAGCTCATATAGATCAAACGTCGAGTTTTCGATATGCAGTTTGCCGGCTTCGATTTTGGAAAAGTCGAGAATATCGTTGATGAGGTCGAGAAGATCGTTGGCAGAGTTTTGCGCTACCTCCAGGTAAGATCGCTGGGTGTGGGTGAGTTGCGTCATTTGCGCCAACTCGATGATGCCGAGAATGCCGTTCAACGGTGTGCGAATTTCGTGACTCATCTGGGCGAGAAACTGGCTTTTCGCCGTGTTGGCCACCACTGCTTCGTTTTTCGCCTTGATCAGCTCCTGTTCTGTCTTGTTGCGCTGGATCAATCCGGACAGGGTGGCGGCAAAGGAGAGCAGGATCGATCGCTCTGCTTCAGTCCATTCGCGCTCATATTTGCATTCATCAAAACCGATGAATCCCCAAAAGCCACTGTTATCGAAAACGGGGAGGATGAGGATAGAGAGAATATCCTGCTGTGCGAGGAGCTGCTGCAAAGGCGCCGGCATGTTTTTAGCCAAGCCGTAAAACACAGAGTTTTTTGCCATGGCATCGTGCAGGGACACCAGCTCGCTGACGGGAAGATTCTGCAGATGCGGATTATCGATCTGCGGATTGGTGGTGCCCGAGTTCCACTCGAAACGTTGACTGGTCACCACTTCGCCGCGGCTGTTGACACTGTTCTCGAAAAGGTAAACACGGTCCACGTTGGCACTCATGCCCAGCAGCCGAAAGGCTTCCGGCAGCACCTGCCTGAAATCCGGCGCCTGCAGCAACAGATCGATGCCGCGAGCGACGCTGATCAACAGCTTTTCCTTGCGCAAAAGATCGTCGGCCATTTCCGTACGGATGACGGCGTCGTGATCGATCGTTCGGTTTTCCGTGCTGAACAGGGATACCACCAGATCCGATTGTGAAAACGGAGACAGCCAGCGCGTAAAAGCGAGCATGGGGAGGTAGCGGCCGCTGCGGGACCGCAGCGTAATCAGGCATGGGCAGGCTTCCATATCCTGCAAACGGGCGAGAATGCGGTCTGACTCGGTTCCGGAGCAGAAAAACGACAGCGGCTGATCCTGCAACTCTTCTGCTGTAAATCCCAGCAACTGATAAAATGCCGGGTTGACATAGCTCAAACGGCCAAATCCGTCCAGGACAACCATGGGATTGGGGGCCAAATCGAACGAGAGCGGTTTGGAGCCGGAGGCGGCAGAGTTCATTTCAGTCCTTTTCTCCTAATTGGGTGATAGCTTGATGCAGCGATCGCACCAGATGGCGCCGGTCAAAATCGTGTACAAAGGCCGGAGATATCTCGTAACGAATTTGGCCGTTCTGCCAGCGTTCATAGCTTGAGTGCAGAGCCTGGCGAATTTCCTCTGGCCGGCCGGATGTGATAACGTGCGATTCTTTGCTGTAGCCTCTGATCAGATCGGCGTTATCCCCTTCGGGCACGTCTGCGAGAATAGGAATGCCGGTGGCCAGATATTCAAAGGTTTTGGCGGCAATGGCAATGTGTGGAATCCCTTCGCCCTCAAACCCCTGTTTGAGATACAACAGCGAAGCTTCCTGCATCTGTTCGAGCAGCTCGTGGCGCGGCACCGGTGCTATGGATTGTACGGTCACCAGCGGATTCCGGACCTGTGCCTGCAGCGGCGAACCGATCTGGCGGAATTCCATGGGTACCTGGACGCCTTCGAGCGCTGCCAGCAGGTTATCCGGATTGCGGCGGCCGTAAAAGATGCCGGTATGGATGATGACAAAACGGGGCGATCGTTCGGTTTTGGGCGTCAGGCTGTCATAGCCATTGGGAATTGTCACTATCTTCAGGTCTGGATAGGCGTTGTGGTACAAACGGGCCATGCCGGGGGTATTGGCCACAAAAAGATCCACATGAGCCATGATCTGCGGCTCTTTTTTTGCGATCCGTTGCCAGTGCCGCTCCGCGTGTTCAATGTGGGGATTAAAACGCCAGCCGTCGCGAAAATCAAGGATAACCTTGACCTGCGGAAACGCGCGCTTGAGTGCAGGCACCAGCAAGGCGCTGCTAAAGGGCGAACAGGAGATAAAGAGGTGGCGGATATTTTCCCTGACGATCAATTCCCTGGCCTTGCGCAATAGCGCCGGCAGATAGGTCACCTGCAAGTCAGGGAAAAAGAGATGTTCGCGCAGGAGGTTATAAGGTTGGTCTTTGCCCAATAGCAGGCGATGGAATCGATTGCTGATGCCGCCGAAAAGATTGACCATTTGACCAACCTGCAGGCCGCGAACCCGGTGCACGGCCACGCCGGCCGGTCCGGCCGCCTTGTCGATTTTGATCCAGTCGGCGGCGTCCGGATTGGCGGTCGTCAGGACGATGGGTTCAACGCCCATTTCCTGCAGATGCTTTACCAGGGCCACATTGCGCACCGTTCCCACCTCCCGTACGGGCGGATAGTAATACATAATCATCAGGAGTTTCATCGCACGCCCCACCCTTTCATGGTTCGCAGCATGGCCAGGAGTGGTTTCGGAATAAGCGTAGCCGCTGCATAGGCCATATTGGAGCAGCCGCCATGCAGGCGCCAGGCCTGGAGATAAGCCTGCCGAGCCGGGCGCATCCGGCCCTGCTCAAAATAGAGATATGCCAGATCCTGGCGAATGTCCAACAGTTGGGCGTTCACCTGCTGCCTGGTCGCCGCGCCCGCGTCCACCATATGACGTTCCAGCAGCCGGATCAGGTTAATCGCCCGCTTTTCGCTGTTGCGTGTTATCGAGTGCGGATTGTAGCGATAGCGGGTCAGCGGCTCATCGATAAAGCCCAGTTTGAATCGTTTGCTGATGCGCAGCCAGAGCTCGCGATCCTGCGCCGAAGGCATGGTGATGTCAAAGGCGCCGACCTGGGCCACGCAGGTCTTGCGTATCATGACGGTGGAGGTGCCGATATAATTTCGCTGCAGCAGCGGTTCGAACATGGGGTGGGAAAAAACAAACGAACGTTCCGCCATCTCCTGTCTGGGAAATTCGTGCAGTTGCGGCGCCAGGGAAAAAGCAAGCACCGGTGGCTGCTGCGGTTCCCGTTCGAAATAAAAATCGTGAAAGCTCAATCCCAGCTCTGGATCGGCCGCCATCAGAGCGGCCTGTTTGGCCAGTTTGCCGGGCAGCCAGGTATCGTCGCTGTCCAGGAAGGCGATCCATTCGCCCGTGGCCAATTCCAGGCCTTTGTTGCGTGCGGCTCCCGGGCCGGCGTTGCTCTGGCGGATATAGCGGATCTTGTCGCCGAAACGGGCGACTACAGCGGCGGTGTCATCGGTGCTGCCGTCATCCACCACCAGAATTTCCAGCGGTTGATAGTTTTGCGCCAGCACGGATAAAAGCGCTTCTTCGATAAAGTCGGCGGCATTGAACGCCGGCATAATGACGCTCACCAGCGGCGGTGTGGATGCGGTCATGCCTGAGCCCTTTTTTTGTTCAGATATTTTTCAGCCATGCCCCAGACGGCTTGAAACCGGGATGGAAACAGCAACCGCATCAACCCGGGGTACAAGATCATGCCGAGCACGATGTCGAGTCCAAGCTGTACGGCCTCATAACCGATGTGATCCTGGAGCAGATAATGGAACAGGCGGATGCCGCCCAACATGAAAAGGCCGACGATCGCGGCCGGCCGAATATCTAGGTAGAAATCACGCCAGCCCAGGTGGATGCTGGACTGTGCAATGCGGATGAACAGGAATCCCATAGAGCCGAGCACGCCGGCCATACCCCAGGCCACGCCGACGATGCCGTAGCGGGCGCCGATGACGATGGCGGTCAGCAACAGCGGCAGTTGCACCAGATTAAAGTAAAATTCAATTTTCGGTTTACCCAAGGCCATCAGAACCCCACCGCCAGGGGAAGCGATGGTACGAATCAGCATAAAGCCGATGATGATTTTCAGCGGCAAAATCCCTTCCTGCCATTTGCTGCCGTAAATCTGTATCACCAGCTGTTCGGCCACGGCAAACATGCCCAGCATGATCGGGAAAGCCAGCATGCTTACCGATCGGATGATCTGACGATAGATGCGGCGCAGTTCTTGCGGCGCCTCCTGCAATTTGGCAAAGGCGGGAAAAGAGATCTTGTTGATGACCCAGACAATGTTTTCGATCGGCCAATTGGCCAGGTTGTAGGCAAAGGTATAGATGCCCAGCGGCGCAGAGCCCATGACTTTGCCGATGACAAAGTAATCGCCGTTGATGTTTATGTAGCGCAGCAGGGTGGTGGCAAACACGTGTTTGCCGAAATGAAAAATGCGTGACCACTGTTTACGACCCAGATCCAGCTGTGGCCGAAAGGTGGAGGCGCGCCACAACATAAAGGTGCGAATGGGAATGATGAAAATGCTCGGCACCACCAGGCTCCAGGCGGCAAAACCGGTAAAGGCCAGGATCAACGCCAAAATGCGTTCGCTAAATCCGGTGACGATCTCAACATGGGCCAGCTCTTTAAAGGCCATTTTTTTGGTGAGCAGGACCGATTGCACTGTGGCAAAGCCGTTGAGCATAAAGCTGAGCCCTTGCACACGCAGGATCGGCACCACCAGGTCGTTGTCGTAAAAGCGGCCGACCAGGGGCGCAACCAAAAAAGTCAACAGCGTGAGACCGCCGCCGATGAACAGGTTCAACCAGAACGAAGCGTTGGCCTGTTCCTCTATATGATCTTTGGCCTGGATCAGGGAGGCGCTGACGCCGAGATCGGCAAAAAGGCTGGCCAGACTCCAGACCACCATGCCCAGGGCTACGACGCCGAAATCCGAGGGCGACAGCACCCGTGCCAGCACGATCGTGGTGCCAAAGAGAATAAAGCGGGTGGCAAAGCGGCTGATGGTGGACCATAGCGCGCCCCGGCGCAGTTCTTCGCCTACCTGGCTGGTATGTTCTGTCATTGAGCTCCTGTCCGATTATGCGGAGGTGAATGGATCGATTAATTGGAATCCAGCAGCCGGGCCAGCCGGGCGGTCTCCTGGCGGATGCTGAATTCCGTTTCAATAATGCGCCGACCGCTTTTACCCATCGCCCGGCGTTCTTCTTCGCTGAGCTGGTACACCTTGAGCAACGCTTCGGCCAGGGCCGCCGGCTGGTGGGGTGGTACCAGGAGACCGGCACCGTCCTTGACCATTTCCGGAATAGCCACTTCTGTTGTGGCCACTACCGGCATCTCCATGGCCATAGCCTCTTTGATGGAAACCGGCATGGAATCACGATCGCCGTCCCTGGCCACGACACAGGGCAGACAAAAGACATCGGCTTGCCATAACGCCTGTCGCACCTGATCCGGCGCAAGAGCGCCCTCCAGCCGGCAGCTGTCCGTAATCTGCAGGGCCTGGATTTGCGCCTGCAGGGAGGACCGCAGCTGCCCTTCGCCGATGATGCGCAACATAACGTTGAGGCCTTGCCGGCGCAGCAACGAGACCGCGTCGATCAAATCCGGCAGCCCTTTTTTCTCTTCCAGGCGCGCGACCGACAGAATCTTATAGACATCGTTCTTTTGCCTGGTAAGGGACAGGGCCGTAAACTGGCCGGGATCCACCCCCATGATGATTTTCTGGTATTTGTCCCGGCTGATGTCAGGATATTCACGTCGCAAAAAATCGATGGTATAATCCGCGGTTACCATGACGTGTTTGGCATAGCGCATTTTTTCCGCCAGCAAGCGGCGATTGCAAAAGACATCGCGGCCATGGCCGATGAAGCTGTAAGGAATGCCGCTGATGAGGTGGCAGAGCATGGCCAGTTCGGCGGCTTTGTTGGCAAAATGGGCATGAATATGCTGAATACCGATGTTGCGCAAGCGGCGGACCAGGACAAGACTATAGCTCCACAGATAAAGCGCTTCGGTGTCACCCCAGCGCTGCACCAGGCGACGGCTGCGCCAGACCGCCAGCGGATGGCGGCAGAGGGCGGCCAGCAGAGCCCGCAGTTTGGTCGACCGCGCATAATCGTCCGGCAAATATTCGGTTTTTGCCGCCAGGTCGGCGATATCCGTAAAAGGGACCGGCCCTTTCGGCCGCATGACCGAAAAGATGTGCAGCTGCAGAGGGTGTTCCCGCATAGCGACGAGCTCGTTTTTAATAAACGTCTCTGAATAGTGCGGAAAAATATCGAGCAAGTAGGCGATTTTTTTCATCGATCAGTTCCTCTATTCGGAGAACGACGGTGTCGTGACCTGCGCTCGCCGGCGCCGGGATGCCAGCGCGTCGTACAGCGCGGCCAGTCGATCCGCCATGGAAGCCCAGCTGTATTTTTCCTCCACCCGGATTCTGGCGTTGTTACTCAGACGGGTCTGAAGGTCCTGACGAGACAGCAGCTCTATGGTTTTTTCCGCAAACAGGCCCGGTTCATCCGCGATCAGGAGATGTTCGTCATCCTGCACATCAAGGCCTTCGCAGCCGATGGTTGTGGAGAGGACCGGCACACCGGCGCTCATGGCTTCCAGGATTTTCAGCCGCGAGCCGCCGCCGATGCGCAGCGGCACCACCAGCGCGGTCGCTCCGGCATAATAGGGGCGAACGTCGTCCACCGTGCCGGTGACGTGAATGCCGGCTATCTGCCCCAGCCTCCGGACCTTGTCGGATGGACGTCGCCCGACGATGGTAAAGAGGGCTTGCGGATAGCGGCTGCGGATCTGTTGAAAAATATGTTCCGCAAAGTAGAGCACGGCATCTTCGTTGGGCAGCCAGTCCATGGAGCCGGTGTAGACGAGATGGGGTGTGTTTTGCGCATGAGGCGCAAAGGCAAAGTACTCGAGATCCACTCCGTTTTCCACCACGGTGACGTTCTGGTCCGGACAAGCGGCCAGCACTTGCTCGCGGTCCTGATCGCTGACAGTCACCACATGGTCCGCTTGCCGCCACAGAGCGGTTTCGAACCGTTCCATGCGTCGATACTGATCGTGCAGGAATTGTTTTAGCACAGGATGGGCCGCTTTTTCATAGAACCGCAGGGCGATCTGGCTCTCGATGTTGTGCTCATGGATGACGCGCGCTGCATAGGCGAGCGGCGGCGCCGTGACCGCGAGATGGGGCTGATCGACGTGCACGGCGGCAAAGGAGACCTTTTGCGAGTGACGCCGCACCTGCGCCATGGCTGCGGCATGCACGTATTTGCCGACGCTGAAGGGCAAACCGCGCCTCAGCGATTTCATCAGGGCGAGGGCGTTCGCTCTGGGGCCCCTGGTATGGCCGTCCAGCAGCACCACCTCAGCGGTGATCCGGCGTACGGCGGCCAGGGCGTCATCGTCGCCGGGCCGGCCAAAGCAGGCCAGGGTGACCTCATGGCGGCGACCCAGATGGCGCAACAGCTGATAGGTGCGAATCTTGGCGCCCGTATCCAGCGGATAGGGAATTTGACTGTGCAGGAAGAGTATTCGCATATCATGCTCAGGCCAAGGCCTGCTCCAGATCCTCGAACACTTCCATGCTGCGGTCGATGCGCAACAGCTCAAAGAGTCTTTTGACGCCGCCGCGCAGCCGCAGCAAGCGCACGTCGCCCTTTTTCATGCGCATGCGTTTCAGCAAAGAGACGATGGCCCCGATGCCGGAGCTGTCGATCTCGGTCAAATGTTCTACATCCAGAACGACGATGGGAATATCGCTCTTGATGATGTTCTCCATCTCTTCCTTGAGCTGCGCCACATTAGAGGCATTCAGCACGCCTTCCAGGCGCCACACATGTCGATCGTTATGTTCCGATTTCAGGATGTGCATGGGTACTCTCCTATAGTTTTTTTATAACTGCGATGGAAATGTCGTCGTACTGCAAAGCGTTTTCCGTATAGCTATCGATACGCCAGAGCAGAGACTGGATCAGGGCTTCAGCGTCGAGATGAATCAATTCGTGTAGCCAGGCTTTGATGGTGTCTTCTCCGATCATCTGGTCGTCGCTGTTTTTGGCTTCGAGGACGCCGTCAGACATGAGGATGATGGCATCGCCCTGGTGCAGGACAAGGCGCTCTTGCTCATAGGGGGTTGGGCTCAGTCCTGGCAGGCCGCCACCGCAGTGCAGCTCCCGCAGGTGGCTGCTCATCTGTTGAAAGTGAAAAGCGGGGAAATAGCCGGCATTGGCATAGACACACTGGTTTTCCCCAAAGCGAAAATGGAGCAGGAACAGGGAGATCAGCACGTCCTGCAGGACCGGATCCATGTCAAGAAAGCTGGAAAGTTTATTGAGCAGATCTGCCGGATGCGGAGCCTGGTTGGCGGCGATGGTGTGATAGAGCAGGCCGCGCAGATAACCGAGATACGAATAGGCAAAGAACTTGGCATTGGTCCCCTTGCCCATGACATCGCCGAGAAAAAAGGTCAGCGTCGCCGGATCGTGTTGAAAATAGTTGATGATATCGCCGCCGCCGATTTGCGCCGGCCTGGAGTAGAAACTGATCTCATAGCCCGGCATCTGCGGCGCCGGTTGCGACAGGGCGTGGCTCACCTGCTCGGAAAAATGCTGTACCGACTCTTCCCGATACACGCGCGAGCGTTTGAGCAGATGATGGACGCGCTTTAGCAAAATCTCCGGGTCGATCGGTTTGGTGAGAAAATCGTCTGCGCCTCGCGACAAGCCCTGATCTTTGGCTTCGCTGGAGGTCATGGCGGTCAGGAATATAAAGGGCACCAGATCCAGCTTGAGATACTGGCGCAGCCGGTCACGCAGTTCAAAGCCGTCCATCTTGGGCATGATGACATCGGATATGATGAGATCCGGCTTGTGCTCTATGGCCAGCGCCAGGCCTTCCTCGCCGTCGCTCGCCGTGATGGTTTCATAAAATCGGCGCAAAGGTGACTCGATAACCTTTGATGTGATCCCCTCATCTTCGACGATAAGAATTTTCTCCTTAGGCATGCGGAACACTCTTGGCGATTTGGGTTATGTTGCAGAAAGGGCGATGTTCTTTTCTTTTGTAAATAAAGCCATCGGTCAACAGGCGAATCAGATACAGGCCGTAGCCGTGCTCCTGCGGTTCGTCCAGGTTGGGCAGGGTGGCGTTCTCCGGATACCAACGGGCGCCGTTGTCGCGAAACCAGATGTTCAGCGAATTCTTGTTTTCGAACAGCACGATGCGGACCGGATCGTTGCCGGAGAGCCCGCTGTAGTTGCAGATGTTGCTGAATATTTCACTGCAAATGAGCCGAATCTCTTCCAGCCAGGCTTGCGGCAGGTCCGGTTCCAGGCTGGTGATCTGCACGGTCAATTGCGACAACAGCTCGTTCAGACGGCTGAGCGATGCGGTAAAGTGTAAACGTGTTCCCTTCATTTGGCCCCCTTGCCGGTAAACATTACGGTGACGGTTTTGAGCATGATTTCCAGATCCGCACGCAGGAATTCGCGAAAGGTGGTCAGGCGAGCCGCATAGGCGTGATCATAGTACAATTTGGTTTTAACGCTCTCTTCACTGGTATCGTATTCGCAGTGGATTTGCGCCAGACCGGTGATGCCGGGTTTGACGTGAAACACCCGTTCGTTGTAAAAGGGAATCGCCTGATCCAGTTTTTCCACAAAATGCGGCCGTTCCGGACGAGGACCGACAATGCTCATCTGTCCGGCCAGGACATTGAACAGCTGCGGCAGTTCATCCAGACGGGCCTTGCGCAAAAAATGGCCGACGCGGGTGATGCGCGGATCGTCGTCCACCGCCCATACCGGGCCGGAGGCTTTTTCCGCATCGGCGCGCATGCTGCGAAATTTGATCATGTGGAAATAGGTCGCGGTCGAGTCTGTAACCCGGCCAACCCGTTTTTGCCTAAAGAACACCGGGCCCTTGCTTTCGAGACGAATGGCGAGAGCGATGAACGGATACAGCGGCAGCGTCAGCAGCAGGCCGATGACCGCCAGAATGAGATCCATCACGCGTTTGAAGAACACAACCGAAGTCGGCATAAGATATCCTCGAACTATTTTTTGTACTGATCCACCCGTTCCCATTTGACGGATTGTTTGCCGCGCAGCCAGCGGTAAAATCCGAAAAAGGTCGTGACATTTATCAAATTGAAATAAAAGGCGATGTAGAGCGGTTTGATGCGCATCTGCAGCCGTTCGCCGATATAGCCGAGAGCGGCGGCCAGGTAGAACGCGCATTGCGCCCACAACAGCCAGCGATAGAGCGCACCCTGTCCGGTCAGGAGGATGTTAAGGACGAAAATCGCCAGCAACAAAAACGGGGCCGCCAGCCGTAACACC
This sequence comes from uncultured Cytophagia bacterium, assembly GCA_964541895.1. Classification (GTDB taxonomy): domain Bacteria; phylum Zhuqueibacterota; class Zhuqueibacteria; order Residuimicrobiales; family Residuimicrobiaceae; genus CAZISM01. The sequence continues at coordinate 20,220 of CAZISM010000086.1, forward strand.
TTGTGGGACATGAAATGAAAAGCGATTTTTTTGTGACGCCACGACAACAGGCCTTTCAGCAGCGCCACCTGCTGAAAGTTGCCGGCCATGATGCGGATTCGTCGTTTGAATTCGCTGGCGCGGTCGGCCTGGGCCAGTTCGAGGCCGATGGCCTCGGATTCGTAGACCGCCTTGTATCCCTGTTGCATGATGCGGGCCGGAATGAGATAGTCGTCGTTGATCGCCTTTTCGGGCAGCGGGCGAAACGCTTTTTTCAGAAAAGCGTACAACGCGCCGTGCGCGCCCAGCAGCGCATAGAGCTTGCCCTGGCTGGCTTTGATAGCGGTTTCATACCGCCAATAGGCGCCTTCGCTGGCAGAATGGGTGTCGGCGCCGATGTCGATCAGCTTGTATGTGCCGCTGACACAGCCGATGGTGTCGTCATAAAAATGGCGCGCCAGCTGCTCCAGGCAATCGATGCTGAGCAGGGAGGAAGCGTCCGAGAGCACGATGATTTCTCCGGCCGCCTGCGGAATGGTGTCGTTGAGCACGGCGGTTTTGCCGCGGCGCTCGGGATAGGCGATGAGGCGGATGATGGGATCGGCGATGGCATAATCCCGGACGATGTCGGCGGTGTGGTCGCTGGAGCCGTCGGAAGCGACGATCACTTCCAGTTTGTTCCTTTTGTAGCTCAACCACTGGCAGTTTTCCAGCTTGTCGCGGATGACACGTTCCTCATTATAGGCCGGCACAATCAGGGTGATGCTTTTCAGCTGGTCCGCCTCAGCCTGATGAGAAGGGTCTTTCAGCTCACTGGCGATGCGGGCAAAGTCCTCCGGCGTCTGCAGCTGGTAGTTTTTATTGCGTGACCACCAGCGCAACAGGATGAAATAGAACATGTAGGTGTAGAGGACGATGACGATAGCCAGCCAGAACACAACATGCAGTGCGATCATACAAACACCTTTAAAAACGCAGGTTTCACATCTGCCCGGGCTTTAACGTCCGGATCTATATTTTCATAAATGACGACTATGATAGCCACGATGATGTACAAAAACCACTCGTACGACTGCGACAGAAACGTTCCGCAGATCAGGAATCCGATCAGACTGGCATACGCGGTCCGCATCAGAGCGCGAAATGGACCGGGAGCACGGATCTGGTCCGAGCATTGCACCACCACCATGGCTTTGGCCAACGCATACAGAATATAAGCCACAAAGGCGGTCAATCCGAACAGACCCAATTCACCCAACACCAGGAACCAGATGCTGTGAGCGGTTTTATTCGCCACCGGCATGTCGGAATAATTGACAATTTTTCGGGGATAGTTGCCGAATCCCTGGCCCCAGATGGGACTATGTTTGGCCATAGCCACACCGGCTGACCACAGCCAGAGGCGGCTATCGCCCGATTCTTCGGCGCCTTCATCCTCGCCGCGCAAGCCGATGGAGTTCGTCACCACGCCCAGCATCAGCAAAAGGCCAACGCCCATCACGCCCAGCTGAATCGGTCTGGATTTGCCATACAGAAACAGGGACGCCATAACCGCCATCCAGCCCATGAGTCCGCCGCGCGACATGGTGAGGAGAATGGCATAGGTCAGTTCGGCGATGCCCAGCACCAGAAACAGTTTGAGCGCATAGGAACGGGTGTTCATGATGAATCCGATCATGAAGGGGATGACGATCACCAGCGACAGCGCCAGATCGTTGGGATCTCCCATGATGCCGACCAGGGAGGTGCGGCCGAGAGCGCCGACCACCCGGGTTCCGGAAAAATAATTTTGAATGGACAGGCCGCCGTTCCACAGCGCCAGACCGATAAGGACCCATATCAGCACGACCACTTTGTGGGGCGTGTCGGCCAGATTGGTGATGAGTATATAGAGAACGATGATTTTGAAAAATTTCTCAAAGAACAGGGAAAAGCTGAAGGGAATGTCCTCGGAAGAGACGAACGACAAAAAGATGGCGCCGAGAAACGTGAACAGCCACAGGCTCTCCCGCGTTGACAGAAACCTGCGCCGTTCGACAATCTGGTTGGTGATGAACCAGGAGACCAGGCACACGATGGCGGCCATTTTCGTCAACATAAAGGGCTGCAGAAACTCGAAATAATCCGCCGGTCGCAGATACAGCAACATCAGAAACAGCAGCAGAGCGACATAGGGCAAGACAAACATGACGATGCCGATGCCGAGCGCCACCACGATGGCCAGGCTGAAGAAGGGATTGAGAAACATGGCAATCAGTCCGAGCACCACGGAGAAGAGAACGGCCATGAGCGCCAACCGGTCCTGTGTACGGACGATGTCATGGGCGACGTCAGTCATGTTCATAGTCCTCTTTGAACTGATTGGTCATTTTCCCCAGAACCTGCAGACCCAGCTCCGGGCTGACCCGGGTGACGGATTGTATAGCCGAATCGAAAAACTCGACCACAAAGGCCAGGCCGATGCCGCTGACGAGGGCGGCGATCAAACCGATGAACAGCAGCCTGACTTTGGGGGTCTGCACCGGTGTCCCCTCCGACCGGGGCTTTTGCAGAATTTTAAAGCGCTGCAGCGAATCGAGGTAATCGAGCTCTTCACTCAGCTTGGCATCCTGCAGGCGCTGATAGGCTTTGTTGTAGCGATCCTGCAAGCCGTCATAGTTCCGTACCAGGGCCGTATATTCACGTTCTTTGGCGGGAATGGCGGCGGTGATGCGTGTTTGATTGGCCACAGCCTGCCGCACGGCCTCCAATCTGGCTTGCATGGAGTTCAATTGGCGGTCGGTCTGCTGCAACTCTTCCACGTTGGCCAGGGTAAGTTCCATCAGCGGGTCAGCGGTGGTGCCGGTGACGGCGGGCGCGGTGGCGTGATTCGCCGCCGCATCGGTTTCCGACGGCCGGCCGGCATTGCCGTACATGGTGATCATGCGTTCGAAATGGTCGCCGGCGACGGGCAGAATATGGGCCAGATCCAGCTCGCCGGTTTCCTGATACTTTTTCTGTTCTTCCGCCAGCAACGCATCCAGTTTTCGCAGCTGTTCGCTCACGTTACGAACCAACGGATGCTGGTCCGTGTACTTGGTAATGGCCTGGGCCAGTTCATTCTGCAGGCGAAGGCGTTGCGGGTTCTCTTCCACCAGTTTGGTAACGAGATGCTTTCGTTTTTCGATCAGCTCCCGGTGTGAAATTTCGAGATCGGCTTCCTGACGCTTGAGCTGATTGAGCTGATCGATGCTGTTTTGATACGAACCCGGCAGGGCATCGGTGTTGCCTTCTTTAAACGCCTGCAATTTCGATTCGGTCTCGGCGAGTTCCTTTTCAAAGTCCTGCAATTGCTTGCGCAGAAATTCATTGGCTGTCCGCGCCGCCTCTTTCTGCGGACGCGTGCTCTCTTCGATAAAGCCGTCGGCGATGCCCTGCAGCACGATGGGGACGGCGATGCGGTCGGTCATGG
>CAZISM010000087.1:0-23459 GCA_964541895.1 uncultured Cytophagia bacterium
ATCGTCAAACTCGTTGACGAGTAACAGGACGTGAACAAGGTTTAGCGGTTCCCATCCTCGTTGCCAGAGATTGCTTCACTCCATTCGACACCTGTTCCTTTCACAGCGCCTGCGCCTCCGTTCGCAATGACAGGGAGGTGAGACGGCGCAGAGGATTCCCATCCTCGTTGCCTGAGATTGCTTCACTCCACTCTACATCTGTTTCTTTCACAGCGCCTGCGCCTCCGTTCGCAATGACAGGGGGGGCGAGAGCCTGTTCCCCCGGCTACCGCTCGGTCATGTTCCTCCGTTCGCAATGACAGGGAGTGGCGAGAGCCTGTTCCCCCGGCTACTGCTCGGTCATGTTCCTCCGTTCGCAATGACAGGGAGTGGCGAGATCCTGTTTGAGGTTTCGGTTTGAATAGCAAAAACCAGAAAATCTGAAGGAAACACTATTGGCAACATTTGCCAGCAAATTTCGCCAAGGCTGGCACGAATTGTATGAACTCGATTGATTTTATTCTTAATACCTACCTGTAACTTTCTAAAAATTAATCCACTCCAAGGAGCGTAACTCTGGCATAATTTTCGCAAAGACAAAAATGGATATCAGATAAACACTGATTTTAGCCATTACTGGTTCACCCGGGCATAACCGTTCACGCCCCTGTTTTTAATCTGCAGGGCTTTCAGCTAGTGCCGAAGGAAAACCTGATCCCGCTTCCTGGCCCAATGTCGGTATTAGCCGGTGCTATCCTGATGGCAGCAGGAGCTCCTGCTCTGCATGCCACTTTCGTCCCTCGTTCTCCAAGCCCAGGCAAGACAGCCTGAACCATGCGGTAAATGCCGCATACGGCCCGATCACCCGCAAATAGAACTTTGCCATGAATCCAGGCACAGAATCATATTTGCCGCTTTGCAGAATAGTAAGGGAATGAATCCGGCCGCGGATTCCTGGATGGTCGGAGAGGCGTATTCGGCCGATGTGCTCAGCTATCCGCCGGCTTTGGCGCATAGCATAATATGGTAGAAACGATGCGCTCTGCGGCGCATTAAGCAATCATCGCAGCCTGAACGGATGATGAGCACGACGCGAAACAAAACAAATGAGGAGGCTTCTATGTATTGCATCTTTTTCCCCCTTGCAGCGATCTGTTTCGCCTGTATTTTCTCAGCCCAAACCTATGCCTTGCCTAGAAAGCAAAGCGCCGCCGGCTCTTTGGGTAGGGGCACGCTCGCAATAACAGCCGCTCCGGCAGAGCCACAAAATTCTGACGAGATTATCGACAAAGAGTTAGGGATTCGCTTCACACCTCCGCAAGGCTGGATGGCGCAAAAAACTGCAGCCGGCTATCTGCTCGTCTCAAAGACCGAAAAAGGCATCATTGTGATGGCCGACAATAAAGCAAGATCGCTCGAACAAATGCACACGGAAGCCCAACAGGGACTCGTCGATGAAAACGGCACGAACCTGCAACTGGCGGGAGAGATTGTGGCGTTTGGCGACAAAGGATTGGGCGCACCCTATCAGGGTGTGGTCGAGGGGCAGCCGGTAAAAGCATACGCCATCGGCTTGCTTTCACCATTCGGGGGCGGTGTCTCGATAATCGCGATGGCGGAAAAAGTACACTATTCAGAGCACTATGCCGAACACCCAAAAGCCATTGCTCGTGGGATGAAATTTTTCAAACCCGAAACACCTCCCATAGCGGAGCAATGGAAGCGTGATCTCTGCGGGGCAAAGTTGACCTATCTCTGGAGTTATTCCAGCCGCGGTTACAGCGACGGCTCGTATACAGGCGGTTCGCAGCAGATCGAGATCCACCTCTGCCCGCAGGGTTCCTTTAAATATTATGACTCTAGTCAATCGAGCATTGATGGGGGGCACACCGCGGGCTATGGGTTTGGCAGTGGAAAAGATCTGGGGCAGGGCACGTGGGACGTTACTGCGAACGGTCCAACACCCGTCCTGGTACTGCAGTTTCAGGACGGGCGGATCATGGAATATGATATCACCTACGAAAATAAAAAGCTGTTTCTTGATGGCAAACGGTACTTTTGGACGACGGCTGATTCAGAGTTTGCCGATCAGCGACTGGATTGCCAGTGAGCGCAGACTTGTTGAAACAATAGAAAATAAAAATTGTTCGTCGCTTCGGGACACCCGAAACAAAAAACATAGAATCAAAACGTTACGCCCTATTCCAACAGCCGGGCTTTAAAGCCCGCAGCATCTTCTGACAGGCCTTTGAAAGGGAACACATGAAAAAAGTGATCTCTTACGTTGTGGTGACCGGTTTAATGCTAATCGGTCCATGTAACCTTCTTGCCAGAGACATATACTCGACACATAAAGATCTGCTCTATGCCAAACAGCGCAAAGCATACAAGCGGGCAGAGTGGTTCAATCAACAACGAATGGAACCGGATGGGCAAATACCTGAGCATATTTATTGGGCAGAACGTAATCATGCGGTGCAGAAACAACGTTCGCTCAGCAAGACAAAGGAAATCCAGCATATTACCTGGCAATCCATCGGACCGCATGGCGTGGATGCGCTGCCGGCGCATTGGGGGATCGTCAGCGGACGGGTGCGGGGTTTGGCGGTACATCCTGCCAATTCAAATATTGTCTATATCGGCGCAGCCGGAGGCGGAATCTGGAAAACCACTGACGGCGGCGAGAACTGGACTGCGTTAGGCGAGGATCTCGAATCGCTCACCTTTGGCGCCATTGCCATTGATCCCGGAAATCCGGAAACTGTATATGCCGGCACCGGTGAAGCGCGTTTCGGCTTTGGGAGTATTTATTTTGACGGCAAAGGTCTGTTTAAATCAACCAATGGCGGACGGACATGGATTGAACCATCTCCAGACTTTGGCGCGCAAACCCATTTCGCGGCCGTACGGGTAGATCCTTTTAATTCAAACATCGTTTATGCGGCATTAGCCAGTGGTTACAATTTCTTGGGCTCGATCACGAATGAAGGTATCTGGGTGAGCACCGATGGCGGCGTACATTGGAATCAAACGTTCATTGCCGATGACGCCTTCGAGGTGTTGCCCCATCCCACGCGTAATGGCGATGTGTACTGCGGTATCGGCGGCGGACAAAACAATACCAGCGGGGTGTGGTTTTCCGATGATAATGGCCAAACCTGGGCCCTTCGCAATTCCGGCCTTCCGGTGGATACAAACATCGGCCGCATTCATCTTGCCATTTCGCCAAACGCACCCTCCCGAATGTATGCGATCATTTTCGAGACCACCGGGCGAACCCGTGTTTTCAGATCAAACAATAGCGGCAATACCTGGAGCCAGATCGCAACCGATATCGGCGGCGATTTTGGCAACGGGCTGGTCGATCAAGGAGGATATGACCTATGCATCGCTGTGAGTCCGGATAATGCTGATGAAGTCTATGTGGGTAATGTCGAATTGTATCGAAGCACCGATGGCAGCAACTTTTCCGTGATACGACAAGGGTTTGGTTGGTTCAACGCCTGGGATAGTCCCATACACGTTGATTACCATGCCATTGCTTATGCTCCTTCGAATTCGCGGCGAATTTACATTTGCAGCGATGGAGGAATTGCCAGAACGGCGGATGGCGGGCAACTCTGGCAGAATCATTTGAACTTTGGCATCAATACGTTGCAGTTTTATCGCGTCGCCGCGAATCCGAACGATGTCGACATGCTCATCGGCGGTGCTCAGGATAACGGTATCATCGGCAGGAAAGCAGTGCAGTCGCGTGAATTTCAGTTATGGGACGAACTTTCCACGGGCGACGGATTTGAATGCTTTTTCGATCCGACCAACCCTAATATCGTTTATGCCTCAACCCAGAACGTCGGTCTCGTTAAAAGCACCAATGGTCTCGACGGCTTTAATTTTATCGGAATTCCAACCACCGGCAGGATCGTCAATGGCATTCCGGAGAATGAGCGTAACCTGATCTTTCTCGCACCGTTTTTCATGCACCCCACTAATCCCAGGATTCTCTATACGGCTACAACCCGGCCCTATCGAACAACGGACGGTGGAGACCATTGGGCCGCCCTCTCCAGCCCGCTGGTCAACAACACCACCACGATTCAAACCATGGCGATCTGCACAACAAATCCGCAATTCCTGATCTGCGCGACGGGTAATAATCAGGTTTTCGTTTCCACGAACGGCGGCTCGAACTGGACCAACCGAACCGGCGCCTTGCCGAATCGTTTCGTGACGCGCGTAGTCACGCATCCACACAAGGATAGTACCATGTTTGTTGTGTTTGGAGGATTCGGCAATGGCCAAAAGGTGTACCGCACTCTAGATCTGGGCGTGTCGTGGGTCAATATCTCTGCTAATTTGCCGAATGTGCCGCACAGTGACTTGTTCGTCGATCCGCATATTCCGGACAACCTTACCATGTATGTCGCGAATGATCTTGGTGTCTACTCGACGAATGATGGCGGTGCCTACTGGAAGCGCGACTCTGATGGTATGCCTGTTGTGCCGGCGTTGGATTTCGATTACCAGTGGGATTGGAATGATCGAGTTTTACATGTGGCAACCCACGGGCGTTCGGTGTTTCGCGCCAATCTGCCGCTTTCAGCGCTTGCGGTGACGTCGCCCAATGGCGGCGAAAACCTGGCGGTCGATGCGGTCTATGACATCCGCTGGATCGGCAATGGCTTTGCCAATCCCGAGAATGTACGACTCGAATATTCATTAAACAACGGCGGAAGCTGGCAGGTCATTGCTTTTGCTGCGCCCAACTCTGGCCGTTATCGTTGGCGCGTTCCGCCCTCCATCACATCTGACGCCGATTCCGCGCTGGTGCGAGTGATCAACCCGGATGACGACAACATCATGGATGAGAGCAATGCCGTATTTAAAATATTTATTGATCCGCAATTTGCACCAGTTCAGTCAGCGCCGTTTATAGATGATAAGGGCACCTTCACCAGCATCAGCTGGGCGGATTATGATAACAATGAATATCTTGACATGGCCGTCACCAGTGAGCTCCCGACAGGACCGCCGCTGCGTCTCTACCGTAATAGCGGCTATAATTTTTCCGAAGTCACTTCTTCGGCCCTTGTCCCTTTCTCTCATCCATCGTTTACATCTACCTGGGGCGACTTCGACAAGGATAGTGATCTCGATGTATTGGTCGGCGGCTTGACCACCAGGCTTTTTCGTAACCTCGGCAATGGCACTTTTGCCGATGCCACCAGCACCGCGATCCCCGAACCCGATCTCACCGAAACTACAAGCGCTTCATGGGTTGATTGGAACCGCGACAACCAGCTCGATCTTTTCGTGACGACCGGCGGTTCCGCCTTCGCTGCCGGGCAAAAAAACGTTCTTTATGGACAGATTATTCCGGGAGTTCTGAACAAAAGCTTTCTGGATGGCCATTTTGATTCACGCGGGCAGGCGTGGGGCGATTACAACAATGATGGCTATCCCGATCTGTTCATAGCCAATTATGGCCAGAACAATCTGCTCTACAAAGTTGTAAAAAACGGCACCAATATCAACATGGTGCGCATCACCACGGGCGCCATTGTTACTGATGGCGGCAATTCCAATGCTGCAACCTGGGGCGACTATGATAACGATGGCGATCTCGATCTGTTCGTCGCCAATGACGGGCCGAATTTCCTCTACCGCAACAACGGCGACGAGACCTTCACTCGAATCAACTATTTGGCGCCAGGACAGGACGCCGGCAATTCCAAAACCTGTACCTGGGGAGATTATGACAATGATGGCGATCTCGATTTGATCGTGGGCAACGATGGACCCAATTTTCTATACTCCAATACCGGTGCCGGCGCTTCTTTTCAACGGGTGTCGCTCAGCGCCGTGACCACGACAGATGATTACACGAACAGCGCCGCCTGGGGTGACTATGACAACGATGGCAGACTCGACCTGCTGGTCGCCAACGGCGTGATCGGTACTTCGAATACCGAAAATAATATCCTGTATCACAATAAGGGGAACGGCAACACTTGGCTGAATGTTAAGCTTCACGGGGTGGTGTCTAATTTCTCCGGCATCGGAGCGCGGCTACGCATTCGCTATAACGACGGCGGGCAGCTGCAACGCCAGATTCGTGAAATCAGCGGGCAGACCGGCAAAGGGCAGAATAGTATGGTAGCCCATTTCGGGCTGGGCAACGCCACAACGATCGATTCGCTCATTGTGCAGTGGCCAAGTCGAAGGACGTCCGTGCTCACGCATATAACCGGAAACCAACAGATTACCGTCTATGAAAGTACCGACCATTTTGTAAAGGTCGCGGCCGGCGATCTGGCAGCGGCCGGCGGTGATTTCATTGCCAGCGCCTGGGGCGATTACAACAATGATGGCTTTGCCGATCTCTTTCTGGCTGACTTTGCCCTGGGTATCGATCTGTTCACGAATCTTGGCAATGGTCGTTTCAGTCGGATCACGGACGGCCCGATTGTGAACATTTTCACTGCTTCCACTGGCGGCAGTTGGGGCGACTATGACAACGACGGCGATCTCGATCTCTACGTCACCAACAACGGCGAGAATATCCTGTCGCGAAATGAGGGTCCGCCGGAATTTAACTTTAGCCGCGTCACCAGTGGCGACCTGGTTACCGAAAACGCCAATTCGACCGCCGGCAGCTGGGGTGATTATGACAATGACGGCCATCTCGATTTATTTGTGGCCAATCAGGGAACCAATGCCCGGAATTTCCTTTACCACAATCTCGGCAGCGGTCAATTTGTTCGCATCACTACCGGCGCCGTGGCTACCCAGTTTGGCTCAGCGACCGGCTGCGCCTGGATCGATTTCGACAACGATCGTGATCTCGATTTGTTTGTGACCTACAGCGATCATTCCGACGTGTTGTACCGCAACTCCGGCTCTCCCAATTTCGAATTTGCCAGAATGAGCAGCGGCGAGATCGTCACCGATAGCACTCCATCCAAAGGCTGTAGCTGGGGTGATTACGACAACGATGGCGATATGGACGTTTACGTGGTAAAAAACGGCAAGAACCGCCTCTACCGCAATAACGGCAACTCTGCCTTCACCCGCGTCACCCAGGGTGAAATTGTAAACGATGAAGCCGACTCGCGCTCCAGCTCCTGGGGTGATATGAACAGCGACGGCTGGCTGGATTTGGTGGTTTTCAATCCGACGTTTAATGCGTTGTACCTCGGCAACGCTGACGGCACGTTCAGCAACATGCTGGCAAGCCCGATGGTCTTTACCCGCGCTTCGCATTTCGGCGGCAGCTGGGCAGACTATGACAATGACGGCGATCTAGACCTTTATGTGCCCAGCGGTTCTGGCGGTCGTGGTTCATTATTTCAAAATACACTAAACGACGCCGGCTGGCTCAAGGTGCAACTGATCGGGTCCACTTCCAACAAATCAGCTGTCGGCACCCGCGTCCATGTCAAAGCGCAAACAACCATCAAGCTCGACCCTTTCTGGCAGACACGGGAGATTTCCGGACAGACCGGCACTGGCAGTCAAAACAGCCTCGAGCTCTTTTTCGGTCTCGGTGAAGCTGCACGGGTGGATAGCCTGATCGTTGACTGGCCTCGCAGCAGCCGGCAGACGCTGACCAATCTTGCCGTAAATCAGAAGTTGGTTTTGCGTGAACAGAGCCTGACCAAATTTGCCATGATGGATAAAAGCCCGGTCGTGCAGGAAAAAGCAGCCGCCACCGGCGGAACCTGGGCAGACGTGGACAACGACGGCGATCAGGACCTGTTCGTCACCACCAGGAAAGGACCGAATCTGCTGTATCTGAACGGCGGCAAAAGTGAATTCAAGAAAATAACAGAAAATGCCCTGGTCAGAGACAACCAGATTTCAATCGCCAGTGCCTGGGCGGATGTGAACAACGACGGCGCCTTGGATGTGTTTGTAGCGAACGAAGATGCTGCTGGTGTACTATATGTGAACAAAGGCAATGGCGATTTTATCCCGCTGACCGGCGGCGATCTTGCCAATGACAAGGTAAAGGCGACGGGCTGCAGTTGGGGTGATTTTGACAGCGACGGGCAAGTTGATTTGTTCGTCGCCACTGCAAACGCGCCCAACCTGCTTTATCACAATGAAGGCAATGGGAGATTCAGCAAAATCACCTCAGGAGATATTGTCAAAGACAAACTGGATTCCCGCGCCTGCGCCTGGGCGGACTATGATAACGACGGCGATCCAGACCTGTTGGTAGCGAATTATAACGACAAGAATGCCCTTTATCGCAACGAAGGAAAAGGCAAATTTATGCGCGTGCTGCAACCGCCGTTCAGCAAAGATGTGGGCATCTCGGTGGGTTGCAGCTGGGGCGATTTTGACAATGACGGCGACCTCGATGTAGTGATCACCAATGCTGAGAAATCGAATTTCCTCTATCGCAACGATGCCGGCAGCTTCGCTAAAATCACCGACAGCCCGGTAGCAACGGATATCGGTAAATCCACCGGCAGCAGTTGGATTGACTTTGACAAGGATGGTGATCTGGATCTGTTCATCAGCGATTTCGGCGGGGAGAATCGGTTATATCGCAATCTTGGTGCGGGCGTGTTTGAACGCAGCCAAGAGGAGAAAATTACCCAGGGCAAAAGCAATTCCCAAGGCCATGCCTGGGCTGATCTCGACAATGATGGAGATTTGGATCTTTTTGTTGCAAATTTCGATCAGGAAAGTTTTCTCTATAACAATCAAGGCAATCCCAATCATTGGATCAACATCTCCCTGGTCGGTACGAAAACCAATGCAGCCGGGATTGGCGTGCAAGTGCGTGTAAAAGCCTTCGTCGATGGCAGGCCCGTATGGCAGCTGCACGAGGTTTCGGCGCAGACCAGCGGCGGCTTTAGCGGTCAAAGCAGCGTCAATGCGGTCTTTGGACTCGGCAATGCGCTGAAAGTGGACACGCTGCTGATTCATTGGCCAAGCGGCATTGTGCAAGTCATGACCGGATTAGCCACCGATCGAATGTACCGATTTGAGGAGCAATACACCACCAGGATAGAGCACACAGCCGAATTGCCGCGGGAGTATATGCTGTACCAGAATTATCCTAATCCATTCAATCCGAGCACGACTATTCGCTTTAAAGTGCCGCAGCCATCGCACGTTGTGATAAAAATTTACGATATGCTAGGTGGTGAAGTGAAGACATTGTTCAGCCAAGAATGCGAGACAGGTGCGCACGTTACGGTTTGGGATGGCAAAAACGAAAGACAATCATTAGTTGCCAGCGGCGTTTATGTGGTGAGCATGCAGGCCGGGAACTTTATGGCTGCCAAAAAGATCCTTTTGCTGAAATAGGTGTCATAGAGGAATAAGGTACAGAACTCATCCTGGTTTGATGCAAGACAAATCAACGAGCTCTGACCGCTTTGGGAGAAACGGCGACCGAAAGATTTGCGATTTCGTTGTCTCGACAGCGGATGGCCAGACCTCAGGATGCAAACTCGAATTTAATGGAAGAAAACAATAAAGATGAATCTTACTAATAAGAATGCTTCAGTCCTTTCCCACAAGTGCCGGTGCAATTCAGTCCGGCACAGCTGCTGGTCAATAGCCCTGGCAGTAATTTTGCACTTGCTCATTCCAATCTTTGCCCAATCACAATCGGCGCGCTATGACATCAAAAGAATCAACGGCATAGAATCCAAAAAGATCAATGACAAGCGCCAGATCGCCGGCAATGTAGGCATGCACGCTGCACGATGGGAAGATAATAGGATCACTATTTATCCTGGACTTTCGACACAGTATTCAAGTGCAAATTGTATCAATAATCCGGGTGAAATGGCAGGATGGTCCATTGATGGGATCGGTAACAAGCATGCCGTGGTATTCAAGAACGATACCAGCCTGCTCATATTGTCAGCTCCCAGTTGGGGAATAGGCGAAGCGTTCGGGATAAATGATTTTGGCGATGTGACAGGATATTTCGCTTATTGCGACACCTGCAGGCCACGTGACCGACGAAACCATGCGGCATTTTGGCGGGGTGGAACAATTCAAGATCTCGGCACAATCGAAAATGCCGACTGCGGCGCATACGCCCTAAATAATTGGGGTCTTGTGGTGGGAATGGCTGATGAAGGTAATACCTTCGATTCCCGCGTATTCATGACCACCGGTGGCGGATTGATTCCTCTCGAGACACTTGGGGGCGACCGGCACTTTGCTTATGATGTCAATGACAATGGCATGATTGTCGGTACTTCTGAAGAGTCTAATGACATTTCCCGCGCTGTGGTCTGGAACCCTGGTATCCAGAACATCCAGACACTGCCAGGAATCGCAAGCGTTGCCAGAGCGGTAAATAATTCGAATCAGGTGGTCGGTGATATTCAAACGCCGTCCGGATGGAGGGGTTTTATCTGGGAAAACGGTGGGATGAGCTATTTGGATAGTCTCGTCCACCCCGATTCCGGCTGGGTCATCGAGCGCGCCTTGGATATCAACGATCCGGGCGACATTCTCGCCCTCGGACGGAAAAATAATATGAGCTCTTATGTTATTCTCATTAACGGACTAACTATAATCCGCCCATCTCTTAACGAAAAATGGATCGCGGGCGAAAAAGAGACCATCAGATGGGTCGGCGGCAAAAGAGATCAGATAGTAGAACTTGCATACAGCAGCGACTCATGCCGGACCTTTAATATTATTGATTATATTGATCATGCTGATTCGGGCCGTTATGTCTGGGATGTCCCCCAAAATACCATCTCGAAGCAGTGCTTTATCAGGATAATGGATTTTAACGATCCGTCCATCGTCGATACGAGTGAGGTGTTCAGGATCAAGCCCTACATGCTCACTCGCGACAGCAGCGGGCAGTATGAGCCGTATCGACCCGAGCAGGATCAATGGGCATTCTCCAACATCCCGGTTGATATGTTCCCGCCCGAATGGTACCAGCAGTTTGATTATCGCGGAACAGACCCCTTTACCGGCTATAGTTATTTATATGCACCCTATCAGCTCATCTTCTCCTCGGCCTCCAGCTTTCCCGATTGGGTGTCCTGGGTGAGGGCATTCGGCGTCGATGCATGTTACCATCGAACCGCCTTTCCGCCTGTGTACTCTTATGCGGCGGTTTACAAATGGTATGCCATTTCCGGCCATTGGCGCGGTTCCTGTTTCGGCATTGCCGCCTCGAATGCGCTCGCCTTCAGCTACAAAGACCAATTTCAGGCACAGTACAGCAGCTTTCCGGGATTTGCCAATCCCATTACGGTGGCTTCGGATACGGCGGTCAAGCGGGTGGTGAATGAATTATTCACCCATCAGTTTGGTGAGCCATCCCGCGAGTTGATACTTTCAAGGTGGGGGTATGTCTCACCGAATCAAACCCTGAATGAATTGAAAATGATGTTCAAAGAGGATCATGTCGCTCCCAAAACATTGTCATTTGGGAACAACAACGGAGCAGGCGCTCACAATGTTCTCCCTTATAAACTTGTACAAGATGTTACTGCGAAGAACTTTTATTATCTATCTGTCTATGATAACAATTTCCCGAATAGCACAACCATGATCAGAATTGATACTCTGGGGAACTCTAATCATGGCGTCTGGATGCCACAGTATGGGAACCCAGCCTGGGGCGGACCACGCAAGTTTATGTTAATGACTGAAGCAAGCGATTATCTAAATGATGCCGCCTTACCCAAACGGACATCGGACTACAAGTCACCGTTTATTTTGTCAACTGACGAACTCGAGATTTACACTCCCATCAAAGGCCATACCAGAATCACAGATACCCACGGGAATATCACCGGCTATAGCCATGGTTCTGTCCTGGATGAAATTCCAGATTCAGCACCTTTGTTTTATTTCGACGGCCGCGAAACGCCGCCCTATGGCTATGCACTGCCAACCGCGAACTATGCCGTTAGTATGGACAATTTTACATCGGATTCAGTCAAAACGTTCTTCTTTACGGGCGATAGGACATTTTACTACCACAGAACAGATGCCGAGCCGAATCAGACCGACAGGTTATATTTCGAGGGCGGGATCTCGGTCAGCAATCCCGATCCGCAGCAGAAAACAATCAGCCTGCTCACCATTCTCAATGAAACCAGCCACGAAAAAATGGTGTCGTTCAGTGGCATCGAACTGGCATCGAAGGATTCAATTAAAATTGAAACTTTCGACAATAATAAAATAAAGCTCACCTCTTTGGGGACTGCCAAAGAATATGATCTGGAGATTAATTACGCGACTCAGGATGGGGCTGGCAAATTCAGCCATTTGAATATTGCCGTATCGGCTAATACTGCACATCTATTGGAACCAGACTGGCCGAATTTAACCGGCACGGAGCTGAGGGTTATGGTTGATCACGGAAATACCGGAACGATCGACGACACCCTGTCGCTGACCAACCAGCCCAGTGGAGCGGATGACAGGCACGGCTCGCCGCTGCCAAAGGTGTATCGGCTGGAGCAGAACTATCCGAATCCATTCAATCCAAACACAAGTTTCAAGTTTCAGGTTCCACGCTTTGGGCTGGTTAGTCTGAAGATCTTTGATGTATTGGGGCAGGAAGTGGCAACAATCGTGCACGAACAGCTTCCGCCGGGCCAGTACACGAGACATTGGAATGCCGGTGCGGTGGCGAGCGGAGTGTATTATTATCGGTTGGTTGCCGGTCCGTTTTCTGATACGAAGAAGCTATTACTGATGAAATAGATGTGAGACAACTGGCCTATTTGAAAAAGGTATGATCGACGGCCGGCGTACTGGAAAATGGCTAAAAGATAATTAGTGGATTACGAGTGGTGTTTCGCTTAAAATGGTCAATAAATGTCGGACCTTCGATGTGTCCGACATTTGGTTTCAGCTTGTCCAGATTAGGATATTAAAACGACAGACTCGCGACTACTGCACAGTCTTTGAATCTGTACAAATGGCAAGATTCGTAGAACAAATCTCTTTCATGATGAGGAGCTTTTAACCATATCCGTTCCCCTCCCTCGGTACCAGAGGCTCGATTGGCATCCTTTTACAATCAGCCTCTGGCTATATCATGGTGGGTGGTGGTCGCACAGCGTAATTGTAATTTGCAGCAGGAGAAAAAAATGAACGAAGTACATTATCGTCCCGCTAATGCCGGAGATATTCCTGAAATGGCTGATCTATTTCTGCTGGCATTGAATGATTTATATCAAAGGAATGCCGTCTCGGCGCTGGTGCCGCCCAGACCGGCGGTATTACACGGCTATGAGCATATCCGCTCCACCGGCATTTTTCATGTGGCGGAATACAAAAGACGGATCATTGCCATCGCCGGCGCCGTGGTTCGGGATCATCTCTGGTATCTTGCAGCCTTTTGGGCGCACCCCGAACTGCAGCGAAACAAGATCGGTATGCCGCTGCTGAAAAAAGTATGGGAAGGAGGCAAAGAAGCAGGCGCTTCCGTTTTTTTCACCTGGTCGTCCATTGATCTGACGGCCATGGCGGCGTACATGAAGCTGGGAATGGTACCCGGCTATCAGAATTTTTTCTTTGATGGCAGCCCAAAACAGCTTGCCGATATTTCATCGAGTTATGAAGTTGCTCCATTGGAGAAGCCCGTGGTAATGGAAATCGATCGGCAGATTCGCGGCACGAGCCGTGAACCTGATCATGATTTTTGGTTCAGCAATCCCAATCTGCAGAAGAAGCAGGTGCTCCAAAATGGCCGGGTGGTCGGCTATTATTATCTGAACCGGGGAGTCATCGGCCCGGCTGCCTGGAAACAGCCGCACCATGCGGAGACGGTCCTGTCGCTTGCCTGTCGCGATGCCATGGTTCAGTCACCGGAGGTTCGCATGGCAGTGCCGGGGATAAACCATGCCGCGCTGCAGTTTGCCTTCAATACCGGACTGCGGCTGACGAGCTTTGCCCATTTCCTCAGCACCGCCTCCTTCGGGCAAATGGCGCAGTATATCCCATCCGGACAATCGCTTTTTTAACGGCAGGACAACGAGCCCATTTATCCTGTAAAATATTTGCCAGCTCTGGCGAGGGTGAAATAATCGCGCCGGCAGGACAAACTCTCTCTTCACCAACTAGAGTTAAATTCTTTGATGTTGATAAAGATGCTCCTCTTGGATTATTAATCGGATTTGATACAAGTACATTCTACATTCGGCGGGGTGATGGGACCGGTGGATGTCCAAGGAGCACCTTACACGACATTCCCGGTCACATTCGTTCCATTGAAATTGGCTTGACCTCCAATCTATTCTGGGCGGTATGGTTTTTTTGGCTGGGCTGGCATTTCCTCAAGGGCAAGGCATCCGTTGAACAGGCCGCTTAGCCGATAAAGCGGGTAACAAAATAGCTGCGTCCAAAACAATGGTAAGCCATTTAAAACCAGGTAAATTTTGAGGAAAACTTAAATACCCGTTATCCGCACCCGTCTTTCTCTCCCAATCAGCTATAGCGTGTGAACAAGCCCCTGCAGGCTGAGCGGGCTGAAACTGCCGAATAATCCTATTTTCAGACAATATTGTCTGATTATAACTTGACAAATATCAAGTCGATGCTTATTTTTTAATTAGCGATTGCTGCGAATTTAAAAGTATGTTTCTGCCGGCTGAACAGCAGAACAGGATACGTGTTCAACCAGAACTGTTTCGTCCAACGATCCATGCCTGAATAATTCAGCCATGGATCGTTTCAAAACATCGCGCTCGGGGTTTTACTTTCATCGGCAAAATCAGGTCGAAAGATTTCCCGGCTTAATAATTTTAGTGGAAGCACGATGGATGATATGCACGACAGTGAACTTCAGTTTCGCATCATCACTGAAACCGCTCATGATGCCATCATCACTCTGGATGCAGACGGGCATATCGTGTTCTGGAACAAAGCGGCGGAGCGGATTTTCGGCTATTCGTTCGCAGAGATATCCGGACGCAACGTCAGCGTAATTATACCGCATTCGCTGAGAAACGAGCATCGGGCCGGCTTTAATCATCGCATGGTAACCGGACGAGGGCAGACGGTCGGACCGCGAATGGAAATGCTGGGCCTGCACAAAGACGGCCATGAATTTCCCATCGAACTGACGGTGTCCCCCTGGCAGAGCCCACATGGCACTTTTGTCACCGGTATCATCAGGGATATCACGGCACGCAAAAATATGCAGGAAGCGCTGAAACGCTCCTTTGACGAGATGGAAATCAGGGTCGAACAGCGCACACAGGAGCTGGCTTTGGCCAATCAGGCCCTGCAGGCAGAAATCCGGCGGCATCATAAAGCGGAAACAGCACGCAAAGCGGCAGAAAAAAAATTAAAAAAGCAACAGGCGCTCAGCATGCGCTCTGACCGTTTGCGCTCGCTGGGCGAAATGGCGGCCGGCATCGCGCACGAATTGTATCAACCTCTGGTGGGCGTTCGCGGGCTGGCAGAGCATATTCTCATCGGCATGGAACGAGGCTGGGAGCTGGACGGAACCACACTTCAAGAAAGGCTGTCGCTGATCATAAAGCAAGCCGATCGCATGTCCCATATCATCGAGCACGTGCGCCTGTTCGCCAGAGACGCCTGCAAACCGGAGGAGTATCTGATCAGGCCGGACGAAGTGGTGGTCTCTGCCATGGACTTGATGCAGGCGCAGCTGCAGGTACACGGATGCACTCTGGAGGCGGACCTCAGGGCTGGTGTGGTCCATATACGAGCCAATCCTTTTTCTCTGGAAGAAGTGCTTCTGAACCTTCTCGCCAATGCCCGCGACGCCATTGAAGAAAAAAAAGCAGCACAAAACGAACTGGCGAAAGCCGGTATCAGGGTAACGACTCAGCGGGAACAATGCAACGGCCGTCCCTGCGTCAGCATAAAAATTTCAGATTCTGGCATTGGCATCCCGCCGAAAATTCTGGCCAAAGTCTTTGATCCATTTTATACCACTAAACGCAACGACCGGGCCACGGGCCTGGGTTTGGCTATCTGCAAATCGCTGGTGGAGCAATTCCATGGTACCATCGAGATTTTTTCAACCTGGATGAGCGGCACCACCGTCACCTTGATGTTTCCGCAAAGCATGAGCGAAGAAGCACATGAAACATGAATCCCTGTCCATCCTGCTGGCCGATGATGAAGCTATTGTGCATAAAACCATCGGCGATTTTTTACAGCAATGCGGTCATCGCGTTCAACATGTCCATGACGGCGCCGAGGTGTTGCAGCGGCTCTCTGCTTCGCACGAGTTTGATCTCCTTCTGGTGGATGTCCGTATGCCGGTTATGGACGGCATGGCCGTATTGCAGTCGGTCCGCGAAACGTCTCCGGATTTGCCGGTGGTGCTCATCACCGCTCATGGCTGTTTTGATCTGGCCATCCAGGCGTTGCGTGACGGGGCAGCGGATTTTTTGACCAAGCCGGTCAGGTTATTGGAACTCGAAGCCGTACTCATGAAAACAAGCCGCGTGCGCGCCTTGCAGCTGGAACAACGCCGATTGCGCGAAACGATTCGCGGACTGCAGGAAGCCAATGTGCAGAGAGCAGGCGGCGGCTCCATGTTGGGTGAGAGCGCGGCGACCAGGCGGGTGCGCGAACAGATCTTGCAGGTGGTTGAGGCCGGACTGGACTCGGTGTTATTGATCGGCGAAACCGGCACCGGCAAAGAGGTAGCAGCCCGGGAGATACATACCCTGGCCGGATTCGACCAAAGCCGGCCGTTTATTGCCGTCAGTTGTCCGGCGCTGCCGGATTCGCTGGTGGAGAGCGAACTGTTCGGCCATGTCAAAGGGTCGTTTACCGGCGCCATATCGGACCGGGCCGGTTACTTTGAGATGGCCGACGGCGGCACGCTCTTCCTCGACGAAGTGGCTGACCTCTCGCCCCTTACCCAGGCCTCGCTGCTGCGGGTTTTGGAAACCCGGACACTGCGCAGAGTCGGCGGCACCAGGGAAATCCAGGTCAGCATTCGCGTGATCGCCGCCACTAATGTGGACCTGGCCGAGCTGGTGGAAAAAGGCCGCTTTCGTCGCGATCTCTATTACCGGCTGAACATGTTCAGCATTCATTTGGTGCCGTTGCGCGAACGTCGCCAGGACATCGTCCCATTAGCGCACCATTTTCTGCATCGGTTTGTGTCCAGCAAGGCATTGGTCTTGGAAGGATTTTCAGTTTCAGCTCTGCAACTTTTAGAAAATTATGAATACCCCGGAAACGTCCGCGAGTTGCGCAATATTGTCGAACGGGCAGCGGTATTGTGCAGAAACGGCACCATCAAGGCGGAGCATCTCCATTTGCCTTGCAGCAGGACTGAACGGCAACAACAGAGTTCGTTCGAAGGTGATGAGCACACCAGATTGGCTCGCACGCTGGAAGCCGTCAAATGGAATCGTCGTGCCGCGGCTAAAAAGTTGGGCATACCCTATTCGACATTGCGGTTTAGAATGCAGAAAATGGGGATCAAATAGTCAGAACTGAACCCGTTTGGCAACTATTGCCGGCAAACATTATCAAGTCTGGTACACGTTGCACTGCATGAATTAAAACTTCCACGGAATACCCGCCGCTATCTTATTTAAAATCAATCCACAAAAAATATCGAAATCCTGGCACGCTTTTCGCCAAAACAAAAGCGAATTTCACCAGAAATTGAATAAAGGCCGCACCAATTCACATCGGCCTAGCTGTCCCATCTGCCCATATTAATCTGCCTGACGGGAGGCCGGTGCAGTGGCACGGGGAATCGATCAGCTGCTTTAGAATGGTTGGCGAAAAAACAATTCATCAATAGCAATTACATTCAAAATATCAGGAGAAAGAGATGAAACGAAAAATGATGTGCCTGATGGGTATAGTACTCACCATCATCATAGGTCTGACGAGCCTATATGCTCAGGCTCCGAAGGATACCAAGCCCAAAGGCGTTAAGGTGACGACTCTGCTTCCGGCTTCGCTGGATAATTTTTTCCCACCCAAAGCCGCCCAGCCCGTTTACCTGTTCAGGATGCTGGGCATGGCAAAACCATTGTCAGGCATAATGGCCGATCTGTCTGAAAACGATTTTGCCAATGTCCTGGCGAATTTTGAACGATTTAAAACCCAGTACAGCGAGGTCTCCAAACTGATCCCGGAATGGGAAGAGCACTTTCCTGCAGCGCCGGTGAATGATCTGGGCGTGGCACTGCAAAGCGGTGATCAAGGCAAAGTGAGGGCGGCGTTTGCAGCAGTCGGCAAGGTGTGTGCCGATTGCCATTCGTCCAACCAGTCGAAAGCGTATTATAAATATCACTGGGGCGATTTTCACGGGATTAAAATCCAGGATCCCCTGAGCCGGCAGGAGGTAAATTTTCAGCAGTTCATGCTGTTTCTCGATGGCAGTTTTACAGGCATCGAAATAGATGTGGAGCAGGGACAAATCGAAAATGCCCGGCGGCATTTGCAGGGTTTCCGTGCTCGCATGGAGGCTTTGAGCGAAGCCTGCATGAACTGTCATGACACAGAAAGGCACTATTATGTGGACGAAGGAATTAAAACCAGAATCGACGAGTTGGGGCAGGCGCTCCAGGCGTCGCCGGTCGACCCCAAACGAGTGAGTAATATAGCCCATGGTATTGGTCTGGAGAGCTGTTTTAAATGCCATCTGGTTCATGTGCCGGCTGCAGCGGCACAGGCGCGTAAACCATAAAGCGGCATCTGGGGCAAGAAGGGACGCTGGAGGAGTTGAATAGTCTCGATCATCCTGCACCCGGCCGTGTCATCAAGCGTGCCATTAATCTCCACCTCGATAAGCGACTAATGTGGCCGAAGCGTCTCGCTCCGGCAGAACCCGAATCGCAGCCATGCAAAAAGGATTCGTGATGATTCGCTTTTTGAAACGGGCTTTTCATTAGCCACTGTTGCTAACACCGGATGCCAATATTGGCAAACAGTGCACATGGAGTTTACTGTAATACGCCGACCTCACGGCTCTAACTGTAGAAAAATTAATCCATCTCAACTGTCGTATTCCCTGGCACGCTTTTCGCTAACAGAATTTCTAGATATCAAGCATCCACTTGGGGAATAGGGATTCTCCTCGGCAGCACCGTTCCGGCCCTCAGCCCTGCCAGTCAGGCTGGGGGCTGCTGCCGTGGGGGGATCTTCTTTCAAGCAGCCGCACTTAATTTTTCAAAGCGCCGAAAAAAGAGAACTAACCGCAGAATATCCTTTTCGGTAGTAACTCGTTACGTTACGTAGTGTATCACCTCTATTTGAATTTTTAGTCTATCCTGGATGACAGAATAACTTGAAGACTTTTTGCCCCATCAAAGCTGCAGATAAACTATTATTAGAGTTCACAAATGGTGAGATCTGTTGCATAACTTATTGGGCCCTCAATTTTGTGGAGTAGAAATTCCCGCAATGCACATAGTAGATCGTAGTTTCACTCACTTGAAAGGAGACTTTTATGGCCACAGTCCATGTTTTTGCAAATGAGCCTTCATCACCAAGTCTTTCTTCTGCCAAAATATCAGGCTTCACGCCTGATGGTGGGAATGATAAGGATGACGACACTCAAATCCGGTTCAAGCTTTTCGCAGACATTGGAGGTGGTTTCGTCCAAACAGTCGGTGACACCGGATTTGCGACATATGAGTGTTTTCGAGATGGACACCCTTGGCCATCCACCGGTGCAATCAACATTCCTATTAAGAGCAATTTCACTCTAAATATGGTCGCCTCGCTTAAGGCAACACTAGAATTCCGTCCTCGTGGCGACGATACTTGGAAGTTCACCTTCACGCTTGAATTGTCGTTCAGCGATGGTACAGTAATTAGCAGAGATGGTTCCCAGGTTGTCTCTGAAAATCAGACAGTCAATCTGTAACGCATTGGGCTAACATTGCAGTGCAAGGGGCACTGCGCAATGAAGTTACGCAGCGCCCAATGACTTTGAACGCTAGCCTAATCAAGGTAACAAGGGTTGTAACATGAGGAAGTATCATAACATTGGAATTCCAGCGAAAGTTCAGCGACCAGAAAAGACATATATTGATCGATTTGGTGCCCAAAGCATTAACGATGAAAGTAGTTTTTCAGTATCCAATGAATGCGCTATGGCCCTCATTGCGACTTACCCGAATTCGCTAAAACTGCAGCTCACATCATTTTTGAAGTGGATGATCTCAATGCAGAGATTATGGGATGAGGTTTTATTTGCCCCCAATAGCCCGTTAGCTGGCATTGTAGCAGCATTCATTAAAGTGCCTGGAGCACCCATTGAGCTGTTGCAGTTAATAGGAAAGAATAGTGCGGTATCGGCTGTAGGCAATAAGCCGCAGTACACCGGCTAACCGTGTAGCGCAGGCGAGGTGCCGCAATATGCTCTACGCAGTTTTTGGGGTTCGCGTTCTCAAAATTATCGGCGTTTAGCAATTTCCCGGCGGCACGCACCTGACCTCGAGGTTAAGCCACTTTCGCGCGCTACTTTCGAATATGCAGCAAACAACAACAAACAAAAAGAAAGGACAGACCAACAATGAAAACAGAAACTGACAAGCCACTGAACGTTGCAACCGGAGTGAAGCTCGAAGAGATTAAGAAGTTAACGGGTGTTGAGGCCAGTGCCTCAGCACCATACTTTCTAGTCGCAATGGCCAACATGTCCCGGAAGGGCGCTCAGATATACCAAGTAAGCGTTGACGGCGGCAAAAATTGGGGGGAAATCAAGCCTCCCATTGGTCCAAATTGCCAATACAATTCCGTGCCCGAGTGCAACACCCATAATCAATGGTCGCCAATGACTACTGTCAACTGTGGCTACCTCATCACCCTTTGTATTCGCTGGCAGATGCCGGACGGGAGTCAGCTTCAGGGCAACTATCAAGGCAACACGCTTGCCGATTGTAACAGTTACAAGGGCATTCTCGTCGGGTTTACAGATTGACCAAGCTCTGCGCCTGATAAGCCCACTACAGCAAACGCTCTGTCGGCTAGCTTAGCTCAGTTCGGTTGTTTGCGCCACTCCGCATCTTCCGGTTTCTCTATCTTCACCCAGAGCTCAGCAATCCGCTCCGGATTGCCGAATTCTATCATTCGCCAAGCCAACCACTCGAAATCTAGCAGAACAAGGGTCGCGAGCGTGGGCAGGCTGCGTAAGTTGCCAATACGAATGTGTTGGGCCACATGCGTCGCTTAGATCCGTCGCAAACAATAAGGTGGCAATAGTATGAAGCGAATCTGGAGCACGCCGATAACAAGTGTGAAAGTACGTGAAAATGCTAGAAGAATATCTGTTTGGTGGTTCGTAATCGCTTCTCAGGAAAGGGCAGCGATATTCTCATCAAGAGTAGTGGAAACAGCCATTAAGTTATAATGGATTTAAGGGCTTCACTTCATTTGGCACCTGATCTTTCACAGCACCTGCGCCTCCGTTCGCAATGACAAGGAGGTGAGACGGCGCTAACGGTTCCCATCCTCGTGGCCGGAGATTGCTTCACTCCATTCGACACCTGTTCCTTTCACAGCGCCTGCGCCTCCGTTCGCAATGACAGGGGAGCGGCGCAACACCTGCCCCACCTTTTTCACGTGGATACGTTCCCTCATCTTTAATGAAACCATTCGCGCAAATCGTTTCACCCGCGGTGCCGTAAAATGCCGAATTCTTCTTTATGATGTGATTTTTCCGCAACATTCTCTTGATTACCATTGACACAACCCCTATTTTGAACCGGATTCAAAAGAACGTAAGTGTAAACTTTTCAATTACTTCGTATTTACGAAACATCTACTAACCTGGGACAGGAGGGCTGCGCCACACTTTGCATTGAATGTATAATCAACATTAATAAAACAGGAGGCCAACATGAGCAACAAGTTGTTTCAAATCTGTTTCATTATTCTGGTTTGTGCTGCGGTTATGTTCGCACAGACCACTACACTCAAAGCGGTGATCACGCCGAAGTCGTGGAGCCCGCAAGAGATCACGGATGCCAAATTGACCATTCCGGTTTCACAAGGCCTGAAAGTGGTCGGCTTGGGCGAAATGGTCTATCTGCAGGCCGGCGAAGCAGCCAACACCGCCATCACCGGCTATGCCTGGTCCATCGCCAAGGCGCCGACCGGCTCAGCCGTTGCGGTAGATAGTGTCGACAAGGCGGTCACCACTTTTCGGCCTGACGCCGTCGGCGATTTTACGGTCAAACTGACCATCACCACGGCCAAAGGCAGCAAAGACACCACCATCGTGATCACCTCCGCCAAGTACGTCGGCGTGGGCGGCATGGACGGCCTGCCCGCGGAAGTGGCCAAAGGCCAGTGCCAGCTCTGCCATTTCCAGAATTTCGGCAAGTGGCAGACTACCGGCCATGCTGTGGCCATGAAAGTCGGTCTGGATGACAGTCTGGGACATTTTCAGGATCGCTGCCTCGAGTGCCATTCGGTGGGTTATAACAAAAACGCCACCGCTGTCAACGACGGCTGGGACGATGTAGCGGCCGAACTGGGCTGGGTGTTCCCGGCAAAACTGCAAGCGGGCAATTATTCAAACCTGCTTACCAATTATACCAAGCTGGCCCATCGCGCCAACATTCAGTGCGAAAACTGCCACGGTCCGGGCAGCGAACACTTTGGCAACAAGGCGAAGACCGCTGTTTCCCTGGCTGCCGGCGTTTGCAATCGCTGCCACCAATCCGGCACACGGCACATCATCGGCACGCAGCACAAAAACGCCGTACACAGCCTCGGCATTCCCGGTGAGGCGTCGCGCACAGGCTGCGCCGATTGCCATTCCGGCAGCGGCTTTATTCTGAAATGGGATCCCTCCAACCGCTGGGCTCAGGCCAATCCCCTGGGCAACGCGCCAGTATCCTGTGCCGTTTGTCACGATCCGCATTCGGCTGACAATGAACATCAACTGCGCACCGTTGTCAATATTCAACTGTCGGACACGGTCAGCGTGATCAAACAGGGCAACAAAGGCAGATTGTGTATGACCTGCCATCATGACCGTCGCGATGCCAATGACCTTGTGAAGAATGCCGCCAACATCAACTCCCGTCTCGGCCCGCATCACAGCAACCAGGCCGACATGCTGGCCGGCCTGAACGCCGTTGATTACGGTTTGCCGGTTGGCAAATCCAGCCACCTCGACGTGCTCGAGAACGCCTGCGTGGATTGCCACATGGCGCCGACGCCGGCCACAGCGGCTCTGGGTCAGAACCAACTCGGTGGACATTCCTGGAATATGGTTTGGGACAAAGACACTCCCGATAATCCGGCGGATGACATCGAACACGTGGGTGCCTGTCAGAAATGCCATGGCCCGATCAAATCCTTCCATGACATTGAAGCCAACGACGATTATGACGAAGACGGTACCATCGAAAGCGTCATCGACGAAGTAGATGGCCTGAAAGAGCAATTGGCCAATCTGCTGCCACCGGCCGGCCCGACCGTCGTCACCAATACCACCGACTATAGCTGGGTCGGCAAACCGGAACCGGAAGCCACCCGCCGCAAGAACCTGG
>CAZISM010000088.1:0-23369 GCA_964541895.1 uncultured Cytophagia bacterium
ACGGAATACCTCTAACTTAACGCACAAAGTTAATTTACACTTTTACAACAAAAAAGCAAGGCTTTTTTCATTCGTGCCATTTCCCGGGCCCGGGTTCGTGACAGTGGCCGCTTCTGCATCATTTCGCAAGCAAGCGGCGACGGCAAAAAGCCTGGACGGCCAAACTCGCTACATACGCGAAAAAAATATCCGGCGTAAAGGCAGCTAGCCATAGAACACATGAGTTATTTTAGCAAAATCATCTTTCCACGTTCTACCTGCCTGCCGGCAGCAAGCTGGTATACGTAAATTCCTCCCGGAAGATGAGCACCATCAAATCGGCATTCGTGCTCACCGGCCGCCTGTTTCTCCTGTACGGGTTCAGCAACCAGTCTTCCCTTTATATCAAAAATCTGCAGGCGCACAGCACCTGTTGCGTCCAGGCGATAACGGATGACCGTGTCCGGATTGAACGGATTGGGATAATTCTGGCAAAGAATAAAATCCGCCGGTCTGACGGTTCCTGCACCGACGTTTGCCGGCTTTTGTTCGTTAAAAACATAATTAAATCGGCCGCCTGGAGCGGCATCGCCGGAGACATAAAAGTCCATGACGTTGCCCTCCTGCTGCAGGTTATCGCTCCATTTGAATTCAAAATCTAGCTCCTGGCCGTTCACTCCCAACAGAGTCCGGGCTATCTTTAATTCCATCATATTCCGTTGCACAGCAAAAGCGGCCGCGCCGGTCTGCTGCCAACTCCAGCCGGTGAGATTCTTTTCCACGATCGACGAATCGTGCGGCACGATCCGGTTCAGGATATAATCGTACCCTTCCCAGCCGGTGGTTTTATCGCGATCGATATCGATAAACAACCTCATCCATTTGGCATCTGTAAACGGTGTCAGATCATGATCTGTTTCAACATAAAAATAGAGGTACTCGTCATCACGCGCAACCTTGGCGAGAACGATATCATTGCGGCCGGTTTTGTCGATATACACCAGATCATTGCCCTGGCCTTTGGCATGACGCCACAGCACATCACCCTTGTAATCATGGAATTCAGGCTTTACATTCGTCCATTCGTTCAGACGGCCGATGTGAATGGTTCTCGGTGCAGAGGCTTGTTCCTGGACATGCACTCCTTTGAATCGACGGACATTTTGCACGAGCTGCATGTAATAGGCATCACCCTTGGCGCCCCAGCCTTGCACCGGCTCGATGTCCCGGCTTTTTTCCCAGTCGTACTCGTCTACGCAGGAAAAAGGCGCATAGGGATTGGGCCAGGACGGATCGTTGATATAGCGGCCCATGATCCATTCGTTCCAGCCGGTGATCCAAACCAACTTGGGGTCAAGCTCAAAGGCCCTTTGCCACTGTTCCTGGAAATTGGCGCCATACACATAGGCGCTGGTATCCGGATCCTGGCCCCTGGCTCTGGTATAGCTGCGACCATAGGTATCCGGCATGTTGAATGCAGAACAGTGACCGCCGCTCCGATCACTGGCGTTCTGTGAAACCCCCACGGTCACCTGTTCGTAGCCGCCATTGCTCAGCCTGACATAACCATGTTGCGGGTATCTCTCCAGCCAGCCCCAATGATCGGTTCGTGTTGGCCCATTGACATAGTCGGGCTGGCCGGGCCTGAAGGTGAAAAAATTTTTGATGGCGGTCATCACCTGCGGGTCGGTACCCACGCCGATCTGGACCGCAGTATGGGTTGTGCCTGTGGCCAGCGACTCATAATCGCCATTGGCGGTGTAGAAAATCCGGCTCATATAATTACCGGCAACGGAGCGGCCGTTAAAGTAGCTGGACACGACGTCTTTACTATCAGTATACTTCCAGACACCGACCACCTGGCTGCTCTTGCTCAATTCCCAGACATAGGTACCTGGCTCCTGGGCTGGAAAACGGAGGCGCAGAGCGGCGTTGTCAGCAAAATTGACAAAGGTGCTTTCCGCCACAACGGTGCCGAGGACACTCGCGCTGTAGCTGCCCTGCCATTTATACAGCTTGAAAGCGAGAGTACCAATGCTATCATTCCAGCTGGGGCAGGTAGCCTCGATGGCGATGAACGGCGAAGTTGCTGTAAATTTCATACCTGCCGTATCACCTGCTTTTGCGGTCAACGCTTCCGGATAGGCCATGATGAGGGGTTTGCCGTTCCATATGAACCATAAATCCTTATACAAACCTGGTTGATACAAGTCGGTGTAGAGCTCTTGCACGGCGACCCTTGCGCCTTCAGTCGCGGAGAAAGGCATGAGAAAAGCGATCTGCGGCGTCTTGACCCCATCCTGTCGAGCCTGGGCCCAGGTTTCCAAGAGTTTGGTATACGAAGTTTTCCACGTAAAACTGCCGTTGGTGCAATCGAAAAAGACGACATCGACGCCGGCATCGGCCAGCATTTCCGCGTGTTTGCGCAACACCCAGGCATCAGTGGTGCGATAATAGCCGAACAGCGGCTCGCCCCACCAGTTGACCGGCGCGACGGTATTGTTCCAGGCCGGATGATTGTTATCGAACGCGGCTTCCGGATATTGGCGCAGAATTTTGGAAATATCCACGATGTCGGGATACGCCGCCAGGTCGTCGGTATGCCAGGTCCAATAAAACATGGCCACGTATTTGTCCTGTCTCGGACCGCCGGCCTTTTGCCAATCCGGAGCTTTACGTCCAAGCGCATCGGTGGCGGCCCACATCTCACTGTTGACTTTCCATGTCTGCGAAAGCAGAGATGGGGCAAACACAAAAAGACAGAGCATGATACCACGTCTGAAAATCGATGAAATCTGCATAGCACCCTCTGGTATTAAACATGTTTGTGGCCCGTGAGTTCAGGCCTTCCGGACCAACCGGCCGGCCTGGCAGCAAAGTCATCACTCCAGGGTTGCCACTCCTCGCGAAAGCAATCGCACCGGTCCCAGCTAACCGGAAGAATTCGCTGCGGCTTGGCGCCATTTTTACTTGCTCTTGGGCCTTTACGTCAAATTGGTAGGGGCGGACTGTTCTCTTGCAGCAGATGGTCATCAGCAGCAAGGCGATTGAGCCAGGTATTGGCCGCCGCAACAACCAGATGGTTGTTGTCGGCCCGATCCATTTTCGTTATGTCAAAAACATGCGGAGAAAACGTGGCGATACGCAGCTCGTGCCCTTTCAGGCATACCTGTGCCATCTCTTTACTTCGCCCAGGTCCAAAAGACCGGTGCAGAGACCGCTGCGACAGCCGGTGATTCCTGCCATGGAAACCGCGCCTGTCGACCCTGCTGCACAGCGCTAATATAAGGAGATTTAATTTCCGAATCCGCAAAAATGATAGAGATCCATGGGGTTCCAGCACAACAGATATCTGCGTCCCTTCCTTCTCAGCCGCAAACAGTGCGCAGCTCTTTTCGTATGGTTGTAAAGTTGTCTACTTTTACTCCGCACTGATGGATACGCGCTTCAAAGGCAGCGAATTTATTTTCCAACTGCTCCAGCAGGCCATCGAATTGATGCCCATAGGTATGATGACCGACTCCATAGATGCCGATGCGCGCGGTCAATGGTTTTCTTGGCGAGATGTTCATTGCAGCCGGTTTTCCCAAATGGAGATGGGACCGCGCCAATAACTGCGAGGGCCGATCACGTCCACATCGCCATCCCCTTCCAGGTCGGCCAAATGGCCGTTATACATGCCATAGGTCGAGACCTGCTGCATGCTCCACTTCTTGCCTGTGCCGTCCAGGTTGTAGTAAATGCGCACGGCATATGGACGTTCGGAGAGCCAGTGATCATAAGGCCGTTCCACCGCGCGCTCGAAACGCGCGGCGAGGATGTCGGGATAGCGGTCGCCGTTGACATCGCCTGCTTTGAGAGTCTCACACCAGCCAAAGTCGGCATCCACGATGTGCTCCTGCCACGGCCCGGTACGGGGATCAACAGCACTGTACCAGGCAACCGGATAGCCCGGCCATTCGGAATGTGCAAAAACCACGTCCGCCCGGCCGTTACCATCCATGTCTGCGACACACACCATGGTGGAATTTTTCTGCCAGGAACCGGTTTGGTTGCACCAGCGGGCATCGATCAGGTGTTCCTGAAAAGCAGACGTGCGCGCAAGAGTCGGGGTTTCGAACCAGCGGCCGTTTAAAACAATATCCGGATCGCCATCGCCGTCCATGTCACCAATATCAGCGCCTTCATGTCCGTTTGCATAGGCGAAACGGTTGCTTTGCCAGTCATCGGGACTATTTTGAAAATAGACGATCGTAGCCTCGTAGCCGGCAAAAACGAGATCGATTCTGCCATCGCGGTCAAAATCACCACTGCCATAGTCTTTGACCCGCACATCCGGCATGCCGATGACATGCGGCTGCCAGGTCGCGCCAGGATCGCCCTGCGGCAGCGGATTCTCCAACCACACCGCAGCGCCATCCGAGTTGCGAACCAGAAACAGATCCGGATCGCCATCCTCATCGATGTCAGCACCGACCGGTCGCTCGACATGAAAATTTCCACGCTGGATGATGCTATGATGAAAATCCGGCGTCCGATACCAGCTCAAGAAACCCTCCTCCCCGCCGTAATAGGCCAGAATGTCGAGCTTGCCATCTCGGTCGACATCGGCCAGGCCGGCAAACGTGTGTCCAGCCGGCAAATCATCAGCCACTGTTTTTTGTTGAAACGGCACTCGTATCGGCGAAAGATCCGCGGCGTTGTTGAGGTAAAGCGAAATCGGTGCTGTTCGAAAATTCCGCGGACCGATCAGGTCCAGATCGCCGTCGTCCTGCAAATCACCCAGTTCGCCCCCATAAATGCCCTGTTGATCGATCTCCTGCCGTAACCAGGTGATGCCATCGCCCTGGTTAAGAAAAGCGACGACCGGATGCGGACCCTGCGGATCCGGATCTGTGCCGTGTATCAGTTCTCCGGCGATGACATCCATATCGCCGTCCAGATCTAAATCGCCGACCAATGCGGTATGACAATAGTCCACCTGGCCAATCACATGTTCGGTCCAGCCGGCCTGGCGGGGATCAGCTGGATTTTTATACCAGGAAACGGGATAGCCGGGCATTTCCGAATGAGAAAAAAGCACGTCAAGCTTTTTATCACCGTCCATATCCTCCACGAACACACGACACGAGTTATCCATCCATTTGCCGGTGGACTGTGAATACCATGTGCTGTCAATAACATGTTCGATAAACGGCTGGGTCAGCGGCTCAGGCGGCGTTTCCAGCCAATAGCCGTTGAGAATGATATCAGGATCGCCATCGCCATCCAGATCACCGACGTCCATACCTTCATGTGGCCGGATGGTAAAACGAATCAATCGCCAGGTCTGAAAATTTTCCTGCAACCAGAGAAAGAGGTGATGATCGAGACGCGCCACATAATCCCGTTTGCCATCGCGATTGAAATCAGCAACGGCCATGTCTTTGACGTACTCGCTTCGCCCGATGTCATGCCTGGGCCAGGGGTCGTGCAGGGGATCACCGCCCGGAGCGGGATTCTGCAGCCAGAAGTTCATCGCTTCTTTTTCATCAGCCAAAGTATCCTTTGCGGCACGGCCCACCAGATCGAAATCGTTGTCGCCATCCATGTCCGCCAACTCCATGTCGCAGGCACGATAATTCAGGTGCAAGAGCACGACCTTGCGCCAGTCCGGTGCGAGATAGACGGCCACCTCTTTTAACTTTTTCAGATCTTTGCCGTCTGCCGACACATAATCAGCCAAAAGCACAATGTCGTTGCGGCCGTCATCATTGATGTCTGCAACCCTGGGGTGTCGACCAACAGTGTCATCCAGAAGAATGCTCTGGAAGGTAACAGCAGTTTTTGGGGCTGTCCGGTTTGAACACTGGCAAACCAGGATAGCGGCCAGCACACACAAAAATGTTTTCAAATACATGCTCATACCTCCCAAAAATAAGGTAAACCGTTAACGCTTAAAGTTAAGATACAATTATTTATGACTTTGTCAAGTTTTTACTGTATGTTTTCATAACATCTGCGCTTTTTTGTTGACATTGCAGATCTGTGACTGTATATTCTCGACATACTGCCCCATTTTGCACGGATTCTGTTATGAAAAGGAGGTGATATGACGGTGGAATTGCGTCCCAATCCCATTCCGGAAGCCAAGGCATTGGCAGCTCTGTTCGAACAATCTCCAATTCCCATCGAATACTATGACGCGCAGGGAAAATGGCAGGCCGGCAATGCGGCAGCCATGGCCATCTTTGGCATGGCGTATGAAGATACCGTGGGATTCGATCTCTTTACCGACGAGGCGATCCCCTTGGAATTGCGGAAAAAATTGAAACAGGGTGAAGCGATACGATTTCAAACCGATTTTGATTTCACACAAGTCACCTACAAAACCACACGTACCGACATCGCCAGGTTCGACCTGTACATCACCCCCCTCCTCGACCAGGAACGAAACATAACCGGATTCATAGTACAGACCCTGGATCGATCGAACCAGCCAGCATAAACGGCGACCAATGGTAACACCATGGAAGCGCTGATGAGAAAAATGCAGCTGGTTTTATCTTTACCACTTTTCTGTTAATCCGGATTCGGAGTGGTGGCCGGCCAGAAAGGACCAGCAGCGCCCGTGCACAACACCTTTTGCGCGGGCACAGCTAAAATTCTGATCACACCCCAAACGTCCCTTTTCCCTGATCTCAGGGTCGCCACTCATAATGTCCGACATAATCCCGTTCACTGGCGCCTGGCACAGAGACAGCAACATGCTGTCACCTATTCTTTTGGAGAGCCTATGTTACAGAAAATGGTCCTGTTAATAGCTTTGTGCGCCGCCGTCACGCCGGCGCAGGACCCGGAGCCTTGCTCCCTGCCTTTGCTCGACCAGCCCAACAACATGCGAATGCATTTGATGCGAGTGGCAACAGAATTAACAGACAGCCATTATTCGGGCATCGGCTCACGTGCCGACTGGCAGGCGATTCGCGGGAAACGCGAGCAAGAGTTCCTGGAGATGATGGGGCTCTACGATGTGCCCTTGCATGGACAGCGTCCAGCGTTGAATGTCAAACTGGTCGAAACCATCCCTCAGGATGGCTTTCGCATTGAAAAGCTGTATTATGAGTCGTTGCCGGATCTGTACGTACCGGCCAATCTTTATATCCCGACCGGGATTAAAAAACCGGTTCCTGCCATTCTTTATGTATGCGGCCATGCCGAAACGCAAAAGGTTCATTATCAGGCGCACGCCCGCAAATTTGCCCAGCTCGGATTCGTCTGTTTGATTATCGAAACCATTCAGTGGGGAGAAATTCGCGGCGAACACTGGGGCTGTTACGCCAACGGCTGGTTTCACTGGTACAGTCGCGGCTATACGCCGGCCGGCGTGGAGCTCTGGAATGCCATACGCGGACTGGACCTGTTATGTGCCCGCAAAGAGGTGAACGCAGAGAAACTGGGCGTGACCGGCATTTCCGGAGGCGGCGCCCAGAGCTGGTACATCGCCGCTGCGGATCAGCGGATCAAGGCGGTTGCCACGGCCTGCGGCGCCAGCACGCTGAAAGCCCATCTGCAGACAAAAACGATTGACAACCATTGTGATTGCATGATGCCGATCAACACCTATCAGCGCGATTTCCACGATATCGGCGCCCTCATCGCACCGCGGCCGCTTATGATGGTGCAGTCGAATCGCGACGGGCTCAATACCATAGAATCGGTGCGGGAGTTGCATCAAACCATCAAGCAAATGTACGATGTATATGGCGCTTCCCATAATCTGCAGCTTGTGGAAACGCCCGGCGGCCATTCCTACCACCGCGATTCGCGGCAGGCCATCCTGGCGTTTTTCATCAAGCATCTGCAGCAAAAAGAGATTCCGCTCACAGAGATCGGCGACCTGGACGAATCGGGACAGGCGCAGCTTTCAAATGATCGCCTGCGGGTATTTGTCAATGGCCCGCTGCCCAAAGACAGAACGCTGACCATTCAGGACACTTTTGTCAAATTGCCGGAGCCGCCGACGTTGTCTAGCCGCGAAGAGGTTGCGGCACAAAAAGAAAAAACCCTGCAGTTTTTACAAACCAGGACTTTTGCCGCTTTCCCCAAAGAACCGGCAGCTTTCGCAGCCGCCTGCGAATTCCGCAGC
This sequence comes from uncultured Cytophagia bacterium, assembly GCA_964541895.1. Taxonomy (GTDB): domain Bacteria; phylum Zhuqueibacterota; class Zhuqueibacteria; order Residuimicrobiales; family Residuimicrobiaceae; genus CAZISM01. The sequence continues at coordinate 8,108 of CAZISM010000088.1, forward strand.
GATGATGGCGCCCGACATGGTCTGACCGTTTACAGCTTTGTCTCTGAAGAAGAGTGGCGACTGCGCACCACCATTCGCTGGCATAACCCTCAGCAGGAAAAAAATCCCCTGATGATCGTTTTGCGCCAACCGGATGAGAGCCGCGGTGCCAGCGAAACATTCATCGCAGAATTGAGCAAAAATTGGAATGTGGCTATTTTGGATTGTCGAGGCGTAGGCGATACCGGCTGGGCATCGGAACAGCAGTGGCATCTGCGTCGCGCAGCTGCCTGGACCGGCCGCACCCTGGCCTCCATGCGGGTGTATGATGTATTACGCTGCATCGAGTTTGTACAAACCCTGGCAGGTGTGAATGACGGGCAGATCGCTCTGGCCGCGCAAGGAGAAATGGCGGTCATCGCGCTGTATGCGGCGCTGTTAAATGGCCGCTGCAGTGCTCTGCTGTTGCAGAATCCGCCGGCCACACAAAATGCCGCCAGTCGACCGGACGGCAGAGGCGAAGCCCTGGAGATGCTCAACTGTCTTCGCATCACGGATGTTAATCAGATTCCAGGGCTGTTGTGCCCGATGCCCATCGCGTTTGTCGGCAACAGGCCTGAAGCCTATACCTGGTCGCAGCAGACCTACCAACGGATAGGCGCTGCCGGGCAATTCCGAACCATCGCGCGTGTGGCCGATTTCTAGGCTTGTCAAAAGTGTTGTAAAGCTGAGAAGACGGCTGTGCTTTCCCTGCGCTGGGCAACGCGATAATCAACAGGCTCTATAGAGCACATAAAATTGCTGTTTTACGCCTCGCGAATAAACCGAATCCTGCTGCCAGATAAATTACCAGCTGGTCATATAAAGCAAATAGATCCCGACTGTTTAATTTTTGCGGCAACGGGTATTTTATAACGGATGGATGAATCCAAAGTCTGGACTAAATGTCGGACACCTTCGAGGTGTCCGACATTGTTTGATCATTCATGCAAAAATCACGTCACACCTTTTCCGGCAGCACATACGGCGGCCGATACTGACGCGTCAGGTAAGAATCCGCATCCTCATCATCGACAAATTTTTCTGCGGCGGAATTAAACTGCAGTTTGCGTCCGGTGCGATAGGAGATGTTGCCCAGGTGCATCAGTGCGGTGGAGATGTGGCCTTCGGCAATATCGGCATTCAGATTCTGCCATTTTCGTGAACGAATACAATCGATCCAGTTGCCGAAATGGATCGGCTCCAGACGGTCAACGACCGGCTGCAGATCCTTGCCGGTCATGGCCGGGCCTGGATCGTTGTTGCGGCCCAAATAAGTTTTAAACTCGAGATGATCGATGAACATCCACCCCTCGGTACCGTAAACAAAACTGCCGCCGCGCACGCCTGCCTCCGGATTGCTGTCCAAACAACGCACCTCCAGTTCAAAAAGAGTGCCGTCATCGTACTCGTAGGTGGCAACCTGAAGGTTGGGCACTTCCTGGTCGGTGTCCGTACGGTTGTACAAACCGCCCACGCAATGGATGACCTTGGGATGCACCCGTTTGTTCATCGCCCAGCGGATGCGGTCCATGGCGTGGGTGCCGTTATTACCGAATTCGGTGGTGCTGGTATCCCACACCCAGTGCCAGTTGTAGTGAAACCGGTTTTCATTGAACGGCCGGTACGGCGCCGGTCCCAGGAAAACGTCCCAATTGACGCCTTCCGGTATCGGGCTGTCCTTGACCCGGCCGATGCTTTCGCGGTAGCGGTAGACAATGCCTCGCCCCATATAGGGCTTGCCGATGACCCCATCCTGAATGAGCCGCACCGCCTCCATGACCACCTTGCTGCTGCGGCTCTGCGTGCCCACCTGAACGATGCGATTATATTTTCGCGCCGCGTCCACCATTTTGCGGCCCTCTTCGATGGTGTAGGAAATCGGCTTTTCCACATACACATCCTTGCCGGCCTGGCATGCCCAGATCGTATGCAACGCATGCCAGTGATCCGGCGTCGCCAGAGAGACGGCGTCGACCTCCTTGTCGTCCAGCAGGCGGCGAAAATCGGTTTCTGTCTGCGGCCGGTAGCCGGCTATTTTTTCAAATTCTTTAATGGTGTCAGGAAACAGCCGCTCATCGATGTCGCAGATTTTGGTGATTTTGACATTGGGTATTTTATTCAGGTTGACCAGATGGCCGCCGCCGCCATAGACCGCACCACGGCTGCGGATGCCGACGACGGCGACGCGAACGGTATCATTTGGTTTATCTTTGCTCATCCCCGATTTGATCAACGGCGCACCCAGCATAACTCCGGCACCGCCGGTGGATTTTTGCAGAAACTCTCGACGATCAAGAACGTTCATGAAAACCTCCTGTTATTAAAAACCAGAGTTGGGCGTGTCGTGCTCAAGCTGCAGCCACAGCATGATGCTTCGGCCACGTCCATCGTTCCGTTCAGGCAAATAAAGTCAGCAACAGCTACCGATCGCTCCGCCAGCGATATACATGTACGGCCAGAGGTTCAAAGCCATCGCGAAACCTGTTCTTACCTGAGGTAATATTTCTATTTTCAAATTTAACCTCTATCGACGTCTGCGCCGCCACCTGGAGCTTGAACACAGGCTCGCACGTTGCGGCGCCGGCGTTCACCGCCAACAACGTACAGGTGTCGCCTTCCTTTCTCAACATGGTATAAAAATCCTTGATCTCCCGATCGAGCGCAACCGCACCCAGATCCTGCGCCGTCAGCAGGGTGGGTGACAACTCTTTAACTTCCGCACCTATGGCTTTCATCCAGCGCCACATCTCTTCATATTGCGGCAGAACGCGCATGTTGTAATAGCACCAGTAGATCAGCCCTTTGGCGCCCTGCACCAGCCCCAGATAGGTCATACAGCGCCCTTCAGCCTGGTTGGGCGCACGGCCGCTCTCCAGATCCTTTTGTGAAGGAATACGGCCACGATCGCTGTTGGGGGGATTGTGCTGATACCAGGCAAAGGATTGCGGCACCAGCCAAACCGCCTGCGTGCCCATGCTGGCCTGCTTTGCTTTTTTCATAGCCTGCACCACTTCAATAACGTTGCCTTGCGGGATAGGATACGGATCGCCGGAAAGAATGTCCGTTGTTTTCCACAACCAGGCGAAATCTTTTTTCTGACACAACGTGATCAGCGTGGGATGGCCAGGATCCAGTTCCCGCACACGACGATAATAGTCCTCCAGCTCGGCCTGTTGCTCTCTGGGTAACTCATCATTGAGATACCAGGCCAAAATGGCCGGATGGTCCCGATACGCCTCCACCACCGCTTTGCTGATGGCCTCATTGCCTATAATTCCTTCCCAATCTTTCTTTTCCAGATACGTCGCCCTGGCGTAGACATCGTTCATGCAATAGATCAGTTTCAGCTTTTTGCTCACCAGGGTATCCAGCAAGGCGGTCATGCGATTTTTGGGAATATGGTTGGTGCCGTAAAACAGCAGCGTGTTGTACGGGCTGTCGGCAATTTCATTGATTTGCGTCTCTGTCGAACTGGCATAAAAGCCTAACGGAAAAAACGGTTTGCCATCAACGATGGTGTTGTTGTTCTGATCGATATAAACCGGTAGCCGGGCTACGTCCGTCGTCGACAGTTTTTCCAGATGCCACTCTTTTGACTGCAACACCGCTTTGGAGGATCTGCGCAGCAGACGGGCAGACAGGGTGACAGATTTGAACGTGCCTTCATCCAGTGCTATGCCGTAGCGTGCCTCCTGCGCTTGTATCGGCAGATCGGTTTTCCGCGATATGGCACCGGCCTGCCAGCTCAATTCCATCTGCAATTCCGACAGCTGATAGCCATACTCTTTGGCGTTTATATGCGCGACCACCTCCAGGCCGCGAGCCTCCGGCAGGATCCAGTTGCGATAATTGGGATAGGCCAATTCGAGAACCGCTACCGGCACCGGTCCCTTCGGCAGCCAGCGCAGTCGATCCACGGTGAGAATATAACCGTGCTTGGGGCGCAGGGCATAGAGAACCACGGCCTCTACATCAGTAATATCCACATCTCCGGAGGCCTCCTCCATGGTGAGGACTGCTTGATGCAGGCGGCCCGGCTTGACGTCGATCCAGGTCGTCCAACTGGAAGCGCCGGAGCCGTCGACAAGTTTTATGCCGAATCCACCCTCTTCAGCTCCGTCCAGCCAGACATCAACCGCAACGGCACCATAGTCGCTCCAATCCCTGGCGGGGAAACCCTTGCCGTTGGCAAAGGGCAGACGCACGCGCGGCCGTGGATCAGCTCCGTTCTCTTCGTCCCAGCGGGGAATGTCAAAGGCCATGCCGAACCGGCCGGAAGAGGCATGAGCGTCCGTCTGCCGGAACGGCACCAGGCCATCCCAGTTGGCCAAAAATCCGGGATCTTCAAAATCGGTGATCAGAATTTCATTCTGAGCAAAAAGCGGAACTGCCAGCAGAATAAAAACCAGAAACAAACAGCGACCTGTCATACATCCTCCTCATTACCTGGCCGGATCATCCGGGCCAATCAGTTCCCTGTACAGGTTTGGACGGCGATTTTCAAAACGTCTGGCATACCGGTCCGGCGCCGTTGCCAGCTCGGCATATACGATTTGTCCCGCCCCTCCCTCCGCTTTCACCTCGCCCCGGTCAGAAAGTATGAGACTCTGATACGGGTTGCAAAAGACGACGGGCATGGAATTTTCATAGGCTCGTGTGCGCATGAGCGCGGTGTTCCAGCCGTGCTCGTCGGTATAACTGCCATAGGACGGCACCAGGAGAAGCTGTGCGCCTTTGAGCGCCAGAATGCGGGCCGGCTCAGGAAGCTGACGGTCATAGCAGATGAGAATGCCCACCTTGCCAAACGGAGTGGAGAAAACAGGAAATTCGTCACCGGGCCGGTATGTATCCGGATTGACACGATACCCCTGGGCAAAGTGGCTTTTGCGATAATGGCCGATGATATCGCCATCCGGATCCAAAAGAAGCGCGGCATTATAAAGAACGGGACCGGCCTTTTCCAGAAAACCCATGACCAGATAAATATTCAGGGTATCGGCGAGACGACGCGCCTGCCGGATGTACGGCCCATGCAAAGGTTCTGCGAGGTCATGGAACTGCCGCAACAGGGATTTTTTTCGCGTGCTGTCTTTTTCGGAGTTGACGTCGTTAATGACATAACCGTCCAGCACGCCCTCCGGGGTGACCACTAGTTGGGCTCCACCCTGTCGGCCGGCTTGTGTAACCAGCTCCTGCAACCGCTGCCAGTTGCCTTTCTTGTCCCAGCGGTCCGGAATCACAGAAACACTGGCAACGCGGACGCGGAACTCGGATTGTTTCTGGTGCGTGTATTTTGTCTGCATGACACTGCTGTCTTGCGCGCAACTATAGCTGAACAGCAACAGACCGCATGCAATGACCTGACAGCTTTTCATGGTAATCGTACCTCCATTTGCTGCCTACTCCTGTAAAAGAAAATTTTCATTCACCCGCCGGTACCAATCCAGGTTCTTCCAGTTGCTCCAGTAGGGATGGCTGTAATTCCATGGCGTTACGCCCCAGAAACCGAATTGCGGGGCCAGTTCCACGCACTGTTCGCACCAGTCATACAACCATTGCCAGTCCAGGTCGGGATGATCCATGTGCCACCACGGTCCCCAGGCTTCGGTCGTCGTCAACGGCGCGCCGATTTCCTGCGCCCATTCCTGAACAAACCGCATGCGCTCGATCATTTCGTTCAACAGCATGGGGCGAACGCTCGTCATGGTGCTATTGATGCGCCGCATATAGTCGCTGTAATCGTGCCGGCCGCGGTCCTTGACCAGGTCGCCAAATCCTGTCCGGTTGAGAAACCGCTCACTTTGCGTCATCCAGATATGTATTTCCAGCACGTCCAGCGACTTTAGCTGCATGGCGCGTACTTCTTGCCAGAATTCGGTCAGCGAAAAGGTAAAACGCAGAGCGGGATAGCGCTGTTGAAAATGTTTCAGCGAACCATCCAGCAGGTTGCGCACAAAGGACATCTGGCGCTCGTTCCATTTAAATCCGGAAAAGAGCCCTTCGGCGTTTTTCCCGTCGCCCGGCTGTTTGCCCTGCAGGTCGTCGATGGCCTGCGCAAAGGGGCTGAAATAGGGAAACTCCTGGTCCAGATCCACATAGAGGACATGAGTCAAAAGATCTTTTTGCGCCAGCAGATCCAGCGTTTTTTCCCACGCCGACCAGACCTGTTCCCGGGTCTTGAAATCCTGGCGTAGATTGGGAAACTCTTTGCAGTCAAAATTCCAGGTGGACAGGATGACATAGATGCCTTTGTTCTTCGTCAGGCTCATGAATTCCACCAGCTCCTGTTGCACGTCGTGTTCCACATCCCGATCGGTCTGGCCCCAATTGCGCAGTCGATCTGCCGCGATGGTCACCCGCTGCCCGGGACTGGTCAGCTTGCCAATCAACAGCGGAAACGCGTCGATGCGCACCGTATTAAAACGCCGTTCCAGCAATTCATCGAGGGCCTGGTTCCAGTCCGCAAACGCGCCACCCGGATAATGCATATACAGCCAGGAAAAATCCCACATGGCGATGGTCAATCGCGGCGGCAAGAGCTCGTGTCGCATCGCCTCCTGGTCGACGTCCTGCCCGGCTCGCCCCGGCACGGTGAGTATGAACGCGCTGAGAAAGAACATTATCCATATTGACCAAAAGCTCTTTGCATCAGTCATAATAGCCTCCGGTTGTCGAGGAGTGTCGGCAGGTATGCATAGTTACCAGCAGCCGTTCGTGGACCTGCTTTTCACCGCGGCCAGGCCTACAGCCTGGCGCAGATCCCGATAGCCTAACTGAGTGATTAGTATGTCATCGTTCCTGCCGGAAAGACAGCTTTGCAGAATGTACTTAAAAAAAACTAACAAAAAAACAGTTATCCCCTCATTTTTTGCCCTTGTTTTTTGCGCCCCATTTATGTAACATGGAATGGAACGAAGCTAAACTGGAGAGTGCCCATGTGTGAATCATGTGATGCCAACAGCATTAACCGAAGGGAATTCCTGCAACACAGTATGATCTATACCGCGGCCACCGGTCTGGCCGTGCCGGCCATGGCTTCCGCCTGGTCCACAGGACCATCTGAAAAAAACAAGGCGCGGGCCACGGTCAAAGTGGTGTTTCTCTATCCACCGGATGAGGTGGTGCAGGGCGGTCGGCTGGAAGATGCCTGGGCACCGTACAACTGGTATACCTGGCCAGGCAACCAGTTTCAACCGCAAGAAAAGCAGGGCCGGTATACAGAAAAAATCAAATCCATGGCTTCCGCCATGGGCATCATACTGGATGTAGAGTCCCGCGCCATCTATACTTCAGCCGAAGTCACCAACCTGATTAACCGGGTTCAATCCTCACGGCCCGATGCGCTGCTGATCTTTAATTTCTGGAATACCTTTTCCGGCTGGACGTTCAACATAACCAAAGAGTGCGGGGTACCCTGCATCGTCTATCATCCGGTCGGTTCCAGTCACCAATTACCGCCCAAAAACCTAATGAGCGCAGAAGGCATCTATTACATCCATTCCATCGACAACTGGGCAGCGATCCAGCACGCCCTGTACGCCGTACACGCACGCAAGATGATGGCGCAAAGCCGTCTGCTGCGTATTTCCGAATTTACAGAACAGACGGCGCTGCGGGATGCCGGCCTGGAGGTGGATATTCTCGGCGTGCCGGCGCAAGAATACAACGATGTTTTTGACGGCATTCGTCGCGATGACCAGCTGGTGCGCGACGCCATGGCCTTTAAAAAATCGGCTCAGCAGGTTACCGATGTCACCGACGAGTTTATCATCGAAGGCTTTCGCGCCCATCGCGCCGTACAGATGATGATGGAACGGTATCAGGCCGATGCCGTGACCATCAAATGTCTGATGTTGAAGGAACGCAAACCCTGCATCAGCTTTTCCCTGCACAACAGCGCTCTGATGCCCTGTGCCTGCGAGGATTTTCCCGACAGCGCCATGACACTCATGCTGGGGCGGTGGCTGTTCGACCGGCCCGGATTCCAGCACAATCCCGATTTTGACATCAACAGGAATCTCTATTTTGGTGCGCACTGCACCTGCGCCCTGCAATTGCATGGCCAGACCGAGCCGCCACAAAAGTTCTGTATCCGGCCGTTCTTTCATCAACTGCCCAGGACGGCGGCGCTGGATGTGCAATGGACGCCGGACGATCCGGTGCTGCTGGCCAAATATGTTCCCGAACAGCGGCTTTTATCCTGCTGGCACGGCAAGGTGGTGGAATCGCCGGCCACCGCGTCCGCAGGCGGCTGCGCCACGCGGGTGCTGGTGGATATCCCCGGCGTTGACGACATCTGCAATGTGTATGTAGGCCCGCACCCGATCCTGTATTGTGCAGAACCGGCTCTGGCGCATCGGCTGAAGGCGTTTGCAAAATTATATACATTCGAATTTAAAGGCAATAGCTAGAGGAAAACGAGGTATGAAAAAAATCAAACGAGTTGGAGTATTGACCGGTGGCGGCGATTGCCCGGGACTGAACGCGGTGATCCGCAGCGTCGTCAAGGCTCTGACCTTGCAGCACAAGATATCTGTGGTGGGCTTTGAAGACGGCTTTGAGGGCTTGATTGAAAATCGGTTCAGGCCTCTGGACTATGACGATGTTTCCGGCATACTGCAGATCGGCGGCACCATTTTGGGTACTTCCAACAAAGCCAATCCTTTTGACTATGCCACCCGCATCGACGGCAATCTGGTTAAAAAAGACAGGTCGGCTCAGGTCATGGAACATATCGCTGAACACGAAATCGACGCACTGGTCTGCATCGGCGGCGACGGCTCCATGACCATAGCCAGAAAGCTGATGGAGTCGGGATTGCCGGTAGTGGGCGTGCCCAAGACTATTGACAACGATCTGTTTGGCACGGATGTCACCTTTGGTTTTGACACGGCCATGACCACCGCTGCCTCGGCCATCGATTACATCCACACCACAGCACAATCCCACCACCGCATCATGCTGGTGGAGATCATGGGCCGCTATGCCGGATGGCTCACGCTCGGAGCCGGCATTGCCGGCGGAGCGGATATCATCCTCATCCCGGAAATTGAATACGACCTGGACGCCATCTGTGAAAAAATTCAGGAACGGCGCCTGCGGGGCCGGCATTTCAGCATCATTGCCGTTTCCGAAGGAGCCAAACCTCGCGGCGGTGAATGGACCATCAGCCGGGTGGTAAACGACAGCCCGGAAGCCATTCGCCTCGGCGGCATTGCGGTGAAACTGGGCAACGAGATAGAAGATCGGACCGGCTATGAAACACGGGCCACCGTGCTGGGCCATCTGCAGCGCGGCGGACCGCCAACGGCCAATGACCGGCTGCTGGCCACTCGCTTCGGCGTGGCCGCGGCCGAGGCGGTTGCCGCCGGACAAGTCAATCAGATGGTTGCGCTGCGTGGACAGGAAATTGTTATGGTGCCCATTGAGCAAGTGGGTGGAAAAACCCGAACCGTTCCTCTGGATCATCCGTTGCTGAACGTGGCTCGGGCCGTGGGTACCTGTTTGGGGGAATCTGCAGGCAGATAATCGCCGAGATTTTTGGTCCGGCTGTGATGCAAAAATCGCGGATGCAGCATTAGCTCAACGGGTTCTAAGCAGTTCTGTTAAATGCGGCCATGCCGCAATTGGAAGGCGGATGTTGGTCCGCTGAAGGACGTGGCGGTCTGGTGTACCAGACCGCCCATCTGCCCACACAGAGCGGATGTTACGCGCACCCAATAGCGCATGTATAGCAGACGGCCGCTGCAGTCATATTCGGGCTATCAGGCAACGGCCACGCCGGACGGCGGCGTACCGATATCGAGCTTTTTCAACTCGCCTTTGATCACTTTGCCATGGGCGTTCATCGGCAGGCTATTGACCACCACAATGTCTCTGGGGATCATGTGTCTTGGCATCCGCTTTTTGCAAAAGGCCAATATGTCCTGCGGGGATACCTCAGTGCCAGTACGCAACGTCACGAACACCTTGATGGCTTCTCCTCGTATCAAATCCGGCTCGCCGATGGCCGCCGCTGCAACCAGTTCCGGCATTTCCAGGACACACGATTCCACCTCCTGGCTGCTGATGCGATATCCGTAGGACTTTATAAAATCCGCTTTGCGATCGACAATATAAATATAGCCGTCTTCATCCACCGTCGCCAGATCACCGGTCCGCAGGGTGCCGTTGACAAATTTTTCTTCTGTGGCTTGCGGGTCCTGCCAGTAGCCGGGCGAAATGTTGTCGCCGATGGCAATAATTTCTCCCACCTCCCCGGGCTGTACCGCAGTTCCATTATCACCAATTACGCGCAATTCGACGCCGGGAATGCCCTTGCCCATGGAACCCAATTTAGTCGGCAGCAGGGCCGGCGGCAGATAGGACAACCGTGCCGTAGCCTCTGTTTGACCGTACATGACAAATACCTGCGCCTGCGGCTGGCAGGCGACCAGTTCCGTAATCAATACATTTTGCAATTTGCCGCCGGCCTGCTGGATTTTGCGCAACGGCTTTTTCGCCCGCCGCGGGAACGTGCTGTTGCGCAGCAGCATCTGATAGGTAGACGGCACGCCGGCAAATCCGGTGCAGTCATAGGTCTGCATCTGGTCCAGCACCAGCTCGGGATACACAAACGAGTTGTTCAGCACCAGCGAGGCGCCGGTGCGCAGGTGTGTGTGCAGCAGGGAGGTACCGAAACAGTAATAAAACGGCAAAATAGCCATCATACGTTCATTTCGATCCAGCGCCAGATACTCGATAATAGAGTCCGTGTTGGCCTGAATGTTGCGGTGCGTCACGCGCACCGCTCTGGGCCGGGCGGTCGTACCGGACGTCAACATCAGCGCGGCATCCTGATGGAGGTCGTGGCCGGCATCGACGGCCGGCCAATCAGAAGGTCCCGGCGTTTGCAGCACCGAATCGAGGATGATAGAAATGTGTCCGGCAAAGGCAGCGGCAAACCGTTTATAAAAATGTTCTTCCGCGCAAACAATTTTGCAGTCTGCGAATCTTTCATTTTTTTGAACATCTTCCACTTTGAGCGTAACCGCGAATGGCACGGCGACCGCATCGAGTTTCAGGATCGCCAGATACGATGCCACCCAGAAAAGGCTGTTGTTGCCGAGAATGCCGACCCGGTCCAGCGGCTTGATCCCCAACTTCAAAAGTTCGCCGGCCAGCCGGGAACTGGCCTCTCGCAGTTCCTGATACGTAAACGTACCCTGCTCTGTAATCAAGACAACGTTGCCGTCACAGGCCTGCTCAAGCAGATAATCGCTGGTGTTCATATATGTTCCTGCCCCTGGTTTATGTCCATACTATGTTGAGCTGTCACCTATCCGTGACAGATGGATTTTTTTTGTCAAACTATGTATGACACCCCCAAAAAGCGCACAAATTCTGCTATTATTTTTCAAATGGTTACAAATCACCCAGAAGGCGCAGCATAACCATTTCAACTACCGTGCCAAACATCAGTTGCAAATTCACTTCTGTATCCCTACATTTCTTTGCGGGATCCTCTGGCGTACGGCAGTGTGATGAAATTTAAAAGTATGGTCTGGCGGCAAATCACTGTGCCTTCGACTAAAATAACCACACCAGAGATCGCATGCAAGCGAGAAAAAAAGGTGACCAGCCCGCAGTTGCCATAAGAAGAGACCACGTTGGCTACAACTGCTGCGCCCAGGCCGGCCATTGACCACGAAACTCATCTGGTAGCACGGGCTCACGCTTTCCCTGGACCACACCTCATCAGCTGTGCTCGCGCTGGACAGGTGGACGCCTGCAACCAGGCAGGAAAGGACAAACTGTTGAAAAATACCCTGCTCACAATGGCGTATCTGACGCTTTTCATTTGCACCAGCCTGCCCGGAACATCGACCGCCCGCAACAGCCGCTGGATGGCTGCGCCTCATAAAATTGAACGGTTGTACCTGCTCATTCACGGATTTTGTTATGCGGACATGACACAAAACAAAAAGCTGGACCAGATGGACGCGCGCACCGGCCAATACCTGGCACGCGAACGCCTCTGTGCTGACCTATGGCGGGCCCAACTGCATGATTTTGGCGCCGGCGACGCTCTGGTGGTCATTCCCTGGAATACAATAAAATCCGGTCCGGTGCATGATTTCAATCTGCTGGCAGATTCACTTCTTGGGGACCGTTTTTTTCTGCTGGATGACAGCGACGGCCTTGTCCCCTCCTATTGGCAACAACAGGAGAATAGTTTTTCTAAAGAGATCCTTTCAAATCTGAAAGACATGTTGACCAGACAAAAAGAGGCCTGGAATAAAGAAGAGCTGTTCACCGCTCTCCATGCCCTGAACTGCTGGCGGCAATTCAACAGGTTGCTGGCGGCGCGGGATTTAACTCTGGATGTACAACAGCTGCAGTGCACCAGCTGGGGCGCCAGCTATGAAGGGTGTGTAACAAAATATTCTCTCAGTCTCCGCCAGTATCTCCATCTCGCCCAACCTGTCAGAATCGATTTTGACATGACCGTGCCGGATGCCGATTTTTTGCTCCATGCGAAAGAGCGCGAGACGCTGCTCATCCATCCTGACCTGCAGCTGTCGATATTTCAAAACGGTGATAACCTGATCGCCTGCTATAGTCGGACAAGCCATTCACTGGCGGACAAGCCGGCTTTTGTCGAGGTCTCGCTTGATTCATCCAGGGCCAGCATTGTGAGCAAACAAGGAATTCGCCTGTGGCCGCAAGCAGAAACGTATCATCTGTCGAGCGCACCTTTTGGATTTTATGAACCGCCGCACCAGATCGTCAAGGCGACCAGTAATGGCGTTCGCGTAACCGCACACTGCGGCTATGTATACCGTTTGGCCAAGGCCCCTACTTTTATATTCGCCAGCACCGGGATGACCTTCGATGATTTCCGTGACATCCTGACTCGAGTAAACCCGAACTGAATATAAGGCACATCAAGAGCATTTTGTGCAACCCAGGGATCCCGGATGGCGCCGCGCTCTTTGCGGCATCTCCGGGCGTCCCGTTAACGGTTCTGCACGCACAGACCTAACGCACTTGCATTGTATTATTTCGCTGTGAACGTAATCCTTTCTGATTCTGCCAGTTTCATCTCCACCCCGACGGCGCCGCTCACCCCGGACAATTTTTCCAGAGCCGGTAAAATCCTGCCTTTCTGGTTTCTGATCTCGTACCTTCTGTTCCCGGCATTGCCGCACAGCACCTGCAGTTTCAACTCTGGCCTCTTTCCGTTGATCGTAATGGCCACTTCCATGCTGTGCAAATCAACCGACTGTTTTACGCTCACATCCAGGCGAGTACCTTTTGCCGTCGGCAATATCAGGTGGCGAATAGAGATCTCCTGTCCGGCCAGTATGTTCGGAATATGCGGAAAGATCCGTACATACCCGTGCAGAGCATCATAATCGATGCCAAATAGATGCTCGATGATAGCCTGAATATATTGGGAAGCTGACCAGCCGTAGCGTTTTACGCCTTCGCCGGATCCAGTGGAGGGTGCCACATACTCACAATAATTGTTGTTGAACGTCTGAATGGTCGACCAGGTCAGCTCGGCAGCCAGATCGTGCATGCCGGCATCCTGCAAACCGGCGATAACAGCCATGTTGCGCAGCGTCCAGATGTCGCCGAACCAGGCCCGTCCATCATACGGCCCAACCGCTTCAACGTAATCCGGTTCGGTCCGGGCGATGCTCGTGACCGGACGAACGCCCCAGTTGAACAATTCACTCCGGGTTAGCAGCGTTTGCAGTTTTTGAGCGCGATCGGCAGGTGCAATGCCGCATCGCAAAGGATCAAAAGTGGTGCACATCAGACGCGGACTCGTTCGATTGTTTTTTACATCATAATTGCAGTAGGCTGACAGGGAGTCGTCCCACATGTGGCGATTTATGGCGTTGGCCAGATCGTCAAAAAATATTTTATAATTTGCGGCTTCCTCCATTCTGCCTGATGTTTCCGCCAGGATAGCTGCATAACGACAGCCCAATGCGACCGCGACATTCAAATCAACAGCAGCGATATGATCGAGCTGATCATGCGGATAGCCAAACGTTTCTTCAAACACCGCCATGATCAGTCCGGTGCGTTCGTCCCGTTTGGCCGGCGAAAACCAGTAAGCCAGGTATTTTTGCATGGTGTTATAAATCAACATTTGCAGCGATTGATCAGAGGTGCGGCGGGCGATATCATACGCGGCTTCAAAATAGCGCGGCAGACTGCTCACATGGGCGATTTGGCCACGCACCGGTGCGCCGCCCCACAGATCGATGCGTCCATCCGGATTATTGGCCTGCACCTCGGCAAAACCGCGCATCATATCCTGAACTACTTTTTCATTCACCCATTTAGCGCCGGCCATGTTCAAACTGCCGTCCAACTGCCACCAGTTTTCACCATACGCTCCGCCCGGCGCCAGAAACGGAAAGTTAAAGCCGTTAACCGGCACATCGACCACCAGGCATTCATCCAGGACTTTGAAGGCCTCGCTGACATCAGTCTGGGAAATTCTCGGAATGGTAATCTGTGGTACAACAGCAGGGCTGCAAAGATCCGGCCTGGCCGGCTCGGATCTTGGTTCGCCGCTGGTCACTTGGATCCAATCGATCCACAGATCGCCGCGCCACCAGTTCGATGCCGGCTGAATCCGGATCCGGTCGATGAGGCCGTGCCAGCGATGGTCAATGTGGCAGGTCACCTCCTGCCATTCTGCACAATCCGGTTTCATGGTATAACGAACACGACCTGCGTCTTTATTGGGATAATCACGGCTCCGCCAGAAGACAAAGCCGTCTGTTTCTGCCGACCGGTTAAGAATTCGCATTTTAACCTTGTTCATCCTGTCGGCGGGAATAGCAAGACCGGGGGGAGAAAGCATCTCATGTTTATAACGGGATCCCCATACCATCTGCTGCCAGCGCAGCGGCTTTGTGAGCAGCGTATCCGGCTGAATTCGAAGCCACAGAGCGCCTCCCATAACACCGCCATACAACGGCGTTGAAATGGACCAGCCTTCGGTTTCATTCATGTCATTAAAATCCCATTGCCAGGACGGCAGGGATTCGGCTGTTTGGTCCAGGGACGGCCGGACGCTTCTTAATGTATCACACCATGCCGCGGTATCAGGCACGGCAAACGCCGGTGGCGCAACACCCGCACGCAGCGCCAGCAAGCACACCAGCATCCTGATGAAATTTAGTATCATGGCTTGTACCGGGAAATGATTTGACATTAGCAAAAATATTTTCTA